>NZ_JBSGVT010000006.1:57979-334147 GCF_053608585.1 Rhodococcus sp. NPDC055024
GTGGGGCGGGATCCGGTCGGATCCCGCCCCACAGTGTTACCTACCTGGAACTGTTGCCTTACTTGGACTTACGAGGTCCCGGCATAACCGCACCTGGGCGGGCGGTGGTCAACCGCGTGACCCAACCACTGACGGGCCACTTCTTCAGGCCGACGTTGTGGGGGGTGACTTCCGTTCCGACGTACTTGGCAGCAAGCTCGTCGTCGACGGTTCCGTTGAACCGCCACAGTTGGCTACCGTCGGCGTTGCGCGTGGACACCTCCCACGACTGAGCGCGGAATGCACCACGAATGATGCTGTCCGCAAACACCAGAACCGGGATGCCGATCTCGGCGCGGACAGCCGCCCCGGCAGACCACTCGGCGCGCGCGAGTTCGTAGATCTCTTCCGGCGTTGCTCCCGGACGAGCCGATGCCGGTACATGAAGGACGATGCTCGGTGTCGGGAGTTCCGGCGCGGGATCCGCCGAGTACCGCAAGGCGAGTTCCTCGACGCGGGTCGCACGGGTGTCCTTGTCCGACGTGTCGCCAGCGAGGTTGGTCAGCCCGTCTCCCGCGTCGGTGATCCGCAATGCTTCCGCGATTCCGCGAACGATCTCTCCCGTGGTGGCGGCCGAATCGGTAGCGGCAGAGACCGAGCGGAGAAGTACGAAGTGCTCCACCGCCGAACCTGCGTCGTAAATTTCGCGGATCCGAGCGATCTTGGCTGCGGTCACTGCAGTATTCGCCTCGGCCGGGCCGTCCGCACCTTCGAGGTTCGCGAGTTCACCGAGCGCTTCGAACACCGGCGCGAACACCTGATTTCCCGTGCCGTGCCCAACATGGAATATCTGGTCGTTTCGCGGGTCGCGCAGGGCGAAGACGTACTGCCCCAGCCTCTTCCCGACCTTTTCGGTAAACGGCTGCGGAGCCGGCTTCCGGACGACGACCTCGGTGGACAGAGTGCGCATCACGGCCAGACGGAGTGCGTCGGGCACGCTACTGGAGCCGGCAGCACCGGAAAAGATTGCCGCCGAAGCAGCGCTGATCGAGGTGAACGTGCGACCGACTTGCTTCTCGAGAGAGGCAGAGACCGTACCGACGGCAGTCAGTTTTGCATCAAGGGTGGCGTCACCCTCGACAAGAAACTCCTTGATCAACGGAGCAACGAGCAGGGTGGAGCCGATAGCGCGAGGAACTGTCCAGACAATAGCCATGGCACGAGCCTAGGCGATCACTTCGAGACGCGAGGCGAACGCGTCTCAGCCCGCCGCTGCCGGTCCGGCCAGTCCCTGCACAAGAAGGTTCCACGCCGAGTGCGCGACTTCTCTTCGCGAGCTCTCGGCGGTCCGTTCCATGATCGCGGCAAACATGGCGATCGCCAGGATCACGCCCTCAGCAGTGACGGACTCGCGTATCTTCCCAGCTCGACGCGCCTCCTCGAGGCGTCCTTCGAGGAGATCGGTCAGGCGGGTGCCTGCCGAATTCAGTCGAGAGTCGCCGAAGGAGACGGGCTTGATGACCTCCACGAACACGATGGAGGTGGTGATCTGGTCGACCAACAAACGAAAAAGATCGTCGAGAGTCGAATCCGGATCGGCAGCCAGGTCTTGCAGTTCGACGATGTTCTCGTCGAACACCGCGAGGGCAAGGCTTTCGCGAGTGGGAAAGTGCCGGTAGAGGCTGCCCTGGCCGACGCCTGCCGTGCGGGCGATCAGGCTGAGCGGAGCAGCAAAACCCTGAGTGGCGAACACCTCGCGAGCTGCTGCGATGAGCGCCGCACGATTGCGCGCCGCATCTCTCGGCCCTCTGTTGAGGGATCCGCTATTGACGCGGCCAGACGATGTCACGCACACTACGATACCAACCGGACAGCATTGTCCGGTTGGTTGCGGCCCGACACCGGTTCACACCCCGACCCGACCGTCGTGAGCGCTCGAACACGCGCCTGCCCTCCGTGCTGCCTGTCCGTGAGGCACGTCTGTCCGTGAGATACGAAAGGCAATCCCGCACCGGGAGTTGGACTCGATGAAATCGTTCACGACCATCAGAACCAGATCTGCCATCGCGCTCGTCGCATTGATCACCATCCTTCCGGTGTGTGTTGCCGCTGCCGAACCCGCCGCTGCCCCCGGCTCCATCCTCGAGGCTTCAGGCGTCGGCTCGAATGCAGCAAGTCGCGCGGAATGCGGGCCCGGTTCGATGCCCGAGACAGGATTGCAGGGCGATGTGCCCGCCGAGGACCGAAACAGCGGACGCAGCCGAGACGGATACAGCTGCAACATGTCTCAGATCGGCGGCTACTCGGGTCGCGGCGGCGGAATCACGTCCACCAACTTCGAACACTGCTCGTACGTCGGCAGCTTCTTCCCCGGAAACCTCCTGGGCCCCGCGCAGGGTGTCCAAGTTCTCGACGTATCGAATCCTGCCAACCCCGCACTCACCGCTACCCTGACCGAACCCGCGATGCTCGCCGGAACGTGGGAGAGTCTCAAAGTCAACACCGCACGAAAGCTGCTGGTGGGCACGGGCGTTCCGCTCTTGACCGGCGTCGGCCTGATGTCGGTCTACGACATCTCCGACTGCGCGCACCCGAAACTGCTCAACCCCGGACCCGGAACCGATCTGGGAATGCTGCTGCCCATCACCAACCACGAAGGCGGATTCTCACCGGACGGGAACACATACTGGTCCTCCGGCACCGCGCCCGGTGTTGTGAGCGCCGTCGATCTCACCGATCCCGCCAACCCCCGCGTCATCTGGCAGGACCTCATCGGGTTGTCGACCCACGGCTTCGGCATCAGTCCCGACGGAAATCGCATGTACCTGTCGAACAATCTCGGCGGAATACATGTTCTCGACATCAGTGAGGTTCAGCGCCGCGTCCCGAATCCGCGAGTGCGCCAACTGTCCCAGCTCTCGTGGACCGACGGCTGGGCCACCCAACACAGCATTCCGGTCACCTACGACGGTTCGCCGTACCTGTTCACCGTCGACGAGGGTGGTTCCGGCGGCGTCAAATTGATCGACGTCTCGAATGACAACGAACCGTCCGTCGTCAATTCGGTGAAGCTCGAGATCAATCTGCCGGAGAATCAGGACGCTGCACTGGCGTCCGCTGCCGGTGGATCCCTGTTCGCGTACGAATCGCACTACTGTTCGGCCGATCGCCCAGTCGACCCGACGGCGCTGGCGTGTGGATGGATCTCGAGCGGGATTCGGGTTTTCGATGTTCGAGATCCCTTTGACGTCCACGAAATTGCGTACTTCAACCCACCCGCCCGAACCGGCGACAATCTCCAACTCGCCAACTCGCCGCACGCTCTCGCCTCGCTCATCGGGGTACCCATTCTCAGCACGCCGGCAATTGCGCAGTCGATCGCGCAAGGTCAGTTCGACCCCGGCCAAGCGCTGAGTTCGCGGTCAGGCATGGTTGCTCTCGGCGACATCTCCACCGATTGGTGCTTCTCCCCACCCGAATGGCGAGGGACCACGTTGTGGGCGACGTGCGCCGACAACGGCTTTGTTGCCATGCAGCTCGAAAACGGTGTCTACGCACCGCCCTCGAACCAGAAAACGACTGTCGGATCATGACGGCTACGCGATCGGTCAAAGCCGTCGCGCTGGTGGCTGCGGCACTGATGCTGCTCGTACTCGGCGCAGCATTGCGTCCCCTGTTCGCGCCCGAGAACCACACGCAGACAGCTGTTCTGAGCGAAACCGAAATCGGATTCGTGCACGACATGGCGACACACCATCAGCAGGCCCTCTTCATCCTCGCGCGTCTGAATCCTGATGTGAACCCGGCGGTGACGAGACTGGCCCAGCAGATCGACGATGTTCAGCGAACCGAGATCGGTGTCATGCTCGGTTGGCTCCGACTGGCGGATGTGCCACCGAACAGTAGAACGCCGATGGAGTGGATGGAAGTATCCGCGAGCGGTACTGGCGAT
Source organism: Rhodococcus sp. NPDC055024 (assembly GCF_053608585.1). NCBI lineage: Bacteria > Bacillati > Actinomycetota > Actinomycetes > Mycobacteriales > Nocardiaceae > Rhodococcus > Rhodococcus sp. NPDC055024. The sequence continues at coordinate 61,911 of NZ_JBSGVT010000006.1, forward strand.
GGCCATCATCACGCGGCACCCGCTGCGCCCGACACCGACACCGAGGTCATGCCAGGAATGGCTACGACCGAGGAACTCGAGAGATTGGGCGCCGCTCGAGGCAGCGATGCCGAGGTTCTGTTCCTTCAACTGATGGAACGCCACCACCGCGGCGGGATCGCCATGGCGCAGGCTGCCGATGCCCTGCTCGAGCGTGGACCGGTAAAACAGTCGGCCCGCGACATGATCAACACCCAGAGCCAGGAATCCGGGCTGATGACACTGATGCTCGGACAACGAGGGGCACAACCACTGCACTGACCCGCCCGCGCACTGACTACCATGGGTGTCGACCTCCGAACTACCGCGCCAACCGCGACGACGCCTCGTCCAGAAGGAATCGACACTTCATCATGACCCTGCTCGTCCGCGGAATCGAATGGTCGAACCCGACAGCACCGCGGATCCGATGCGTCGACGACACCACTTCCGCTACGACGTTCTTCACTCACGACTCGGTACTGCGATTCTCCGTCGACAAAGCGAAGGGCCGCCGTTGCCTCGGGTGGCGAGATCTCACCGCAGAAGGTCCAGGCCACTCGCCGTGTGACCGCGGGGCCACCGTCGTTGCCGGACGCCAATGCGATCGGTGCCGAAATCGTGAGGGGTTCACCACAGTTCATCAGGCACACGTCAGCGGTGCGCACATTCATCCGAACGTGCGTACCTACCTCGCACAACCACAATGGCTCTACGTCGACGTATTCGCCGGCGGTCAGATGAAGGTGGGGACGGCGTCCGAGTTCCGCAAGCATCCGCGAGTCGCCGAGCAGGGAGCAGTCTGCGCGTTGTTCGTCGCACGGTCGACAGACGGTTACAGCATCCGTTCACTCGAAGCCCGGGTGTCGGAAGAGTTCCACTTGAGCCAGGCCATACGTACGTCTCGAAAGATTGAAGCGCTGACAGGATCTTTGGATCGCGAAAAAATCCGAAAGTCGTTGCATCACTTCGTATCGTCGATCAAAGACGAGTTGAAGGACATCGGAGTGGACATCGACGGCATCGAGATCCTGGAGGCTCCCGAAGAATGGACGGCGCCGGCGTGCGCCGACATAGTCTTCGATGCGGCACCGTTGATCGCGTATCCGCACACTTTCGAGTCCGGGGAGCATTCTCTGTATTTGGAGGGCCTTGCCGGGTCGATCGCATCGCTGCGGATCGACACCGACCCTGAATCACCACGCTTTGTCGCGGACGTGTCCGGACTGGTCGGTCGAACCATCACCGTCGGCGAGTTCGTATCCCCTGGCGTGGCGATTCAGGAATCGTTGTTCTGAAGGTAAGTCAGCAGCTTCCTGCGGTCGCTGCGGCGAATCCGCGAGTGACCTCGGCCTGCTCGTCGGCAGACAAGCTCGACCATTCGGGATAAGCCTGGATGGACGTCATCATGTCGTTTGCCAATGATTCACGCGTCATACCCATTTCCTCACCCGACTGGTCGATTGCCGGCTGGTACGCGTCGAGGTACCGGAGAACGTCGGCGCAGGCTTGCGCGTATGTCCGCGGCAGCGCCGAGCTTGCGTTCGGGTCCGAAGGAACCTCCACCGGAGCGCTCGACTCGACCGAAGGTGCCTCGGTAGTCATGTCCGACGACGTTGCCGGAGCCTCGGATGACGCCGTCGGCGTCGCCGTGGTGGTCGCCGAAGCGGAGGAAGTGAGTGTTCCGACCTCGGTCGGCTTGTCTCCGTCAGAACCGCAGGCAACCAGCGCCACCAGCGAGCAGGCACCGATGAACCCGGTGATCGTTTTCTTCATCCCTCAAGGATGCCAGAGGGCCACTGAGGTTCGAACGGACCGGCATCGCCGATCAGCGACAATCGCCCGCGCAGCCTGCCGAATCCGAGCGCCTCGTCCTCCCGTCTGCGGTATTGGACCGTATACCGCCTTCGCAAACCCATGCTACGGTGATTTAACTGCAAAGTAACTACGGGTGGGTTTGTCCGGTCTGCCGCGTTCATCCGGAACGCACCGATCGGAAAGAGTTCGTCTTTAAGGGGCTGGAACGAGTGGGACTTTTTCGTCGACGAGGTTCCCGGGAGGATGATGACGATCGCGGGCAAAACCTCGATCGCAGCGATCCCGGGTACGCCGCCTGGTTCGCGAACGTCGCCGACGGGGGCGGTCAACCGATTCCGTATAAGCGACCACTGACCGCGCCGGTGTATCCACAACTCCAGCCGCCGGTCCCGGACTACGAGACAGACACGCGATGGCCGCTCAACGCACCCCCTGGAGACGGCTGGCTGCCCGCAGACCGCATCGACGAATTCGAGTCGTCGAACGGCCGCTCATCTGCGCATAGCGGAGCAGGCCCCCAAATCTCACAGGCTGAACAGTTGCCGCCCGGCCCACCCCCGACGCCGCAACCAACGATTCCACCTCGAAATGTACCGATGACTTCACCACCGAAGCATCACCTGGAGTCGCCCCGCGCGGCTCTGCCCAACCAAGGAGAAGTAATGAGCAACATCGACAAAATCCTCGGCGAATTGATGCGCATCGACGGTGCCAGCGGTGTAGCCGTCGTCGACGCCGACAGCGGAATGGTTCTCGGCATGAGCGGCAACCCGTCATTCAGCCTCGAGTACGCCGGCGCCGGTAACTCCGAGGTTGTGCGAGCAAAGCTCCGCACGATGAGTAACTTGGGGATTACCGACACCCTGGAAGACATCCTGATCACCCTGAGCAACCAGTACCACCTCATTCGTGTCCTCGAGACGCCCGGACTCTCGACGCTGTTCGTGTACCTCGTCCTCGACCGCGCACGTGCGAACCTGGCACTCGCTCGCCACAAGCTGGGCGAACAGACCCCCAAGATCGAGATCTGAAGCTTCCACACCTCCCGACAAGGCCCGGAGATCGCCGCACGGCGACAACCGGGCCTTGTTTGTTTCGCATCGTCGACTTGTGTACCTCCGGCGGGCACCGATACTGAGACCGTGACTATCGCGGACACTCCTTGCGTGTGGTTGACCACCCTTCGAACTGACGGCTCGCCGCACACGACTCCGGTCTGGTTCTTGCTGCGTCAGAACACATTCTGGATTCCGAGCGCCGAAAGGAATCGGAAGGTCCGGAACTTGCTGGACGATCCTCGGGTCTCCTTGGCGGTTGACGGCTCCACACGCGACCCGTGGGTCGCACAGGGTCTCGCAACAATTCATCGCAACATCGACGAGTTCGGTGATCTCCTGCGACTTTTCGGCAAGAAGTACGACGGATGGGACGCCGCAGATGAGACTCGCGACGGCCCGCGAGTTCTAGTCTCCGTCCCGGTGAAGCGGTGGCTACTTCGACCGGACTGACGGGAGGTGCCGGTTCAGCCCGAAATGTCGCGAATGACATACTTGTAGTTCATCTCTCGAAGAAATGGACTCTCGCACATGGCACGCACGGCACATCACAGGCGCGGCATCACCGGCGTCACCATCGGCATCGCTGCCGTGATCGTGCTGGGAGGCTGCGCCAATTCCAAGGCCGATGCACCCGAAACATCTTCTCTCGGTTCAGGAATCGGATCCGGCGTCACGACGACGGTATCGGCCGGAACTTCGGCTCCCTCGTCCGCCGCAATTGAACTGCTGGCACAGATCCCCATCAAGGGACGCGCACCCAAGACCGGATACGACCGTGCACTGTTCGGTACCGCCTGGACCGACGACGTCACCGTCGAGTTCGGCCACAACGGCTGCGATACCCGAAACGACATCCTGCGGCGTGACCTCACCGACCTGACATTCAAAGACGGTTCCAAAAGCTGCTCGGTCCAAACCGGTACGCTCCGTGACCCGTACACGAACAAGACCATCTCCTTCACCCGCGGCCAGGACACGTCTTCTGCAGTCCAGATCGACCATGTTGTCGCACTCTCGGACGCCTGGCAGAAGGGCGCCCAGCAGCTCGATACGCAAACGCGAACCAATCTCGCCAACGACCCTCGAAACCTGCGCGCTGTCGACGGACCCACGAACCAGAAGAAGTCGGATTCCGACGCGGCGTCGTGGCTGCCACCCAACAAGGCCTACCGCTGCCAGTACGTGACTGCTCAAGTGGAAGTCAAAGCGGCATACGGTTTGTGGGTCACCCAAGCCGAACATGACACCATCGCCGACATTCTCACGACCTGCTGAAACTCTTTACGGTGATCAGAGTCCAGTGATCAGCGGCCCTTGATCAGCGGCCCTTGATCAGATACCGCACAATCGCCATTCCGAGCGCGAGCCCCAACACGGTGGCCAGCGCTGCAACGAGACCGTGACCGGTCAGTGCAACGAACACACCGGTAACGATCGCGACAACGGCGATGATCCCCGCGTCCACTCTGCTTTGACCACGTTCAGGCATGGCACTCTCTCGTGCTGTCAGGTCCGTCCGCTCCCCTCGTAGCGGACGGACCCAGCGGCAATCTGTCGAAATGCGCGAACTTCTGGTGGCCTCACCGGGCTGACTTTGCGGGCGGTCCTGCGAGGCCGGCACGTCCCCCGGAGCCAACTCACATCGGTTCACGAAGTCCGTACCTTCGCAGAATATACCGAGTGGTAGGTAAATACCGAGGGCCAAAGTCCCTGGTCGTCGACTCATGCGACGAGTGGTCGGCAACTCGAGACGAACGAGCGCATCCGCGAGCCGAGTGTTCAGTCGAAATGGCAAGAACAGCCATATCCGATATTCATGTCAATCCAGGAGACGTCTATGACCCGAAAAGTGATCCGAGGTCCAACGATCCGATTGACGACACTCTCTTCCAATCAGCGCAATATGCGGTGGTGAAGCGAGAATCCGTCAAGAGAATCGTGACCGTCGCCGGTTCGAGGGTGCTTTCGAACTCGAGGACATTCAATTCACCGTCGCCGCCAACTTTTGCTCGGCCGTAAATGCATGGCATGTCAGCCGATTCGGGTCCAGAAGTCGTGTAGGTTCCCGGCAACACCTCCCACGGCACGTCGAACAGCCCGTGTCCGGGAATGCTTCCCGGCGCTGCTGAAGCCGTAGACGTCCCGATCATTGCCACACTGACAGCTACTGCCGCAGCGGACGCGAGCAAACCAACCTTGCGCATTTTCCCTACCTTGTTCATACCTGAACCGCAGCGGCGAGTTCGAAGGCTTGTTGATGTAAGAACCCGCGGATCGCGCAGTTCTTCAACCAACGGTAGTAAAAGGGCACGAGTTTTGGTGAGCTACCTTTTGTGGTTCCGGCCCGGTTTCCGTGACGGAGACTCCCATTGAGAAAAACAGGGAACGCCGGCGTTGCGGCTCTCGACATGATTCGAACCTGTCATTCCAGTATTCGACCACACCCAGATTCGAGCCGAAACGTCGACGCTCCCCTGCCGTTTGGGTGACTCAGCCTCCGAGTGAGCCCGTCGGCAGCTTCGAGAAGATGTCACCGAGGCTTCCGGTTCCGCCCGGTGTTTCCGGATCCGTCGGATCCACCGGCTCGACGACGATGACACCAGGCACGGTGACGGTCACGGTCTTGTCCGCAGATTCCGAAGAACTGAACTTCTTGGTACCCAGAAACTTTGCGGTGATGCGATGCTCGCCCTGGTCGCGGAACGGCCAGACCAGTTCAGCATGGCCATTCGAATCGACTGCGGCGCTGCCGATCTTGGTATCGCCGTCGAAGAACTCGACTGTTCCCTCACCTGGATTCGGGTCGATGCTCGCCGCGATCTTGACGTCTTCGCCCGTCAGTGCCTCTAGTGCGACAGCGACCGTCGTCTCGGTCTGGTTGGTCGAGAAGACCTCTGTAGTCGAGAGGGCGCCGCGTCCGTCGCCCGAAGCAACACAATACCCAGCGGCATTGACCCATCGGGACTCGCCGAAGCTCATGCTTGTGTCTTTGATCTTGATAGTCGGGCTCGCAGCCCCTCCGCGCAGGTGCGTCGTCGCATTGCCCTCGTCGGAGCGAGCTTCGAGTTTCAATTCGACTGCCGGCAGACGGAAGTCCGTGTTGGCCTTGACCTGCAGCCCTTCCTTGGGCTTGTTGTCGTTCGCGCTCGGACCGTCGTTGACAGTTTTGTTGCTGGTCCCGGTAATGCGCAAATATTCACCGGTGGCGTTCGCATTTCCGTCTGCACCCACACGGAGCAGTACCGCAGCTTCGCCGGTCAAGTTGGACGACGAACCACCGACGAGGGAGTACGAAACCAGTGTTGCCCCTTGCGGAAGCGCAATGTCGTACTTGATTCGACCGGTGTCCGAATCCGAACTACGCATGGTGCCGGGATGGAGTTTCACCGTGAACTGCTCGCCGGGACGCACGGATGTGGGCGCCGTGACCTCCATGTTGTCGGAGAACGACGAATCCCAATCGGTGGCGCCGTCGACCCGGCACTTGTGTTCGAAGGAAACTGTACGAGTCACGGCATCGGATGCTGCTGCTGCCGGCGCGGACACAGCGAGGAGTCCGGCCGCGAGAGCGGGTACGGCTGCGCAAACAGCCAGAGAACGGGGGTTCATGTATTGCCTTTCAAAAGAACTCGGGCATCGAGTGTTCGGTGAAGTAGATCCGTGATCACTTGCCGCCGAGCGAACCCGTCGGCAGCTGCGGCAGAACGGACTCGAGGCTGCCCAGACCGCCCGGCGTGCCCGGATCGGTCGGGTTAGGATCGACCGGACCTGTTGAATCGCCGGTGACGGTGAGAATGTGTGCCGCCGACATGTGCTTCGCCTCGTCACCGGTAGCGGTGAACACCGCAGTCACAGACTTGATTCCGGCCTTACCGAAGGTCAGATCCAGGCGGGCGATACCGCGAACCACCGGCCGCGGTTCGCCGGCGGGCTTGCCGTCGACCATGAACTGGACTGTTCCCGTGGCATTTTCCGGTTCGACGTGAGTAGCGAAGGACACTTTGGTGCCGGTTACGGCGGTAGCCGGTCCCTCGAGTGTGGTCACGATGTCGGTACCGGGCTCAGGATCGACCGGTCCCAGGTCCCCGTCGATTTTTGTCGACGCCAGGCTGCCGGCACCGGCATTGAGAGGGCCGGTCTCGCTGTCGCGGGGTGAGCAGGACGTAGGCGCCCAGATCGTTCCCGCGAGCCAGTGACCGACCTGAGGGAGGAAGGTCAAGAATGACTCCGGCCCACCGAAAGTACCTGCAGCGCCCGAGGTCCGGACATTGGTCTCGACCACGCCGGAAGACCCGGCCTTCACGGTAATTCTGATCTTCGGAAAGACGATGTTCGTCTCGGCACCGGACTGAGCATTGATCGCGAGACCACCGTGCGCTCCCGACGACGATGACGGACTGTTGCCGATCGCTTCGTTTGCGCCGGACAACCGGAGTATCGAGCCGTCAGGAGTGGGAGTGCCGTCTTCGTTTACACGAATCACCGAAGCAGGTTTCCCGGCAACGACATTGCCCGGATCGGTGACCACCGCCGAGACGAACTCCGCGTTGGCCGGAATCGGAAGATCGATCTTCAGACGTGAGATCTTCTTGACACTTGCGCCGCTCACATCGTTCGGGATCTGGACGCTACCCGGATCGACGTCGATGTCGAAGACTTGACCTGGCGCTACGACCGACGGAGCCGAGACCCGCACCGTGGCAGGCTTTCCGTCTGACGACGGCCCGGAGAACGCACTCGGAACTGCGCGGCACGTGACCTGAAAAGTTGTCGACGTGGTTTCTGCAACGGGTGCCGCGGTCGCCGGAATCACGGCCACCGCGGTTCCACCGGCAAGGAGGCCGGCTAGCAGCGCAGCATTCAGTAAGCGTTTTGACATGATGTCCTCTCGGAACAACCTGATTGACGTTTGCCGCCGAACTGTAACGGAGCGAACGCCCGAATTGGCCAGTTTTCGATCAACAAAAACCACACAGTAGGTAAATACTTGGTAAGGGTTACCGGCCGTCACATCTGACAGCCAACGCGAGCCTTCCCTTTCCGCTGAATCGAAAAAATCGAGATTCATTGCAGCGAAATAGAATTCGATCGACACTCGCATTGCTGTCAAATTCTCGTTCACACTCTACCCTTACGGGAGGGTAGAGTCTGAGAACCTCGTCAGGACGGAATCTCATGGCAGTAACCACCGCTTCATCCACCATCGACAACTCGGTACGAACCGCGCTTCGGTCACCTCGCCGACTCAAAACCGAAGTCTTGGCCGGACTGGTCGTGGCCTTGGCATTGATCCCCGAAGCGATCTCGTTCTCGATCATCGCCGGGGTGGATCCGCGGGTGGGGCTGTTCGCCTCGTTCACGATGGCTGTGACCATCGCCGTCGTCGGCGGACGACCTGCCATGATCTCCGCGGCCACCGGCGCCGTCGCACTGGTCGTCGCTCCACTGACGCGCGAGTACGGAATCGACTACCTGATCGCGACAGTCCTCCTGGCCGGCCTCCTCCAGATCGTGTTGAGCCTCCTCGGCGTCGCAAAGTTGATGCGTTTCATCCCGCGCAGCGTCATGGTGGGATTCGTCAATGCACTGGCCATCTTGATCTTCATCGCCCAACTCCCCCACCTGATCGATGTTCCGTGGCTCGTCTACCCACTCCTGATGATCGCCCTGCTGGTTCTCGTGTTCTTGCCGAAACTGACGAACGCGGTCCCGGCTCCGCTGGTGGCGATCGTGCTACTGACCGCCGCCACAGTCGTTTTCGCATTCGATGTTCCCGACGTCGGCGACGAGGGCGAACTTCCGTCGAGCCTGCCGACGCTACTGTTCCCCGACGTCCCTCTGGAAATGCACACACTGTCGATCATTGCTCCGTACGCGTTGGCCATGGCGCTCGTCGGACTCCTGGAATCGTTGATGACCGCCAAGCTCGTCGACGACGTCACGGATACCCACTCGAACAAGACCCGAGAAGGGTGGGGCCAAGGCGTCGCGAACATCGTCACCGGCTTCTTCGGAGGCATGGGAGGGTGCGCGATGATCGGCCAGACCATGATCAACGTGAAGGTCTCCGGCGCTCGCACTCGGATCTCGACCTTCCTCGCCGGCGTGTTCCTGCTGATACTCGTGGTCGGCCTCGGCGACGTCGTGGCGTTGATTCCGATGGCCGCATTGGTGGCCGTCATGATCATGGTCTCGGTCGGCACTTTCGATTGGCACAGCATCAATCCGAAGACACTGCGCCGCATGCCGATCGGCGAAACAACGGTCATGCTGGTCACCGTGGCTGTCACCGTCGCGACCCATAATCTCGCCTACGGAGTGATCGTCGGAGTGATTGCCGCGATGGTGATCTTCGCCCGCCGCGTCGCGCACCTCACCGAAGTTGTCGACGTAGCGCATCCGGACGAGGACACCCGTGTCTATGCGGTTCGAGGCGAGTTGTTCTTCGCATCGAGCAACGATCTGATCTACCAGTTCGACTACACCGGCGACCCGAAGAACGTTGTCATCGATCTCTCCGAGTCTCATATCTGGGACGCGTCGACCGTGGCGACTCTGGACGCCATCACCACCAAGTACGCGGCCAGAGGCAAGAAGGTCGAGATCGTGGGCCTCGACGGCGCGTCGGCCGAGCGCCATCTGCGCCTGTCCGGTCGTCTGGGCGACGGTCACTGAGAGGATGGAGGCCGAGCGCGACGAAAGTGGGAGTGATGTCTGAGCCGGAACACACAGGCCAGGGGCAGAACATGCAGATCGGTCAGGTTGCCGAGCGCACCGAACTGTCGATCAAGACGATCCGTCATTACGACGAGGTCGGTCTGGTGACCCCGTCCGAGCGGAGCGCCGGAGGTTTCCGCCTGTACACCGAAGCCGACGTCCAGCGGCTACTGGTGATCCGACGAATGAAGCCGCTCGGATTCAGTCTCGAAGAAATGAAACAACTCCTCGATTCTCTGGCAGTGCTCGGTGACGAGGGTTCGGACGCGTCAATGCGAACCGGTGCAACCGAATTCGTCACCGCCTGCCATACCCGAGCGGAAGAAAGCTGCATACACTTACGTAAGCAACTCGCCTACGCCGAAGAACTGACGGGATTGCTCGCCGACCACAGTCTGAACGGTGAACGGCATTCGTGATCTGCGGCCTGAACTAAGCTGGGTTGATGGCCCGATACTTCGACGTACATCCCGAAAACCCGCAGCCGCGCGCGATCAGCCAGATCGTCGAAATGCTGCGCAACGACGCGGTCATCGCCTACCCCACCGATTCCTGCTACGCCTTGGGCGCCCGAATGGACAATCACTCGGGCACCGATCGGATCCGCGAGATCCGTCATCTGCGGTCGGATCACCATTTCACGCTCGTCTGTGCCGACTTCGCGCAGCTCGGGCATTTCGTCCACGTCACCAACTCGGCGTTCCGCGCGGTGAAAGCGGCCACCCCGGGCCAATACACGTTCATCCTTCCCGCCACGAAGGAAGTCCCGCGGCGGCTGGCACACGCCAAGAAGAAGACCGTCGGAGTGCGCATTCCCAGCCACCCGGTAGTGCGTGCGCTCCTGCAGGAACTGGGTGAGCCGATTCTCTCCAGCACCCTTCTGCTGCCCGGCGCCGAGGAGCCGATGACAGACGGCTGGCAGATCAAGGAAGAACTCGACCACCAGCTCGACGCGGTCATCGACTCGGGTGACTGCGGAACCGAACCCACCACGGTCGTCGACTATTCGTCCGGTGTCCCCGAGATCGTGCGCGTCGGCGCCGGAGACCCTTCTCGTTTCGAGTAACCGTCGAGGTCGGATTCACGTTCTTCGAGAGCGGAAGGCCGCCGGAGAAGTCCCGAACCGTTCTTTGAACAGTCGCGAGAAGTGGCTCGCGTCGGAGAAACACCACCGAGTGGCGATCGAGGTGATCGAGCAGTTCGTTCGACGCAAGTCCTCGCGCGCCCTGGCCAACCGCCTCGCCCGTACCGTTCCGTTGAACGTCTCGCCGGAGCGGCCGAACACTCGCTGGACCGTGCGGGCAGAGACCGCATGTGCGTCGGCAACAGAGGTCAACGACAACGCCGGATCGCTCAGGTGCCCGTCGATCCAGGCGTCGATCGACAGGCGCAGCGCGGCAGAACCGGATGCATCATCAGTTCTCCTGCTCACCGCACCATCGAACAGCTCGAGGGTGGCATTTCTGGCCGCCGATACCGCAGATTCAGGAAGTTCATCCAGCGAATCGGCCAGCATCGACAGGTAGGAAACCAACAAACGCACTGACGGCGAGTTCCGTTCCAACGCGCCGCCGAAGGCCGGCCACTGTCGACCCGATACTTCTGCCAGGGCTGTGCGCGGAATCAGCAGATTGATCGAACGAACCGACTCCAGCACCTCGAACTCGGCTTGATTGTGCGTATCCCACAGAACTACGTCACCAGCGCCCACGAGAGTCGTCTCACCTGCTCTCGTCAACGCTTCGCGTCCAGACTGGATTGCGATCAGCACCACCCAGTCTTCGGTCGCGTCGGATACCTGAGTTGGTGTTCGCTTTCCTGCGCACGGATCACAACTGAGATCGACGAGACCGAAGTCGTCCAGCGAGCGCCTCCGCACCGATGCGGTGAATCTCTCGCGGAGATCCGAACGGGACACCTTTACGTCGAGGGGAACAAATTCCTCTCTCAGACGAGATTCCCACCATTGGCCCCACATGCCGGCAGGAATGCCCTCGGCAGCCTTCTGTTCCGACCCGACGACAACCACAACTTAGATTAGCGCAGATTCACTTCAGGGGTCGACGGAAACGGCACGAAAACACCAGACCGTGGCGCGCAGATGCATGACCGAGGCCCCCGGCGAGAGACAGCATGTGTCCAGGAGCAGACGAGAAGACACTGCGCCGCGAAGCACGCTCGAAGGGAATGTCGATGAAGGCGAAGGCAGCAGTGCTGTGGGAGCACAACACACCGTGGAGTGTCGAGGAGATCGAGCTCGCAGATCCGAAAGAACGAGAAGTCCTGATCAAAGTGGTCGCCAGCGGAATGTGCCACTCCGACGATCATGCAGTGACCGGTGATCTGGCAGTCCCGCTCCCCGTGATCGGTGGCCACGAAGGCGCGGGCATAGTGGAGAAGGTCGGCCCCGGCGTGAGAGACGTCGAGGTGGGCGATCACGTCGTCCTCTCGTTCATTCCCTCGTGTGGACGCTGCCGCTGGTGCGCAGTCGGACAGAGCAACCTCTGCGACCTCGGCGCCATTCTGATGGCCGGCGCGCAGGTCGACGGAACGTACCGCGCGGCAGCACGCGGGAAGGACGTCGGAACCTTCTCGCTTCTGGGCACTTTCGGCAATTACACGGTTGTGCCGGAAGCGTCGGTCGTGAAGATCAACAAATGGATTCCCCTCGAGAAGGCCTGCCTCGTCGGTTGCGGAGTCACCACCGGTTGGGGATCTGCCGTCAACACCGGAGAGGTCTCGCCAGGCGACTCCGTGGTCGTCGTCGGAATCGGTGGGATAGGTGGAAGTGCCCTCCAAGGAGCGAAAATCGCAGGCGCGAGGCACATCGTGGCAGTCGACATCTCGCCGGACAAGAAAGCCATGGCCGAGACTCTCGGAGCAACACACTTCGCTTCGTCGATCGACGAAGCCATGACCCTGGTCAACGAATTGACCTGGGGTGTCATGGCTGACGTCGCGATCCTGACCGTCGGGGTGGCGAGCGGCGACATGATCCAGCCGATGGTCGGACTGATCCGCAAGGGTGGGCGCGTGGTTTTGACGGCGGTCTCACCGATGGGCGCCACCGACACACAGTTGCACCTCGCCGAAATGACCCTGTTCCAAAAACAGCTCCGCGGAAGCCTGTTCGGCGAATGTAACCCTCGCGCCGACATTCCCCGACTACTCAACCTCTACGAAGCCGGGCTGTTGAAGCTCGACGAAATGGTCACCACCGAGTACCACCTCGAAGACATCAACCAGGGCTACGACGACATGAAGTCGGGAAAGATCATGCGCGGAGTCATCATTCACGAACACTGATCACCGATCAGTCACACCTGTCACGGCGTGACTCCGCGCACCTGTCACGGCGTGACTCCGCGCACCTGTCACGGCGTGACTCCGCGCACCTGTCACGGCGTGACGATATCGAACCACAGATCAAAATCCTCCAGCAGCGAGATGAACGTCTCCAGTTCGGACTGATCGCCCACCGCCGTTGCCGTTCCGGTGGTGATGGATTCGGTAAGTGAGGTCGTCCCCAGATACACCTCGTTGAACACCGCACGGGTCAAGGTCAGAGTCAGGGAGGCCGACGCATCTGCCTTGTCCGTGTCGTAGTTCAGCACGCCGTTGCGCACTGTCACCAGGACGTTGTCGGCAGTGTCCGACAATACGAATCGCAACGACAGGTCGACGTCGGCGGCCTTCGGGCCGTCGAGGCGAACCGCCCAGAAGTCCAGCATCTGCTCGAGTGGCATCACTGCGACAACGGCCGGGCCGGTGGGGTTGTTGGACGGCATCGGTGCCAGCGGATGCCGCAATTCCATCGCTCCGACCAGGTAGAAGTTGCGCCACGTACCGTTCTCGGCCTGGTAGCCGAGCTGTTCGTACGTGTCCGCCAACAACTCTCGCGCTTTCTGATTGCTCGGATCGGCGAAGACCAGATGGTTCACCAACTCCGCCGCCCAGCGGTAGTCGCCGGCATCGAACGCCTGCTTGCCCTTCGTCAGGAGCGCGTCCGGTCCACCGACGGCTTCGACGTACCGCTTGCCGTTCTCCACCGGCGGATGAGGATTGAGGTGAGCGGGAACGCCGTCGAACCAACCGAGATAGAAGGTGTAGATCGCCTTGACGTTGTGGCTGAGCGAGCCGTAGTACCCGCGGTTGTACCACTGCTTTCCGATGGCGTCGGGCACCTCGATCTGGTCGGCGATCTCGACGGGTGTCAGTCCCTTGTTGGCAAGACGCAACGTCTGGTCGTGGAGATACTTGTACAGGTCTGCCTGATCCGACATGAGCTTGCGAATCTTCTCATTGCCCCACGTGGGCCAATGATGCTGCGCAAAAATGATTTCGACGTCGGGGAAGAGCTCCATCGCCAGACGAACGTAATGCGACCAGGCCTTCGCGTCGCGAGTCTTGGCGCCGCGCAACGTGTATAGATTGTGCATCGTGTGTGTGACGTCCTCAGCCGAACCGAGCGCCTTGAAATCTGGTAAATAGAAGAGCATTTCGGATGGTGCTTCGGTTCCCGGCGCGAGCATGAACGTCACGCGCACACCGTCGATGACCTCTTCGTGCACCGGTTCGGTGATGACGTCGGTAGGCACGGCGAACGTCGAAGTGCCGTGCGAAGTGGACAGGCCGAGACCACCGGATACCTGCCCTTGTGGCCCCGGACGCAGGAACGATCCGTACATGTACATTCCGCGACGTGTCATCGCCGTGCCGGCAAGTACGTTCTCGGAAATCGCTTCCTCCGTGAAACTGTCTGGTGCGTAGACCTTTACGGCACCGGACTCGATCTCTTCGTCGGTGACAAATCCTTTGACACCGCCGAAGTGATCGCCGTGGGAGTGCGTGAAGATGATTGCCTTAACCGGAACCTTCGGGCGGTGCTGGTAGTACAACTCCAGCGCGAGAGCGGCTGTTTCCGCGGACATCAGAGTGTCACCGATGATCAACCCGGTGTCGCCCTCGATGATCGTCGTGTTCGACAAGTCCTGGCCGATCACCTGATACAGACGATCAGCCAGCTTGAACAGTCCACCGCCCTTTCCCATCAAAGTGGCTTGGCGCCACAGACTCGGGTTGACGGTATCCGGTGCATCGCCGTCGGCGAACCCGTAGGCGTCGTACGAGAAGATGAACTGCCCTTTGTCACCTTTGACCAGTCCGCCATCGATGAGCGGTGCCACGAGACCTCGAGAAATCAGTTCGAAGTCGAAGGTGTCGTCGAAAGGAAGGTCACGGAGAACCTGGGCGTTTGCCAGGCGAGTCGCTTCGGTGGCGGGCTTGGGGTCGAGTTCGGACGGTGTAGTCATCTTCTCTTACGCTCCTCGGGAACTCGCGGTGACCTGTGTCGGGATATCGGTTCATCCTCGATCCCCACGCAGCCCTCGCACATCACCCGGAAGGGATGATCAGGTGGCCCGTCCAGCAATCAACAGCGCAACGACGAACTCACGCACCAACGTCCGCTCGTCGTTCTCGTCCGCCCCCGGCACCATGAGCAGCGAGAGAATCACCCGCACGATCCAGCGCGCCCGCGACGCTGTGCCTGCTCCGAGTTCACCCAGCATCGCGACACCAAGTCCGTTGATGACGTCGGATGAATTGGCAAGTTCACCGGCAAGACTCGCATCACCCGGGGTGAACCATGCAGCCAACGTCGGAGTGCTACGCACCGCGGACACTGCAGTGAGTATGGCCGTCTCCAGACGCTCACTCGGATCGTCGATGGTCGCTACCGATTCCGCGATCGCAGTTCCCAGCCTGCGAGCTTCGCGGTGAACGAACGCAATGTGAAGAGCCTGCCGATTCTCGAAGTACCGATACAGAGTGGCCCGAGAACATCCTGCAGCAGAGGCTATCTCCGCCATACCGACCGCGTTGACGCCTTTCGCGACGAACAATTGTGCCGCGCTGTCGAGGATCTTCTCGGCTGCCGCCAAGGCGCGCCCCTCGCCGAGCCAGTCGTTACTCATGGCCGAGTCACCGACATCGGAGCCGAGAGCGGACGGCGCACGTAGTTGCCCGGCGCGTATTGCATCGCGTCGATGTCGACATGGAAGTCGGGAATCCGGGAAAGCAACTCTTCCAAAGCAACTCGCGCCTGCATTCGAGCTGCCGATGCGCCCAGACAATGGTGGGCGCCATGGCTGAAGGTGAGGATCTTCTGCGGTCGACGCAAGACGTCCAACTCCGCCGCGTCGGGTCCGTACTTCTCGGGATCACGATTGGCCGCACCGTACATCAGCAGAACCTTACGTCCTGCCGGAATCACTTTGCCGCCCAAGGCCACATCTCGCGTCGTGGTGCGTGCCAGTCCTTGGACCGGCGAGGTGAGTCGAAGCAACTCGTCGACCGCGTCGGTGATCAACGCGGGATCGTCCAGCAGGATCTGACGCTGGTCGAGGCGTTCGGTCAGCATCGCCACCGAACCACCCAGCATTCCTGTCGTGGTGTCGTTTCCACCGGCCACCATGGTGAAGGCAAAGCCCAGAATCGACAGCAGGCCGGACATGTCGCCGTCTTCACCGAGTCCAGCGGCGAGTAGGTGCGAAATCGTGTCGTCACCCGGTTCGACCTTGCGGCGTTCGATCAGCGAAGCGAAGTACATCATCAGCTCACCGGTGGCGGCCTGCGCCGTCGTCGCTGCCGCGGCCACACCACCTGCCGAATTGGCAGCAACAATGGCTTCGGTCCAGCCGTCGAACTGGTCACGGTCCGATTCCGGCACACCCAGATAGTGTGCGACAACCATCGACGGCAACGGTTTGAAGAGCTCGACGACGATATCGCCGCTGCCACGCGCTTTCAACGCCTCGATACGTTCGACGACAAATTCGCGGACCATCGGCTCGACCGCCGAGACCTGACGCGGAGTGAAACCCTTCGACACCATGCGCCGGAACTCCGACTGCACTGGCGGATCCTGCATCACGAACGGCGGATTGTCCTGCATCCCGATCTGTTCGAGTTCACCGTAGACAGTGGTCAATCCCTTTGCCGACGAATACGTCTCGTAGTCGCGAGCGGCGTTGTAGACGTCTTCGTGACGGGTGAGCACCCAGTAGTCGTCCTGCGGCGCAGCTTCCGGCACAACGTTGTGCACCGGGTCGTTCTCGCGCAATGCGTCGTACATGGCCCAGGGCGAACGCCAGGACTCCCCGGTGGAAGGTACAAACCGTGGCGAATGTGACACAGAGGTTGTCATGACTCGACTATGAGACAAATAGTCGAATGTGTCAACGTTCTACGATCAACCGTTCGTACGAGCGGCATTGCGTAACTCGCATCCACGCAGAGCACTATCGTGTGTCGGGTGATCACGGATCCGAAGAATCATCCGAACAGCTCTGACGCCGGGCGCCGCGCCGTGGTTGCGGTCCTGCTCCCCCGCGAACATCTCCCCTTCATCAGGGACTGGTGCCTGCACCACATCGAACAAGGCTGGGAGGTTGTTCTCTACGACAACACCGGCTCCGTCGGGTCCACCCGCAAGACAAGCGCATTCAGTCTCAACCGTTGGCACGGCCGCAGCGAGGACAAGAGAGGCAACTCTTACGGCGCCTTCACCCGATCGATGTCGGACAGTGAAGTTCAGGTCGCATTCCGCAAAGAACTGCAAGATCTTCCGGTGACGATCATCGATTGGCAACCGCGCGACGCGGACGGTCGGATCGTGCACGGACAGGTGGAGGCCTACGTCGATTACGTGATCCGATACCGCGACACCGTCGCCTGGGCAGCATTCATCGACGCGGACGAATACCTCCAACACGCACCAGGATTGGACTGGGAGGTACTACTCGGCGGCGTTACTCGAGACGATTCGCACCGAGTTGTTCTCGATGCGCTGGTCTACGAATCCAGGTGGACGCGCGATGGGCAGCTACGAGACGTCGACACGCTCAAATGCCTTGGGCTACAAAGCCACGGTTGCAAGAACATACTGAGGCTGTCGGAGATTGTTCGAGCGGACGTCCACTGGGCCTGGAAGACAACCGAACCCGACACTTTGGTCCGGCCAGACAGATCGCTGTACTACTTCCGCCACTACCGCGGTTCGGAAGCGACACTCGACTTCACTCCGTTGCCGAACTTCGGACCTCAGGTCTACGAAGAAGGCGTGGATGTTCCGGCAACGATTGACGTATCACAAAAATGAATGTGCCTGCAAGGCACAGGTATTCATGTTCGGATAAACCTCCGGCCCGCGTCCACGAAGGCATTGCCTTCAGGTCGCGGGCCGGAGTGCTACCTATCCGAAAAACGGATCAGGAAAGCGACTGTGCAGCGGTGACTGCAGAAATGATTGCGATAACACCAGCGAAGAGACCGGCAACTCCGCCGATGCCCTTGCCGATTGCTTCCCAAGCCTTGAGGTCGTCTGCTGTGGAACCCATGTCTATCTCCTCATCATGGAATGTGTGCGCGTGCCTCGCGCCAGGTGTGTAACGGCGCTCACATTATCTGTAAGACGCCCGATTTTAAAAGTCGTACCACCAAGTGGGATGTAGATCACATCTCGCCCAGCAGGACGCCGAGACAAATATTGCACGGAGCGGACAACTATTCGACAACCGCTAAATGACGAGCAGGAGAACAGCAGTGGGCAAGTTGGATGGAAAAGTGGCCCTGATCACTGGCGCAGGGCAAGGCGTCGGCCAGGGAGTTGCGTTTGCGCTCGCCAAGGAGGGCGCTTCCGTCGCGGTCGCGGGCCGCACTGAGTCGAAACTCGTCGTCACATGTAACGAGATCGCCGAACGCGGAGGCCGTGCCGAACCGGTGCTCATGGATATCGCCGACGCGGATTCCATCACCGGAGCCGTGGCGCGAACGGTGGAACTGTTCGGCGGCGTCGACATTCTGATCAACAACGCCAGCCTCAACCCGCTCGGCAACATCCTCGACCTCACTCCGGAGCGCCTTGCCGACGGACTGACGTCGGGCCCCGTCGCGACGCTGCGAACAATGCAAGCGTGCTACCCGTTCATGAAGGAGCGCGGCGGCGGGGCGATCATCAACATGGTCAGTTCCGTGGCCGTCCGCTGGGACGCTGCCGGCTACGGCGGGTACGCGGCCGTGAAGGAATCCGTCCGAGCCCTCAGTCACGCGGCAGCATGCGAATGGGGCGTCGACGGGATCCGGGTCAACGCGGTTGCTCCCCACGCGTCGTCGCCGGGGCTGCAGCGTTGGGCAGATGCACGCCCGGAAGAGGCTGCCGCTTTTGTTGCCGGTATTCCGCTCCGCAGGATCGGAGACTGCGAGACGGACATCGGCACCGCGGTGGCTTTCCTGGTCGGCCCGGATGCCGCGTATCTGACTGGAGCAACAATTCCGCTCGACGGTGGTCAGTCGCGCTGGGGCTGAGAGCTGGCGTCGTCGAAGGCAAGCACCGCCGACTTGGCTTCGGCGATCGGGCGGCGGAAAACGAAACCGACCAGAACGGATGCCAAAACCAGCGCGGCCAGAACAATGAGCCCGACCATCCACCACATGGTTTTCAGTATGCCCGAACCGACCTCCGCCGGACGCGCGCCACGGCCGTCGGAAAGCGGCGACAGCCTCGAAAAGTGCTGAACACCAGTCAAATTCCGTTTTGCCCGTTTCCTGAGCTTCTTGAGAATCCGTGATAGAGGACACATATTCGGATCCCGAACCGGAACGAGTGCGTGACTACGACGACACCTCGGTGCATCCTGGCAGGTATGGAATCCGCTGTTTCGGCCCAACTCGCCGACGGAAGCACCCTCACGCACCCGTGGGGCGGGACAAGCAACATCACCGATCTTGGCGGTGACGTTCACTGGATCGACTTCGGCGGTCCCAGCGGAGCGCCGCCCATCGTCCTCGTTCACGGTTTGGGCGGCTCACATCTCAACTGGGTGCGGGTGGCACCAGCGTTGGCCGCACGCACGCGCGTGTATGCATTGGATCTCGCCGGATTCGGACTCACCTCTGCTGGTGGGCGGCACACCGGCGTCGATGCCAACGCTGCGCTCCTGAATCGCTTTCTCGACACAGTGGTGGGTGAGCCCGCCGTCCTGTTCGGCAATTCCATGGGCGGAATGGTCTCGGCAATGTCGACCCACGCCAGTCCCGAATCAGTGGCCGGCCTGGTCCTGGTGGATCCGGCCCTCCCCCTTCCCGTCCAACTGCCCGACCTGACCGTCGCCGCACAATTCGCGCTCTACTCGATGCCGTACGTCGGTGAGCAGGTTCTAGGCTTCGGACGCCGAAAGATGTCCGACCGGCAGTTGGCCGCTCAGATGACCAGATTGTGTTTTGCCGATCCGACACGAGCCGACCCCGCGGTCCTCGACGCGGGCGCTGCCTTGACGGCGATTCGCCGCAACGAACCTTCCCAGGATGCCGAATTCCTTCAGGCAGCACGGTCACTGCTGATGACCCTCGCCCGTCCTGCCTCCTATCGAAAGACATTGCGAGAGATCACGACTCCGACGCTCCTGATGCACGGCGACCGCGATCGGCTTGTCCCGGTCGAGGCCGCTCGGGCAGCCGCTGCTGCACATCCACACTGGACCACCATCATTCTCGGCGACACCGGCCACACCCCACAGTTGGAGATTCCGGACGAGTTCACCCGTCATGCGCTCGCGTGGCTCGATCGCACGGGGCTGATCAGGAGCTGACACGTACCGGCACTCCCCCCGGTGGAACAGCCTTGCCGATCGAGCAAGTGCCCCATCAACTTCGGAGTATCAAGAACGATTCGGCGCTCGTCTACGTTGGCGGGTCCGGCCCACCGGGGAACGCGAAACGGTCACATACCCCAAAGCTCTCGAACCCTGGGAATGTGTCGGGGTACGCGCGTAGCGTGAGATTCAGGCCTTCCTCGGCCAAGCATTTCCGCGTCCCCTGCTTGTGTATCCGTTTCGGTTAAGGAGAGTTTTCAGATGCCCGCACGCACAGCGCTCGACGGAACACCCTGTTGGATCGACCTCACCAGCTCCGACACCGAGGTTGCCAAATCCTTCTACACCAACGTGTTCGGCTGGCAGGCTGACACAAACGACGATCCGCAGTACGGCGGCTACGCGATCTTCAGCAAAGACGAGCAGCCCATCGCCGGGCTCGGACCCCAGCAGGAGGGAAACCCCTACGGCAACGTGTGGACCACCTACATCTCCTCGACTGATGCGGCAGCGTCGGCGTCCAAGGCCCAAGCCGCGGGCGGAACGATCATGATGCCGTCAATGCAGGTCGGTCCTCAGGGCAGCATGGCGATCGTGGGCGATCCGGCCGGTGCCGTCGTCGGCATCTGGCAGGCAGATCAGCACCACGGCTTCGGTTTGGTCGGCGAGGCCGGAGCGCCGGTCTGGCACGAGACATTGTCCAAGAACTACGCCGCGGTCCTGCCGTTCTACACCGACGTGTTCGGCTGGACTTACGAGTCGATCGGCGACAGCGACGAGTTCCGGTACTCACAGGCCAAGCAGGGCGACACCGTCGTCGCCGGTTTGATGGATGCCAGCTCGTTCCTCCCGGCAGAGGCGCCGTCGTTCTGGCAGGTGTACTTCGGGGCGGACGACACCGATGCGGCCGTCGCCAAGGTCGTCGAATTCGGCGGCAGCGTCTTGCGCGATCCCGAGGACACGCCCTTCGGTCGTCTCGCGTCGGTGGCCGATCCACTAGGTGCCAAGTTCCAGATCTCCACGATCATGGAATGAATCTCCGCGCGGAGGCCGCACCGGTCCGCGGTCTCTGCGCGCTGATCATCTGGAAAGTCCGGATTTGACCGCACAGATTTGAACACTCGCCCAGAAGGTATGCAGTTTTCTGCGTCCAACGCCTAATCTCATGGGATGCCCGCCCCCGCCCCTCTCCTCGATGTGTACTCGCAGCCGACTCTGTCGACGCTTGCGCCGTCGGTACTCGCTTCCCTCGGAGTGAGCGGCGAAGCGAACCGTCTCGATCTACAGCCCAGCAAGAAGACCGTAATTCTGCTGGTAGACGGGATGGGCGCGAATTTGCTCGCCCGCAACGCCGAACATGCACCATTCCTGAATTCGCTCGCCGGAACGCCCATCCGGGCAGGATTCCCCACGACGACGGCCACCAGCATCGTCTCGCTGGGGACCGGTCTGCCTTCGGGAGCGCACGGCATCACCGGCTACCAGTCCTACGTCGAAGAAGCCGATTCGGTGTTCAACTGGCTGGGCTGGCACAGCGCGGGCAAGAAGGATTCGCAGACCGACTCCATCGTCCCGGAAACCCTGCAGCCGCAGGCCACGACGTTCGATCGCGCCGCCGCAGCCGGCATCACCGTTACAACCGTCGTACCGTCGAAGTTCGACGGCAGCGGCCTCACCCGTGCCGGGATGCGCGGTGCCCAGTTCGCCGGAATCCAGGCATACGGAGACCTCCTCGCTCGCACCGTGGCGGCGTCGAAATCTGCCGACCGCACGTTCACTTACTGCTACATCAGCGAGATCGATGCACTCGGCCACGTCTACGGACCCGAGTCCGAGCCGTGGACATTCCAACTGATGCTTGTCGATCGACTGGTCGAGCAACTCGCCGCGGCTCTCGGTCCGGACGTGAGATTGCTGGTGACGGCAGACCACGGAATGGTCGACGTGTCGGACGAGAACAAGATCGACTTCGACAACACTCCGATTCTGTCCAAAGATGTACTCGCTCTTGCCGGTGAACCTAGATGTCGTCACATCCACACCCGAGAAGGCGCTGCACAAGATGTTGCGGACCGCTGGCGCGCCGAACTGGGTGACCGCATGTGGATCGGGACGAGATCCGAGGGCATAGTCGCAGGATTGTTCGGGCCTGCAGTGCATTCCGAGTATCACGGCCGGATCGGTGACGTCATCGCCATTGCGTCCGGGGACGTGGCCGTCGTACGTCGATCTGTCGAATCGGGACTGTCCGGCCTCCGTGGACAGCACGGCGCCCTCACTCCGGACGAACTGCTGGTACCGCTCTTGTCCTCAGGACAGCAGTAGGGTTCGCGCCCGGCGAATCTCGGGAACACCGACGACCTTGCATGCGCCCAACAGGACGACGGCACCGACGGCCGCACCCGCCGACAATGAAATAGCAGCAGCAAGCCTGGGCTCGGGAACTCGGTTCTGAACCGCCACCACCAAAGCGAGCGCACAACCACCTGCCAGAATTGCCGCCGCCGAAATCCTTCCGACGGTGGCCTGCACGCGGCGGAATCCCAACAGCCCGTACCGCTTTCGAAGAAGGATGTGGCCGAGCACCGCTCCACACACGTAGGAGAACGAGCCGGCGGCACAGACGGCCAGGACCAGCCTTTCGTCACTCGCCGAGAGTGACGCAAGAAGGACGAGCACAGTCTTGGCGACCACCATCACCAGGGCGATCACCGCGGGAGTTCGGGTGTTGTTGTCGGCGTAGAACACTCGCAGCTGAAGCATGACCATCGCAAAGGGCACCAGCCCGAATGCACTGACCGCAACGGCCGTCCCGATCAACCGGGCACTGCTGCCGTCGACCCGGCCGAAGAAGATCAAGGTGGTCAACGAGGGGCCGAACACCATGAGCGCCACAGTGACCGGAATCAGCGCCACCACTGAATACCGGGCTCCCCGGCCGAGATCGGATACGACGCCTACGTCATCACCCGCAGCAACCGACCTGGCGATCCGCGGCATCAGCACCGTCAACAACGACACACCGAGAATGCCGTACGCCACTTGAAACAGCAGATCCGCGTGCGTGTACATCGAGTAGACGTGACGGGAGAGAGTGACCTTCATCGTCACCCACACACCGATCTGGCCGGCAACGACGTACACAAGTACCCAGCCGAGCAACGGCGCCCCGACACGCACCGGGCGCCAGGTGTGCGGTACGACCCGCACGCGAAGGCGCCACCGAAACCCGTTGCGGTGCAGCGCTCGAGCAACGACGGCGGTTTGCGCCACGATCCCGAGCAAAGTGCCGATACCAATCACCAGAACCTGCGCGGTGGTCATCGACTCGGGAGTCAGAGCCACCGGCCCCGGGATGCACAGGAAGACTGCGACCGTCACCAGAAGGACGACGTTGTTGATCACCGGCGCCCAGGCCGGCGCACCGAACACCGATCGAACACTGAGCACAGCCGTCATCATCGCCGTGATGCCGTAGAAGAAGATCTCCGGCAGAAGCAAATACGCGAAGAGCGTCGTAAGTTCGCGTTGAGCCGGATCATCGATCACGGCCGAGACCAGCGGCGGCGCGCACACCACGGCCACTGCCGTCACGAGAGCAAGAGCAAGCGCTCCCACGGTGAGCACGCGCTGCGTCTGCTCACGTTCGAGCGTCCGTCCACGGCGTCGTTGCCGCGTCAGATACGGAAGCAGGACGCTGGCGAGAATCCCGCCGAGGAGGAGCTGATAGACCATGTTCGGGAAGCTGTTGGCCGCGTTGTACGCATCACTGACCAGGGCGATGCCCAGGACCGCGGCAAGGGCAAGGGTGCGGACGAAGCCGGTGATCCGGCTGACCGTGCTGGCGAGCGCCACTTGCCCGCCCATCTTCGCCAAGCTGCCGCCCGTCTCACCCGTGCGTTCGGACTCTCCCACGCTCTCGACCATCTCGCCAGGGTGCCACATCACAGGTTCCGACGAGCCGGCCCCGGAAACGACTGCCCTCCTGGAAACGACTGAGCGCCCCGAACCGAAGTTCGAGGCGCTCAGTACGTACGAGTGAAGATCAGGCGGATTCTGCCCCAGCCAACGGCGGCATGACAACAACCTGACCGGCGAAGGACAGGCCGGCACCGAAGGCGAGAAGCAAGGCCTTGTCGCCCGGCTTGCACTGTCCGTCGCGCAGCATCTGCTCCATGGCGAGCGGGATCGACGCCGCGGACGTGTTGCCTGTCTCGGCGATGTCGTTGGAGACCGGGAATCCCTCGGGCAGCTTCATGCTGCGAGCGATGACCTCGTTGATGCGCTGGTTTGCCTGGTGCGGGACAAAAGCGTCGATGTCCTCGATACCCAGCCCTGACTTCTCCAGGGTGCGAGTGGCGACCTTGCCCATCTCGAAGGCAGCCCAGCGGAACACCGCGGTGCCGGCCATCTTGATCCACGGCCGAGGTCCGGTCGGGTTCTTGGTGTAGTCGAGCCAGCTGGGCTCCTGAACGATGGCGTCGGACTGGCTGCCGTCCGAACCCCACTCGACCGGGCCGATTCCGACGGTGTCGCTCGGGCCGACGACAACTGCGCCTGCGCCGTCACCGAAGATGAAGCGAACGCTGCGATCGGTGGGCTCGGTGGCCTCGCTCATCAACTCGACGCCGACGACGAGAACGTGATCTACGGTGCCACCGCGAACGAGGTCACTGGCCACCGCAAGGGCGGTACAGAAACCGGCGCAACCGGCTGCGACGTCGAACGCAGCCGGACCCTTGATACCCAGCTCATGGGCAACGATGGATGCGGCCTGAGGAGTCTGCAAGTCCCACGTCGACGTCGCGATGATCACGGCGCCGATCTGCTCGGGCGCAATGCCGCTGACGTCCAGTGCCTTACGAGCAGCGCTGATCGACATGGCGAGGATGCCTTCGCCTTCGCCGGAGAACCGGCGCGACTTGATGCCCGATCGCGTCTGGATCCACTCGTCGGTGGAATCGATCAGCTCGCAGATCTCGTCGTTGGTCACGACTCGCTCCGGGCGGTGAACGCCGAGCCCGAGAAGGACGGACTGCCGACCTCCGGCCACACTGGCAATCGGCTTACCCATTGATCGATCTCCTCGTTGGTTTCTGGTGATGACGCGCATTCGACATCACACGTTACGTACAGGACATAAGCCCCTGCCTCTCAGGTCACCGTTCGATCACGACAACAACATGAGGCTGGCTCACATTACGCTTCGGTCAGGTATGTAGTCCAGATCCTCGATCAGGCGCGCAAATGAGCTAGAACTGCCAAAACACGACGATGCCCGCTTTCCGAAGCCGACAGGCCGAGTTTCGCGAAGATATTTCCTATGTGCTTGCTCACAGCGGTGTCGCTGACGACCAACTTCCTGGCGATTTCCTGATTTCCCAGCCCCTCTGCCATCAGTCCGAGGACCTCGGACTCGCGTGGGGTCAGTGATCTGATCGGATCGTCGGCGCGTCGACGGCTCATCAGTTGGGATACGACCTCGGGATCCATCACGGTTCCGCCGTCGACCACCCGGTTCAACGCGTCGACGAACTCGGCTACCTTGCCAACCCGTTCCTTGAGCAAATAGCCGACGCCGCCGGCGCCGCCTGCCAACAGTTCACCGGCGTAGCGATCCTCGACGTAGGCGGAAAGGACCAGGACGGGAAAGCCCGGACGAAGCTTGCGCACCTCGATCGCCGCTCGAAGTCCCTCGTTGGTGAAAGTAGGAGGCATCCGGACGTCGAGCACCGCGGCGTCGGGGGCGGTCTCCTCGAACACCGCAAGGAACTGTGTGGCGTCGGAGACGGCAGACACCTCGAATCCCTCTCCGCGAAGCAGCAGTGCAAGCCCTTCGCGCAGGAGAGCGTCGTCCTCGGCAATCAGAATCCGCACGGTAGTTCCACCCTCATCGTTGTCGGTCCGCCCTCCGGGCTCTCCAGTGTGGCGGTTCCTTCGAAAGCCTCGACCCGGCGCCGGATACCCGCCACGCCGCCGCCCGGACGTTCGTTCGCGCCGCCGTGACCGTCGTCGATCACGTCGATGAGCATCGTCTCACCCGAAGAGTCGGCAGACGTCTCCGTCCTTGCCGTGACGGTGACGCTGCGCGCTCCGCTGTGTTTTGCCACGTTGGTCAGAGCCTCGGCGACGACAAAATACGCGGCAGCCTCGACGGCAGCCGGGGCACGGCGGAGATCGTCGATCTCGAGTACACAGGGCACACTGGAGCGCCCCGCGAGCGCGGAGATCGCGCCCTCGAGGCCGAGCTCGTCGAGGATCGGCGGATAGATGTCGTGCACCAACGTGCGGAGTTCACTCAACGCCTCGGTCGCGGCATCTTGCGCCCGATGCAGTTGCGGCAGAGCCTGGTCCGGGTTGATCTGCAACGACCGCTCCGCCATTCCCAGCATCATCACCACCGCGACCAGACGGTTCTGCGCACCGTCGTGCAGATCCCGCTCGATGCGTTTGAGTTCGGCCGAATGTGCGTCGAGCGCTGCAGCGCGGCTGGCCGTCAGGGCGGTGACGCGCTTCGATAGGTCCGAACGCGTATCCGGCGCAAGCAAAGTCGTGGTCGACCAGCTGATCCACTTCGCCATCGCGGGGATCAACCACCACGCGATCAGGAAGTACAGGATGCCGATCAACGGCATTCCGGCAGCGCCCAGCCACGACGTCACGGGGTACGGGTTGTTGACGGGTTCGCCCGCGGGCATCTGCTGCCAGTACAGCGGGACGGCAATCGCATTGAGCGCACCGAGTGGCAGAGCAATGGTCAGCATCGCCGCGACGAAAGCACCCAGACCATGAATCGACAACCAGGCCGCGTCGCGCCTCGTCGACTGATCGGTGAGGAACCGGCTCCAGTCCCCGAACGTCGGATTGCTCGGCATCGGCGGATATCGCTGCAGAACAGGGCGCCCGGTGTACTCAGCAGTGCGTTTGCGAGCCAGGCCGGCCCACCACCGGAGCACTCGCACGTACGACGGCAACAGCAACCAGCCGACGATCAGAATCGAGAGCGACAAGAGAATGAGACCGACCATCAGCAAGAACAGGGAAACCACAGCTGCCGCACCCTCGACGAGCACGTACACCGCAGCCCTGGTTCTCTTCTTCACTGCCCCAGCATGCCGCACCACACCGCACGATCCACTACAGCTGGCTACACCATTGATTCGGGACTCTGCTGGATGTCGACGAATGCCGAATCTCCATAGCGTTCTTCCCATGAAGAATCGACACTCGGTCCTCGCCCCGCCGGCTTCTGGCGCCACGGGCGCTCGAACATCTGCTGTACGCCTCGAGGGAGTCAGCAAGATCTACGGCAACGGCCGTGGCGCCGTGACCGCCCTCGACAACATCAGCCTCACTCTGCCGCGCAGCACCTTCACCGCCGTGATGGGCCCGTCCGGATCAGGTAAGAGCACTTTCCTGCACTGCGCCGCGGGCCTCGACCGACCGAGCAGCGGATCGGTGTGGTTGGGCGACACCGAGATCTCACAGCTGAAGCCGAAGGCCCGCAGCATCTTCCGACGCGACCACATCGGTTTCGTCTTCCAGGCCTACAACCTGCTCGGCGCTCTCGACGTCGAGCAGAACGTCACGCTCCCCCTACTCCTCGCCGGACGACGAGCCGACAAGCAGTACCTGACCTTCGTCCTCGAATCCGTCGGGCTCGGATCGCACCGCAAGCGCAAACCCTCCGAACTGTCCGGTGGCCAGCAGCAACGCGTCGCCATCGCGCGCGCCCTCGTCACCCACCCCGACGCACTCTTCGCCGACGAACCGACCGGCGCCCTCGACTCCCGCAGCGCCAAGCAGGTTCTGGAATTGCTGCGCCGAACGGCCGCCGAGTTCGACCAGACCATCGTCATGGTCACGCACGACCCGGTGGCCGCGTCGTACGCCGATCGTGTGCTGTTCCTCGCCGACGGGAAACTTGTCGGGCACATCGACCGCCCGACACCGCAGCAGATCGCCGAGCGCATGACACACCTCGGGGACTGGTGATGATGAAAGCGCACACGTTTGCGCACCTGAAAGCGCATCGCTCCGGTTTCGTCGCCGTGTTCGTCTCCGTATTCTGCGCAGCGCTCCTCACCTGCGGTCTGGGTGTGTTGCTGGAATCGGGAGTGCGAGGCGGTGTCTCACCACATCTCTACGCCGGTGCCGACGCCGTCGTGAGTGCACCACAGGCGCTCGAGGTCAAGGAAGACGCCGATCAGCCTTTTGCCGAGCGAGTTCTCCTCGACGGCGATACGGTCCGCAAGCTCGACACGCTCGATGTCACGGTGGTTCCCGATATCTCCGTCCCCGTCAGCACCGCCGAGGGCGTCGTACTCGACGCCCATCCCTGGAACACAGCACAATTGGCGCCGTACTCACTCGCCGAGGGTCGCGCTCCGCAGAGCCGCGACGAGGTGGTCTCGACCACCGGCGCCGCGCTCGGCGAGCGGATCATGCTGGCTCACGGCGGCATAGTGGACGAGTACACCGTTGTCGGCACAGCAGATTCGTCTTCGGTGCCCTCACCCGACCGTCCGGCACTCGTCTTCCTCGACGACGCAGAGGCCGAACGGTTGTGGCCGCACCAGAACTCGGTCACCGCAGTCGGATTGATCGCCCCCGAAGGCGTGAATGCCGCCGCTCTCGCTCGCGAGGCACTCGCCGGGACCGACGCCGAGATCTCGACCGGCACCGCACGCGGAGGCATCGAATTCCTCGACGCCGGTGCTGCGCGGACTCAGTTGATCGTGCTCTGCGCCTCGTTTGCGGGTCTTGCATTGATGGTCAGCATGTTCGTCGTGTCCAGCACGTTGTCGCTCTCGATCAACGCCAGGCGCCGAGAGTTCGCTCTGTTGCGTGCAATCGGAGCCACTACTCGGCAAGTCCACGTCATGATCGGGCGTGAAGTGCTGCTCGTTGCTGCTGCGGCGGCAGCTCTCGGCGCGGTGCCCGGATACCTGCTCGCCCGAGTTCTGGGCGCACAGTTCGCCGATGCAGGGGTCATGCCCACGGATTTCGCGTTGGCGTACAGCCCGCTTCCTGCCATCGCGGCCTTCCTGATCTGCGTACTCACTGCCCGCGCGGCGGCTGCGATCGCTGCCCGTCGGCCGGCAAAGCTCGACCCTGTCGAAGCACTGCGCGAATCCGAAAGCGGCCCGGCGAAACTGGGCCGAGGACGCATCATCACCGGGCTGATCTTCGGCGCCGCCGGCCTCAGCGCGTGCATCCTCCCGGCCTTCCTGCCCGGCAGCGTGGCAGCCGCCGGAGCCGGTTCGAGCGCACTGCTGTTGATCTTCTCGGTCGCGCTGCTCGGCCCGTTGTTGGTGCGCGGCATCATCAAGGTCCTCGGCGGCCCGCTGCGCCGTAGCCGATCGGCGTCGAAAGTTCTCGCTGCCGCCAACGCCGAATCCAACTCGAGGCGACTCTCGTCGGCCGTTGTCCCCTTGGCTCTCGCAATCGCACTGGGCTCGGTGCAGTTCTTCAGCCAGAGCACCGTCGCAGCCGAGGCGACCAACCAGTCGATCAAGGGCGTCACCGCAGACCTGATCGTGGGCGCTCCGGCCGGTATCGCTCCCTCTCTCCTCGACTCGATTGCAGCGGTGCCCGGTGTGAGTGCGGCAAACCCCGTGGTGCGCAGCCAGGTCTTACCGGTACCGAGTGGCGAGGAAGGCGGCTCAGCCGACAGCGCGATCGCGACCCAGGGCATCGACGCTGCCAGTGCCGCCGCGACCCTCGATCTCGCGGTGACCGAAGGCGACCTGAGCGCTCTGACCGGCGATACCGTTGCCGTGAGCGAAGACGGCGCCTTCACACTCGGAGCCAAGGTCGGCCAGCGCGTCGACCTCTATCTGGGTGACGGAACGCTGGTGCATCCGATGGTCGTCGCAAAATACGGTCGCGGCCTCGGATTCGGGGACGTGACCATGCCGATCGAGACTTTGCGTCAGCACTCCACCGACGCCCTGATCGACACCGTTCTGGTTGCTGCCGAACCCGGACGGTCGGCTGAAGTACAGCAGTCATTGCAGTCTTTCCCCTCGATCGCCGCGATGAACCAGGACCAGTTCGGAGCCGCAGGCGAAGATCAGCGGCGTATGCAGTCGTGGGTCAGCATCCTCGCCGTCCTCGTCCTGCTCGGTTATCTGGCCGTCGCCGTCGTGAACACTCTGGTCGCCGCCACTGCCGAGCGTTCCCGCGAGTTCGCGCTCCTGCAGCTGGTGGGTTCGCGGACGAAGCAGATCCGAGCGATGATGCGCATCGAATCGTTGATGGTGGTGGGAATCGCCGTCGTGGTCGGATCGCTGATCGCCCTGCCGCCGCTGATGGGCATCGCCGTGGCGGTGTCCGGGCAGCCGATCCCGGCGATCTCACCGATGATCTACGGTTCCATCGTCGCCGTGACCGCTGTTCTGGGATTTGTCTCCATCGCGATCCCGACTCGCGCCGCCCTGCGCAAGAACCCGATGGACGGTGTCCGCAAGAACTGAGTGCCGCTACCGTCGTCATCTATGGATGCGGCCGCCTGGGACAAGAAGTACGAAGAATCCGAGCTCGTCTGGGGCGCTCCTCCCAACGAACTACTGGTGGAATACGCAACGGCCCTCCCCCACGGCCAGGCACTGGACCTGGCGTGTGGCGAGGGCCGTAACGCGTTGTGGCTCGCAACCCGCGGTTGGCAGGTCACCGGCATCGACTACTCGGCCGTCGCGATCGAGAAAGCCCGCACGATCGCGGCCCGCTCACCCCGATCGGTCCTCGACCGTCTCGACTACCGGTGCGGCGACGTCACCGTCGCGGACTACGCCTCCAGAAACGGGCAGGCATACGACTTGGCACTGCTTCTTTACCTTCATCTACCCGCACCACAACGCACCCTGGTTGTGAACCGTGCCATAAATTCTCTGAAACCTGATGGAATCCTCATGATTTTGGGTCACGACCGAAGCAACATCGACTACGGCGTCGGCGGACCGAAAGATCCCGAAATCCTTTACACCCCAGAAGAATTGATGCAGGAGTTCCAAGGAAAGCTCGAGTTCGAGATCGCCGGAAATCCCCACAGGCACACCGAAACGGGACTCGCGGTCGACGCGCTTGTCATCGGACGCAAATCCGGTGTTGGCAATGCAAAGAACGGCTAGTAACATGTATTAAGTTACCGACGAGTAATAAACTTCGGGCGGTACTAGGAGTGCTGGACCGCACCACCTCACTGGGAGAAGCAGAAGACATGGGCCATTACAAGAGCAACGTTCGGGACCTGGAGTTCAACCTCTTCGAGGTTCTCGGACTGGAGAAGCCACTGAGCGAAGGCGCTTGGGGCGACCTGGATGCCGACACTGTCCGCAACATGCTGGCAGAGGTCGCACGCCTGGCCGAGGGACCGCTGGGCGAATCTTTCGCCGACGCGGACCGCAACCCCCCTGTCTTCGATCCCGAGACGCACACCGTTGCACTGCCGGAATCCTTCAAGAAGTCTTTCAAGGCTCTCTGGGACGCCGAGTGGTACCGCATGGGACTGAGCGAAGAGGTCGGCGGCGTGCCGGTTCCCCGTTCCGTCGTGTGGGCCATCGGTGAGCTGATCCTGGGCGCACAGCCCGCAGCGCACATGTACCAGGCCGGACCCGCCTTCGCGGACGTGCTGTTCAACAACGGCACCGAAGAGCAGAAGAAGTGGGCCGCCACCATCGTCGAACGCGGATGGGGCGCCACGATGGTCCTCACCGAGCCCGACGCCGGCTCCGACGTCGGTGCCGGACGCACCAAGGCAATCAAGCAGGACGACGGCTCCTGGCACATCGAGGGCGTCAAGCGCTTCATCACCTCGGCCGACTCGGACGACCTGTTCGAGAACATCTTCCACCTCGTTCTCGCTCGCCCGGAAGGCGCCGGACCCGGCACCAAGGGCCTGAGCCTGTTCTTCGTCCCGAAGACGCACTTCAACTTCGAGACCGAAGAGTTCGGCGAGCGCAACGGCGCCTTCGTCACCAACGTCGAGCACAAGATGGGCCTGAAGGTCTCCGCCACGTGTGAGGTCACCTTCGGCGGCCACGGCATCCCCGCACAGGGCTGGCTGGTCGGCGAGGTCCACAACGGCATCGCCCAGATGTTCGACGTCATCGAGCACGCTCGAATGATGGTCGGCACCAAGGCAATCGCCACCCTCTCCACCGGTTACCTCAACGCTCTCGACTACGCCAAGCAGCGTGTGCAGGGCGCAGACCTGACTCAGATGACCAACAAGGCCGCGCCGCGCGTGACCATCACGCACCACCCCGACGTGCGTCGTAGCCTGGCAATGCAGAAGGCATACGCCGAAGGCCTGCGCGCGGTGTACCTCTACACCGCAGCACACCAGGACGAGGTTGTCGCCAAGCTCGTCTCGGGCGCAGACAAGGACACCGCGTTCCGCGTCAACGACCTGCTGCTCCCGATCGTCAAGGGCGTCGGCTCCGAGCGTGCGTACCAGTACCTGACGGACAGCCTGCAGACCCTCGGCGGCTCCGGCTTCCTGCAGGACTACCCGATCGAGCAGTACATCCGCGACTCCAAGATCGACTCGCTGTACGAAGGCACCACGGCCATCCAGGCTCAGGACTTCTTCTTCCGCAAGATCGCCCGTGACCGCGGCGTCGCGCTCGCTCATGTTGCCGGACAGATCAAGACCTTCATCGACAGCGAAGCCGGCAACGGCCGTCTGAAGGCGGAGCGCGCACTGCTCGCCACCGCACTCGAAGACGTCCAGGCCATGGCTGCCACGCTCACCGGCTTCCTCATGGGAGCTCAGGAGCAGCCCACCGAGCTGTACAAGGTCGGCCTCGGCTCAGTCCGCTTCCTGATGTCCGTGGGCGACCTGCTCATCGGCTGGCAGCTGCTCCGTCAGTCCGAGATCGCTCTCGCAGCACTCGACAACGGCGCTTCCGACAAGGACAAGAGCTTCTACGAGGGCAAGGTCGCCATCGCGTCCTTCTTCGCCAAGAACGTCTTGCCGGAGCTCACCGCTTCGCGCGAGATCGTCGCGAACACCGAGAACGACATCATGGAGATCGACGAAGCAGCATTCTGATTCGCTCCTGATTCATGAAAAGTGCCGGTCCCGAGAATGTTTCGGGGCCGGCATCTTTGTTGTCAGCGGTCATCTGCGCTCGATGGTGGGGCAACTGATCTGAGCGGACAGGACCGACGTCGTCGGCTGTTCGCCGGCTCTCGCCGCCGTTCCGGTCATTGCGATTGCCAGACGCGTTCGGTCCGAGGAACCGGTCATCTCGAAGGGCGAGTCGTCACTGATACCGAAGGACACGAACTCTCCGCTTTGATCGGAGAACTTCACTATCGCCCCGGATCGCCCTTGCTCCGGACTCTCGTTCACCATGACGTACAAGTGAAAATCGCGTCCCGGATATTCGCCGCCTCCGTCGTATTCGTAGAACGAACTCGTATGCACCTCGTACGTCCATTGACGGTAGCCAGTTGGAGTGGCATCTCCGGAACCTGTTTCGAGACACGTGACAGATCCGGGCACCGAGACTTTGGCAGCGCCCGTCCAAGCACCCGACAGCTTGATCGCTCCGTATGGTGCATCCTCGGCAGGCAAGGTCGGAACAGTCGGAGGACCAGCAGCCGGATTGCGTCCGGTGAACGCGAAACGCTCTTCGCTGGACACGAACGGGAGCGACTCGCGCTCACCGGCACAGGAGACAACCGACAGGGCGGCCATGACAAGCAACACGCACATACCGCGTCTACGAACCGGCACCTCGACTCCCCCTGTCCGTTTCCAACAGAATACATACCGTTCGGTCTCCAAGTTGTCAGACGTGTCCGACACATCCCGTTCGTGAGACCGCTCGCCCCCTACCGATGTGATTGGGTGAGCACGAACGTCCACTGAACCAGCACTCGGTTCCTTCGAAGGCCGAGTAGATCAACAGACAGGTGATCATCGTGGTCGCACCAGAGCACGCACAACCCGATTACGCCCCCGACCTGGCATTGACTGCCACGGAGTTGGCGCTCGACGGCCCATGGGGGCCGGTGTTCGGACCCGTCAACCTCGAAATTCGTGCGGGCGGTGTGACCATCCTCGAAGGCTCGGCCGGTTCAGGACGTACGTCCTTACTTCTGACACTCAGCGGGCGAATGAAAGCCAGTTCCGGATCGCTCTCCGTCTTCGGCCGAACCCGTCCCCGTGAGATCTTCGAGATCGCCGGGGTCGCCGGGTTCGAGGACATCGACGAGCTTGCCGAGTCCGTCACCGTTCGCGATCTGATCACGGAGCAGATCCGGTGGGACGCACCCTGGTACAAGCTCATCGGACGTGCCGGGGACCGAGAACTCGAAGCCGTGTGTGCCCCTGTCTTCGGTGACCATCCGTTGCCTGCACTCGGCCGATATGTCAGCGACCTCGGCGAACTCGAGGCGACCCTGCTACGCATCGCGGTCGCGAACACGAAGAAGCCGGCCGTGCTTGTCGTCGACGATCTCGAACAGGTGCGGCGTGACTCCGAGCGCGCATATCTCGTCGAGCGACTGGTCGAGATGGGGAGCTACCAGACCATCATCGCGTCGACCGTCAACCCGCTGCCCGACGGATCACCCATCGATGCCGTCACCTTGCTCCAAGAAGTCACCAATCCCGACCAAGAAGGGGCGAGGTAATCGCGATGCTCGCTGGAATGTCTCTCGGAACCGAACTCAAGCGGTTCTCCCGCGGCGCGATGCCCAGGATTGCACTCGTCACCATCATCTTGATGCCGCTCCTGTACGGCGCGATGTACTTGTGGGCCTTCTGGAATCCGTTCGGTGAGGTGAACAAGGTCCCCGTAGCTCTGGTCAACACCGACCGCGGCGCGATGGTCCAGGGGCAGGAACTCAACGCGGGCGACGAGGTCAGCCAAGCGCTGCTCGATTCCGGTGAACTCGATCTCCATCTGGTCTCACAGCAGGAAGCCGAACAGGGAGTTTCGGACGGCACCTACTACTTCTCTCTCACTCTGCCCGAGAATTTCAGCGAGGCCGTTGCCTCCCCGACGTCCAAGGACCCCCACAAAGCGCAGTTGCAGTTCACCTTCAACGACGTCAACAACTATCTCGGCACCATCATCGGTCAAAATGCCGCCCAGCAGGTCCTCAGCCAAGTCAGCGACAAGATCGGCGCGCAGTCGGTTGAGACGGTTCTGGTCGGATTGACCGACGCCGGTGCAGGTTTGAAGCAGGCCGCCGACGGAGCGCTCCAGCTCTCGGCCGGAGTGAACACAGCCAACGCCGGAGCCGGCGAATTGGCGTCGGGCTCGAAAACGCTGGCCGACAACATGGTTACCGCACGCGACGGTGCAGCCACTCTTGCCGGCGGTACAGCGCAACTCTCGACCGGTATCAACACCGCCACGGACGGTGTCCTCGCACTGACCGACGGTTTGGGGCAGCTCGATCTCGGAGCCGTCCAACTGGGCGACGGCGCAAGCCAACTCAGTGGTGGCGTCACCCAGGTCGTTGACCAACTGAGCGTCCTCGGGAACACACAGGCAGACGTCGCACAGCTGGTCGGGCAGGCCGTGGCCAGCCTTCGGCTGAACCCGGATCCCGTCAGCCAACAGATCGCCAATGCCCTCGCGCCTGCCCAGGACATGCTGCGCACTCAGGGTTTCGGTGAAGCGACCATGGGCCAACTGGGCGAACTCAAGAGCGGTGCACAACAACTCGCTTACCAACTCGACGATCCGTCGAGCACCTTCCGAGCCGGGCTCAATGCCGCGGCCAACGGCGGCGGTGAACTCCGCAACGGTCTGGTGCAGCTTCGTGACGGCGGTCAACAAGTCAACGACGGCGCTCAAACCCTCAGTAGCGGACTGGTTCAACTCACTGACGGCAGCGTCCAACTTTCCGACGGTGCGGCCAAACTCGCAGACGGCACCGAGCAACTCCGTGCCGGATCCTCCGCACTTGCAACCAAACTCACCGAGGGCGCGGGCCAGATTCCCAGTTGGACCGATCAACAGCGAACCGCAACCGCTCAAACCCTCTCCAGCCCGGTCGAACTGCAGGAAACTTACGAGAACCGGGCAAGCACCTTCGGCACCGGATTTGCTCCGTTCTTCCTGCCCCTCGCGCTGTTCGTGGGCGGCATCATCACCTGGATGCTGCTCAAGCCGCTCCAGAACCGGCCCATCGCAAACGGTCTCGGCGCGCTGCGAGTGGTCCTCGCCTCGTACTGGCCGGCACTGCTCATCGGCATCTGCCAGGTGATCGTGATGTATCTGGTCGTGCACTTCGCCGTCGGTCTGCACCCCACGCATGCCCTCGGCACCGTCGGATTCCTGATGCTCATCACCGCCACCTACATGGCGTTGATCCAGGCATTCAACGCCATCTTCGGAGTGTCCGTCGGACGCGTCATCACCCTGGCGTTCCTGATGCTGCAACTGGTTTCGGCCGGCGGCATCTATCCCGTCGAAACCACCGCGAAACCGTTCCAGATCATCCACCCGTTCGACCCCATGACCTACGCGGTGAACGGGCTACGACAACTCACCGTCGGCGGTATCGACTCGAGGCTGTGGGTCTCGATCGCCGTCCTCGGTGGCCTTCTCGTCGCCTCACTCGGCGCCAGTTCACTTGCCGCACGTCGTAATCGGCAATGGACCATGGACAGGTTGCATCCGCCGATCGAGGTCTAAGTCTAGGTCTCGGTCCAAGGCTCCACGGTCAGCGCAGGCCATTCCCTGCGCCACCGTGCCGCCTTGGCCTCGTACACCTCTCGCGGCGCCAGCACCGGGTTGGGGCGGACGATCATGTCGAAGAGATCGTCGTATCCATGCGGGGCATACACGTCCACGGTGCCGCTTGCTCCCTTGGTGATCCCGAAACAGCAAGTTGTGGAGGCGAAGTGGTCGATGGCGTCGCGGCAACTGGTGAACGGAACGCCGGGAATGCCGAAATGCTGCTCGTACCACAGGTGCACGCGGGCTTCGTTGCGTACTTCGACGTCGGCATCCACATCGGCGAACAATTCTGCGGCCGAACGAATCACGCGATCTTCCGCCTCGTAGCTCAGATCGTCGGCGTCGAAATAGAAGAGGTCGTAGTCCTTGATTCCAGCTCCGGGGTCACGGCCGTCGATGTGATTCCAGACGGTTTGGAAAAGCCCACCTGCGGTCAGGTACCACTCAGCCAACTCCAACTTCGGCGCCCGATCCACGATCGTTGCGACCACCGGATTTGACAGGGCGATCTCGAGAAATCGTTCACGCATGCCGTCAGCTTTCCATATGACAAGCAAACTTGACATCATGTGACAAGTATTCTTTACTTTTCCCATGACTGGCAAGGCTGGCGACAACAACGTGCGAGAGCACCGACGCCTCGCCGGCCTCACCCAGGCGCAACTGGCCACAGCAGGCCAAGTGAGCAGACAGAGCATCGTCTCCGTCGAACGCGGCGACTACGCACCGAGCGTCTACCTGGCACTTCGCCTGGCACTAGCGCTGGGGGCCACCGTCGAAGCACTCTTTCCCCTACCCGAATCGGCACTCACCGCAGAAATTCCAGAGGAGACGGCATGAGCACCATGATGAAGGCAATGCGGTTCGTCGGAGATCTGGACGACGACTTCTACAAGGACGAGCGTCAGCGCGACGTCTGGAACGAAGCCTCGGCGGTGGGGTTCCAATTCGCCTACTGGATCACGTTGATCGCAGCGACAATTCTGCCGTGGGTTGCGGGACGAACCGGCGCATGGATTTCAGTGGGACTGCTTATCGGATGGTTTATCTGCTCGATGGTGGTGCTGCGGTACGCCCAGGCCCACGACGTCGACGTCTACGTCTACGCAAGCATGAAGGGTCTGCCGCCCCGAGCTCTCATGGCCGGGTCCGCCTATCTGATCGCATTGATCGGCGTCGTCGCCCAACTCGTAACTCGTCCGGGCGACGGAATCGCGACCTGGGCCGGCGCTGGGGTCGGGGCACTCGTCGGCCTCACAGCCGCCGTCCTGGGCGTAAAGCGCCACCAACAGCGGGCCAAGCGACGCGAAGCGGCCGAAGAGCTTCTCTGAATTCCGGAAGTCTGCCCGGCACAACGGAATCCATAGAGTTGGTAAAATCGTGCCAGGTCAACCGATCGCGAGTAACGTCGAAACGGTGAGCACTCGCCTCGGATACCAGATGCCCAACTTCAGCTACGGCGGTCCGGTCAAGGACCTCTTCCCCACCGTCATAGCGCAGGCCCGCGAAGCCGAAGCCGCAGGCTTCGACACTGCATTCGTGATGGATCACTTCTACCAACTCCCCGGAATCGGAGCGCCGGACGCCCCGATGCTCGAGGCCTACTCGGCGCTCTCCGCGCTGGCGACGGCCACCGAGACCATCCAGTTGTCTGCACTGGTCACGGGAAACACCTACCGCAATCCGCCCATGCTCGCCAAGACCGTCACCACCCTCGACGTGGTGAGCGGCGGTCGGGCCATCCTGGGCATTGGCGCCGGTTGGTTCGAACTCGAACACAATTCGTTCGGATACGAGTTCGGAACGTTCACCGAGCGCTTCCAGAAGCTCGACGAAGCACTGCAGATCATCGCGCCGATGCTCCGCGGTGATCGCCCCACCTTCGACGGCAAGTGGTACCACGTCAAGGACGCCATCAACGAGCCTCGCGTCCGCGACGACCTGCCGATCCTGCTCGGCGGTGGCGGTGAGAAAAAGACGTTCGGGCTCGCCGCTCGCTTCGCAGATCACCTCAACATCATCTGTGACCCGTCGGAACTGCCGCGCAAGATGGAAGCACTTGCGGCACGCTGCGACGAAGCCGGTCGCGATCCCGCTACCCTCGAGACCAGCTTCCTGACGTTCATGATGATCGACGAGGACGGCGACAAGGCTCGCGCGCATCAGCGAACGTTCCTCGCAGAGCGTGGTCTCGACATCACCACGGCGCCGGAAGACGTGGTCGCCAAGGCCACCGAGCGTCATTTCGTGGGCAGCCCGGACGACGTCGCCGAGCAGGTTCAGACGCGCATCCTCGACCACGGCATCGACGGCGTCGTGATCAACCTGATCACCAACGGCGAAGAGCCAGGCATCGTCGACCTCGCGGGCCGCACTCTCGGCCCACTCGTCGGCAAGTAGTTCCCTACTCGCACTTCACGATCGGCACCGGGTCGTACTTGACGGTCCGGGTGTTCGAGGAAATCTCGGCGCCACTCGCGTGGTCGGTGATCACGCGAGTGTCGCTGACCGTGAATCCGGGCGCACCGCTCGAGGCCACACAGCCAGGCCCCTCCGGCAAGGTCACGGTGTTCGGCGACGTCGGCGACGTGCGCGGGCCGGTCGTCGACGTGACATCGACAGTTTTGGTTCCCCAGATCCGAACGGTGATGTTCGACGACGTCGCAATCGTCTCGATCATCACGCCGGTCTTCGCCGGATTTCGGAACTGCAGGTCGATCGCACCATCGAAGATTGTCGCCTCACGAGCCTCGGGGTACCGCGAGATGTAGTAACTGTGCTCGGTGTGCGCGACGTCGTCCATGCCGGCGAAGTACGTCGCGTTGTAGAGCGTCGTCGCAAGCTGACTGATACCGCCGCCGACAGCCTTGTCCGGGCGACCGTTGTTGATGATCCCCGACTCGACGTATCCCTGAGCGGCACCACGCGGACCGGTGTATTCGTTGAGCGAGAACGTATCTCCGGGCTTGATGACCGCGCCGTCGATCTCCGAAGCCGCCAGGCCGATGTTGACGCCAGACGCGTATTCGAAACCACCGGTGGTGAATTCGCCGATCACCTCGTTGATGCCGAGTGCGTTCGCGGCTTCGGTGGTCAGCGCCGGCGGAACCGGTCCGTACACGGCAGGGGTTGCCCGAGAAGCCGTGCTGCCCAGCAGAACCGGGAGTTCCTTGACCGTGTCCGGCCAGTTGATCAGATCTCCGACAACACCAGGCACAACCGTCGGCTTGCCACCGGCGAAGGTGAACGACGCGTCCTTGGGTTGCACTTCCGTCGATACCAACTGCGGAGTCAGAATCTTGATCGCGGCATCCGTGTTGTACTGCGGGGTCAGCCCACCGGAAGCATCCGGTGTGAAGGTCAAGACCTCGCCGATCTGGTCGACGCCGAGCGTCGCGACCTTGCCGTCACGGCCGTTGACCACGACGTCACCCGAGACGGCCGGAATAGCGATCTCCTGCAGTGCGCGATCGACACCGGCCTGAGTGACGGTGACCGGCACTTCGTCCACCGGAAGATCGACGACGCCACCGTCAGACCACTCCGCGGCGAATGTGGCGCCCGCCTGCTGCGCTTCGAGCGCCTGGCCAGCGGCGGGCGAAACACCCGTCGCCTTACCGTCCTCGAACACGACTGCACCTTCGACGGGCGCACGATCGCTGTTCGCCGCAAGCTGCGACATCGA
Source organism: Rhodococcus sp. NPDC055024 (assembly GCF_053608585.1). Taxonomy (NCBI): domain Bacteria; kingdom Bacillati; phylum Actinomycetota; class Actinomycetes; order Mycobacteriales; family Nocardiaceae; genus Rhodococcus; species Rhodococcus sp. NPDC055024. Next base: position 102,571 of record NZ_JBSGVT010000006.1, read on the forward strand.
GGCGTCCAACGCCCCCTGGTCGACGGTCGACACGACCGGAACCTCGCGGGAGCCGAAGAACGACGTGATCCGGGTGATCGGGTTGATGGGCTGAGCGTTCACACCGGACAACGTGGCCGACCAGTCGACGTCTACACCCGCAGATGCGGGAACGATCTCGGAGTCGACACCGCCGGCATGTACGGCTACGGGTTCGACAAGCCTTGGGCCGAGTTCGGCGCGCAGCGTGGTTTCCGCGTCGGCGGGCGTGAGATCACCGATGTCGACCCCGGCGACCTGCGTGCCTCGGGGTGTTTTCCCCGACGACGTGAAGATATCCACTCCGTAGGCGATCACTGCGACGGCAAAGATGGCGCCGACTGCTATCGCCGGTTTGACCCACTTACGGGAAGACGCCGGAGCGGGCGCCACTGGTTGCTGCGGTGGCGGGGGTGCAATTACCTCTGGTTCGCGAACAACAGGCTCGTACTGCTGCTGGATGGGTTCGAATTGCTGCGTGTCGTACTGCTGCACGAACTCGGGGCGTGGCGGCTTCGGGGGAACCACCACTGCTGGAGGCTCGAACTGCTGCGTCTGCTCGTCGATGGCTTCAGTCGCCGGAGCCGAGTCGATTACTTCCGTCGGCGGTGCGTCGTCGGCCGGGACGACAGGGATGACGGTGGTGACCTCGTTTGCCGATTCGTCCTCGGTCAGTTGGTAGTCGGCCAGCTCGTCCACGGTTGGCTCGTCCACGGTTGGCTCGTCCACGGTTGGTTCAGCGGAAGCAACTACTTCCTCGTTCAGCGCTGGTTCGTCGACGGTCGCTTCTGTGGAATCGATTGCGTCCTCGTCGACAGGCTTTGGCGCTTCAACTTGTGCAGGCTCCGCTGGTTCAGGCTCTACTGCTTCAGGCTCTCCTGTTTCAGCCTCGAAGACTGGCTCGGTGTCCTCAGCGGTCTGGGGTTCCTCGACCGACTCGGTCTCTTCGACCGCCTGAAGTTCCTCGACCGACTCGAGTTCCTGCTCTGGGAGGGACGAGTCCTCGCTGTTCGTCTTCTCGACGGACGGACCCTCTTCGTCACTCACCTGTTGGCTCCTCGCTGCATCAACCGTCGCTGCGGCGCTCACCGACAACTCAACACAGGATATCCGGACATACGAGAGCCCCGCGCTGCTGCCAGGTCGGGGGTCAGGCAGCAACACGGGGCTGTCATGAATATCGGTAGCTATTCTGCAGCGTTACACGCCTTCGCGAAAAAGTTTGCAAAGAGTTCGGGGATCCGGCCACCCCTCGTGGCCGGATCCCCGATTACGCATCCCCTCGCGCCGATCACTGCAGGTGAGCGCAGTTTTCACACGCGTGGGGAGATTGTGGAGCGGTTACCGCTCGATAATCGCCGTGACGCCCTGGCCGCCGGCGGCACAGATCGAGATCAGGCCGCGGCCCGAACCCTTTTCGGCGAGCATCTTGGCGAGGGAAGCGACGATACGTCCGCCAGTTGCCGCGAACGGGTGACCTGCAGCCAAGGACGATCCGTTGACATTGAGCTTGCTTCGGTCGATCGACCCCAGTGCACCGTCGAGGCCGAGGCGTTCCTTGCAGTACTCGTCGGATTCGAAAGCCTGCAGGGTTGCGAGAACCACCGAAGCGAAGGCTTCGTGGATCTCGTAGTAATCGAAGTCCTGCAAGGTGAGGCCGTTGCGGGCCAGCAAACGCGGGATCGCGTAGGTGGGAGCCATGAGCAGCCCGTCCTTGCCGTGGACGTAGTCGACGGCAGCGGTTTCGGAATCGACGAGGTGCGCCAGAACCGGAAGATTGCGTTCGGCTGCCCACTCGTCGGTGGAGAGGAGCACTGCCGAAGCACCGTCGGTAAGCGGCGTCGAGTTGCCGGCCGTCATCGTCGCGTCGCCGAGCTTGGTACCGAACACCGGCTTGAGCGTCGACAGCTTCTCGACGGTCGAACCGGGACGGAGGTTGTCGTCGCGGGTCAGACCGAGGAACGGGGTGACGAGGTCGTCGAAGAAACCGCGGTCGTAGGCAGCTGCCATGTTCTTGTGGCTGGCCGCGGCAAGTTCGTCCTGGTCCTCGCGCTTCACGCCGAATTCCTTGGCTGTGATCGCTGCGTGGTCGCCCATCGACTTGCCGGTGCGAGGCTCGCCGTTGCGCGGAATTTCGAGGCCGAGCATGCCCGCACGGACATTGCCGAGCAGCTTGATGCGGTCGCCCGTGGACTTCGCGCGGTTGAGGGAGAGCAGGAACTCGCGTGCCTGATCGTTGACGCCGATCGGGGCATCGGACGTGGTGTCCGTGCCGCCACCGATGCCGGAATCGATGCGGCCGGCCGAAATGGCGTCGCCGACGGCGATGATCGACTGCAGTCCGGTGCCACACGCCTGCTGAAGGTCGTACGCCGACGTGTACGGGCTCAGCGCGCTGCCGAGAACGGACTCGCGAATGAGATTGAAATCACGGCTGTGCTTGAGCACCGCGCCGCCGACGACCATGCCGAGCGTCTCACCCTGCAGATTGAATCGGCTCACGAGACCGTCGAGCGTCGCAGTGAACATGTCCTGGTTGGACGCCTGTGCGTACGCCTTGTCCGAGCGCGCGAACGGAATGCGATTTCCGCCGACGATCGCAACCGGGCGGCGCTGACCTGCGGACTTCGCAGCGGCTGCGGCCGGTGCAGTGCGCGGTGCGGCGGGCTTTGCATTTGAACGGGCTTTGCTTGTCACTTGCGTCTCCAAGGATGGTGCGATTACCTGTTGAAGACTATTCTTACTCAGTAGTAAGTTACTTGTCTATCGCCGCTTTCTTCAGATTGCCCGGTGAGAGACAACCCGAAACACAACAGAAGGTAGGACCGTGGCAGCCAGCAAGGGAGCTCCCGACCTCTATTCACAGTTCCTCTCGTCCGCCCCCGGCGCATTCATCGCGTCGAAGGCAGGCCTGCCCAGGCCCGAGAACCTGCGTCGCTACAAAGCAGGGGAACCCGCACTCGCCGGACCTGTCCTCATCGGCGGCAAGGGCCGGCTCGCAGAACCACTGCGCGTACTGCTTTCCGATTACCCGGCAGCTCAGGCGCACGACAGCAGCTTCGGCGGACTCGTGTTCGACGCGACCGGAATCACTCAGGTCAGCGAACTGGAGCAGCTGTTCGAGTTCTTCCAGCCCGTGATCCGCAACCTCGCACCGTCGGCTCGCGTCGTCGTTCTCGGCACGACGCCGGAAGAAACCTCGAGCGTCGACGAGCATGTCGCTCAGCGCGCCCTCGAAGGCTTCACCCGTAGCGTAGGCAAGGAGATCAAGCGCGGCTCCACCGCTCAGCTGGTCTACGTCTCCCCCAAGGCGTCCACCGGACTCTCCGGCGTGGAATCGACTCTGCGCTTTCTCCTTTCGGCCAAGTCCGCCTTCGTCGACGGTCAGGTCATCGTGGTCGGTGCTGAAGATTCCGTCGCACCCACAAGCTGGGACAAGCCACTCGAAGGCAAGGTTGCCGTCGTTACCGGTGCAGCCCGCGGCATCGGTGCCACCATCGCTGAGGTGCTTGCCCGCGACGGCGCGCACGTCGTCTGCGCTGACATCCCGGCCGCCGGCGAAGCGCTGTCCGAGACCGCGAACAAGGTCGGCGGCACGTCCCTCGCTCTCGACGTCACGGCAGCCGACGCAGCCGAGGTCCTCGCAGCTCATCTCCTCGAGCGTCACGGCGGCGCGGACATCATCGTCCACAACGCAGGCATCACCCGCGACAAGACCCTCGCCAACATGGACGAGGGCCGCTGGAACATGGTCATGAACGTCAATCTTCTTGCACCACAGAAGATCACCGAGCACCTCGTCGAGAAGGGCGCCCTCAAGGAAGGCGGCCGCGTCGTCGACGTCTCCTCCATCGCCGGCATCGCGGGCAACCGCGGCCAGACCAACTACGGCACCTCCAAGGCCGGCGTCATCGGCCTCGTTCACGCCGAAGCTCCCGTCCTGGCCAAGAAGAACATCACCATCAACGCCGTCGCACCGGGCTTCATCGAGACTGCCATGACCGCAGCCATCCCCTTCGCCACCCGCGAAGCCGGCCGCCGCATGAGCTCCCTCCTGCAGGGCGGCGAGACCGTCGACGTCGCCGAGACCGTCGCATACTTCGCGAGCCCGGCCTCCAATGCCGTTACGGGACAGGTCGTTCGCGTCTGCGGCCAGAGCCTTCTGGGCGCATGATGGCAGCAAAGACCGTCGCGCTCACCGAGCAGCCGAAGACCCTCGACATCTACTCCCGCGCGGTCCTGGGATTGTTGCCGTGGAACAAGTCCAACACTCGCTCGGTGCCACAGCAGACCTTCACCCTCACCGGACTGAAGGTCGACACCGACAATCTGGCAGCGTACTGCCGTGTGACGGGACTGCGGTTCGGCGACACTCTGCCGATCACCTATCCCTTCACCTTGGCTTTCCCGACCGTGATGAAGCTGATGGTGTCGAAGGACTTCCCCTTCGCCGCCGTCGGTTCCGTTCACGCCGAGAACGTCATCGAATCGCTGCGGCCCATCTCCGTCAGCGAACCGCTGGACCTCTCGGTACACGCCGAAAACCTGCGTGAGCACCGCAAGGGCCTGCTGATCGACGTGGTCACCGAAATTCGGGTGGGACGCGAACTGGTCTGGCGACAGACCTCGAGCTTCCTCAACCAGCAGAAGACCTCGCTGTCCGGCCAGCCCGGACCGGAGCCCAAGGCCGACGAGGTTCCGCCGATGCCGATGAGCACCATCCGCGTCGACCAGACCACGATCAGCAAGTACGCCGCAGTCTCCGGCGACCGCAATCCGATCCACGTCTCCTCCCTGGGCGCCAAGGCTTTCGGTTTTCCGAAGACCATTGCTCACGGAATGTGGAGTGCCGCAGCCCTTCTGCGGACCATCGAGGGTTCCGTTGCGGACAACGTCACGTACAGCGTGCGTTTCGGCAAGCCGATTCTGCTACCGGCGACGCTGAATGCCTACGCCGACCGCACCGATGACGGCTGGGATCTGTCACTGCGTCACCCGAAGAAGGGTTACCCGCACGTCACTGCGACGCTGCGCTGACCCAGGACTGAACTGGTTGGGCTGGTGCGTTTCCGACCCCGCCCCGACAGTGTGAACGTATCGCTCCCCTTGTTCAACGAGGGGAGCGATACGTTCACGCGATGTGGTTTGGTTTGAGAGCTACTCGGACTTCTTCTTGCCCGACAGACCGCGCCACGCGAGGGATTCGAGTAGATCCGCTGCGGCATCCACTTCGATTTCCCCACCCGCCACTCGGTCGGCCACTGCCTCACCGGCGCCGACGAGCGCGATGGCAATGATCCCGTAATCATGCGCGGCATCAGGATCCTTGGTGCTGGACTCGAGCAGATGCGCGGTCAACTCGATCAACCGATCGCGACTGGACTGCACGGTTCCCGCAAATGCCTGCTGCCCGACGGCCTGACGGTAGAGCACCATCCACGACTTACGGTTTGCGCCCACGAACCCGAGGAAGCCCTCGAGAGCGGCGCGCAATTGTTCACGCGGAGTCAGGTTGGGCGCGCCGGCCGGGGCGAGGGCCTCGAGGAAGCGAAGTCCTTCACGATGAATGCACGCCGCGAACAGCTCTTCCTTCGAGCCGTAGTAGAGGTACAGCATCGGCTTCGAGATCTCGGCTTTTGCCGCGATGGTGTCCATCGAAGTTTCGTGAAACCCCCTGTCGGAGAACACGTCCACAGCTGCGTCGAGCATCTGCTGCTCACGCACTGCGCGTGGCAGTCGCTTGGTACCGCCGGCCATGCTTCCTCCAACCACAGGGTAAATGTCGATCTTACTCTACGGTAAGATTGTGCGTCGAATCGCAGCTTCGACTCAGCAGGTCACGGCACCTTTGGCCGCGGCAACCGTGACGACGGCCTGATCGACTCGCGCCTGCGGAAGCGCACCCGACGCGACGGCCTGCTCGAGATGGTCGAGAACCCGCGGTACGTCATCGGTGGTCAGCCACAATGCCTGATCGACTCCTGCCGCAAGTGCAGCCTGAACTGCGTCGGCAATATCGTATCGGTCGGTGATCGCCTGCATGCCGCTGAGGTCGTCGGTGAACACCGGACCGGTGAACGGCGCTGCGCCGTAACCCACTCCGTCGCGAAGCAACGCAACGGCGGCGGGGCTGATGCTGGCAGGCGTGCCGGGCTCGGTCAGACCGGGAACCTCGAGGTGACCCATCATGACGCCGACTCCGGTTCCCGACAGTTCACGGAAGGGAATCAGGTCCGACGCGATCAGATCCTGCAGCGGCGGCGTGGTCACCTCACCGCGGTGCGAGTCACCCGACGCGCTGCCGTGCCCGGGAAAGTGCTTGATCACCGGGAAGATTCCGGCGTCGCGCATGCCCTGCGCGTACGCACCGGCGTAGGCAACCACGGTCTGGGGGTCGTCGGAGTACGAGCGGTCACCGATCACGGAGTCGTCGGGTTGGCTGCTGACGTCGACGTCGGGCGCGTAGTTGACGGTGATCCCGAGATCCTTCAATCCGCGTCCACGCTCGAGCGCCATCTGGTACGTCTGTTCCACTGTCATGGTCTGCGCAGTTTCCCTGGCAGACGGATCGGGTCCGAGGATGTCCGCGACGCGCGAAACCCGTCCGCCTTCCTCGTCGATCGTCACCATCAGGGGCAACTTCGACGCCGAAGCAACCTGCGGCACTTCGCGATTGGTGAGCATCGACTGATCGGTCCAACTTCCGACGAAGATGCCGCCGATCTCCTCGTTCTGCACTATCGACAACGCGTCGTCGGTCCCGGTGACGCCGACGTTGAGCAGCTGGGCAAGTTTCTGACGCAGGGACAGCGAGGCAAGAAGGTCGCTACCGCACGACGCGGCGACGGGTGCGGAGCTCGATGCCGCAGGCGTCGACGTGATCTCGGTGCTGGTGCTGGTGGGGGCGCTCGAAACAGGATCAGCGGTCCCGTTTTCGCCTGAGCATCCCGCAACCAACCCTCCGCACAAAGCAATGGTCGTCGCAGCCTTCAGAAACTTGATCCGCATACCTCGACCGTAACGGACCCAGTACCCATACACTCCCTCACGGGCACATCGGGACGGTAGCCTGGAAGAGAACCGATTCCCCCCGCTGACGAGGAGGTCGTGATGCCACAAGGTCTGATGCTCATCGCGTACGACGGTTCCGACAACGCCAAGCGCGCCGTCAACTATGCGGGGCGTTTCCTCTCCGCCAATCGTGCTGTTCTCGTCACCGCCTGGGAGCCGATGGTTCGCCAGGCCGCTCGTATGTCCGGCCTGTCCGGGGTGATGCAACCGGAGTGGGTTCCCGACGACGACGTCGAGGACATCGCGTACACCGACGCCAAAGTCACCCTCGCCGAGGGCGTCGCGCTGGCTGAAGCCGCGGGCCTGACCGTCGAAGGTAGAAGCGCCGAGTGCCGCTCCGCGATCTGGTCTGCAATCGTCGAAACCGCAGACGAATTGGACGTCGACATCATCGTGACCGGCACCCGCGGTACGACGGGTTTGCGGTCGCTATTGCAGAGCAGCGTCGCGGATCATGTTCTGCGTCACAGTCATCGGCCGGTGTTGATCGTCCCTCCGGGGAAGTGACCTTCGCGCATTCCTGATCCGCGGCCGACTAGTGTCGAATGCACCATGGACGGTTTTGTTCTCTCGCGCCCCGATCACAGCGTTGTCACCCGCGGCGTACGACGCAGCTTCGGCAGCTCCGACGCGGCTGCCAACGCTTTGTCGGCAGGTTCGGCGAAGCTGATCGTCGGTGCTCTCCCTTTCGACCCGGCTGCCGCAACGGCGTTGTACGAGCCTGCCGAGGCAACGATCACGCCCAGGCCGTGGCAACCGGTTGATCCCCAGCCGCTGCCCACGACCCGGGTGGGCCGAGAGATCCCGTCGTCGTCGGAGCATCTCCGTCGGGTGGAAAAGTTGATCGGACGCCTCCGCAGTGGAGAGGTCGACAAAGTTGTCGCGGCTCGCACTGTGGAGCTTCGGACGCAGACCCCGATCTCCCCGGCTGCGCTCGCCGCACGCATGGCGGCGCTCAATCCCGTCGCCAACACCTTTGCCGTCGATCTCTCTGCGGCGGGAGCCGAATTCGAGGGCCACAGCCTGGTCGGCGCAACGCCCGAGGTGTTGGTCAGTCGACGCGGGCGCGTCGTGACGTGTCGCCCGTTGGCCGGGACCGCAAAGCGGTCCACCGACGCCGATCGAGACCGCGAGGCAGGCGAGAGCCTTCTGCATTCGACGAAGAACCTGGCCGAGCACGCCTTCGTGACCTCATGGATCCGCGAGATCCTGCAACCGATGTGCAGTGATTTGTCGGTACCGGCGATACCCGAGCTGACCAATACCCACGAGGTCTGGCACTTGGCCAGCCCGATCCGCGGCACGCTGCGAAACGACACAACTGCGCTCGACCTCGCTATCGCCCTGCATCCGACGCCGGCACTGTGCGGAACACCCACTGACGCGGCACTGAAAGTCATCCGCGAGACCGAGGAGCCACGCCGTTTCTACGGGGGCGCCGTCGGCTGGTGCGACGATGCCGGCGACGGAGATTGGGTGGTTGCCATCCGCTGCGCCGAGATCGGTGCAGACGGCCTCAGTGCCTGGGCCAGCGCGGGTGGCGGAATTGTCGCCGAATCGGACCCGCAGGACGAACTCGACGAGACATCCACGAAACTGCGCACTCTGTTGACCGCGCTTGGCGCCGAAACCCTCGACTGACCAGCACATCACGAGGGTAATCGTCCGGATTCTCGAGTGCGGGTGATACCTTGACCCGAGCAGTTCGTACGGGCCGGTAAGTCCGTCCGACCGCGAACGACCGACTAACGACCAATTGGGAGATCCGCGATGACGAAGTTCCTTGTCCCCGGTGTGGCCAGCGCTGTCATCGGTGCCGTTCTGGGTGCCGGCGTCATCTTCGGTGTCACGGCCGCCGCGTCGGACAACACTCGTCCCGAGATCGACCGCAGCGGAAACGCAGATTCTTCCGTGCTGAACCAGGTTGAGTACGGCAGCCGCTGAGAGCGCAGGCCTCGCGAGTTCCCGTTCTTCCGCCGACGCAGCGGTGTCTTCGGTAGACACCGCCCCGTCGGCCGAGCCCCTGTCGAAGCGGTGGCTGTTCGGCGCCTCCGTCGTAGCGTTTCTTCTCACTTTTCTGCAATCGCCGGGTCTGATCACCGCTGACACCAAGTACGACCTGACGCAGAATCCGTTCGGTTTCCTCGAACGCGCGTCGCATCAATGGAGTAGTCAGGCCCCGCTCGGCCAGGTTCAGAACCAGGCCTACGGATATTTCTTTCCGCACGGGCCGTTCTTCGCGCTCGGCGAGTTGGCGAACGTTCCGCCGTGGATCACCCAGCGCATCTGGTGGGCTCTGCTCCTGATCGCGGGTTTCTGGGGCATCATCCGAGTTGCCGAGGCTCTCGGCATCGGCAGCCGTAGTTCGCGCGTCATCGCAGCGGTCGCCTTCGTTCTTTCTCCCCGCGTACTGACCACGCTCGGCTCGATTTCCTCGGAAACCCTGCCGATGATGTTGGCGCCGTGGGTGTTGTTGCCGGTGGTTTTGGCCTTCGGCCCTGTGCGTGGAAAAGGAGTCCCTGGACTCCCTAACCACTCACGGGGGTTGAGGCGGTTGGCCGCACAATCCGCGCTCGCCGTCGCGCTCATGGGTTCGATCAATGCCGTCGCCACCGCCGCGGCATGCCTTGTCGCGATCATCTGGTGGCTCTCGCACAAACCCAACCGAACGTGGCTGACGTTCACCGCCTGGTGGGCCCTGTTCGTCGCACTCGGCACCCTGTGGTGGATCGTTCCGCTCCTGCTGCTCGGCAAGATCAGCCCGCCGTTCCTCGACTACATCGAGTCCGCCGGTGTCACCACTCAGTGGGCATCGCTCGCCGAGATACTTCGCGGCACGGACAGTTGGACCCCGTTCGTCTCCCCCGAACGCATTGCCGGCGCCGTCCTGGTCACCCAACCCGCAGCAGTCGTCGCCACCGGCCTGGTTGCCGCCGCCGGCCTCGCCGGGCTCTGCATGCGGTCCATGCCTGCTCGCGGCCGGCTGACGCTCATCCTGTTCGTCGGTATCACCGGCCTGGCCGCGGGTTACGTGGGTGAACTCAGCTCGCCGGTGTCGGAGTCGGTGCGACTGTTCCTCGACTCGGCGGGCGCGCCGCTGCGCAACGTCCACAAGCTCGAGCCGTTGGTCCGTCTGCCGCTGGTGCTCGGACTCGCACATCTACTCGCCAAAGTGCCGCTGCCGGGATCGGTTCCGCTCACCCGATGGCGACGCGCGTTCGCCCATCCCGAGCGCGAACCGATGGTCGCACTGACCAGCCTGATCCTTGTCGCCCTCACCCTCTCCACCGCCTTGGCCTGGACGGGAAAGCTCGCTCCCCGCGGTGCGTATCCGGACGTCCCCTCGTACTGGAACGAAGCAGCGCAGTGGCTCGAGGACAACACCTCCCCCGGATCGGAAGCCGAACGTGCTCTGGTTGTCCCGGGAGCACCGTTCGGCAGCCAGGTCTGGGGCCTGACGCGTGACGAGCCGCTTCAGGCATTGGCGAGTACGCCGTGGGCAGTGCGTGATTCGGTCCCGCTGACCCCGCCCGGCGCGATTCGCGCGCTCGATTCGGTGCAACGTCTGATCGCCGACGGACGCCCGTCGGACGGACTCGCGCAGACCTTGCTCGGGCAAGGCATCCACTACCTGGTGATGCGCAACGACCTCGACGGCGAAACGTCGCGCTCAGCCAGGCCGATTCTCGTGCATCAAGCGGTCGAAGGCTCTCCTGGAATCGAACGAGTCGCGCACTTCGGTGAGGACAACAGCCCCGAACCGATCGAAGGGCTGGTCGCAGACAGCGATTTGCGCCCCGGCTATCCCGCCATCGAGATCTTCGAGGTCACCCCGCCGGACGGCACCTCGGCGGTCAGTGGACCGTACTCCGTAGCCCTGAACCAGGTTCCGCGCGTTCAAGGCGGGCCGGAATCGACTGTGCGCCTTCACGAAAGCGGACTGGTTCCGGGGACCGGGCCGATGATCCTGGCGGCCGACGCCGAAGCTGCGGGACTGCCGGTCGATTCGGTCACCGTCACCGACACCCCACGCGATCGAGAAACCGATTTCGGTCAGGTCGACAACCACAGTTCCGCGCTACGCACCCCCGACGACGCTCGTCGCACCTACAACTTGGTGCCCGACTATCCGGTTGCGAACACACCTCTCGTGGAAGGCCGCTGGAGCGGCGCTTCGATCACCGTTTCCAGTGCTGCCTCCGATGCCACCCAGCTGGGCGGCACTTCACCGTCGAGCAGTCCCGCATCGACGGTCGACGGCGATCCGGCCACCGGTTGGTTCAGCAACGGCATCGAACGCGCACTGGGTCAGTGGTTGCAGATCGACTTCGACGCACCGATTTCCAGTGGCCTGCTCCACCTGACCACCAGTGCCGCTGCAATCGGCGCCCCCGTGAAATGGCTCGAGGTCTCGACACCGAACGGCAGCACGGCGGTGAAGGTGGAGCGTCCGGGCGAGCCCATCACCGTCTCGATTCCGGGCGGAAATACGCCGTGGGTGCGCGTCACGGCGACTCACACCGAAAACGGTTCACCCGGAACACAGTTCGGCATCAGCGAACTCTCCGTCGAGGATTTCTCCGACCGCAATGCGCCGAAGACCGTACCGATCCGTTTCGACACGGTCCTGCCGAGTACGCCGTCGGGCGCATCCGTGAACGCCTGGAATCTGAGCCAGGAGTTCCCCGGCCGCAATGCGTGCGCGGACTCGACGGACCGCGTGCGATGCAGCAATGCGTTCATGGCGATACCCGAAGAGCCCAGCCGTTTCCAGCGCACGCTCTCGGTTCCCGAAAACACCGTGGTTACACCGGAACTGACTGTCCGAGCGCGTCAAGGAAACGCCCTCGAGGACCTCCTTTCCGTCCCCGGCCGAATCACGGCTTCGGGTTCGAGCGACATCGGCGACACCCGCGGATCTGCCTTCGCTGCCACGGACGGCGACGCACGCACCACGTGGTCGGCGCCGCAGCGCACCACCGAACCCGGCGGCCCGAAACCGACTCTGACACTGACTCTCCCCGAGCCAACTCTGGTCACCGGTCTGGACATCACGCGAGGGCTCGGCACCCTCCCGTCGCTGCCGACCAGCGTCGCAGTGAACCTCGGCAACGGCCCGCAGGTCCGAGACCTCGAAACACCTCAGACCAGTCGAGTTCTCCTCTCCCCCTATGTCACCGACAAGATCGTCCTGAGTGTCACAGATTGGGAACCCGTCCTCGATCAAACGGCACTCGGCTTCGCCCAGGCGCAGCCCACCGGCCTCGCCGAGGTCGGTGTCATCGGCGCCGACGGAACCCCGATCGCCGATTCCGGAGTGCAGGGCTCGGACTCATTCGACAACCGCACCGTCACCGTCCCGTGTGGCGACGGCCCGACCATTTCGGTTGCCGGACAGCAATTTCCCACCTCGATCACGGCGACGGCGGCGCAACTCCGGACCGGCGCACCCGTCGAGGCACGTGTGTGCGGTCTGGACGCGTCGACGCCCCTGCCTGCTGGACAGCCCGAGGTGGTCGTCGAACCCGGCCCGGCGTTCTCGGTCGACAACCTCGACCTGACGGCGGTCGGTCCTTCAGCCGCGCAACGGAATACACCGCTCGAATCGAGCGCGTGGACAGCGAATCACCGCGAACTCACCGTCACGAACTCGTCCACCGATCAGCTGATCGTCAATCCCGAGAGCACCAGCATCGGCTGGATCGCCACGGCGCCGGACGGTTCCGAACTGACGCCGGTGGTCGTGAACGGATGGCAGCAGGGCTGGATCGTGCCGGCAGGCACCGCGGGAACCGTCACCATCGACTTCCCCAGTGACCGTTGGTACCGCCTCGGCATCTTCGGCGGACTCGTGTTGCTGATCCCGCTGCTGTTCGCAGCTTTTGTCCCCGCTCGCCGAGAGTCCAAGCCCCTCCCACCGCCCCGACCGTGGCGCAGCGTCGCGGCGGGATGGGTGGGCGTACTCGCGGCGGCCACCGTCATCGGCGGCGGAGTGGGAGCGGCGATCGCAGTTGTGTGCTCGATCCTCGGGCTCGCCGCGCTGCGATTCTTCGGCCCGGCTCGAACCGCACGCATCCTGGTCGGCACTGCCGGCGTGGCTGCGATGATCGGCATCACGCTGCTCTCGACGGGACCGTGGCGGGCACCGGGCGGCTATGTGGGCGACTCGTTCGCGATTCAGTTCTCGATGTTGGTGGCCTTGGTCGTGACCGGGTTGGCCGCGTTGCCCTTTGCCGGTTCACCAATGTGGCGACGCTTCTCCCAGCGCGTCACCGCGACGCGCGCCGGTTCCTCCACCAACGCGTAACTGGCCGAGGCCACAGCGACGCTCAGGACGACCGTGAGGGCCAGGACGTAGAAGAAGCTGCCCGAGAACGGAACTATGCCGAACACGGGGAACACAGCGTTCAGTACGGCCAGGTGCCAGATGAACAGGCCGTAGGACCAACGTCCAATTGCCAGCGCCAAGGGACTGGCCAGGAATCGATGCTGCGATTGATCGCGCAGAACCAGTGGCGCGATCAACGAGAAGCTGATGATCGCGCCGAGAGCAATCTTGATCGCGTACTGCCACGGCTCCGGCCGCACCAGACCTTCGGGCCCGGCCAGATCGGTGCACGAGAGAACGAAGGCGACCAAGGCAAAAAAGGTCAGGAGTACCCGACGGTGCGCGAGGCGATGCACCCACGTCGACGGGCCAACTGCCAGCTCGGCCAGGATCATGCCGGCGCCGAACCACGGCAGGTAGCCGGGCAGCCAGTTGTCGTGGTGGATGGCGTCCGGCGTCGGAATCGGAATGAATGCCCACGTCAAGGCCAAGACAGACACCCCGAGCAGAAGCGGCAGCCGGAACCGGGCCGAGTTGCCACGGAGTCGCGCCATCAGGAAGGCGAACAACGGCAGCAGGAGGTAGAACGCCACCTCGACCGACAGGCTCCACATCTGCGTGAGTCCCTCGGTGAGTGTCAACGGCACGAATACCTGCGCCAACCCGAGATTCGCCAGCCACACTTGGTAGCCCCCGCCCGCGCCGGGCAGGAACAGCAGGATCAGGACCACTGCCACCCAGTACGCCGGCAGAATACGCGTCGCGCGGGAGATCCAGTACCGGACGGTCGACTGTGGCTGCCCGATTCCGCGAGCCTTTGCCGCGTGGGGGCGCCACAGCAGAAATCCGGACAAGGCAAAGAACACCGCTACCGCGAGATCGAGTCGGCCGAACGCGCGCCCGATCGCACCGGACTGAGCTTCACCTGTCTGGAACGCGACATGGGTGACGAGGACGCCGAGCGCGGCCAATCCACGCATACCGTCCAAAGCTGGAACGAAGCCCCGAGCCTGTGGCGGGACCGTCTGAGAGGAATTCGTGGAACTGATCATCACGGATAAGTGTGCACCCCAGGCCGATTGAGGGAAACCACCAGGGACTCGTAACAAAATGCCTGGCCAATTCATGCCCTCATGCGACAAACCGGGCCGGTGGACTGTTAGTGTTCTGCCACACATGGTGTCCATCGGGGGCCCCATGCGATCTGCGCAGCTCATATTGTGCCGGTTGGGGAACCTCGAAAGACTTAACGGGTTAGGAGTCACAGCATGGCGGAACGCTCAGGGCCGAGCCGGATACTTCCTTGCATTCTGGTGGGCCTCGGTGCCTTCCTTTTGGCCATCGCCATCCTCATTCCTACCTACACGGTAGGCAAGCTGGAGAAGACGCCACTCGACCTCGAGGTGACCACCGTCGCCACGGGCACCGGTAGCGTCCTCAACTCGGCGGCCCTCCTCGGCGGTAAGGCACAGGTCGACACCAACGTGCCGATCGTCGCTCAGCGCTATGTCACCACGCAGGACCCGTCCGACGCCGACATCATCACCGTCGAAGCCGGCCAGACGGTCCGTCGTACCGACAAGCAGGGCGACACCGGGCTGCTGACCGCAACCCTGGACCGCGTCACGCTCGATCGCGTCAGCTCGATGCCGACCAACGATCCGGTCGGAACCGTCCAGACGTCCAGCGACCAGCCCGCCGAAGAAGTTTCCCGCGACGGTCTGCAGTACAAGTTCCCGTTCAACACGGAACAGAAGAGCTACCCCTACTTCGACCTGAACGCTCGCGCCACGAAGGACATCGACTTCGTCGAAGAGACCGAGATCAACGGTCTGAAGGTGTACCACTTCCAGCAGACGATCGATCCCGTCGACCTGTCGAAGGTCGTCAACTCCCCCACCAACAAGCTGAGCCTGCCCGCCGACACCTGGGGCGTTCCCGGTGGCGCTACTCCGATCACGATGACGCGTTGGTACACCAACGTCCGTGACCTGTGGGTCGAGCCCAAGACCGGCGTTGTCGTCAAGGGCCAGGAGCAGTTGCACCAGTACTACGGACGCAACAAGGATGCCGTCGACGTCGAGGTTCTCAAGGTCACCCTGCCCTTCGACGAAGCGACCATCGAGTACCAGGTCCAGCAGGCACGTGACGGCATGGACAAGCTCTCGCTGTTCGGCCGGACCGTCCCGATCGTGGCAGGTGTCCTCGGCGTCATCGCACTGATCGCCGGTATCTTCCTCGGCCTTCGCGGCGGCAAGGGCGGAACTCCGGCCCGCGCTGCACACGGCGGAACGAACCAGAATCCCAGCGGCCAGGGCTCGCCCGAGCCGGCTCCGGGTGAGCACGACTGGACCTCGGACGACACTCAGGTGATCCCGCGTCCGGATCTGCGCAAGGACTGATTCAGACAGTAAGTAGAGCGCCCCTTCCACACGGAAGGGGCGCTCTACTGCGTTTCGGGATGTTGTTGCCGGATCGGCGTACGGATTGGCGCGACGGATGGTTCCCTCCGCACGGTCACGGGCTTAGCGTTTTCTGGAAGTCCAGATCACCCCGAACACGAGGAGCCACATGCCCGCATCAACAGTTCTGGGGTCGCACATCTGTGTCAGCGATCTGACGCGGCGGAGATTCGTGGTCGGTACGGCAGCATTCTCCGGGCTGTTCGCCGCCGGTTGCGCACGATCCGCCGGGACCGAGAGCGATGCGTCCGGGATGCGCACGGTCACGACCTCTCTCGGAACCTACGACATTCCGCTCACCCCGAAGCGCGTCGTCGCTATCGACTCCCGACTCGACCTCGAACCGGCCGTCGCGATGGGCCTACCGGTCATCGCCTACAGCTTCGACGCCGCCGAGCCGTGGGTTCCCGCTGATCCCACGGCGCAAGTATTCGAAGCACCGGTCAACGTCGAGGCAATTCTCGCGCTGGAACCGGACCTGATCATCTGCACCGACATCGGTGAGGCCTCAGACATGTGGCCGCTGCAGCAGTTGAGCCAGACAGCGCCGGTGCTTCCGATGGACTTCACGCGCCCTTGGCGCGAGAACATCGATCAGTTGGCGAGTTGGCTGGGGCGCACCGAGAACCCCGACGTCCGTCAGGTCATCGGAGCGTACGAGGACAAAGCAGCCGGATTGAAGGAACGCCACGCCCAGAGCCTGGCGAGCAAGCAGATCGTGCTGCTGAACTACGTGAACCAGAAGGTCAACGGCGTCAATCGCAAGGGCATCTCCACGCAGGTTGCCGAAGACCTCGGCGTGCAACTCCAGTGGCCGGTCGAGGGACAGAAGGAGATCTCCACCGAAAATCTGGTGACTGCTCTCGACTCTGCCGACGGAATGATCGTCACCACCGCGCCCGGCGTGGATCCCGTCACCGACGACCGCGCGATGTGGAACCGTATCCGCGCAGTTCAAGGCGACAACGTCGTCTACACGGGTGGCAACATCAACTACGGATCCGTCTACACCGCGATGCGCACGCTCGACTACTTCGACGATCTGTTCACGCGTCTGGAGAACTGACGCCGCTGCGAGGTGCCGGCCGGGCGCGGTCGGCACTTCGCACCGCGGCGACGGACACCGCCAACGCCGTCGTCGACGCAACCACGACGGCGACGCCGATCAACTCTCCCGGAGTCTTCGCCCACACCAGCATGACCGTCGCCTCCACAGCCAGCCCTGCCCATGCCAGAAGGGCCACTCGTGTGCGTTCTGACGCGATTGCGGACAGCAAAGCACCCTGGAGTACCGCCAGCGCTGCACCGTGCAAGGCGAAGGCCCACAGCATCGGAGCCACGGCGGCGTACGCGTCGCCCACGAGCATCGGCACCAGTGGGCCGGCAACCGCCGCCCCCAGAACCAAGACGGCGCCGATACCGACGAGCACCGCCAGAGCCGAGCGAACCGCCTGCGCCGAGTGCGCCGGGTTCGCCATCTTCGGGTACAGCACGACGCCCACTGCCTGCGGCAGCCAGAACGCGACCTTCGTCGCGACGGCGCCCAGTGCGTAGACACCGGCGTCGTATTCACTGAGGACGACGCGGACGATCAGCAGGTCCAGCGAGGACAACGCGATAAGCGCGAGCTGAACCTGCGACGCCGCGAGCACGGAGACGACGCCGATACGCACCGGCCGGTCCTCGCTCACCGAGACGGTTCGGTCGACCACGCGAACTATCGCCACCAGCAACGCGGTTCCGGCCGCGCCCGCGACCAATGCCGCGCCTGCCCCACCGCCGAAAGCCAGAACGATCACTGCCGGAAGGACTTTCATCACCCCGGCCCCGGCCAGTACGGCACTGAGAGTGCCGAATCGACCGTGTCCCTGCAACAACCCCTGCTCCGTGGCCAACAGAACCAACATGGGCGCGGTCACCAATGCCGAGAACGACGCCACGATTCCGGTGTCCAGCAGCCACGCCATCGCCGGAGTGAGCGCCACCGCGAGGACGGCGACGATCGCGGTGCATCGATACCCCAACGACCGCAACGCATCTGTGCTCTTGCCACGCACCGCCTCGCGGGCGACCACCGTCTGCAACGCCAATGCCGGAACCGCAAGCACCAACTGGGCGGCAAGCAGACTCGCGAATTCTCCGTAGCCGACCGGCCCCAACCATCGACTGGCCAACCATGCCAGCAGGTACGACGCGACATTGGCCGTCATCGATCCCACCAAAACCATGCCGACCCCGGCCGCGGCGGCGCGATCGAGTGGTTGGCGAGGCATGGCAGTAATGATGCACCACGTATCGTGCGCGTCATGACAGTGCAAGCCGGATACCGCCGTTACCTGCCTGCGGCGTACAGCCTGGCGCTGGCACTGTTGATCCTCGGACCGCTGCTCGGCCCCGGCTACCTCCTGCTGCGCGACGCCGTCAGCACGCCGCGCTCGTACCTGACCGACTCCGCCCTCGGACTCACCGACGCCGCAGCCCGCGCTGTTCCCCAGGACGCGCTGATCGCAGCATTGAGCACCGTGATCGACGGCGGACTGGTGGTCAAGTTCATCCTGCTCGCGGCGCTCTGGCTCGCCGGTTGGGGTGCGGCGCGCATGGTCGCCGTTCTGCTGCCGACTGCCGGTCTCGGTCCACAACTCGTCGCGTCGACGGTGATGCTCTGGAACCCGTATGTGGCCGAGCGCCTGCTGCAAGGACATTGGAGTCTGCTGACCGGATATGCCGCGCTGCCGTGGATCGTGTGTGCCGGAATCGGAGTTCGCCGAGCAACGCCCGGATCGTGGTGGGCGTTGGCCGCGTCACTGGCATTCGCGGGCCTGACACCGACCGGCGCTCTGCTCGCTCTGGCGGCTGCCTTGGTGGTAGTTGCCTCCCCAGGAGGGCGCACCTCCGCTCCGAGGCGTATCTGCGGCACTATCGGGCTCTTCCTCGTCACAGCCTCGCCGTGGTTGGTCGCCACCTTCGTATCCGGAGCAGCAGGCGACGGTTCCGATCCAACAGGAGTCGCGGCCTTTGCCGCCCGAGCGGAACCCGGACTCGCGACGCTCGGCAGCCTCGCCGGTCTCGGCGGTATCTGGAACTCGGCAGCGATACCGTCCACGCGCACAACACTCTTCGCATTGATCGGAACACTTCTTCTGCTTGTCGTGGTGTTCGCCGGTGTGCCCGCTCTGTGGCGACGACGCCGAAACCCCGTTGTCAGCGGACTCGGCGCGCTGGCCCTGTTTGCGGTGCTGGCTCCGACCCTGGGCGCCACCCCGTGGGGACTCGACGTCGGCCGATGGTCGGTCGAGGTGTTCACCGGCGCCGGTCTGCTGCGTGACGCGCAGAAGTGGGTCGCGCTGGCCGTCCCGTTCTACGCACTCGCTGCCGCCGCCGCGGTGATGTGGGCAGGCAATCGGTTCACTGTTCCCCGCCCGGCATTCTCGATCGCCGCCGTCGTGGTGACGATCGTGGCGCTGCCGGATCTGGTGTGGGGCGTCGGCGGCGCGTTGAAACCCGTGCACTATCCCGGGTCCTGGACCGTGGTGGCCGAGCAACTGCGAGACGAAACCGGTGACGTTGCAGTGCTTCCCGCCGGAATGTTCCGCGCGTTCCCCTACAGCGGTGATGCGCCGGTACTCGACCCTGCACCACGCTTCCTGCCCCTCGACGTTCTGCAGACCGGCCAACTGGTGGTTGCCGGTGGTGCGGTCGGCGGCGAGGGGACTCGGGCAACTCGGGTCGAGGACCTACTGCTGGCCGGCGGAAGTCCTACGCAGTTGGCCGATCTCGGAGTCGGATGGGTACTGATCGAGCGCGGGACACCAGGTCAACTCGGCAACTCGGCAACCACGCTCGACGGATTGGAGCAGATCTTCGCCGACGACGATCTCGAGCTCTACCGAGTACCGGGAGACGTTGCCACACAGGAAGCCTCGACCGGCGCCCGAACTGCCGTCATAGTCGCGCATCTCGCGTGGATACTGATGGGCGTGATCGCGCTGATCTCAGTCGGACTGAACCAGAACCGAATTCGACTCGCGCGGCGCGGCCAGTCCTGAGACCCACCGGCCGTCCTTGTGCGCAGACAGCACCTCGAGGACTCCGGTGCCGGTCTGTTCCCAGGAGAACTCGCCGGACCACACGCGAGCTTTCTCACCGAGCACCGTGCGGAGTTCGTGGTCGCGGAGCAGGGTGCCGGCAGCCTGCGTCAGATCAGCGATGTCACCGTCGCCGGCATGCTCGCCACCGACCAGAAGCCCGGTCACTCCGTCGACGATCGAATCGGTCAGGCCCTTGGAACTGCGGTAGCCGATCGTCGGAACACCGTGCTGCGCAGCCTCGATGACCGCAAGGCCCCATCCTTCTTTTCGCGAAGGCATGAGATGAATCCACGACTGCGCCAGTAGTTCATGTTTGCGAGCCTCGTCAACGTGACCGTAGAACGAGACGGCGTCACCGATCCCCAACTCGGCGGCGCGATCACGCAGGTTCTGCTCCCACCAACCACCACCGATGACGTCGAGATGGATGTCAGGAAGCGTCGGCCGCAGCGCCGCGACAGCTTCGAGTGCGTCCTCGATCTGCTTGTGCGGCACCAGCCGTGAGAGAACCGAAATGGTGGGACGCTCGGCCCTGGTGATGGATCCACCCGCGTCGACGCCGACGGGAAGCCGATCGGCACCGTTGCGCACCACGGCAATTCGTTCGCGCTCGACACCGAGGTCCACCAATTCTTCCGCCGAGGGAAGCGACACCGTCAGGTACTGACTACGCCGATGGGTGCGCGGTGACAATCGCGATTCGACCCACCAGCCGATCCGACCGACGAGCTTGCCTGCCACCGGCCACTGTTCACGATGGCAGTGATGGACGAGAAGCGTGACCGGCGCACCCGCCACGGTTTTCGAGAAGAAGGGAATGCCGTTCTGGGTGTCGATCACCGCGTCGGGGCGAATGCCCTTCAGCGATCCGAAACCCAGACGCCCAGCGGCAATGGCAGCCAGAGCGCGGGGATACACGCTGAAACGTCCACCCGCTCGGCTGATGGTGATGCCGTCACGAACCTCCGACGCGGGCGCTCCGGGATACGACGCCGTCCGCAGCGTCACCTTGATGCCGCGCTCGGCCAACTGGGATCCGACCTGCTCGAGGTAACGCTCGCTTCCACCGCCCTGGGGATGCCCGGTATCGCGCCAGCAGAGCAACAGAACCTCGCGCACGTGCGTTACTCCCTGAGTTGGTCGGTGACCACCACGATTCGGGCGATCCTGCGGGATGCCCCGCCTGACCGGCCGGTAACCCTGCCGAACACCCTAACTGTTCGAGCGTCCGTATTGCCGCGCTCGTGACGGTGTTCGTGGACCGGGCGCCCCAGTGGCTAAAGTTGCTACCCGTGACCAAGCCCGCAGTGACCCGCATTTTCGGCCGACGGGCAACCCTGAAACGCTCGTTCGGCCTGCTCAGCGACTTCCGCCACGAGCAGACCGCACCCGACATCTTCTACGGTGCGCTCGCACGCGACTCCGTCGAATTGATCTCGGACCTGCACGAAGGTCACGCCGGGCGCTCCCTCGACGGTCTCACCGTCCTCGACGTGGGCGGCGGGCCGGGCTATTTCGCGGAGGTCTTTCAGGCCGCCGGCGCCCGCTACATTCCCGTCGAACCCGATCCCTCGGAGATGCACGCGGCAGGTCTGACGGTAGGAGGGGCGGTGCGTGGATCCGGTTTGGCTCTGCCGTTCCTGGACTCGTCCGTGGACATCTGCTTCTCCTCCAATGTCGCCGAACATGTCAGTGAGCCGTGGCTGATGGCCGAGGAAATGCTGCGCGTGACCAAACCCGGCGGCTTGATGGTTCTCTCGTACACCCTGTGGTGGGGTCCGTTCGGCGGCCACGAAACCGGGCCGTGGCACGCGCTGGGCGGCGAGTACGCGGCCAAGCGGTACCTCCGCAAAACCGGACGCGAACCGAAGAACAGATTCGGGGTGTCGTTGTTCAAAGTCGGCGCCACCGACGGCCTACGCTGGGCCCGTGGAACCAGCCAGGGAACATTGCTCGCCGCGATCCCGCGCTACCACCCGTCGTGGGCGTGGTGGATGGTCCGAGTCCCCGGCCTGCGGGAGTTCCTGGTGAGCAACCTCGTCGTGGTTCTCGAAAAGCGATAGCGGCATGCGCCTCGCACTCGACATCGGTGGCACCAAGATGGCTGCCGGCGTCGTGTCCGAGGATGGCCGTGTTCCCGTGTTCGACAGCGTTCCGACGCCGCAGACCGACCCGTGGGGAGCGTGCGCGGCGCTACTCGAGCGAGTCGCCGACGGCCGCGACGTCGACAGTGTGGGCATTGCGTGCGCCGGGCCGGTGGATACCGTCGCCGGCGTCGTCGCTCCCATCAACATCACCGAGTGGGCTCAGGGATTCGAGCTGGTAGCGGGCGTCCACAGCCTCTTTCCCGACGCCGGAACCGCCCTCGCCATGGATGGGGCGGCAGCGGCGCTGGCGGAGTTCCACCACGGCGCCGGACGCGGAAACCCGAACCTCCTGAGCCTGGTCGTCTCTACGGGAATCGGCGGCGGAATTGTTCTCGGCGGAGAGATCGCGCAAGGTCGAACCGGCAACGCGGGCCACATCGGTCACCTCGTCGTTCCAGGCTCTTCCGAACCGTGCAGCTGTGGGGGCGTCGGCTGCCTCGAGACGGTGGCCAGTGGACCGTCCGCGGTGCGATGGGCTCGTAGCCAGGGCTGGTCGGGGAACACCGGCCGTGAACTAGCCGAGGGTGCACGCAGCGGCGACGCGATCGCCGTGGACGCGCTTCACCGCGCAGGCACGGCGCTCGGTGGTGCCATCGCCTCGGCGGCTGCCCTCCTGGACGTGGACCTCGCGGTGATCGGCGGCGGTTTCGCACAGTCGGGTGCACCGCTGTGGGAACCGATGCTCGACGCGGCTGCCCGACATGCCCGTTTGTCGTTCATCGCCGGGCTCCGGATCGTTCCCGCCGAGCTGGGCGGCGCCGGAACTCTGACCGGTGCGGGCTTGCTCGCGCTCACCGCCGTTATCTGACACGCGTTCTTCCCCGATAAATCCGCAGGGAGTCCCACTAAACGGGTGCCACCTGTTCCCAATTTCTGTAACGTGTTTTAGTGTTCTGACTCACACCGTTACGGGCATTGCACGTGACGCCTACGGGAAGGAGGTGACCGTGAGCCCAGACGCTTCCTCATCTGACGTTGCCTCGACTGCTTCTTCGACCGATGAAACCGAGCATCACGCCCAGGTCGCCCGACCGAGCGATTCCCTCCGCGACACCGAAGATCTCCGTGAGCGCCTGGAACGGTGGATGGCCGGCAAGGTGCCGAGCGAATCCACTGTGACCGTCGCCGACGTCACCTTGCCCGCAGCCAACGGCATGTCCAGCGAAACCATCCTCTTCGACGCCACCTGGGACGGCGAACATCATCCCTTGGTCGCTCGGGTGGCACCGACGGAATCGACCATGCCGGTCTTTCCTGCCTACGACCTCGAATCCCAGTTCCGAACCATGGCTCAGGTGCGCGAGCACTCGGCAGTGCCCGTGCCCGCGGTGTACTGGTCGGAATCCGACCCGGACGCGTTGGGTGCGCCGTTCTTCGTGATGGAACGCATCTCCGGCGACGTGCCACCGGACGTCATGCCGTACAACTTCGGATCGTGGGTCACCGAAGCGTCTCCCGAGCAGCGAAAGACCCTGCAGCGCAGCTCGGTCGACGTCCTGGCTCAGTTGCATGCCATCGACAAACCTGGTGAGCGTTTCGACTTCCTCCGACTCCCGAATTCGGGAACGACTGCACGAGAAGCATTCACGGCACACATCGCCGAGCAGCGCGCGTACTACGAGTGGGTGGTCTCCGACGGGATCAGATCACCGCTCATCGAACGTGCCCTCGACTGGGTCGAGGAGAACAATCCCGCGGACGATTCGCCGGCCGTGCTCTGTTGGGGCGACTCGCGCATCGGCAACGTCATGTACCAGGACTTCGCGCCGGTAGCCGTACTGGACTGGGAAATGGCAACTCTCGGCCCGCGGGAGATGGATCTGGGCTGGATGGCATTCCTGCACAGGTTCTTCGAGGACATCGCCGGTCTGGCGAACCTACCCGGCCTTCCCGACTTCCTTCGACTGCCGGATCTCGCGCAGACCTACGCCGAGATCACCGGCCACGCCCCACACGATCTGGAGTTCTACGTTACCTATGCCGCACTGCGTCAGGCGGTCATCATGTGGCGAATCCAGGCCCGCGCCATAGCTTTCGGCCAGTCACAGCGACCCGAAGACCCCGACGACATGATCATGCACCGCGCTTCGCTCGCCGCGATGCTCGACGGTACCTACTGGGAGAGGTTGGCCTGACATGCTCTCACCGATGGACGACTATCCCGTTCACCAGATCGCCGAACCGATCCGTCACGTAGCCACCTCGGATCGAAACTTCTACGACCGCTACTACTTCAACTGCTACCCCACCGAATCCCCCGACGTGTTCCTCATCGTCGGACTCGGCCAGTACCCCAACCTCGGCGTCATGGACGCCTTCGCGGTACTGCGCCGCGGTGACGACCACATCGTTGCCCGTATGTCGAAGGCTCTGGGCGCCGACCGCACCGACACCACCGTCGGACCTTTGCGCATCGAAGTGCTGGAAGGACTGCAGAAGCTCCGCGTCGTCCTCGAACCAGGCAGCGAATACGATCTCTCCTTCGATATCACCTTCGACGCCACCATCCCGGCGGCGCTCGAGCCCAAGCACTTTCGCCGTCAACTCGAACGAGTCACGTTCGACACCTCACGCTTCCTGCAGACCGGAACCTGGACCGGATCGCTCACCGTGGACGGGGAGGACCTCGCGATCGACCCGAAGACGTGGCGAGGTAATCGCGACCGCTCGTGGGGTGTGCGTCCGGTCGGTGAAGCCGAACCGCAAGGCAGACGCGCCGTCGACGGAATCCAGAACTTCTTCTGGATCTACGCGGTCATGCAGTTCGACGAGTTCACCATCTCGGTGATCATGCAGGAAGACGAGCAGGGCAGGCGCATAGTCGAAGAGGCCATGCGAGTGTGGCCGGACGAAACCAGGGACAACGAATGGCTCGGCCGGCCCGAACACGAACTGACGTTTTGCCCCGACACCCGCGACGTCACCGGAGCAACCATCACCTTCCACCGGCCAGGCGGTGAAGTCCTGACCGTCACCTGCGAACTGTTGCTGGCCAACTACATCGGAATCGGCACCGGCTACGGACTCGAACAGGACTGGCGTCACGGAATGTGGCAAGGCGAACTCGTCGTACAGGGACTGCGCCACAAGGTCCACGAGATCGAACCGTTCCAACGCATGTTCTCCCCCGTCGACAATCTTGCGTCCTTCACGCTCACGGAAGGCGCGAACACCCACACCGGCACCGGTCTTTTCGAGGTAGCCGCCATCGGACCGCACGAGAAATACGGATTCACCAGTTTCACCGACACCGCACAGGCAGACGACGCGTATGCCCTCGCGGCGACCGACAACACCGAGGAATGAATTGATGACTGACTACGACAAGCTCTACATCGGTGGAGCATGGGTGGCCCCGGCCACCGACCAGGTACTCGAAGTGTTCTCTCCCGCAACGGAGGAGCGCGTCGGCAGCTGTCCCATCGCAGCACCGGCAGACATCGACGCGGCCGTGTCCGCAGCCCGCGCGGCGTTCGAGGGACCGTGGTCACGCACCACCCCCGCCGAGCGCGGCGCGATCCTCGCCAAGGCCGCCAAGCTGATCGAAGAGCGCAGCGCGGAAATCAACCAGCTCATCTCCAACGAGATGGGCCAGCCGCCCGCCATGGTCGGCATGATGCAGCAGACCCCGTCGATGGCGACGCTGGGCTACTACGCCGAGCTGGCCGACAAGTTCGCGTGGGAAGAGAAGCGCACCGGCGCATTCGGGCAGACCAAGGTGACCCGTGAGCCCGTCGGCGTCGTCGCCGCCGTGCTGGCCTGGAACGTCCCGCTGTTCCTGGCGATCAACAAGCTGGCACCCGCCCTGCTCGCCGGCTGCACGGTTCTGCTCAAGCCCGCACCCGAATCCCCACTGTCCGTCCACGTGATCGCCGAGATCTTCACCGAGGCAGGCGTTCCCGAAGGCGTCATCTCCGTGCTCCCCGGCGGAGCCGAGACCGGCGAATACCTGGTCTCTCATGCGGGCATCGACAAGATCACCTTCACCGGATCCAGTGCCGTGGGCCGCAAGATCGGTGCCATCGCCGCGCAGAACCTCAAGCGCTGCTCCCTCGAACTGGGTGGCAAGTCCGCCGCGATCATCCTCGAGGACGCTGATATCGCCGCCGGAATGCCGATGCTCGTCATGTCCGGCCTGATGAACACCGGCCAGGCCTGTGTCGCTCAGACCCGAATCCTCGCTCCCCGTTCGCGTTACGACGAGGTCATCGAGGGAATGAAGACCGCCGCAGGCTTCATGACCGTCGGCGATCCGTCCGATCCTGCAGCACAACTCGGCCCGCTGATCTCTGAGAAGCAGCGTGAGCGCGTCGAGGGATACATCGCCAAGGGCAAGGAAGAAGGCGCACGCGTCGTACTCGGTGGTGGACGTCCCGCCGGTCTGGACAAGGGTTGGTACGTCGAGCCGACGATCTTCGCCGACGTCGACAACTCGATGACCATCGCACGTGAGGAGATCTTCGGACCCGTTCTCTCGGTGATTCCGTACGACTCCGAGGACGAGGCCATCAAGATCGCCAACGATTCGGATTACGGCCTCGCCGGATCGGTGTGGACCACCGACATCGATCACGGACTCGAAGTTGCCGCGCAGATCCGCACGGGTACCTACGCGATCAACTGGTACGCCTTCGATCCCGGATCACCGTTCGGTGGTTACAAGAACTCCGGTATCGGCCGCGAGAACGGACCTGAGGGCCTCGAGGCCTTCTGCGAGACCAAGTCCGTACTCATGCCGCCCGGCTACGTGGGCTGACCCACCCGGGAGTTGGCACCCTTTGCTGACAGTTGGCACCCGTTCCGACCTGCCGGAACGGGTGCCGACCCCGTGAAAAGGGTGCCAGCCCCCAGCGAATCCACAGATCCACCCGGTACCGTCGAAAACGAATCAGTCATCTCACAAAGGACATTCATATGCTCACCAACGCCATCAACGCTTTCCTCGCACTCTGGGGCAGCGCCTCCGTCGGCAGCAGTGGATACCAGATCCCGCCGGGAACCCTGCCCTTCGGTTCCTGAGACAGGACACCAGAACCCGCTGAGCGCACTTCGCGCCCAGCGGGTTCTCTGCTTTCACCGACCCTGCATCTACCGGTCCAGAACGTGATCCACCAATTGATCCTCGAGACCGGACACCAACGCGTCGGCGTCTCCGGCGTCCACATGACCGAACCAGGTGCCACCGGGGTTGGCGATCACCAACGGCCCCAGGTTGCACGGGCTCAGGCAACCGGTCCCCGTCACCTTTGCCGAAGTACCTTTGGCCGCCGCGCTCATCGCCCGGTGGAGAGGTCCTGCTCCGTACGCCATACAGCGGGGCCCCTTGCACACCAACAGATGTGTATCGTGCTGCTCGATCACCGACCACGCCGGACTGCGGTACGACGCCGGACTCGCTGTAATCGGCTTTCCCGCCGAGTCGAGTTCGTCGATCACCTGCCCGGCCACCGCACCTTCGAGCGATTCCGATTCGTGGAGCGTCACTTCCAGTTCGGCGTCGATTCGGGTTTCGCGCCAGTTCGCAACCGCCTTGCTTGTCCAGGTGAGCAGGTACCGATCCCTCGGCACCGCAACTGGAATCAGCACGACCTTGCCCACGTCATCGGTAAGGGCTCGATCGAGTTCCTCGTGCAGGCTCGGCGAAGCGACATCGAGGTACGCAACGCGAACGTCGACGTCGGTGCCCGCCTGAACAGCGGCGAGCATCCGTCGTGCAGCCGACTCGTCCAGGCCGCTGACAGTCGGCCGTAAGACGACAATCACCCGACGCGAGCACCGGTTGTTGCTCATGCCGACGGCGCGGTTGTCCAGTCGATGCTGCTCGACGGAGCCAGCCCGAACTCTTCGATCTTCGCGCGCAACTGTTCCGCGCCGTAGATGTTGGGGAATCCGCTGGTGAACATGGCGAGAGGAAGTACGACGAAGCGGTTCTGCTTGACGGCGTCGAGGTCACGTAGACCTTCTCGGCTCTTGATCGCGTCGATCTTGCCCTGTACTTCGTCGGCACTCTTCTTGTAGTCCATGATCACGATGACGTCGGGTTCGGACTTCGCGACGGTCTCCCAGCTCGCCTTGAACCAGGTGTTGTCGACGTCGGCGAACACATTGGTTCCCCCGGCCGCATCGATGATTCCGTTGGGGGCTCCATTACCTCCGCTGGTGTACAGATCTTCTTCACCGCTGTCGTAGATCAGCACCTTCGGCTTGTCGCCCGCATCCGGTGCCGACTCCAAACGTGCCAAACGCGAATCCAATTCGGTCTGCGCCTCGGCGGCGGTGTCCTCGGTTCCGAACAGCTTTCCGTAATTCGTCACGTCTGCACGGAGGGCATCCCACGGACCCATCGTTCCGAGCGCGGAATCCGCGGCGGCGCTCTGCCGACAGCTGTCGGAGATCACATATGAGTCGATATTGTTGCCCTGCAGCGATTCCGGCGTCACACCGGACGCTCCCTTGAACAAGCCGCTGTACGAGCCGACCACCAGGTCCGCCTGCTTACCCAGAATCGTCTCCATCGTGATCGTTCCGTCCAGGTGTGGAACGTCGGCGATTCCAGGACCGAACATCGAATCCATGACCGCGTCGTTGTTGGTGTTCAACACGACCGCAGCGAGACGATCCAGTCCGCCGACTCGGAGAATGGTGCCGATATTGGCCGCATTGCTTGTGGCAACAACTTTTTCGATCGGAAGTTGGAAAGTGCTTTCCGTTCCGCAGTTCTCCAGCGTGACCGAAGTCTTGTCTGCGGCTTCGTCGACGGGTGCGGTCGCCGTGCAGCCGGAAACGGCGAACAACGCTGTCGCGGCTGCGACCGCACCGAACAACGCGCGGGTCTTGACGTGTATCAAAGTGCAGTCTCCGAAAATGTGAGTTGTGGTTGAGAATTTCGTGATTCGAATACGAGATGTGAACGGCCTGTCGCAGGGTTCACGAGCTCGAAAGTCTCGACGCCGAAAACAGTTGCGACCACCGAGGTGGTGAGTACATCGGAGGGATGACCGAAGGCTTTGGCAACTCCGTCCGCGAGCACGAGTACCCGATCACACACTGCTGCAGCCAAATCGAGGTCGTGCAGTGCCATGATCACCGTCCGGTCCAACGACCGGACCAGATCGAGCAGTTCGAGTTGATGCCGGATGTCGAGATGATTGGTCGGCTCGTCGAGGATGAGTACGCCGGCGTCCTGCGCGAGACCTCGGGCGAGAAACACCCGCCGACGCTCACCGCCGGAAAGCGTGTCCATCGAAGAGAACCGGTGCTCGATCATTCCGACCTCGCCCAGAGCACGATCGACGACGGCATTCTCGTGCTTTCCGCCGACGCTCCAGGGCTTTGCGTGTGGGGTGCGCCCCAAAGTCACGTATTCGTGAACCAACAGGTCGGCGGGACTTTGCTCTTCCTGCGCCACAAAAGAAATCGCTTTGGCCCGCGAACGCGCCGACATCGCGTGCACGGACTCGCCGCCGACGCGAACGTCACCGCCGGCGATCGGTCCGAGACCGGCGAGAGCACGCAAGAAGGTCGACTTGCCCGAGCCGTTCGGACCGACCACACCCACCACTGCGCCGGCGTCAGCCACGATGTCGACGCCCTTGACGATGGTTCGACGGTCGATGCGGACAACTACTCCGGACGCAGTCAGCGGCAGTGCACGGGTGCTCACGAACTACCACCGAATCGGTAGCGCCGACGGCCGAGAAGCAGAAGAAACAGCGGGGCACCGATCACTCCGGTCACCACGCTCAGCGGGATCTCGGTCGGCCGCAACGACGTCCGCGCCACGACGTCGACCCACACCAGGAACGACGCCCCGATCAGCGCCGCCGCCGGCAACACCACTCGATGTCTGGCTCCGACGATCATGCGTGTCACGTGCGGTATGACCAAGCCTACGAAGGCGATCGCACCGGACACTGCAACCATCGTGCCGACCAACGCTGCCAGCACTCCGAACAACACGTTTCGCAGGGTTCGGATGGGAATACCGAGGGAAGCCGCGACGTCCGGCCCGGCCGCCAGTGCGTCCAACCAACCGTGCAGCGCGAACACCGCTGCCGTCAACAGGACCACCACGATGGCCGGCGCCCACAACTTGTCCCAGGAGGCACCGGCCAAACTTCCCAGGAGCCAGAATAATACGGACTGCGCAGCCTGGGAGTCGTTGGTGCGCAGCACCAGAAAGCTCGCGATGGCCGACAACGCAGATGCGGTAACAGTGCCGGTCAGAACCAATCGCAGCGGAGTTATGCCGCCTTGCAGCGTCGCGATGGTGAAGACGAGGATCGCAGCTCCCAGAGCTCCGATCATCGCACCGAGGCTGAGTGCCCATACTCCGGCGCCGGCGAACAGTCCGGTGGTGATGACGGCGGTAGCACCGACACTCGCGCCGGACGACACTCCGAGCAGGTGGGGATCGGCAAGAGCATTGCGGACGAGGGTTTGCACCACCGCGCCGGCAACGGCAAGACCAGCGCCGACAGCCAGACCGAGCAGCACCCGAGGTGCCCTGATCCCCCACACGATCGCAAGATCCGAGCGTGTGACGGCCGGGCCTCCGAAGCGCGAGTGCACCACGTCCACCACGGTGGACACGGGGAGCATCTCGGATCCGAAGGCCAATGCGCACACAGCCGAGAGCAAGGTGACGACCAGCAGAGCGGGCAGCACGATACCCGGACTGAGTCGTCCTCGCGGTGCACCAGCCTTCGGCGAAGGCAGGTGGGTAGGTGGAGACAGAGCTCCGCCAACAGCATTCATGGTGTGACCGATCCATCCTCGTGGCATGACACAACGTCAACGAGGGTGGTGTCTGGCTACGGTCGACGCGTGGACGACCTCACAGTGGCGGGACCGCGCCGGAATTGCACCGACTTCCCATTACCTCGATGATGACGTCAGAACCATAACGGACGGCGGTCACCATTCTCGACACTGGATCAGGATTCCGACGCGATCATCGATCTCGCATGCCGCACGACGGCTTCCGTGCGCACCCGAAGTTCTTCGGGTGAATCCGATTCCAGCACAACCCGATGCACCTGACTGTCCACGGCAGTCACGGTCAGCCGCGAGGTCAACAACGCGTCCTGCGCACTGAATCCACGGCTTTCCAACACCTCCGAAAACCCTAGTACCAGTTGCCGATTCATTCCTTCGACCTGTTCGATGAGCTCAGGCGTACGCGGAACCTGATCGTAGAGCAGGTGAAAGAACTGTCGCGGTTTACTGTTCACCGCGACCGCGCACTCCACCAACATCCTGACGGCGTCGTCGAGGGAGAGTTCGCGCTCGACGATGTCGGAAAGGCAGACCGCAAAACTTTCCCGCGCGGCACTCACGTGACGGTTCGCCAACTCGGAGAGGATCTCGTACTTGTTTCCGAAATACTGGTAGAGCGAGCCCACCGACACGCCTGCCTCGTCAGCAATCCGGTTGGTGGTCGCCGCCATGCCCTCCGAAGCGAAAACGCGAGTAGCTGCCTCCAGGATCGCGTCGTACGTAGCCCTGGAGCGCTGCTGGGAGGGCCTTTTCCGCAGAGTCGACACGGTCCTCCGATGCGAGTTGTCAGCCGCGATGCCGGTATCGAGAATTGTGTAGGTGACCAGCGCCGATTATTCGAAGTTTATGCCCGCCCGGTACGCCGACCACATGCCGGCGCCGACCCCGACGTGGTGGGAGTGGAACGGCAATACCGTCCACGTCGCACGGGCGGTGGTGCCGCACGCGCCGGTTCGTGTTCTCGGCATCCACGGCGCCGGCGGGTACTCGGGCGCGTTGTGGCCGTTTGCCGGGATCGGCGTGAAACTCGGCGCCGAAGTCCTCTTCCCCGACCTTCCGCTGTACGGCGACACCGTTGCAGCCGACCCCGCCGGCGTCCGGTACGAGCAGTGGGTCGATCTTCTCTGCGATCTCGTCCGAGCAGAGAAGGCAGCCGATGATCGGCCGCTGGTACTGCTGGGAGCCAGCATCGGCGGTCTGCTGGCCTACGAGGTGGCCGCGCGGACCGGTCTGGCCGACGCCGTTGTCGCTACCTGCCTGCTCGATCCGTCGAATCCCTCAGCCAGAGCTGCCGCAGCGCGGCTCGCCCCGATGGGTGTCTACGGCGCTCCCCTGATGCGCCGCACCGATCGGCTGGTGGGCCGGATCCGCGTACCCATCCGTTGGGTCGCCGACGTCGCGAACATGAGCAGCAATCGGGAACTCTCGACGCTGTGTGCGACGGATCCGCGCGGCGGCGGCGTTCGAGTACCACTCGGATTCCTCAGCAGCTACTTCTCGTTCGAGCACACCGCGCCCGAATCGTTTCGGACGACGCCTGTCCTGCTCACCCACCCGGCCGACGACCGATGGACACCGCCCGAGCTGAGCCTGGAGTTCCTTCGCCGTATCAACGCACCCACCGAATCCGTGATGTTGGACGGGTGCGGGCACTTTCCCGTCGAAGAGCCGGGCCTGACGCAGTTCCACGACGCCGTCGCCACACTGCTGCGCTCCGTCGCCGAGCGTCACCGCACGAAACCGTCGTCACCCGCCTAGCCTGAGAATGGTGAGCACCGAAACGGAAGCATCGGCCGACGAGAGCACCACGACGGTCGTACTGGCGTTTGCGGCGAACGCACTGATCGCCGGGGCCAAGACCGCGGCCGCCATCGTCACCGGATCTGCCTCGATGGTCGCCGAGGCGACCCACTCCTGGGCCGATACCGGCAACGAAGTGCTGCTGCTGATCGCGAACCGCCGCTCGAAACGGGTTCCCGACCGAGACCAGCCACTCGGGTACGGCCGGGAGGCCTACATCTGGTCGATGTTCGCCGCCCTCGGACTGTTTGCACTCGGCGCGGGTGTCTCGATCACCCATGGCATCCAGGAACTGTTCCATTCCGAACCGGCGTCCGACTTCGGTGTCGCCTACGCCGTCCTCGGCGTCTCGTTCATCCTCGAAGGCATCTCGTTCCGGCAGGCGTACAAACAACTCCGAAACGAAGCGTCCGCCGTGAACCGCGACGTCATGACCCAGGCACTCAACACATCCGACCCGACGACTCGGGCCGTGTTCGCCGAAGATGCTGCGGCACTTATCGGTTTGGTCATCGCGTTCGTCGGTGTTCTGTTGCACCAGATCACCGGTTCGCCGATCCCCGACGCCCTCGGCTCCATCTTCGTCGGCATACTTCTCGGAGTCATCGCGATCATCCTGATCGATCGCAACCGCCGATTCCTGGTGGGCGAAGAGGCCTCACCGACGCTGCGGGCAGCAGCCGTCGAAGCCCTCACTCAACTACCCGAGATCAACCGAATCACGTTCTTGCGCATGGAATACCTCGGGCCCCGGCAGGTGTACCTGGTAGCCAGCGTCGATCTGGTCGGTGACTACGTGGAATCCCGTGTGGCGCACACGTTGCGCGAACTCGAACGCTCACTCGAGCAGAGCCCACGCGTCGTGCGGGCGATCCTGACTCTCTCGACGCCCGAAGAACCGTCGATCACCGTCTGAACTTTCGGCTGGGCGATAGGCTCGTTCGATGCGCGCACTGATCGTGATTCTGATGGTTCTGGGATTTGTCGTCGGGGGAATTCCCCTGGTGGGCAGTCTGATCGACGTGATGACCAGCCCTGACGAGACCATCGTCTACCAGGGTGCCTACGTACCATTTCGGGACGCGCAAATGGCGCGGGACTACGAGTCGACGGTGGCCACCGCCTACGAACCCCTGGACGGACCGCGCTGGCTCGCCCTGGCCTGTTATCCCCTGATCGGAGCAGCACTGGGCGCTCTGACTGCCGTCGTACTGGGACGTCTCGGGTGGCGCCTGACGCGCGCCTGAGCAGACGCCGATGGCCACCCGTCGTCGACACGAGGGGTGGCCATCCGAGGAAGACGTTCAGATGTACATCGCAGGATCGATGTAACTGTTCGGGTCCACCAATTTCTCCTTGGTGGTCCGTGGCCGCGCCACCGCCGGGATGCCTGTCGCGATGGATTCGGCCGGAACATCTCTGGTGACAACGGCGTTGGCGCCGATAGCGCTACCTTCGCCGATGACGACGGGCCCGAGAATCTTGGCACCCGCACCGACCGTGACCCGGTCGCCCAGCGTCGGGTGGCGCTTGACCTGCTCGAGCGAGCGACCACCGAGAGTGACGCCGTGATAGAGCATCACGTCGTTGCCGACCTCGGCCGTCTCCCCGATCACGACGCCCATGCCGTGGTCGATGAAAAACCGTCGACCGATGGTGGCACCCGGATGAATCTCTATGCCGGTGACGAAGCGTGTCAGCTGCGAGAGCACTCGCGCCGGACCGCGTAGTGCAGGGACGGCCCACATGCGATGCGCAACCCGATGCGCCCAAATGGCATGCAGCCCTGAATAAACGAGCGCGTTCTCCACATTGCTGCGCGCGGCAGGATCCTGACCGCGCGCAGCCTGCAGGTCCTCGCGAATTGTCCCGAGGATACTCACAAGTCTCAATCCCGGATGTGTTCGAACAGCGGGGTGGAGATGTAACGCTCGCCGAAGTCGCACACGACAGCCACGATCAGCTTGCCGGCATTTTCCGGACGCTTCGCCAGTTCGAGTGCTGCCCACACGATGGCGCCGGACGAGATGCCGCCCAAGATGCCTTCCTGGGTACCGAGAGCGCGAGCCACCTCGATGGAATCAGGGAACGAAACGTCGATGATCTCGTCGTAGATTTCACGATCGAGAACGTCGGGCACGAAGTTCGCGCCGATGCCCTGGATCTTGTGGGGGCCGGGCTGTCCACCGTTGAGAATCGGCGAATCGATGGGCTCGACACCGACGATCTTGACCTCGGGCTTGTACTTGCGGAGGGTGCGTCCGACGCCGGTGATGGTGCCGCCGGTGCCGATGCCGGACACGAAGATGTCGACGGCGCCGTCGGTGTCGGCCCAGACCTCTTCGCCCGTCGTGGCCTCGTGGATGGCCGGGTTGGCCGGGTTCGCGAACTGGCTGGCCGAGACGGCGTTCTCGGTCTGCTCGACGATTTCCTTGGCCTTGGCGACCGCACCGGCCATGCCCTCGGAGCCCGGAGTCAGCACGATTTCGGCGCCGTAGGCACGAAGCATCACTCGACGCTCGGTGGACATGGTCTCGGGCATGGTCAGGATGACCTTGTAGCCGCGAGCAGCACCGACCATGGCAAGGGCGATACCGGTGTTACCGCTTGTGCCCTCGACGATGGTGCCACCGGGCTTGAGTGCACCGGACTTCTCGGCGGCATCGATGATTGCCACACCGATCCGGTCCTTGACGCTGTTGGCCGGGTTGTAGAACTCCAGCTTGACGGCAACCTGTGCGTCCAGGCCCTCGGTCAGACGGTTGAGCCGCACGATCGGGGTGCGCCCGACCAATTCGGTCACGTTGTTGTAGATCCCGCTCATATCTGGTCCTCCTGAGGATCGAGTGTGTCGACCCGCTCGCTGATCACTGCTATACGGCTGAACTGCTTTACGGCTACAGGCAAGGGCATACAGACGACCGATGCCGCATCGGTTCATCAAATTGAACCAATGCGGCATCAGGCCACTACATACGGGGGCGGTTTATCAGGCCAACCGCTGCTTCAGAGCTTCGAACTCGTCACGAATGCCGGTCGGCAGCTTCTCGCCGACGAAGTCGAACCACTCTTCGATGAGCGGGATCTCGGCCTTCCACTCGTCGATGTTGACCGCGAGAGCCTCGGTGATGTCGGCGTCCGACACGTCCAAGCCTTCGATGTCGAGTGCCGATCC
Organism: Rhodococcus sp. NPDC055024; assembly: GCF_053608585.1. NCBI lineage: Bacteria > Bacillati > Actinomycetota > Actinomycetes > Mycobacteriales > Nocardiaceae > Rhodococcus > Rhodococcus sp. NPDC055024. The sequence goes on from NZ_JBSGVT010000006.1 coordinate 138,438, forward strand.
GGTGGGAACGACGCCGATCGGGGTGTCGATGCCCGCAGCCTTGTGCTCGATACGCTCGACGATCCACTTCAGGACGCGAGAGTTCTCGCCGAAGCCTGGCCACAGGAAGCGTCCGTCGTCGCCACGCCGGAACCAGTTGACGTAGAAGACCTTGGGGAGCTTGGACGCGTCCGCGGACTTGCCGAGGTCGATCCAGTGCTGGAAGTAGTCACCGACGTTGTAGCCGAGGAACGGCAGCATCGCCATCGGATCGCGACGAACCGTACCGACCTGGCCTTCGGCTGCTGCAGTCTGCTCGGAGCCGACCGTTGCACCCATGAAGACGCCGTGCTGCCAGTCGCGAGCCTCGGTGACCAGCGGAACCGTCGTCTTGCGACGTCCACCGAACAGGATTGCCGAGATCGGCACGCCCTTCGGGTCGTCCCACTCGGGAGCCATGATCGGGCACTGCGACATCGGGGTGCAGTAACGCGAGTTGGGATGCGCCGCATGGGTGCCCGACTCGGGCGTCCACTCGTTGCCCTTCCAGTCGATCAGGTGCTGCGGGTCGCCTTCGAGGCCCTCCCACCAGACGTCACCGTCGTCGGTCAGAGCGACGTTGGTGAAGACCGTGTTGCCCTGGTCGATGGTGCGCATGGCGTTGGGGTTCGAAGACCAGTTGGTGCCGGGAGCCACGCCGAAGAAACCGAACTCCGGGTTGACGGCGTACAGCTGTCCGTCCTCACCGAAACGCATCCAGGCGATGTCGTCACCGAGGGTCTCGGCGCGCCATCCGGGGATGGTCGGCTGGATCATCGCGAGGTTGGTCTTGCCACAAGCGGAGGGGAATGCCGCCGCGATGTAGTAGGCCTTGTCCTCGGGCGAGATCAGCTTGAGGATGAGCATGTGCTCGGCCAGCCAGCCCTCGTCGTGCGCCATTGCCGAAGCGATACGCAGCGAGTAGCACTTCTTGCCCAGGAGAGCGTTTCCGCCGTAGCCGGAACCGAAGCTCCAGATCTCACGATCCTCGGGGAAGTGAGTGATGTACTTGGTGTCGTTGCACGGCCACGCCACGTCTTCCTGGCCCTCGGCCAGCGGAGCTCCGAGCGAGTGCAGAGCCTTGACGAAGAATCCGTCGGTGCCGAGCTTGTCGAGAACCTTGCCGCCCATGCGGGTCATGACGCGCATGGAGACGACGACGTACTCGGAATCGGTGAGCTCGACGCCCAGCTTCGGATCCTCGGCGTCGAGGGGGCCCATGCAGAACGGAACGACGTACATGGTGCGTCCACGCATGCAACCGCGGTAGAGGTCACCCATGAGGGTGCGCATCTCCGCCGGGTCCATCCAGTTGTTGGTGGGACCTGCGTCGATTTCTTCCTTCGAGCAGATGTACGTGCGCGATTCGACTCGCGCCACATCGGACGGATCGGAGTTGCCGAGGAAAGAGTTCGGCTTCTTCTCGTCGTTGAGGCGGGTGAAGGTTCCTGCCTCGACCAACTTCGTGGTCAGTCGGTCCCATTCTTCGTCCGAGCCGTCTGCGAAGACGACGCGATCAGGCTGGGTGAGTTCGGCAACCTCTTGCACCCATGCAAGCAGTTCCTTGTGCTCCGTGGGGGGCGTGCCGTCAGTTCCATTGAGACCGGGAATGGTCGCTGAGGTCATCAAACTCTCCTGGGGTGAGCCGGAACCGGGTTCTCGTGACACCGGATGCGAACTGCAGCGCCCCGATACCAGTCGATCCCGGTGTCCCCCTCTCGACGGGGTCCAGCCGCGTCATCCACTCACGTGGATTTCACGGACGCCGGGTGTCCTATGTATTGAGGTTAACGCTGGCTGTTCACCTGCAGGTAATCGGGTGCGGTCAGAAATGTCACAGAAACGATTCAGTTGGTGTGTTCAGCTGCCTACCCGGCGCTCAGAGCACATAAACGGAAGCTTTTCAGAGCGCGCCGGCATCGATTTTCTGCCAGACGAGGGAGCCTGCGTCGTCTCGACGGCATTCCCAGGCCGAGTAGTCGCCGTCCGACTCGATCATCGTGAGGCGATCGGCGCTACCGTCACGATCGAAATCGGACACGATCACGACGGCGTCGTCCGAGTGGACGACGTGGCTGTCGACCGTCCCGTCACCGTCCAAGTCGAAGGCGTCGAAATTCAGATCGCCCGCGTCGACCGGACCGGACGAAGGACCGAAATTCTCGGGCTCGATACGCCCAGGATCGAGCGCTTCGGATTCGTGCCCGTCGATGTGTCCGGCCGTGATCAGAAATGCATCCATGAATCCCCCAAAGAAAGTGACTGCTGCTTCGGCAACCCCTACCGAAACCGTCCGCTCAGTATTACCAGACTCGGCCGATCACGCGTGGCCGAAATTGCCGCCCTGTGGACAACCGCCCGCCCGAGAATCGTCAGAGGGCAGTGTTCAACGCGGCGAGGTCGCGCTCGCACGACGCGAGCTGACCCGATCTGGCCGCGGCAAGCTCACGAAGTTCACCGTCGATCTCCACGATTCGCGCCTGCGCCGACGCCAACTGTTCGCGACTCTCCGCCATGATCGCCGCTCCCAGATCTGCCTCCGCCTCGAGCAGCACGCTCTGTACCCGCTGCCCCCACTGAGCGCGCACCGTCGACATCGACTCGACGATCCACGACCGCGATTGGGCACGATCCGCCATCAGCCCGCGAGTTCGCGCCAACCACCACGCCGCGACGCCACCCAGTACCAAGGTCACCGGGATGCTCGCGAACTCCAATGCCGGAATCATCTCCAGCGGAGTCACCGCGATCCGGCCGAGCCCGAGGCCCGCGGACGCGCCGACGAGAATCGTCACCCGGTCCTCATTTCTCCGTCGACGATCCGGCGGGTCCTCCGGAATCCGTGGGGAAGCCACGTAGCCGGTCGCACCCGCCACCTCGACAGCTGCCGCCATCGCGGCATCGATTGCCCGAGTGTGATGGTCGACCTCGTGCTGCAACCGCATCGGTACGCTGCCCAATTCGGCTCGCGAGGCCGTGTCGACCCAGGCACGTGCCCCTGCGACCGTCGCCCGGGTGGCTTCGGCGATTTGTTGTGACAGATCCCCACGCGCTCGTTGCAGTCGGCTTCGCACCTGCACCAGTCGTTCGCCTCGCCGGCCGTCGCGGTCTGCGAGCAGCTGTGATCGCTCGGCCCGCAGTTCGGCACCCGGAACGCTGTCACGAAGATTCCGGATCTCTACCTCGATCATCCGACGTGTCTGCGCTATGACGCCGGAATTCGAGTCGCCTGCCTGCCTCTCGCGTGCCACCTGGCTCACGATGGCAACGAGCGTCTGCTCCTGACCAGGCGCAATCGGAACGATCGATGCCTGGGCAAAAGCGGTGCAGTGAGAGGAAAGAACCTCGGCATCGCGTCTGTGCACAGCCTGCCAGTCTCGGTAGACGTCAACGCGGGTCAACGCCACCACCACCGGCGTTCCGCTTTCTGCTGCGTCGTCGAGCAGAAGAAGATCCTCGCGACCGATCACGCTGGCAGCATCGACGACCAGAAGTACGACGTCGGCGTCCGCTTCGCGCGCCGCTATCGAACACTCGCCTGAAGCACGGAACATCTGCACGATGACTTCCCGACCACATCTCTGTGGCCCGACAACGTAAATGCGAGTGCCACTGGATGATTCACCACTGACGAGGCGACCCGAATCGGAGGACGGGTTCCATCGTTGCACCACACGCAGAATCGAATCCGGAAGTACCGAAACGCTATTCATCAGTCACCGCCGGAGCGGAACGATCGCCCCCGAGCTGCGCCCACCGACGCACATACCCGCGGCGAATCAGTGAGATCCTTTGTTGTGGAGCCTCTTCCAACTCGTTGATGAGCTCGCCCCACCACCGACTGCACGTGCCGGCCTCGTCAGCAGTCCGAGGATCGGGAGGCTCGCCGTGACGCAGACCTCGAATTTCGGAGCTCATCATCGCCGCCGCGGCGCCGAACAACACCGCGGAGTCCGAACTCAGATACAACTCGATCTCGTCCCTGCCCGCAGTGCTGCGCGAGGCAGATCGCGTCAGCGCTGGACCGATCTGCTCGACCCGGCCCCACCACTGCGCCTCCAGGACAGGTCCGAGAGCCGCGAACAACTCTTCGACGCCGCGTCCGGTCAGCGTCTCCACCGGAACCGTGTGCACCCCGACGGTCTCCGAGATTTCCGCGGCCCGCCCCAGTGCCTCGTCCCAGCGCGGTCCGAACAGGTCGGCCTTGTTTGCCGCGACCACCGCCCGATCCGAGACTCGGGAGATCGCTCGGCGGTCGACTTCGCGGACCGCGTCGACCACCACGTAGACAACACAACGACGACCCAGATCAGGGTTCGACGTTCCAGGGACGTCGAACGCCCGCGACTCGGTCACCACAACCGGTGCACCGACAACTCTGCGCGAGAACCGGTCATCGCGCCCCAGGACCCGCGCCAACGACGACCGCCCCACCCCGGACCGGCCCGCGACTACCAACTCGAGCGGTGCGGTCAGCGATCCGAGCACGGAGTGAACCGCCTCTGCGGCTCCCGAATCGATCGACGCCAGCCGGTATGCCAGAGCGCGCAACCGGTCGATCGGCTCTGCGCAGGCGTCGTCGAGCGATTCTGCTGGCAACATTCGCGACCAATTACTGCATGCAAATCCTGTGTTCATCCCCACCCCACGTCCCCATCGTGTCGGTGAGATTCTGTCAGGTTCTCGGCAACGACGGCAGGTGACACCGCCCTTTCGCCGACTGTCCGAAGTCGGCGGATTCAGGACTTTCCGCGGAAAGTCTCAACTCAAACTTCAGACCCGTCTGCGCTAAACGGGGGTCATGCGTGACAATGGGTTCGTGAACGAAGCCGATCAGCATGCACCGCAGACCCCAGAGACGGGGCAGACGGACCACGCCAAGGGGTCCCGTCTCCATCCGAGAGTGACCAGCTTTCGCTCTCGCCGGGGTGCGCTGACCGACGCACAGCAGCAGGCTTGGGACCGTCAGTGGCCGCTCATCGGCGCCGACGTCTCGGACACACCGCTCGACGCGAACGCCTGGTTCGGACGCGAAGCACCCCTGATCATCGAGATCGGTTCGGGTACCGGTACCGCGACGTCCGCTATGGCCAAGGCAGAACCGCACGTGAACCTGGTCGCGATCGAGGTGTACCGCCCGGGGCTCGCACAGCTTCTGCAGCAGGTCGAACGCGAAGAGATTCCCAACGTCCGCGTACTACGCGGTGACGCGATGGACGTACTCGAAAATATGGTCGCCCCCGAATCCCTGACGGGCGTCCGGGTGTTCTTCCCGGATCCGTGGCCCAAAGCCCGCCACCACAAGCGTCGCCTCCTGCAGGGGCCGACGTTCGCGCTGATCGCCAACCGCCTCAAGCCTGGCGGAGTGCTGCACGTGGCCACCGATCACGCCGAATACGCAGAATGGATCGAAGAAGCCGGTAATGCCGAGCCGCTGCTGACCGCACTCGACTGGGAGTCTCCGATGACCCACGAGCGTCCGGTCACCAAGTTCGAGGACAAAGCCCATAAGGTCGGAAGTGCAATCACCGAGCTTATATGGGGGAAGATCAGAGCATGAGCGTCAGCGAACAGCTATCCGACGACGTGGCGTCGTCGGAATCTCCTCTCGACTTCGGTCGTGACTCCCGCCACCCCAAGCGGGTGCTTCTGGTCTGGGACGCCCCCAACCTCGACATGGGCCTCGGCGCCATCCTCGGTGGCCGGCCTACCGCCGCCTACCGGCCACGATTCGATGCACTGGGTCGCTGGCTGCTCTCTCGTACCGCCGAACTGTCCGCACAGAACAGTGGCACGCTCGAGCCCGAAGCGACGGTTTTCACCAACATCGCCTCCGGCAGCGCCGACGTCGTTCGTCCTTGGGTCGAAGCCTTGCGTAACGTGGGTTTCGCGGTGTTCGCCAAGCCGAAGGTCGATGAAGACAGCGATGTCGATTCGGACATGCTCGAGCACATCGCGCTCCGGTACGGCGAGGGCCTCGCCGGAATCATGGTCGCGTCTGCCGACGGCCAAGCGTTCCGCGAACCTCTCGAGGACATCGCAGCAACCGGCATCCCGGTCCAGGTTCTCGGGTTCCGTGAACACGCCAGCTGGGCTGTGTCGTCCGATATCTTGGATTTCGTCGATCTCGAGGACATCCCAGGTGTCTTCCGTGAGCCTCTGCCACGGGTAAGCCTGGACACCCTGCCCGACGAGGGCGCCTGGTTGCAGCCGTTCCGACCGCTTTCTGCCCTGCTCATCGGGCGAAAAAGTGTTGCCGAGTAGGAGTTGATCAGTGTTCGCCAGCTGGGGAAGCATCGTCTATCGAGCCCGCTTCACCGTCATCGCTGTCATGGTGGCGGGGCTCCTCGGGCTCGCTGCGTACGGCCTGAGCCTGCAGGATCATCTCAGCCAGAGCGGCTGGGACGATCCGGGGTCGGAATCGGTAGAGGCTGCAAAACTCGCTGACGGCACGTTCGGACGCAGCACGACGGGTGACGTTCTGGCGCTGTACACGGCGCCGGAGGGCAAGACCGTCGACGACCCCGAGTTCCAAGCGAAGGTCATCGACAACCTGCAGCGACTCGTCGCCGACAACCCCGACCAGATCATGAAGATCAACGGCTCGTACTTCAAGGTCGACAACGGTCTCTCGGTGGCGGCGCTGGCGGACAAGACCAAGCAACACGCAGTCACCAGCATCGCGATCGCCGGAGACAACGACACCGCGGTGTCCAACAACTTCCGCGACGTCGAGTCGCAGTTCTACATCGACGGTGTCGACGTGCAACTCGCCGGCCTGCAACCTGTCGCGAATTCGCTCAACGACACGATGGCCAACGACATCAAGCGCATGGAAATGCTCGCGATTCCCGCTGTCGGTGTCCTGCTGTTCTTCGTTTTCGGTGGCGTGGTCGCTGCCGCCCTCCCGTTGATCGTCGGCGGTCTGACCGTCATCGGCGCCAACGGAATCATTCGATTGATCACCAACTTCACCGAGGTCAACGCGTTTGTCGCGCCCGTGGTCTCTTTGGTCGGTCTGGGTCTCGCGATCGACTACGGACTGTTCATCGTCAGCCGTTTCCGAGAAGAGATAGCCGAGGGGTACGACACCCCGACCGCAGTACGCCGAACGGTCATGACGGCAGGTAGAACAGTCATGTTCTCGGCGACCATGGTTGCCGTCAGCCTCGGCGGTCTGCTGTTGTTCCCGCAGGGCTTCCTCAAATCGGTGGCCTACGGCGCCATCGCTGCTGTCATGCTTGCCGCGATCTCGTCCATCACGATTCTTCCCGCAATTCTCGGCATACTCGGCAAGCGGATCGACGCGCTGACCTTCAAGAAATTGCGTCAGACCAAGACCAACGAGGAAATCGAGAACGGTTTCTGGGGCAAGCTGACCCGCTGGGTCATGCAGCATCCGCTCAAGGTCGCGGTCCCGATCGTCGCGGCCCTGCTGCTGATGATCATTCCGCTGACGGGCATCAAGTTCGGCGGTATCAACGAGACGTACCTGCCCCCTGACAGCCCCACTCGTGTCGCGCAGGCGCAGTTCGACGAACTCTTCCCTGGCAATCGCACCGAACCTGTCCGACTGGTCATCGAGGGCGCCGACAACACCACTCTCGGTCAAATTTCCAAGACCGCAAACGCTGCGCCGGGTCTGGTCGAGAAGTTCACCCCGGAAGTTGCGACCAAGGACGGTGTCAACGTCCTCAAAGCCGGTCTGACCGAGCGCAACGAGGCACGTCCCACCATCGACTATCTGCGGTCCGCGGACTGGCCCGAGGGCACAACTGTGCTGGTCGGCGGTACGCCGGCTATCGAGCAGGACAGCGTCGACGCATTGCTCGATCGTCTGCCGCTGATGGTCGTATCCGTCATCCTGCTGACGACCCTGCTGATGTTCTTGACGTTCGGCTCGCTCGTCCTGCCCATCAAGGCTGCATTGATGAGCGCGCTCGGACTGGGTTCGACGCTCGGAATCCTGACCTGGATCTTCATCGACGGGCACGGTTCCGGTCTGTTGAACTTCACACCGGGACCGATCATGTCTCCCGTCCTGGTGTTGATCATCGCGATCGTCTACGGCCTATCCACCGACTACGAAGTGTTCCTGCTCTCCCGCATGGTCGAAGCGCGAGCGCAGGGCGCGAGTACTACCGAATCCATCCGAATCGGCACGGCACATACCGGCCGGATCATCACCGCTGCCGCACTGATCCTGATCGTGGTCACCGGTGCTTTCGGCCTGTCCGATCTGGTGATGATGAAGTACATCTCCTATGGCATGATCTCCGCGCTGATCATCGACGCCACGCTGATCCGAATGTTCCTGGTCCCCGCGACCATGAAACTGCTCGGCGACGACTGCTGGTGGGCTCCGGCCTGGATGAAGCGGATCCAGCAGAAGATCGGGCTGGGTGAGCCGATCCTCGACAACGAATTGGTACTCGCGAACGTCCCGCAGATCGCGCCTGTCGGTGCGATCGCCGGACCGGGTCAACCGCGCAAGATCGAAGCGGCCTCTCGGGTCATGCCGCCGCCTGCCCCGGCCGCGCAGCCGGACAGCGGACCTCGTGTTCCCGATCCTCTCACCGAGCCCATTCCGCTCAGCGAAATGGCGATCAAGGCACCGAACACGGATACACCTGCCGCGGAGAAGCCGGCACCGCGACGTCGTCTCGATATCGGGAGTGCAGCCAGCGCGCCCCAGAACTTGATCGAGGCACCGGTCCCCAATCCTTCGTACCGACCGCAACCGAGCGCCACCGACAAGCGCAGGAACCCCGCGCCCGCTGCGCCGGCCGAGCGTCCCATCGAGAGTTGGTTGTCAGACCTGCGGGCCCGGGAACAGACTCCCCCGGCCTCACGTCCACTGCCGGTGGTCCGGACGCCTTCGCGTACAAACGGTTCGGCCACCAACGGTGCTGCTAGCAGCGGTTCAGGCTCCAACGGCTCGAGCCGGAACGGCTCTGCAAACGGTGCCACCGGCTCTGCAACAAACGGCTCCGTAACCAACGGCTCGGCCCCGACCTCGGTGGAGGCGACCCCCCAGTCGCCGCCTCCACCGACCGCTCCGGAGCGTCGTAACGGGGTCACGGATGCGCCTTCGTCTACCAACGAGCCCCGAGTCCCGGACGCCGCCTCTGACAGCGACGACAACGCAACCGGCAGGCACCGACCTGACGACGCAGGCGCCATCAGTGTCAGCGAGCTCATCGCGCGCCAGAAGCGAAGCTGACTCATGATGCAGAAGCGGAGCTGACCTGCTCCTGCTTGGCAAAGGCTCGTGCATAACGTGTCCCGACCAGCAGGAGCAGCAAGCCGACCACCAGGAAGGCAACGCTGCGCACCAGCCCGCTGAGTGTGGCCAGGTCGAAGAGGAACAGCTTTGCCACTGCCGCACTGGTGAGAGCAAGCCCGGCTCCGAGCAAGACGCGAGCGTGCTGACGGTTGTTCAATCCGAGCACCAGCGCTGACGTGGCGGCAAGCATCCAGACGATGGTCGCGACACTGTGTCCGACAACGAATCCGGTTGCACTGTCGAAGATTTCGACGCCGGACGAGACGAGCGCGCACGTCACCGCGTAGAGGACACCAAACCCTACGACTGCCCACAAGACCGCTGCGTTGGAATCGGCGATCAACTTCAGTCGGTGAATCCCCCACACCAGCATCACCAGGGCGCCTATCGCCGTCAGGCTCGAGAGCGCCGTGATCGCACCAAGTTGCATGGATGCGGCGCGAGCGGTCGTCAACGCCTCCGGCGGAACCGTCGTGAGATATCCGATCGATCCGATTGCCGCAAAGGCGGTTCCGAGAGCGAAGACGAAGCGCGAACCCGCATACAGCGAGACTCCGAGGAAGATCATGCCGACTGTGAGGATCAGCGGCACGACCAGGGATTCCGTCGCCCCGGAGAAGCAGCAGAGCAACAATGCGAGGGCGCCGGTTGCGCCCAGTCCGAATCGCAGTTGCGTCGGCAAAGGCTTTGCCGCCGCTGCAGCCGAAAGAAGTAGTGCCGCAGCAATTCCGTACAGCACTGCGGATTCGGTGCGCCCGAGCACGGCTCCGACGCTCATCAGCGGAAGGAACGAGACGACAAAGGTAGCGGTGGACCACGCCCCTGGAACGCCGTCGCGCGAGGGCGAACCCGTCCACTGCACCGCCATCGCGCAGCCGGCGCCCACGATTGCAACCACGCTGGCACTGATCACCAATTGCACTGCACTGTTATCGGATTCGTTGAAGATGGACTCCGACGCTATCGCTACGAGCAGTGCGAGAACCACCGGTACGGTGCGCGCCATACCCAGGTACTTCCAGTCACGACCGAGCTGGGCGGAGAACGTCGCCGATTGGATCGCGAACAGGAAACCGATGAGGGTCAACGATATTCCCGACGTCAGTACGGGAGCGAGCACCGCTGCGCCGAGAACGATCATGAGCGCCAGTGATTCGGAATCCCACTTCACGGCGAGGGCAACACCGGCGGCGGCAATTCCGAAGGCAATCACCACCGCGAGCGGCGTCGTCACCCAACCGTAGAGAACGGACGCTGCGACGACGTCGAGGTACATCCCTGCGAAACCGGTGGCAGCCAGGGCAATTGCCCCCACTTTGCCCCCTGGGCGCCCGTGCACCCGCACCCCGGCAAAGACCAAGGCGCCGGAAAGGAGTGCGCCACCGAGCACCCGCAGCGGCGGTCCGAAGAATCCGGCCTGCGCTGCAAGTACCAGCAGCATCACGACGCCGATCAGAGTGACGGCAACACCTGCCGCAGCCAGGAGTCGACTGATGACGCCGTCGCGTTGCCACCAGGGCTGGCGAGGTGCCGCAACCGGATACGTCGGCGGCTGCCACGTGGGGACGCTCTGCTGAGGGCGGACCTGCTGCATCGGCTGTACCGAGGCCATGGGAACTACTGGAACTACTGGAACAGAAGCTACCGGCGCGGGCGCAGGCACGGTGGTCGAGGCCAGTTGAGTCTGCAGAATCGACAGGTTCTGGCCCATGTGACGCAGTTGCCGGCCGATGCTGTCGCACTCGGCCGAGAGGGCTGTCACCAATCGCGGATCGACGGCGGGAGAGCTCGGTGTAGTCATGAATATGAGCTTGCTGTTCTGCCGAAGAGATCAGATGAGTAGTACTACTCGATCAGCGTGGGGACTTCTCGTATTCGACTGACTGCACCCTCGACTGACTGCACCCTCGACTGACAGGGCACTATCGCCCAGGTGCTGCGTTCCGCAATCGTTCGGACAGAAGCCGACCCGAAGTGTGAAGCCCCAAGTTCTCGTACGCGATGTTCTCACTCGAGGGTTTTGCGTTTGCTCGCAACTGCGGATTCGACAAGCTCAGGAGCCGAACATCTTTCGGATCGTGGTACCGAAGGGATGCTTCGCGGTGACACTGCCGAATCGCACCTTGCCGTGAACCGCCAGGTGCAGCGGCCCCATCTGCGGACCGGAGCGAACCTTGTTGGACGCGCTTCCCCCGACTGCCTCGACACCGTTCATGTCCACCGTCGCCTCTTCGGGAACGATCAGTGAGATCGAACTGGCGTAGTCGTCGATCGAGATGTTCACGACCTGCGTCTGCATCACTGCACGCGTGAAATCGATAGTCACACTGGACATTCTGGTGTCGACCACGACGGCCGGAGGAACGATCCATGCGCCGTTCCGCGTCACCGTCGCCATTCGTCCGCGGATCACGGCAGCATTTGCCGCGCCGTAAGCACCGACAACCGGAGCCCCGACCGGCGCGCGGTAGGGCGGGCTCGGGTGAACCGGCGGTGGCTGATGCGGCCGGGGTTGGTAGGTCGGCGCCGGATACGGCTGGCCTTGGTACATCGGCTGACCCGCATTGGGATACGCGGGCGGGTCGTAGTCGGAGATCAGTGTGATGCCCGGAAGATCCGCAAGAACCGAGTTGAGCTCACCTCGTGTCTTCGCGGCCAAGGCCGTGTCCATGCGCTCGGTGAACTCACCGAGCGAGAGCATCCCTTGACCGACAGCTTTCTGCAGCAGCTCGCCGACGTGCTCTCGTTCGGCATCGGATACGCGTAGATTCCTGGCCTCCATGTTTTCCAGGATAAACGTCATTCGAGTCCTTGTTCTATTGCGTATCGCGTGAGCTCGACGCGATTGGCCAATTGAAGTTTCCGAAGCGTTGCCTGGACGTGGTTTTCGACGGTCCGGTGGCTGAGCGAGAGCCTCGTGGCGATCTGTTTTGCGCTCAGCCCCTTGGCGACAAGACGGAGCACTTCAGTCTCACGGTCGGTGAGCCGAGGCAGCTCTGGTGCGCGATCGTCGGCCGGCGCCGTCGACATGCGGCGGTACTCGCCGAGCACCAATCCGGCGAGGCCGGGTGTGAAGACGGCTTGTCCGTCGAAGGTCGCTCGCACGGCCTCGAGCAGTTCCGCCACCGAAGCACTCTTGACCAGGTAGCCCGACGCTCCGGCTTTGACCGCATCGAGGACGTCGTCACGCTCGGCGGAGGCCGAAAGCACCAGTACCTTGCTCTTTGGCGAAACCTCGAGCACCGCGGTGGTGGCGTCGGCGCCGTTTCCGTCCGGCAGGTTCATGTCCATCAGAACCACGGCGGGTTGCACGGCGGCGGCTCGGCGGCGTGCACTCTCGACACCCTCCGCCGTCGCACTCACCGTGAAGCCGGCGGCCTCGAGGTCCCGAGAGACACCGTCGCGCCACATCGGGTGATCGTCGACGACCATCACCGTCACCGAATTCTCGCCCTGTTCGTCAGCCACGCTCACTCTTCCCCTTCGGAACGTTGATCTCCCATTCGGTGCCCTCCCCCGGCCCGGTTTGCAGGACCGCAGTTCCGCCGAGCACCTGCACTCGGCCCAGAATGGACTTCGATACTCCCATGCGGCCTTCGGCCTCGGCCTGTGCCAAGCGACCCTCGGGAATTCCGACGCCGTCGTCGCGGACGCTGACTATCACTTCGTCCGGCAGATCTTCGAGCAACACGTATGCCTTCGCCGTGGGGCCGGCGTGGAGCCCGACATTGGACAGGGCGTTGTCGACGATGGCTGCCAGTTCGATGGCTCGATCGCGCTCGATCACGACGGGGTGCGCGGGCGTCGACACCGACACCGACGTGCTGGCCTGCGTGGTCAACAGCGGACACAGATCCACTGTCTGTCCGCCGACGTCTGCCACGGCACCCGAAACCTGCTCGGAGATCAGCATTCTCAAGGCGACCTCCTGCTCACCTGCCAGAGCAGCCAGTTCAGCTGCCTCGCCGCCGAGCGCCGCTCCTCGCCGGCGCACCATCGCCAGCACTTGCAGAACGCCGTCGTGTACTTCGCGTGCCAAGCGTTCGCGCTCTTCGGTGGCCGCCGCCAGACGTACGGCTTGTTCGAGTTGTCGATGCGAGCGCCGAGCAGTTGTGGTGGCCAAGCCCAACGCCAGACCGACCGATACGAGCACGGGAGCCGTCGCATCGCGCCAGAGGTCCAGGTTGACCTGGTCGCGGATGATCGCGCTGGCCGCCGAGATGACAACTCCGGACGCCATGCCGAGCCACGGCCCGCCGAGAATTGCCGCGGAGATGACGGCGTTGGTGGCCCACAGCGTGGTGGGGAGCGTCTGGTGATTCTGGTACCACTCGTGGTCGGAGACCAGCCTCGTCGACGCCATCAGCAAGATGACGACCACCTGATCGGCAATCACCACCTGGTACCGCGGCAGTTTCTTCCCGAATAACGCACCGGAGGTCCCGAGCAGCAGTGCCGACACCCCGGTCCACACGGCCATCAGAGCGACGAAGAACCAGCTGAGCCGGGAGTTGGTGTAGTCGGAGGCCGAGGCGAACTGGTAGCTGATCGCGTACACCAGCGTGACGAGGCGAAATGCCTGCGCCGCCCGCCACAGCGGCGCATCCGGGTCTGTGTCGATGCCCGACGCCTCGCGGACGGTGGGCTGATAGTGCAGCCGGCGACGGCGGGTGGGCTCAGTCATCGGGAGGGGTGGGGTTCACGATGCGAGGCTCGGCGCGCGGCTCGTCGGGTTCGGCTGGGAACAGCGGGGTCTCCGGATCTTCGACGTGCAGTTCGGCGTACGCGATGTCCGGGTCGTCGGCCAGGAGGGAACGAATTGCGGTATTCAGGACTGCGACGATCGGAACAGCCAAGAGCCCGCCAACGATTCCGGCGAGGACGATGCCCGTTGTAATGGCGAGAACGACTGCCAGCGGATGCAGGCGAACAGCGCGACCCAACAAGAGCGGTTGCATCACGTGCGCTTCGAGCTGCATGACGCCGATGATGATGCCGAGGACAATCAGAGCCGTCAGGAAACCCTTCGTGACCAGAGCGACCAACACCGCGAGAAAACCGGTCAGAAATGCACCGACGATCGGGATGAACGCGCCGATGAACACCAACGACGCCAGCGGCAGAGCGAGCGGCACCCCGAGAATCGCCAGGCCGGCACCGATACCGATCGCGTCGGCGGCGGCAACCGCGACCGTGGCCCGCACGTAGCCGATCAGCGACCCGAACCCCGCAGAACCGGCAATCCGCACGCGACGTCGAGCATCGGTGGGAACGATCCGGGTGACGAACTGCCAGATCTGATCGCCGCCGTAGAGGAAGAAGATGAGAGTGAACAGCGTCAGCAGAGCCCCGGTGAAGATCTCGCCGATGACCGTCGCCGTGGTCAGGGCGCCGCTGGTCAGAGACTCACGATTGGATTGCACCGACTTGACGACCGAATCGCCCGCTTGGCGGATCTGATCCTCACTGAAGTGCAACGGTCCGCTGGTGAGCCAGTTCTGAATCTGCGTGACGCTGGCCGTGAACTGGTCGGTGAGCTGCGGCAACCCGTCGATGAACTGCTCGACGACAAACGTCATGATTCCCGCGACCAGCCCGATCGAGCCAAGCAACACGACGATGACAGCTGCCGAGCGAGGAACACCCCACACCTGCAGCCGATCAACCACCGGAATCAACAGAGCCGATGCCAAAAGAGCCAGCCCCACTGGGATGAGCACGGTTTCGAGACGTAGAACGACATACCCGAGAACCAACAGTCCAGCGAAGATCACAATGAGGCGCCACGACCATTCCGCCGCTATACGCACACCCGGATGCACTGCCCGAGCGTCGGCGGATATGGGTTTGTTCATCCTCGAAGCTCGCTCCGCATGCCCCCTGTTTGCGTTCACATCGCGAGCCTAACCGGCCCGGCCGACACAGGTGAGCGGACGAATAATCGGACGCGCGTACCAACACTTCGACCTCTGCCAGCTAAATTGAACCCTGTGCGGGCCTCATACAGAGCAATAGCGGTGACCATCCGCAGCCGGTGGCCTCTCTATATGCTCTCCATGCTCGCGGCCAACCTGATCGGCGCGGTACTGGTCTTCGCCTTCGTCCGGTACGGCGTGCCGATCCAGGAGTCCGACGCAATAGTTGCCGACCGGGTCCGCAACTTCGCGATCTTCGGCGTGTACCTCGCGTTCGCCGGTGCCGTCAGTCTGACGGCAGCGGCCATGATGTTGAAGTCGGTCATCCGTTGGCGGCTGCGCGGGGGACCACCGACAAGGTCCGAGCAGATGGCGGCACTCCACGCGCCGCTTCGCCAGGCCATCGTCCACCTGGTGCTGTGGATCTTGGGCGGAATCATCTTCGTGTTCCTCACCATCACCGAGATGCCCGGACTCGCGATCGCGGTGATCGTGACGGTGTGCATGGCCGCGACCACGACCTTCGGGTTCACCTACATGCTCGGTGAGCGCATCTTGCGTCCTGTCGCCGCCCAGGCCTTGAGCGAAGGCGAATTCGATCGGACCATGGCGCCGGGCGTCGGCACCCGGCTGGCGATGACCTGGGGACTCGGCACGCTGATGCCCGTCGCAGGCATCATCTTGCTGTGCTCGACGCAGCTCACGACAAATCTCGAGTTCTCCCCCGACTCACTCGCGTGGGCGATTCTTCTCATCTCGATCATGGCGATCGTGCAGGCCTTTGCGCTGTCGATGCTGACGGCTACTCAGATCTCCGATCCCATCCGCCAACTGCGTCGCGCCATCGAGCGAGTGCAGCGCGGCGCCACCGACGTACGCGTCGAGGTGTTCGACGGCAGTGAGATCGGCCGGCTGCAGGTCGGCTTCAACCGCATGATGAAAGAGTCCGACGAGCGTCGCCTGCTGCGTGAGCTGTTCGGTCAGCACGTCGGCGAGGACGTGGCCCGGCGCGCGTTGAAGTTCGGTACCGAGCTGGGCGGCGAAACTCGATTCGTGGCGGTTCTCTTCGTCGACATGGTCGGATCCACCGGTGCCGCGGCCGAGCGCCCGCCGGGCGAAGTGGTCGAGCTGCTCAACGAGTTCTTCCGTGTGGTCGTCGACGTCATCGATCGTCACCACGGTTTTGTCAACAAGTTCATGGGAGATGCGGCGCTCGCCATCTTCGGTGCACCACTCGATCGACCCGACGCTCCGACGGCAGCCCTCGCTGCGGCCCGCGAGCTGCGGTTCAAGCTCAACGACATCACCGGCCTCGACGTCGGAATCGGCGTGAGCGCGGGGCTCGCGGTCGCCGGCAACATCGGTGCTGCCGAGCGTTTCGAGTACACCGTGATCGGTGATCCGGTCAACGAAGCATCGCGGCTCACCGAGCTCGCGAAGCTTCGGCCCAGCCGAGTGCTGGCGTCGACGAGCGCGCTGTATTTCGCCGACGAAGAGGAACAGGCCGAGTGGGAACTCGGCGAGCAAGTTCAACTGCGTGGACGCCGACGACTGACGCATCTGGCGTGGCCGGAAAAGTATCCAGAGGTCGATCCGGATCAAATTGGTTAGGGTGAGTCGATGGCTCAGCCTGGAAACACCCCACGGCGACTGAGACGACCACGCTCGCCCGTGGCCGAGACCAGTCGGGCCAGAGGGCGCTTCTGGTGGCTGAAGTGGTTGCTCGGGGTGGCGCTGATCGCTCTCCTGATAGTCGAAGGCGCCTTCCTGTGGCCCCGACTCAACGAATACTGGCAAGCGCTCACCGAGATTCACTGGGGTTGGGTGGCTGCCTGTGTGGCGGCTCAGGCAGTGTCGCTCAGTGGATACGCGTCCGTTCAACAACGTCTTCTCAATGCCGCCGGTGTGATTGCCGGTCACGTCAAGAACCTCTCGGTCATTTATGCCAGTACAGCGATGGCGCTGACGTTGCCTGCCGGCCAAGTCTTCTCCACTGCGTTCACGTACAAGCAGACTCGAAAGTGGGGCGCTACACCGGTTGTCGCATCCTGGCAGTTGGCGATGTGTGGTGTCATCGCTGCCGCGACGCTGGCCTTACTCGGCGCTACCGGCGCAGCGGCGTTCGGTACCAAGGTCAGCCCGGTGACGCTGACAATTTCGATCGTGGGCATGACCGCACTGTTTCTCGCCCTCCGCTACATTGCCCAGAATCCGGGCAGCATCGAGCGCATCGGGCACCGAGTTCTGGCCCTGTACAACCGTTCTCGCAAGAACCCGACCGGGCGCGGTATGCACCGTTGGTCCGAAATCCTCAAGCAACTGGATTCGGTCGAGCTCAGCCGCACCGACTCGGTCATAGCATTCGGGTGGTCTGCCATCCATCGCGTCGCAGATGTAGCTTGTTTGGGTTTCGCATGCTGGGCGGTAGGCGCGGAACCCTCCTTCGCTGGGCTCCTGATTGCCTTTACCGCCGCCAAAGCAGTCGGCAGTATTCCGTTTTTTCCCGGTGGGCTGGGCTACGTGGATACGGCTCTGATCGCAGCGCTGACGATCGCCGGGGTCAGCGGAGCTCAGGTATTCGCGTCGGTGTTGGTGTATCGGATGGTCAGCCTCGTTATGGTCGCCGTCGTCGGTTGGATCGTCTTCTTGATCACGTTCCGCGCCACTCACCACGAAGATCTCGAAATGGACCTCGAATTCGAGCGTCGAGAACAACCCGGCGTCTAGCGTCGCAACGCTGCCGCCATGTCATCGAGATGTGCCCGGCTGATCCGTACCGCTGCCTCCGCGTCGCCGGCTTCGATGGCATCCACCAACATTCGGTGTTCGTCTGCGTCGGGCTGGCTGTGTGGATGCAGGTCCAGAACCGCGATCAACTCGATCAACGCGGCCCGCAGACGCGGCACAAAGGTCTCGAAGAGTTCCGACAGCACGGGGTTGTGTGCCGCATCCACCACCGCCCGGTGGACCGCGATGTCGGCGTCGACGAAGGCTGCGTCCCCGGAATGGGCAGCAGCAGTTCTACCGTCCAACGCTTGCCTCAGAGCCGCGACGTCAACGGCATCGCGCCGCTGCGCTGCGAGGCGAGCCGCTTCGATCTCGACTGCGTTGCGCACCTCGACGACGTGAAGAATCGCCTCGGCCTCGAGCACTCGGGGCCACTGATCCGGTGGCGTCGTACTCCGTAGAAAGACGCCGGCTCCCTGTCGCGATTCGAGCATGCCGAGGCCAGCGAGGGTCCGCACCGCTTCCCTGATGGTGGACCGACCGATACCCAACTGCGCCGCAAGAGTGGTTTCACCTGGAAGTTTGGCGCCGACTTCCCATTCACCGCTCACGATCCGCGCTCGCAGCAACTCCGCGGCCTGGTCGGTGAGCAGCCGACGCTCGACGATCGGTGACACGTGAACTCCTCAGGTTGTCTGATAAGTGATTTCGTTCTAGTGTAGCCCGCATGGCTACAGGAGCACTCCTTCTCGACTGCCGCGGCGGGGCCTGAAAGACCGGCACCCCTCCGCGGGGTTTCGCCATGCCGGTCTTTCGACTCGACCGCAGGAGAAACCGAAGATGAGCACAACCCGCGCCAACCGCTGGAACAACCAGAAGCGCTCACCCATGCCGTCCGAGCGCTATCGCGCAGCGTGGGATCGCGTCGACATTCCGACTTTCGAGCGAACCTGGCCGTCCAATCGCACCACCGTGGCACCCCTCTGGGTGCCCGTCGATCTGCGCGACGGCAACCAAGCCCTCGCAGAACCGATGGACCCAGAGCGCAAGCGCCGAATGTTCGAACTGATGGTGGCGATCGGCTACAAGGAAATCGAGGTCGGCTACCCCTCCGCGAGCCAGACCGATTTCGATTTCGTTCGAGACCTGGTGCGCTTCGGCCTCGTTCCCGACGACGTCACCATCGTCGTATTCACCGCCGCGCGTACGGATTTGATCGAGCGGACGTACCAATCGATAGAGGGACTGCCGAACGCAGTCGTCCACATGTACACGGCGACGGCGCCGACGTGGCGAAACGTGGTTCTCGGCAAGGAGCGAGAAGAGCTGCACGACATGATTTTCCGCGCCGCACAAGATGTGGCTCGCGGCGGCGAAGGCCACGACGGATGGCGATTCGAGTTCTCCCCCGAGGTCTTCAACCTCACCGAACCCGACTACATCCTGCAGGTATGCAACAGTCTCACCGAACTCTGGGACGCGAGTCCCGATCGCCCGGTCATTCACAACCTGCCTGCCACAGTCGAAATCGCCACCCCCAACATCTATGCCGATCAGATCGAATACATGCACCAGAACCTGGCCCGACGCGATTCGGTGATCCTCTCGGTCCACCCGCACAACGACCGCGGCACCGGGGTTGCATGCGCTGAACTGGCGGTGCTGGCCGGCGCCCAACGCGTCGAGGGATGTCTGTTCGGAAACGGCGAGCGCACGGGCAACGTCGACCTGGTCACGCTGGGGCTGAATCTGCACACACAGGGCGTCGACCCGGAGATCGACTTCTCCGACATCGACAAAATCCGTCGAACAGTGGAGTACTGCAACAGAATTCCCGTCCACGAGCGTCACCCGTACGGCGGCGATCTCGTGTACACGGCGTTTTCCGGAACCCACCAGGATGCGATCAAGAAGGGTTTCGCCCATCACTACGAGAGCGCGGAGACTGCCGGCGTCGATCCGGGATCGGCGCCGTGGGCAGTCCCCTACCTGCCGATCGACCCCGCCGACGTCGGCCGCGACTACCAGGCGGTGATTCGTGTGAACAGCCAGTCGGGCAAAGGCGGAATCGCTTATCTGGTGCAGACCGAGTACGGAGTCGAACTCCCCCGGCGTCTGCAGATCGACTTCGCTTCGCGGGTGCAACTCGAGACCGACGACTCGGGCACCGAAATGACTGCCGATCAGCTGTGGACCCTGCTGCTGCACGAGTACGGGTACAACGGAGGAGTGCGTCGATACTCGCTGGAACACACCGCCGCGTCCGGGCCGGTCGAGGCATTGAGCAAAATCCTGACCGAACAGGGTTCGGCGGTCGAGGTCGTCTCGCTCACCCAACATTCACTGCCCCGCAACCCGAAATCTTCCGGGAGTGCGAATTCGGCAGTCACCATTGCAGAGTGCGTGGTGAACGGCGAAGGGCGCTGGGGCATTGCGGTGCATCAGTCCGTGACGGCGTCGGCACTTCACGCGGTCTTTGCCGCTAGCACACGAACTGTGATGCAGCTCACATGATCTTGCGGAAGGATTTCCGGGGGTCCATAGTTGAAGCTACAAGAACTTGAACATTCAACTACTTATTCAGGAGCTTCCATGACCACCGCAACCTTGCCCACATTGACCGCCGGAACCTGGGTCATCGACACCGTCCACTCCACCGTCGGATTCTCGGTTCGCCACCTCATGGTTTCCAAGGTTCGTGGAACATTCGACGAGTTCTCCGGAACGATCACCGTTGCCGAAGACGGAACCCCCGCCGTCGAGGCCGAGATCTCCGTGGACTCCATCAACACCAAGAACGAGCAGCGCGACGGCCACATCAAGTCCGCTGACTTCTTCGACGTCGAGAAGTTCCCGAAGGCAACCTTCAAGTCCACCGCAGTGCGCTCCAAGGGCAGCGACTTCGTCCTCGCCGGCGACTTCACGCTCCACGGCGTCACCCGCGAGGTCGAGCTGAACCTCGAGTTCAACGGCGTCAACCCGGGCATGGGCCAGGGCCCAGTCGCCGGTTTCGAAGCCACCACCGTCATCAACCGCAAGGACTTCGACATCTCCATCGAGATGCCCCTCGAAGGCGGCGGAGCAGTTGTCGGCGACAAGATCACGATCACCCTCGAGATCGAAGCCGGCCTCCAGGCCTAACCTCACTGTGCGCCTTTATTAACCGCCCGCGGTTAATAAAGGCGCACAGTCGTATGGTGTGAGCGTGAAGAAGTACGCACCATTCCTGCTGATCGACGCCATTCTTGTCATAATCTTCTGCGCGATAGGGCGCCGTACCCACGAAGAAGCCAATGCGCTCGCCGGTCTCGCGAAGACGTCATGGCCGTTCCTGACCGGCCTGGCAATCGGATGGGCCGCCACGTTCGCGCTGTACCGCGACAAGTTCAACCCCGTTCTCCTGCTCCCCACCGGCATTGCCGTATGGCTCGGCGCCGTCGTCATCGGCATGGTCCTGCGAGTGCTGAGCGGTCAAGGCACGCAGTTCAGCTTCATCGTCGTCGCGACGCTGGTCCTCGGCGCGTTCCTGCTCGGCTGGCGTGCACTCGCGCCGCTGGTAGCGAGGATTCGCACCAAGTCGTAACCAAATTCCACGGCTCGGAACCACCCGAAATGCCCGAGGACGTAGGACACTTTTCGGATGAGCAACACTACGGAGCCCGTCGAACGTAGCGAAAAGGAAGACCGGGGGTTCTTCGGACAGCCGTTTGCGCTGGCGAACCTGTTCGGCGTCGAGATGTGGGAGAGATTCTCCTTCTACGGGATGCAAGGCATCCTCATCTACTACCTGTATTACAGCGTCAGTGACGGCGGCCTCGGCATCAGCCAGGCGGCAGCGACCAGCATCGTCGGCGCGTACGGCGGCACCGTCTACCTGTCGACGATTCTCGGCGCGTGGGTGGCCGACCGACTTCTCGGCTCCGAGCGCACCCTCTTCTACAGCGCTTCGCTGGTGATGGCCGGCCACATCGCACTGTCGGTTCTCCCCGGCATGTGGGGTGTGGGTGTCGGCCTGGTCATGGTTGCCTTCGGCAGTGGTGGTCTCAAGGCCAATGCGACCTCACTGGTCGGAGATCTCTATTCCGAAAAGGATGTCCGCCGCGACGCCGGATTCTCCATCTTCTACATGGGCATCAACATCGGCGGGCTTGTCGGGCCGCTGCTCACCGGTGCCGTCCAGGACGCCTGGGGATTCCATGCCGGTTTTGCTCTCGCCGCCGTCGGCATGGCGCTCGGTTTGATCCAGTACACGCTGGGCCGCAAGCATCTTCACGGAATCGGAGCCGAGCCCGGCAACCCGTTGCCCGCGGACAAGCGCGCTCTCTACATCGGTATAGGCATTGCTGCGATCGTCGTGGTCGCGATCGCCTCCATCACCGGTTTGATCACGGCGGACAACATGTCCGACGTCGTTGTCGGACTCACCATCATCGCGTCGGTCGGCTACTTCCTCCTCATGCTCACCAGCAAGAAGGTGACCAAGGTCGAACGCAGTCGAGTCTTTGCATTCATCCCGATGTTCATCGCGAGTGCGGCCTTCTGGTCGCTGTTTCAGCAGCAGTTCACCACCGTGCCGGTGATTTCCGACAAACTCCTGGACCGCAATCTCTTCGGTTGGGACTTCCCGCCGACGTGGGTGCAGTCGATCAACCCGGTGTTCATCATCATCTTTGCCGGTGTGTTTGCGGCCATGTGGACCAAACTCGGTGACCGTCAGCCGTCGTCGCCGATCAAATTCGCACTCGGTACCGGCACGATGGGTCTGGCGTTCCTGGCGTTCATCCCGATCACCGGCGGCGGACCGAACAGCGCACCGCTGCTCGGTCTTGCCGGAGTGCTTCTGCTCTTCACCTTCGCAGAGCTCTTCCTCTCCCCCGTCGGCCTTTCCCTTGCAACCAAACTCGCGCCCGAGCATTTCCACACCCAGATGGTGGCGTTGTTCTTCCTGTCCGTTGCTTTGGGTTCTTCGATGGCAGGGACCTTGGCCGGCTACTTCGACATCGACGACAGTCGCCCGTTCTTCCTGATCATCGGTTTCTCGTCGATCGGAATCGGAGTGATTCTTGCTCTCGCCTCGCCGTGGATCAAGAAGCTGATGCAGGGCGTGAATTAGACAGTCTCACTTCACCCACAACCACACAGCCAGCACGAATCCCGCTATCGCTACTGCCACACGCAGTACCGATGGCGGGATTTTCTTGACGACGGGTGGCCCGCACCATCCTCCGGCCAGCGCGCCGAGCGCCATCGCCAACGCGGCCACCCAGTGCACCTGTCCGGAGAAGGCGAAGATGAGCGCGGCCACAAGATTGGCGATGCCGAGAAAGAAGCTCTTCAGGATCGTTGCACGCCAGACCGTTTCGGAGGTCAGGATGAGCGTCGCGGCCAGGAAGATGACACCGGCGCCGGCGCCGAAATAGCCACCGTAAACCGCAACGGCAAACAGTGCTGCCGAGTAGATTCCGGGACGGTCACCGCCGCCGGCCAGCTCACGAATCTTCGGTTGCAGTAGCAACGCGAGCGAGGCGAACACAACCATCGCGGGCACAACGGATTCGAAAGAACCTTCCGGTGCCAGCCACAGAATCAGGGCACCGACAATGCCGCCGGCCGCTGAATAGAGAGCCCAGCGAACAAGTTTCGGACCAGTATCTGCAACTTCGCGTGACGAGTTCGCCAATGCTCCGACGCCGACGGCCACCAACGCAACAGTATTGGTCATGTTCGCGCTGACCGGTGAGAGCCCGACGCTCAGCAAAGCCGGATACGAAACGATCGATGCAAGACCAGTGACAAAACCGACAAGACCGCTGAAGAATCCCGCTACGACGAGGAAAAGGAAATCGAGCAGGTTCACGAACCAGGAATCTACTCGCGGTGCCCGGTACTACTTGTCGGCAGGCTTGCCGAGTTCCTGGAAGAGCTTGTCCGTCATCTGCATTGCTCGATCGCCGCCGTCGGCGTCTGCGACGAACACCGCGAACGCGAAGTCTCCGCGCGATCCGTAGAACCAGCGATCGTCGCCGCTCGCTGCACCGGCCGCCATCATGTCCGGGTACCCGGCCAGTCCGCCGGCCCCTCGCATGGCGTCGCGCAGACGATTGTTCACATCGCCGGGCAATGCCGTCGGAGCGACGTCGGCGGTAGCCGGTTGTCCGAAGACCATCATCGGAAGCGGGGCACTACCGCGGGCGATCGACGCCGCCAGCATCGCCATCCCGAATGGAGTCACCGTCGGCGCACCCGAGTCGTTGGACGTCTTGTTTGCCATGACGTTGTTCATCGCCTGGTCCACGCCGGGGCGGTTCGCGGCAAGCACTGCAGTCTGCTGTTCGAGTCCCTGAATATGGAAGCCGTTGCCCAGTCCGAGTTGCTGCCCCGTGTCGGCCAACTGCTCGGCTGACACTGCTCCGGGGTCGACGCCGTTCTGCATCGACGATGCGAGACGGACCAGATCGAGGGCGCCGCCGGCCGGGCGCAACCCGGTGAAAGCGATGGGCCCCTGTTCGATGGCCTGATTGTTCTGTGCTGCAGCCAGAATGGCGCCGTCCGACGGGCGGATCGCGACGATGGCCGCAGGAGTACCCGCACTGACGACGGCTTCGATCGCGGCAAGTTGAGCGTGTGAGTCGAGAGTCGCGGCAACGTCGGGACCGGGAGGTCCCTGGAAGCCGGCTTGCTTGATCGGGAACCCGTTGGACTCGACCAGGTTGACCGCCCAGCCGGCGGTGGCGTCACGATTGGCCTGCCACACGGTTCGCAGCGGATCGAGCAACGGCGAGTTGATGCGACGGTCGGAGGCGATCAGCTTGGGTGTCTTGACCACAACGACGCCGGGGATCGCAAAATCGCTTTCCAGGTAGGCGTAGTCGGGATCGCGGAGCAGTACGGCGGTGACGGGCTTGCCGGGGTTGGCGGCGAGGTCGGCCAGCATCGACTCCGAGGTGACCAACGGCGCGACAGGTTCGAGGACCGTGGCGAGGCGACGGGTGGTGTCGACGGGGTCCGGCATGGTGGCCGGGTCGAGAGTGATCGCGTTGATGGTCTGCTCGTTCATGAGCAGGGTGCCGGTGCTGTCGACGACCTTCGGCGGCGCTGCGTCCGTACGGGTGTACGAGACGGTGCGACCGTTGCCGAGGTCGGGGACGAGGACCGACGGGTCCCAGGACACACGCCAGCCGACGGACAGATCGCGAACCTCACCCTGCGACTGGTAGCTCCAGTCCTTGCCTTCCCCGAAGTTCCAGGACGCGTCGAGTGTGAAGAGTCCGGAGTCGCTACCCAGATCCATGACCTGAGCGACGTCGAAGTCGGTGGACTTGGCGGCCAGTCCGTCGAACATCTGCTGGATCGACGGCCGTGCCGCGTTGGGGTACGACGTGAGCGCCGCGGCAGCTTCGGCGTCGTGGTTGTTGAGGGCGGTGACGAAGTCCTCCACCACCGAGGCGGCGTCGGATTTCTTCTCCCCACCGATGACACACGACGCGAGCGCCACTGTCAGAACGACAGCAGTTATCGACGCAACGACATATTTTCCACGACGGTTGTGCTGTCCTCCGGGCCCCATGCATGTAACTCTTTACTTCTGTCACACGAGTAACAAGCACGGGATGCCTACGAACGTGTCACGGTTGAGCTACGACGGTGTGATCCAACTGCAACGGAAAACAGGTTTCAGCGCAGAAAAGTGCCCGCTACCTGCACTGCAGGCGAAGAGCTGTCCGCGCCCGCGATGAATACCGCAAATGCGAGGTCTCCCTTGATTCCGACAAACCACCCATGTGCCAGGCCACCCTCGGTTTCGGCCGTGCCGGTCTTGCCGAGAAGCCCCGAAATGTCCTGCAACGACGTCGCAGTACCGCCCGTGACGGTCTCGCGCATCATCACCCGCAACTGTTCGGTCACCTCCGCGGGAGCAGGTGCGACCGTCTGATCCGCCACGCCGGCCTGTCCCTTGACCAACATCGGCGACGGCGTGGTTCCGTTGGCGATCGAGGCCGCCACGAGAGCCATCCCGAATGGCGTGGCGGTCACCGTGCCCTGTCCGATCGCGGACTCGACGCGTTCGGCGGGGGTGTTCGCGTCGGGGACGTTGCCCGTCACTGTCGTGAGCCCAGGGGTCATGTAGTCGACGCCGAGCCCGAACTGAAGCGCCGCTTTGTGCAAAGCATCGGCGGGCAGACCGACGGCCATCCTCGCCATTGTGGTGTTGCACGACTTCGCGAACGCGGTGTGCAGCGGAACCGATCCGAGGTCGAACTCGTCGTCGTTGGGGATCTGACGCCCTTCGATGTTCTCGGTACCCGGGCACGGCAGAACAGTGTCCGGTGTAGCGACACCGGCTTGCAGGGCCGCGGACGTCGTCACTGTCTTGAACGTCGACCCCGGCGGGTACAGGCCGGTCAACGCGATCGGGCCCTGCGCGTCGGCGGGGGCGTTCTGGGCCACCGCCAACACCGCTCCGGTCGACGGCTGCAGCGCAACGATCGCCGCCTGTTGCGTCACGCCTGCCAGCGCGTTCTCGGCAGCAAGTTGCAGCGGGCGGTCGATGGTTGTCGCGATGTTCGGAGCAACCGGCCCGTCTTGGCCAGCGACGGTGGTGACGGTTCCGTTCTGCTTCACCTGCTGTACCGCCCAGCCTGCGGACTTGTCCTGCCCCTCCTGCCACAGATCGGACAACCCACTGAACGTCGGCGACGCCAGAGTTTTGTCCACCGAAAGCAACCGCGCCTGCGGTGCCAAGCTCACTCCGGGAATCGCCGCCAACCGCTCCTCGATCGGTGCAAGATCCTCGGCCCGCAGAGTGATTGCGGTGACCGGCTTCCCACTTGCCGACGCAAGATCGCCGCTCAGCGATGCCGCCGTGATCGTCGGTGCGATGGGCGCGAGAAGGGCCGCCACGGCTGCCGTGTCCACCGGGGTCACCGCGGCGGAATCGAGATTGACCAGCGTCACCACCTGCTGCTCCATGATCGGCTGGCCCGCAGCATCCAGCACCGACGGCGGAGCACCGGTCGTGGGCGTGTAGCGCAGGGTCGTCGAGGAGGTCAGGTCCGGAGCGAGCAGCGCCGGGTCCCACTGGATCAGCCAGTTGTCACCGCTTTTAGACGCGTTTCCCTGCGTCGAGTAGTTCCAGTCCTGACCTTCGCCGAACTTCCACGCCGCGTCGAGTGTGAATGTTCCCGCGGAATCTCCGGACTCGACGGCGTCGGAGACGGTGAACGTTCCCTCGTCCTTGCCCAGTCCGTCGATCAGAGCCGAAATCGCGGTCGACGCCGCCGCCGGGTCAGTGGTGAGGGCTGCCGCCGCTTGCACGTCATCCGCGGTGAGCGCGGACGCGAACTCCTCTGCCACAGATTTCGGCTGATCAGGGCCAGAACTGCAGGCAACGACGGATCCTGCTGCCAACACCCCCAGAGCTACGGCAGCCACGGGACGACGGAAAGTTCGAAAGCTCTGACGAGCGTGTGAAAGGCGCACGACTTCGATCATGCCCGAATTTGTGGCGCCAGTTCGACTATCGGTGTAATCATGTAATCAGTGCAATCAACAAGAGCACATCAGGCTCCACCAGCTTTCCGAGGAGAACGCCATGAAGAACTCACAAGGCTCCGGCGACCGCAGGTTCGGCCGTCCCGGAGGTTGGCAACAGGCGTCGGTTCCCGACGCGAGCGATGCGTCCGACTGGTTTGCAGGTCGACTTCCCGACGATTGGTTCACCGGCACCGCCGACGTCCAGGTCGACCGCGAAGAAATCGTCGTGATCGGTGAACTCCCGGCAGTCGACGGCGGCGAGGCAGCCACGGACGGAAGGATCTCGCGCTTTCGCGAAACCACGCGCGCCGACCGGATGCGTATCGCCGACGAGGCCGAGGCTCGCTACGGACGTAAGGTCGCCTGGGGCGTGCGCCTGGACGAAAAGACTGTCCTGTTCACACATCTCGCGGTCCCGGTGATGACACGGCTACGTCAGCCCGAACGCAAGGTTCTCGACACTCTGGTGGACGCGGGAGTTGCTCGCTCGCGAGCGGACGCTCTCATGTGGACAGTCCGGTTGGCGGGCAAGCACAGCGAACAGTGGCTCACTGAACTCCGCGAAGCGATGTCGAAGGTCGACGATCTCCGATCCGAGGGTCCGAAAATCTGAGGACCGTGCGATCTTCAGTAGACCGAGACTTCATCTCCACGAGTAGATTTCGGGGCGCGGTATCTTTCCAACAAGGTTTCGCAGCCTCGGACCAGCAGCGAGACATCGGTCCCGATGGCCACAAATCGACAACCGAGACCCATCGCAAGGTCGGCCACGGCGTCAGAACCCGCCAAAGTTCCGACCGGGACGCCGATTCGTGTGCACTCGTCCACCACGAATCGGAATGCCTCCTGCACCTGCGGATGCATCGGTTGTCCGAGATGACCCGACGTCGCAGCGAGGTCCGACAGTCCCACGAAGACAGCGTCGATACCGGCCGTGCCTGCAATGTCGCCGATGTTCGCCACCGCGTCGGGGGTTTCGATCTGCGCGATGAGAGTGATTCCGTCCGCAGAGTTTTCGAGGTAATCGACATCTCTGTTCCATCGCGAGGCACGAGCGAGGGCGCTACCGACGCCGCGGTTCCCGAACGGCGGATATCGTGTTGCGGCAACGGCATCCCTCGCCGCTGAACCGGATTCGACCATCGGAAGCAGCAGTGTTCTCGCGCCGATGTCCAGGAGTCGCTTGACAGCGACCGCGTCGGTACTGGGCGGGCGCACGATCGGTTCCACCGGATCAGCTGCAACAGCTCGCAATTGATCCGCCACCGACCGGAGATCGTTCGGACCGTGCTCCGAGTCGATCAGCACCCAGTCAAACCCTGCCCCGGCGCATATCTCGGCGGTGACCGCTTCCCCGAGCCCGAGCCACAAGCCAAGGGCCGGAGCAGCATCGGACCGAAGCGCGATCTTGAACGGCTTGGATGACATCGTTCCCCTATCCGGTCTCAGCGAACCGACACGAGACAGTGCCGAGTGAGCCGTAGTCAATATGAAAGGTGTCCCCTGGCTGCGCCTGGATCGGACGAGTGAACGAGCCGGCGAGAATCACGTGGCCGGCTTTCAGTCCGACACCGAGACGTCCGAGTTTGTTCGCGAGCCAGGCAACACCGATGGCCGGATGATTCAGGACCGCGGCAGCTACTCCGCTTTCCTCGACGACTGCGTTTCGATAGCAGAGCGCTGACACCCAACGCAGATCGGTCTCGTTCGGTGTTACCGGACGCCCACCGAGAATGATTCCGGCGTTCGCTGCATTGTCCGAGATGGTGTCGAAGACCGTTCGTGTTCGACCTGACCCCGGGTCGACCTGCACGATCCGCGCATCGATGATCTCCATGGCCGGAACGACATACCGCGTCGCGTCGAGTACGTCGTACAGAGTCGCGCCGGGACCACTGAGGTCCCGGTCGAGGACAAACGCCAACTCCACCTCAACCCGCGGAACAATGAAGCGCCCGTGCGGTATTTCGGAACCGTCGGCGAAGAGCATGTCGTCGAGCAGCACACCGTGGTCCGGTTCGGTGATGTTCGACGCCCGCTGCATCACCTTCGAAGTGAGCCCGATCTTGTGCCCGATGATCGACCTCCCTCGGGCAAGCTTCCTCGCGACCCACTCGGTCTGGATGGCATAGGCATCGTCGAGGCCCATGTTCGGATATCCGAGCGAAAAGTGACCGACCTGCACACCGGACAACTCTGCTTGGTCGAGTTCTTCGGCGGCGGTCCGTATTTGAAGATCAGTCAGCATGACACTCCTGCTGTCGAGATTTCTGGGTGAGATGAGGGAGTGATCTGCGTGCGAGACGCTTGCGCTGCATTGCCACCGGCGGCCGGGAGACTTGTAAGCTCGAATCGTGGAAGCGATGGGGAAAAAGGCCGATCGGCGCGGCACGGCAGGAACAAATGCCGAGCGCAGCAAACGGACCGCTGACGAAGCTATGGAACCCGTTCTGGCAATGTTCGACCAGTTCGGAACTGCCGACGACCCTGCCGCTGCTCGACTGGGGCTGCTCGCGCTGTGGCTGGCCGACGACATCATCGGTTCGGTGAACCGGAGCCTCGAACCTTTCGAAATCTCCGAACGAAAGCTCGACGTTTTGCTCATCTTTGCTGCCCAGGCGATCGGCGACACAGACAGCCAGGCAATCAGTGACACAGACGAGCCGTACATGCGGCAGACGCCTAGCGGCATCTCGGATTACTTCGGGATCTCCCGGGCCAGCGCGACCGGCGTACTCGACTGGCTCGAGAAGCGCGAGTTCGTCGAGCGCATGAGGACCGGAACTGACCGCCGGTCCACTCCCATTCAGATCACCGAGACGGGGAAAGACACTGTCGCGCAGACGGTTCCCGCTTTCGAAGAGGCTTGCCGTAACCTCCTCGCCCCTCTCTCCGACCGCGACAGAAAAGACCTCGGCCGAATCCTCGGCAAGTGGTGGACTCACTTCAAAGATCCGGACGCAGCGGAAGGCTGATCGGCCCTGGCAAGCCTGAACGGTTCGGAAGTGGTTGTGTACCAACCGCCACCGTGCATTCGCCCGACAAGATCGAGCGAAGCACCGTCGATATGCCCTCGATTCGGATCCAACACGTGTCGGTCGTCCACATGTGCGGTCACGATCTCGCCGACCACGATCGATCGCCCGTAGCCGATCGACAGAGTCTGTTGTTCCACGCATTCCAACGACACCGGCGCTCTCGCCAACCGGGGTGGCGCGACGCTGCGCGAAGCTACCACCTCGAGATCTGCGACAGCCGTTTCGTCTACCGCGGATGGATAGTCTCCGGCGGTGACATTCATACTCTCGACCGACTCCAGGTCCACGAGATTGATCACGAACTCACCTGTGTCACCGATGTTTCGAGCAGTATCCTTCGGAATTCCCTCGCGAGCGCCGATCCCGATGCACACGAGCGGCGGAGTTCCCGACATCAGATTGAAGAACGAGAACGGTGCAGCGTTGACCACGCCTCTGGCGTCCACCGTTGTGATCCAGGCTATCGGCCTCGGAACGACGAGGGAGGCAAGGAGGTTGTAGCGGGACTTCTGCGCCATCTCCCCCACGTCGAAAATCATTCGTTCGAACCGGCCGCGGGCTGCGCACGGAGGCTCTTACGGCATCTGCACAATCCGACCTGATGGAGTTCGACGAGGTTGCCGGCCGGATCACGCACGAACAACTGCTTGAGGTCCGGCGAGGCGACATTGTCCAGCGCAAAGTACTCCACACCGAGCTGCTCCAGTTCGCGTTCGGCGGCGCCGATGTCAGCGACCGCGAGCGCTATGTGGTTTTCCACCGGATCCTTGCCCGGCCCTTTGCTGTAGGGCGAAGGCCCGTCACTACCGAGAAGATGGATCTGCACGTCACTCGGAATATCGAGGAAGTAGCCATGAATCCCGGGAATGTGCCAGCGTCCCGCATCCTGGGTCAGGTTGAGAACGTCCCGGTAGTAGTCGCGGGTTCGGTCGGCGATGTCATTCCCCATCCCCAACCCGATGTGATGCAACTCGAGTACCTCTACGGCCATGATTTCCTCCCTGATGCTTGCGCGAATATTTAGTATGGCAGCCATATTATATGGTAGCCGTAACAATGCCGATGCGGTTGCCTATTGTCAAGATCACAAGGAATCGGGCCCGAATAACCCATTGCACCGCCAGGTCGGCCGCGTTAACCTGGAGGACGAATCATTCCCGACAGAACAGGAAACGGGCCGTTGCTCCTCTAGAGGTTCATTACGCGAAGGCACTCGCACCCATCAGCACTTGCTGAGCCGGGCGCACAGTCCAAGCACCCTCTGGAGTACCCATGACCCATACGCATTCTTCTCTGTCGCTCTCGGATCTCACCTTCATCTGGC
This sequence comes from Rhodococcus sp. NPDC055024, assembly GCF_053608585.1. Lineage (NCBI taxonomy): Bacteria > Bacillati > Actinomycetota > Actinomycetes > Mycobacteriales > Nocardiaceae > Rhodococcus > Rhodococcus sp. NPDC055024. Next base: position 170,280 of record NZ_JBSGVT010000006.1, read on the forward strand.
CGGACGGTGAATCAGTCTTTTCCCACACCAATTTTGTATTCCCCAGTGGCCGTGTCGGTCTCGTGGGACTCAACGGATCGGGAAAGTCGACTCTGCTGCGATTGATCGCGGGAGAGCTCTCACCTGAATCCGGATCCGTGACCGCCTCCGGCGAGGTCGGCTACCTCCGTCAGGACATCACACTCGATCCGAGCGTTCGGGTGGATGACATCCTCGGTATCCACGAACTCCGAAACGCATTGCACCGCATCGAAACCGGTGACGGTTCCGAAGCCGACTTTGCGCTCGTGGACACCAATTGGGATATCGAGGAGAGCGCTCTCTCCACCTTGCATCGGCTCGGCCTCGAGAAGGTAGTTCCGGATACGGCAGCACTGAGTCGAACGGTCGGCACCCTCTCCGGCGGAGAGACCGTACTACTCGGCCTGACCGCAACGCTGCTGAAGAATCCGCAAGTGCTACTCCTCGACGAGCCGACCAACAACCTGGACCGCGACGCTCGATCACGAGTTCATGCTGCAGTCCAACAGTTTCCGGGAACCGTGCTGATCGTCAGCCACGACCGGGAACTGCTCGACACCGCGGAGTACACGATCGAACTACGTCGGGGGGATCTACGCGTGTTCGGCGGCAACTACTCGCACTACCAGGAGGTCGTGACCGCTGAGCAGGAAAACGCACTCGCCACCGTTCGCGACGCCAAGGCCGATCTGGCAAAGCAGAGCCGCGAGCTGATCGACGCTCGAACGAAACTGGACCGACGTAAGCGCTATGGGCAGAAGATGTTCGAGAACAAGCGGGTGCCACTGATTATCGCGCAGGCACGAAAACGCCAGGCCCAAGTTTCAGCTGGAAAGCTGGCCCTCAACCATATCGGGAAGGTAGACGAGGCCAAGTCTGCCCTGTCGGAGGCGGAGGAACTCCTTCGAGACGATCGTGAGATCCGCCTGGACCTTCCTGCTACAGAGGTTCATCCGGGGCAGCAGGTTGCGCGGCTCGACGAGGTGACCTTACGGAGCGGCCAAGAAGTATCGCTGCAGATCACCGGGCCGGAGCGGATCGCGCTACTGGGACGCAACGGAATCGGCAAGACGACGCTGCTCGACACACTCGCGGCGTCGACTCCGTTCGTAGCCTCTCGTGCGCTCCCCCAACGTCTCGACGTGTTCGACGAGGATCTGTCGGTGGCAGACAACGTCGCGTTGGCCGCGCCACACGCAACAGCTGAGGAGATTCGCGGGCAGTTGGCACGGTTTCTATTCCGGGGAACGGATTCCGACATGTTGGCGTCCGCTCTTTCGGGCGGAGAACGGCTGCGCGCGGCGCTGGCCACGATCCTTCTGGCCGAACCCGCGCCCCAGCTGCTTCTTCTCGACGAACCGACCAACAACCTGGACCTACCGAGTCTCGCTCACCTCACCCAGGCACTGTCGGATTTCCGCGGGGCCATGGTGGTGGTGAGTCACGATCTTCCGTTCTTGCGAGACATCGGAATAACGCGGTGGATCAGCATGGACGAGACTGGTATTCAGGACATCGATCCCGAGTAGGTCGACGGCTGTCGCGGTGCACCCGTCCCGAGGGCGGGAATCAGCGCCGGCCGAGAAACGAATGTTTCCGACCGGCGCCAACGGTGCTTGACGGTCTGGCCTACCGTGGGGCGATGTACCTTCACCTCGACGCAACCGCTGCGCTGTCGCTCGCAGGTTGGGTTCGCGAAGAACCTACTCGATCGGCCTCTGCCCCAGTTCCGCAACCACTGGTCGGCGGTTGTGACCAACTCATAGTGTGGGCGAGTTCGTTCTCCGTACTTGCCAGTTCCGACGACCAGGTGTGGTTTCTCTCGGCGGAGAACTATGCCGGTGGAGTTGGCGTCAGCGATGAGGCGTTTCCCTGGAATGCGTTCCGGCACGAGAGCCTGGCGGTCGCTTCCGGGCCGGCTGAGCGCGCGGCGATCAACGCCTTCTGGTCCACTCACCTCCCGGTCCTGATGTCTGTACGCAATGGGTACGAGTACTTGGCGCTCGCACCGGGCGGTCAGGTTGTCCGTGGGGGAGAGCCGGAGTTCGAGGAGGTCACCATCGTCGCCGCTGATTTCGAGGCTCTGATTCGGGGCATAGCCGCAGGCGTCAGCACTGCAGACCCCTTCACCGATGCACTGCTTGGAACAGTGGGTACTGCCCCGCCGGGCAGTGACCGGTAGCTCTGAGGGAGGCCGAGTTGATGGCCCGACTGTTCGTGATAGTCCACGGCATCCGTCGAATGGGTCCGGAGGACTACTCGAGTTCACGTGCGTAGCAACTGGCACCCATACTGGACGGGTGTTGCACGACGTGAGAAATCCGGTGGACGGTGCGCGAATCGCCTATCAGATCGTGGGTGATGGCCCACCCCTGTTGATGGTGCACGGCACGGCGTTGTCGCGCTCCATCTGGCGTGGCTTCGGGTACGTCAAGGCACTCCAGGACCGGTACCGTCTGATCCTCGTCGACATGCGGGGTCACGGACGCAGTGACAAACCACACGACTCCGATTCGTATGCAATGGATCTGGTGATCGCTGACCTCCTGGAAATTCTCGATACGGAGTCTCCATTCGAACCGGCTCACGTCCTCGGATACTCGTTCGGCGGGCGTTCGGTGATGTCACTGGCAGTAGAGCACTCCGAACGGGTGCGGTCGTTGACCGTCGGGGGCGGTAGCAGCCGACCGATGACGGGTGCGTTCGACGCATTGTTCTTTCCCGGTTGCATCGAGGCACTCGAAAGCGGCGGTATCGAAGGGTTCCTGTCCGGTTGGGGCGCTCGGCGCGGAAAACCGGTGGATCCCCAGACTGCGACCGCGTTTCGAATCAACGACGCACTCGCACTCGCGGCATACATGCGGCGAGCGGAGAAGGAGAAGGGCGTCGACGACGCGGTGCTTCAACGGATCACCACGCCGACTTTGTTGTTCGTCGGATCGAGAGATCGCGAGCGCCTACCGGATACCGAGCATCTCGCGTCGATGATCCCGGACAGTGCCTTGACCGTGATCGAGGGCGCTGATCATGCGAGCGCAGTCGCGGACTCCGAAGCTGTGCTGCGTGCGCTCATTCCGTTCCTGAGCCGTCAGTAGTCCGGCTACACCCGACTGCTACTGAGGTGTGAGCACTTTCGACTCGAGTGCAGTCACCGGTGGTTGCCGCAAGTCCAAGCGCCGCAGCAACTGCGCATTCGCGGCAACTACCACGGTGGACACCGACATCAGGATTGCTCCGACCTCCATCGGCAGCACGAACCCGACGGGCGCCAGCACTCCCGCAGCGAGGGGAACCGAGATCGCGTTGTATCCCGCTGCCCACCAAAGGTTCTGGACCATCTTCCGGTAGGTGGCGCGGGACAGCTCGATGACCGAGCTCACCGATCGCGGATCATCGCTGGCCAGAACAACTCCCGCCGACGCGATCGCCACGTCCGTTCCGGCACCGATCGCGATGCCCACATCCGCCTGGGCGAGCGCCGGCGCATCGTTGACCCCGTCGCCGACCATCGCCACGCGGTGGCCCGCAGCCTGAAGCCCCGATACCTGCGCCCCCTTGTCCTGCGGAAGCACCTCGGCGAAGACCTCGTCGATCCCGAGCGTGCGGGCAACCGAATGTGCCACGGCCTCCGCGTCTCCGGTGACCATGGCTACGCGCACACCGCGAGAGTGGAGGGCGTCGACAGCCAATACTGATTCCGGGCGGATCTCGTCGGCCAATGCCAATGCACCGATCACCTTCTCGTCACGCACCACGTGCAGAACCGTCGACCCGTCGCTGAGCCACTCTTCGGTCCCCGGGATCGGCGTGGCACCGACCGATCTCAACATTCCCGGTCCGCCGACGCCTAAGCGTGCACCGTCGACGTCCGCCGCAACCCCGATCCCGTTGTGCGCCTGAAAGTCCGAACCCGCAGTGAATTCGAGTGACAACTCCCGCGCTGCTGCAACAACGGCGCGTCCGAGTGGATGTTCACTGTCGAATTCGACGGCTGCGGCAGCGCCGAGAACTTCGTCATCGGAATACCCGTCGACACCGCGCACACCGACCACTGCCGGCTCCCCCTTGGTGAGAGTGCCGGTCTTGTCGAAGAGAACGGTGTCTACGTTGCGCATCGCCTCGAGGGCCATGCGGTCCGTGATCAGAATCCCAGCCCGAGCCGCCCGCTCGGTCGCGATCGACACGACCAGCGGAATCGCCAGCCCGAGCGCGTGCGGGCAGGCGATCACCAGAACGGTGATCGTACGGGTCACCGCGCTTTCCGGTGTGCCCCAGATGCTCCAGGCGATCGCGGTCAACACTGCCGCGCCGAGTGCGTACCAGAAGAGCAGGGCAGCGGCCTTGTCCGCCAACACCTGGGCACGACTCGACGAATTCTGGGCCTGCTCGACCAGGCGACGGATACCGGCGAGCGCGGTGTCTTCGCCCACCGCGGTGACTCGCAGCCGCAGCGCCGAGTCGGTGGCTACGGTGCCGGCCACCACCTGGTCACCGACAGTGCGCCGAACTGTCTTCGACTCGCCTGTGATCATGGATTCGTCCATGTCAGCACTGCCCTCGACCACCGTTCCGTCCGAGGGAACGCGGGCGCCGGGACGAACTATCACCAGGTCACCGGTGACCAGAGCTGTGGTGGGCACGGTTTCCACCGAATCGCCCGCCACCCGTTCCGCCTCGTCGGGCAGCAACGCGGCAAGCGAATCCAAGGCGCTCGAGGTCTGACTGAGCGAACGCATCTCGATCCAGTGGCCCAACAACATGATCACGATCAGAAGCGCGAGTTCCCACCAGAAATCGAGAGTGTGATCCACCCAGTGCAGACTCGCAGCCCAGGACGCAAAGAAGGCCACCGTGATCGCGAGCGCGATCAACAGCATCATTCCCGGTTGCCGAGAACGGATTTCGGACACGCCACCGGTGAGGAACGGCTTACCGCCCCAGAAGTACATCACCGTGCCGAGTACCGGTGAGATCCATTCCACCAGAGAGTTTTCCGGCAAGGTGTACCCGACCAGATCAGCGAACATCGCGTCTGCCGCAACAACCGGAACGGCGATGACCAGCATGACCGCGAACAATTTCCGGAACTGTGCGACGTGATCCCCGTGACCACCGTGTGCGCCATGCTCCATCTGGCTGTGGTCCATCTGACCGTGGTCCATCTGACCGTGGTCCATCTGACTGTGATCCATGTGGCGGTCATCCCCTCGCGTGTGATTGCAGCACAGCACCAGTCAAGCCATCAGGCTCGAACGTATGCCCAGGCAGTCACCCGAGCAAGGTCACGCGGCCAAGGTCTCCTGTTCAGCTGCCCTTCAACATCGCTTCCATCTGAGTGATTTCTGCCCGCTGACCAGCGATGATCGCTTCTGCCATCGCCTCCGCCGAGGGGTCGAGCCCGTTGTCGATTTCGGTCTCGGACATGGTGATGGCGCCCTTGTGGTGCTCGATCATCATCGTCAGCCACATCTTGTCGAACTCCGCGCCGCTCGCGTCGGTGAGAGCCGTCATGTCATCGGCCGACATCATGCCCGGCATGTCGGCCATCCCGACGCCATGACCCGCATGCGCCGAATCATCCATTCCTTCCATCGAACTCGACGCAGGGTCGGGGCGTCCCCACTTCGTCAGCAGTTCGGTCATCTGAGCCATCTCCGGGCCTTGCGCTGCCTCTATCTGCGCTGCAAGAGAGAGAAGTTCGGCATTGTCGGTTCGGCCTTCCACCATCCGGGCCATGTCCAATGCCTGCGCATGATGCGGGTACATCCCTTCGAGGAACTCGATGTCGGCTGCATTGACACCCGCCGGAATCGCCGACTGTGCTGCGACGCTGGTTGTTTCGGAAGAATGGGTGACGCTCTCCCCGGAGTTGTCCGAACATCCGGCAATCAACAGTGCTGCCGCTGCCACCGCTGGAACGAACCGCGCGGCGCTCCGCTTGAACGTCGAAGACATGTTTTCACTCCCAGAAATTGAATTGATATACATTGCCCCACAACTGATTTGATTCCTGTGGGTGCTACTGCACATTTGCCACACTACCGGCGCAAGGCCGCCGAGAGACCCGATAACCGGCCCATACGATGTTCCTTCATCGAATCTTCACAGTCGAACGAAACCATCAGGCGGCGGTAACAAGGCGGCGCAGTCGACTAACCTCGGACTGATGAGCGCCGAACTAAGACCGAGCGAGGAGCCTGGGCGCGTACTCGTCGTCGACGACGAACCTGCGCTCGCGAAGGTTGTCTCCAACTACCTGAGCCGAGAGGGCTTCACCGTTCGGATCGCACACGACGGTCCGAGCGCGGTACGTGCGGTCCGCGAATTCGAGCCCGCACTGATCGTGCTCGACCTGATGCTCCCGGGCTTCGACGGTCTGGAAGTCTGCCGGCGGACCCGCACGTTTTCCGACGCGTACGTCCTGATGCTCTCCGCCCGCGGTGACGAGTCGGACAAGGTGACCGGACTGGCAGCTGGCGCAGATGACTACGTGGTCAAACCCTTCGGCCCCCGCGAGTTGGTTGCGCGAGTGAAAGCACTGCTCAGACGGCCACGCGCGTCGAGCATGCTGCCGGAAGCGCTGCCGACGCCACCCGGTCTCGACATCGACGTCCTCGCCCGCACCGTGCATGTCGACAACCGCCCTGTCGATCTCACTCCCACCGAGTTCGCGTTGCTCTCCGCCCTCGCTACCCGACCTGACGCGGCCTGGAGTCGAGCAGACATCATCGCCTCGGTGTGGGGGTCGTCCTGGTTCGGGGACCAGCACATCGTCGACGTCCATGTCCGTGCACTACGCCTCAAACTCGGCGACGACGCGACCGATCCGCGGTTCATCAGAACCGTCAGGGGCGTCGGATACTCGCTGAGGTCGTCATGAACGGGGTCGTCATGAAGAAACTCGGGCTACGCGGAAAACTGCTGCTCGCGCAGCTTGTCGTCCTGTTCGTTTCCTGCCTCGCCATCGCCGCCGTTGCCATTGCCGTGGCTGCCCCGCTCTTTCACAACCACCTCATGATGGCCGGCATCGAAGACTCGAATGTTCGTACCCACACCGAAGAAGCGTTCGCTCAGACCATGACCATCGCACTGTTGTGCGGGATCGCGGTCGCATTGGTGGGTGCAGGCATCGCCGCGGTCTACATCGTCCGGCGCATCACGGCCCCGATCACAACGCTGGCGGAGGCGGCGCAAAGCGTCGCCGACGGGAACTTCGACGTGACTATCGACAGGTCTGACGTGGATGCAGATTTCACGCGTCTCGAAACTGCCTTCGCCGACATGGCTGCACGCCTTGATCATTCGGATCGGGTTCGCAAACGACTGCTTGCCGACCTCGCCCACGAACTGCGCACTCCGGTATCGACTTTGGCTGCGTACGTGGACGGCATCGAGGATGGCGTCCTACCCACGGACACGACTTCATGGTCGGTGATGCGTGACCAACTCGAAAGACTTCGTCGGCTCTCGCGCGATCTGGCGGATGTCTCCGCTGCCGACGAGCACGCACTCGAACTCGATCGACGGGCCGAGGATCTCGACGACATCGTCGCCGGCGCAACGGCAGCAGCGCGGCCGCGATTTGTCGATCGTGGAGTCGAATTGACGACCGTCTTGCCTCCGCACACAATCACGGCCGAGGTCGATCGCCAACGAATCGAACAGATCCTCGCCAACCTTCTCGAGAACGCGTTGCGGCACACTCCAACCGGAGGTTCGGTGACGGTGACACTCGCGCGGGGAGAGGCTCACCTCTCGGTGTCCGTCACCGACACCGGCGACGGAATTCCCTCAGACCAGCTCGAATCCGTCTTCGACCGTTTTCATCGTGGTGATCGATCCGACGGTTCGGGTTTGGGGCTCACGATTGCGCGCAGCCTCGCGCTCGCCCACGGCGGCGATCTGTCGGCACGCCGAAACGAGCAACCTCTCGGCAGCACGCTGATCCTGACCTTGCCGGCAGGTTTCACGCAGCCGCTTTGAACGGATCGTGTTCGGCGATCAGCTTCTCGAGTCGAGCCTCGTCCACCCGAACTCTGACCGTCGATGCCTCCTGCTGATCACGAATCACCTTGGCCAACGTGAACGTGCTGGTGACCAAGAACAGCAAGGACATTCCGAGAAATCCGCGTTGCCACGCATCGATCGGAAGATAGGCAATTCCGAGGAGGGTGCCGACAAAACTGACGGCAAAGGCGATTCCGGCCTGCAGGTAGAAGGCTGCAGTGGTCTTCGAAGGTGTTGTCGGTGCGCTCATGCTTCGAAGTCTGGCCTGTCGCCGCAACACTCGGATGCGTAGTCCTACTCGAGAGCCCGCGGTACTTCCCCCGGCAAAAATCAGATGCCGTCGCCCATCGTGGTGGATAGTCTCGGTTCGGTAGACGGAGATGTTCGAGAACAGTCAGACGGCAGGAGTTATCGATGACCCGCAGACATATCGCCATGGTGAGCATTCCCGCACCGGGCCACGTCAATCCGAGCCTGGCGATCATCGCGCGTCTCGTGGCCGCCGGTCACCGCGTCACCTATGCCAACGACGAGTCGATGCGTGAGATCATCGAGGCGACCGGGGCCGAATTCGCACAGTACGTATCCACGCTGCCCAGCCTCGCTCCTTCCCCTGACGGCGCCGCACCGGAGAAGAGCTGGGACGGGGATCTGATCGATCAGTTGACCCTGTTCCAGGACGACTACGAGTCGATGCTGCCGCAATTGCGCCGAATCTACGAAGACGATCGACCTGACCTCTTTCTCTACGACATCGCCGGCATTCCGGCACGAATACTGGCCCAGCAGTGGAATGTTCCCATCGTCCAGTTGTCGCCGACGTACGTTGCCTGGGACGGTTACGAAGCCGACGCCGCACCGATGTACGACGAGATTCGTTCCGATCCGAGAGGCGTGGACCTGCTCGATCGGGAGGCCCGGTTCTTCCGCAGCGAAGGCGTCGAGGTCGATCCTCGTGAGTTCACCGGACGCCCACCGCGTGCGATCGTTCTGATCGCAGAATCTATGCAGCTCAACGCCGATCGAGTGAACCGCGACGTCTACACGTTTGTCGGCCCCGCACTCGAACCGAGCAGTCAATCCTGGGTGAACCCGGATCCGGAACGCAAGCTCTTGTTGATTTCGCTGGGTTCTGCCTTCACCGATCACCCGGATTTCTACCGCACCTGCGTCGAAGCTTTCGGCGAAATGGACGGCTGGCGCGTCGTCCTCCAAATCGGAAAGCAGGTACAGATCTCAGATCTCGGATCGGTGCCCGAGACCGTCGAAATACACCGCTGGGTACCGCAGTTCGCGATTCTGCAGCAGGCCGACGCATTTGTGACCCACGCGGGTATGGGCGGATCCAGCGAGGGACTCGTCACCGGTACGCCCATGATCGCGGTGCCACAAGCCGTTGACCAGTTCGGCAACGCCGACTCACTTGTCGACGCCGGCGTCGCAGTACGCGTCGACGGCGCTACCGTCACGGCAGAAGAGCTTCGTGAGGCGCTGACGCGCGTGAGTTCGAGTGAGTTCCGCCGACGCAGCGCAGAGTTGGCAGAAGAACTCGCAGCGGCGGGCGGCGTATCGCGTGCAGTCGAGTTGATCGAAGCCGCCCTACCCGGCAGCGGGCCGAGATGATGAGTTCTACCAGTGCCAGGCGTCGCCGCCCACGTTCTTGATGGTTCGCTGCAGGACCGTGATGGTGGTGACGAATTCATCTTCGCTGATTCCCTGCATCCGCTCCTCCTGCAACGTCTGCTGTACCCGCGCTGCACGATCGAACTGCTCCGAACCGGCATCAGTAGGGCGAAGGACAGTCCCGTCTTCACGCGCCCACCCCAGTTCGAGGGCAGAGTCGACGGCGTCGTCGATGACCTCAGTTGATTCGTTCGGACCGATCGTCCGCAGGAGGACAGCTCGCTCGACCCCTTCCGGGTGCAGCGAAAGTTGGTGCAGGATCCACCATTGCGGCTGAGTCACACCGATTGCTTCGAGTGCCCCGCGCGTGCGTGCGCGAATCGCTTCGCCTGCACGCGCGGTCCAGAATCCGATCGGCTGATTCGCCGGTGGCTGCATTGGCTGTTTGGTCATGGACACGACGATAAAACCTCAATGGAAGTTCAGGTCAACCCCAAGGCGGTGAGTTCTACATATGTTGTGTGATTGCTCCGCCGATGATGCGGGCGGCGTCGGGGAATTCGCCCGGGTTCGGACCGGCGTAGTTGAGCCGCAGGAACTTTCCGGTCGGTTCCGCCGGGAACCAATCGTCTCCGGCCCCGACGATCACGCCGGCCGACCGGCAGTCCTGCACGACGCGTTCGAGATTCGTGGTGTCCGGAAGCCGAAGCCAGAGGTTGAGTCCACCTTGCGGTACGGCGTCGAGGTGAGCGTCCGGCGCATGCTCGCGCAGACTCGACACCAGGAGGTCGCGTCTGGCCTCGAGTTGGTGACGAAGCCTGCGCAGGTGCGTTCGCCAGGCCGGTTGGGTAACGACGTCGAGGGCAACGGCCTGCAGCATTCCGCTGACGTACATCGAATCTGCTTGTGTATCAGCAAGAATTCGCTCATAAGCCGGGCCGCGAGCGATCAAGCCGGCAACTCGCACCGATGGGGACACACTCTTGGTCAGCGCACGGAGGTAGACAACGTGTCCGCTGTCGTCTCGAGCAGCAATAGGGCTGGGATCGGCGGTGATGCCGAAGTCGAGCGCCGAACTGTCCTCGATCAGGAAGGCTCCGTGCCGACGGACGGTCTCGAGCACCTTGTCAGCCAATGTCGGCGACCACAACGCCCCCGTCGGACTCGCGAAACTCGGTTGTGCGTAGAACGCCCGAGCGCCGGTCTGTTCGAATGCACGCGAAAGCTCTTCCGGATCAGGACCGTTGGCACCACTGGAGATCGGAATGACCGTGACACCGGCCTGGGCGGCAGCAAGGATCGCACCCCAGTACGTCGGCGATTCCATGAGCAACGGACGCCCCTCCCCCACGAGCGCACGGAAGGACGTCGCAAGTCCACCCTGACTGCCGGGAAGTACAACCACGTCGTTCGGCCCCGGCGGCGTGATCCCGGCAGGAGTGGCCGAACCCAATTCGGAGGCAAACCAGGATTGCAGTTCCGGAAGCCCGGCAGCGAGTGGCCGATTGAAGACGGCGTCGGTTCGCGTTGCCCTGGTGAAGGCTGCACGAACCAGTCCTTCCGGCAACAGCTCTCGGGCCGGATAGCCGGAATGCAGCGCGATCACGTCGTTGGAGGTGGACTGCAGCGCAATAGGCAGTTGCAGCCGATAGTTCGGCGATCCGAGCGCCGCCGTCTGCCACCCGTAGTCGTTGGGTCGCACGACGCGTGCGGCGCGTACGAAGGTCCCCACACCGGGACGAGCCTCCACAGCCCCCTGAGATACCAGTGTTCGCAGCGCCTTCTGCACAGTGACCGGACTCGCCCCGTGCGTGCTGACGAGCGACCGAGTGGACGGAAGCTTCGCACCTGGAGGAGCCGTCGCGATCCACTCGCGTAAAGCTGCGACTATCCGCGAACTGCTATCATTGGACATGTCGAATCATAGTAGCGCTACTCTCTCGCCAACGCTAGCGCTATCGCGAATTTATGTCCGTTTCCAGGCCGAACCGTAAGGCGCCCTTCTCGTCCGACACACCACTCGTCCACCGAACCGGAGAGGTACGTAACCGCGTGAACACACCCATCGATCAGGCCCGCAAGCTCGAGAATGTCAGGTACGACATCAGAGGGCGAATTCTCGACAAGACCGAAGAACTCGAGGATCAGGGACACACGATCCTGCGACTCAACGTCGGCAATCCGGCCCCCTTCGGGTTCGAAGCACCGGACGAAATCATGATGGCCATGATCCGTAATCTCCCTACCGCACAGGGATATTGCGATTCACGCGGACTGTATTCGGCGCGCACTGCGGTGGTTCAGTACTACCAGACGCGGGGTATCACCGACGTCACCGTCGACGAGATCTACCTCGGAAACGGTGTCTCCGAACTGATCACCCTGACGATGCAGGCCCTCTGCAATCCAGAGGACGAGATCCTGATTCCCGCTCCCGACTATCCATTGTGGACGGCTTCGGTGTCGCTTGCCGGCGGTACGCCGGTCCACTACCTCACCGACGAAAGCCAAGGCTGGGCACCGGACTTCGACGATCTCGAAGCTCGGATCTCTCCGCGCACCCGAGGGATTGTCGTCATCAATCCCAACAATCCGACGGGCGCCGTCTACTCGACGGAGGTGCTGCAACGCTTCGTGGACCTTGCGCGCAAACACGATCTGATGCTCTTCGCAGACGAAATCTACGAGAAGATCGTCTACGACGGCCAATCCATGACAAACCTTGCGACGATGACCGGGCGAGACGTCCTGTGTCTGACGTATTCGGGACTGTCCAAGGCCTACCGCGTCTGCGGATTCCGAGCCGGATGGCTGGCCATCACCGGACCACTCGAACGGGCGTCGAGCTTCATCGAAGGCATCAAACTGCTGGCCAACATGCGTATGTGTGCCAACGTGCCGGCGCAGCACGCCATCCAGACCGCACTCGGCGGACGCCAGTCCATCGAGGACCTGTTGCTTCCACAAGGTCGACTGACGGCCCAGCGCGATCTCGCGCACAGCACGCTCAACAGCATCGACGGGATCAGTTGCCAGCAGGCCGACGGGGCGCTGTACCTGTTCCCGAAACTCGACGTCGACAAGTTCGGCATCGTCGACGACGAGAGGTTCGTTCTCGATCTACTGGAATCGGAGAAGATTCTTGTCAGTCACGGCCGCGCGTTCAATTGGATCGAGCCTGATCATTTCCGACTGGTGACTCTGCCGAACACCGACGATCTGTCGATCGCCCTCGAGCGCCTCGGTAACTTCCTCAGTTCCTACAGCCAGTAATCCCCGGGCACCGGGACACCTCCACAAACGACTGAACGCCGACCGGATTTCCGGTCGGCGTTCAGTGGTGAAAATCAGCAGGCGATCAGGCAGTGACGATCGCGTCGAGTGCCGAGTAGAACAAGCCGAGTCCGTCGTCACTGGGGCCGGTGAGAGCCTCGGTGGCGTGCTCGGGGTGCGGCATCAGACCAACGACGCGGCCGTTGGCCGAGGAGATACCGGCGATACGACGCTGCGAGCCGTTGGGGTTCTCCTCCGAGTAACGGAAGACGACGCGGCCTTCGCCCTCGAGTTCGTCGAGAACCTTCTCGGACGCCTGGAAGCGGCCTTCACCCGACTTGAGCGGGATGAGGATCTGGGCGCCGGCCTCGTAGCGTGAGGACCACGCCGTGTTGTTGGCTTCGACCGTCAACCACTCGTCGCGGCAGATGAAGTGCAGACCCTGGTTACGGGTCAGGGCACCGGGAAGCAGACCGGCTTCGCAGAGGATCTGGAAACCGTTGCAAATGCCGAGGACCGGCATGCCGCCCTTGGCTGCTTCGACGACCTTGCCCATCGCGGGAGCAAACCGGGCGATTGCGCCGCAGCGAAGGTAGTCGCCGTAGGAGAATCCTCCGGGGACGACGACTGCGTCGACGCCCTTGAGGTCTGCATCGCCGTGCCAGAGTTCAACAGCTTCACCGCCGGCCAGGTTGACGGCCCGAGCAGCGTCGATGTCGTCGAGCGTGCCCGGGAACGTGATAACCCCGATACGTGCGCTCATGCCTCGACTCGCCTGACGGTCCAATCCTCGATCACCGTGTTGGCCAGCAGGCCTTCGGCGATCTTCTCGAGTTCGGCGTCTTCGACACTGCCGTCGATCTCCAACTCGAACCGCTTGCCCTGACGGACATCGGATACTCCTGCAAAGCCCAGGCGAGACAGTGCCCCGACAATTGCCTGTCCCTGGGGGTCGAGAATCTCGGCCTTGGGCATGACTTCGACGACGACACGGGCCACGTGCTGCTCCTCGGTACTAGTGCGCGAACCCGGAGTGAAACGCTCGGGTGATGGCCAGTTTACCGGGCGCACCCGAGATGGTTCGCATCGAGTGATCGGGGCGTGACGGCCAACACCTGTGGGACTCGCCTGCGAGCCCTTCCGCGTCGGCGCATACTCGAAATCATGCGACTGACACATTTTGGCCATTCCTGTGTGCTCGTGGAGTTGAACGGCTCGAAGATCCTCTTCGATCCCGGCAACTTCTCGCACGGATTCGAAGGCATCACCGGCCTCGACGCCATCCTCGTGACACATCAACATCCCGATCATGCCGACCCGGCTCGCCTGCCCGAACTGGCCGAAGCGAACCCCGATGCCCTGCTCTACAGCGATCCGCAGACGGCTGAAAAGCTCGGTGGGCGCTGGACCGGAGTCCGGCCCGGCGACCGGTTCAGCATCGGCGACGTCGAAGTGACCGGAACCGGCGGTGAGCACGCGATCATCCACCCGGACCTACCGATAATCGACAACACCGCGTTCCTCCTCGGCGACGCCACCAACCCGGCGCAGTTCATGCATCCCGGCGATTCCCTCTTCGTTCCCGAACAGACGGTCGACGTTCTTGCTCTTCCTGCCGCCGCACCGTGGCTCAAGATTTCCGAGGCCATCGACTACCTCCGCGCGGTGGCGCCGCGTGTCGCGGTTCCCATCCATCAAGCGATTATCCGCGACGAGGCCGCCGGAATTTTCTACGGCCGCTACTCGGAAATGGCTGCCGACGGTACGGAGTTCCGCGTCCTCGACGAGGAGTCGAGCGTCGAGGTCGCCTGATTCAACCCTTCATGCACTCACATCGACGATGATCCAGCCGGTGCTCGTCCCACCGGCTGCGTCGGTGAGTGCGTAGCGGATCCGGTCGACCCCCGTCTTCGTACCCGCCGTGTACACAACTTTGCCGCCGTCGAGTTTCACGGTACCGCCGAGAAGTGAGGTCGCCTCGAAACCGGTCACCTTGATCGAATCTCCGTTGCTGTCATGATCATTCGCGACAGCGTCGACAGTGGCTGTGCCACCCGAACTGACCCGCGCGGTGTCGAGTGCGGCGTACGGCGGGATCGGGGTTGCCGTGTACCGACCGATGTCGTCGAGTCGAGCCGAGGCAACGTCCGCGGCATCGACGATGGCTGCGAATTCGGTGCCGTCGAAGCGCGAGAGGTCGTTGCCGTTCATGATGGTTCGGCCCTCGGCGCCGCCGCCGTGATAGTCGTCGGCGTAGAAGTTGTGGCCCAACTCGTGGCGGAGGACGCGGCTGAAGTTGCCGTCGGACTCGGCGCCGACCTGCGCGTAGCTGTGATCAACCTCGAACTTCGAGTAGTAGGCATTTCCGCCACCGGACCTGCACACGACAGTCGCCTGATCGACGCTCGTCCCGACTTGATCGGACCACAGATCTTCCAACTGCTCGAGGTTTTCACAGCTGCTCGAGTACGGGTCACTGGCGGCATCGGCCCGAAGGACGACGCGACCGAGGATCGGCCGAATTCCGACGTCTCTGATCCAGATGGCAGCGGTTCTGGCCATGGATTCCTCGGCCCGATCCAAAGCAACGGCGGGACTGCCTTCGCCGTGCGCGGAGTACCACTCACCGCTCAGGTCCAACCCCACTACGAACTGCTTCACGGTTTTGCCGACGCCGGCTGCCGAAGCCGGCGCGACAGAGGCCGTCGGCCACTGCGGCTTCGCATCGATCGGCGCTGTACTTCGACCGACCACGTCGGATCCGACGAACTCGATCGAAGCACCACGATCGAAAATCACCTGCCCGCGCAGAGTTCCGGCCGAGTCGACGATGGCCGAGACTATTGCGTCCGGATGCCCCTCCACGCTGCCGATGTACGAACGGGGCGCCGGAATCACCACATCGGACAGCTTGCCGCCGCTTTCTTGTACGGCCATCGAGAAGTCTGATCCCCGCAGATCCATCTTGTGCAGCCGCAGAGTGAGTTGCTCACCTTGATCGTCGACGGTTGCGGTGCGTACGCCATCACTCGATCCGCTCGATCCGCTCGATCCACCGTCGATACTGCCCGTCGGCAGCGTGTGAACCGCGCCGGCCGGAGCGGCAGACGCGAGTGCCGGAACGAACGCAGCACAGACAACTGCGCCAACAGCCACGGCAACAAGACCCTCGGCCGACTTGGAGAACACTCTTGCGCGCATGGTGAAGTCCCAACCTCGTCTACTAGCGGCACATTAACTGCACGCACTCTAGCAGCGAGAAAGCCGGCAGACTCCACTCTCCACTTCAGCGTCCGATATATCCGAATTAACCCCTCGATGGACCACTACCAGCCAAGAAGCGGAGACATACGAAGAGTGCGTCTGCTCGGACAACCCGGGCAGACGACGCCGCCTCCTAGCTATCAAATAGTTGCCAACCGCCGAACTCAGGCAGCGCCGAGTTCTCGAGACGGCGAGTTCCACCGATACACCTGCGAGGCGGCTTCGTGAAAGAGAGCAAGATCGACGGCGTCGAGAACTGCCTGGCGCGGTCCCTCGTTTCCCAACTGCTTGGCGGTGATCGACAACCTGACCAGTCCCCCACGCTTGGCGGCGCGCCCGGCTCCGAGAACCAACGCACGGCACCACCACGGTTCGGCCTTGAAGCCCTCGCCGATACCGAAAACCCTTCCCCGCTGCAAGGTTCCACGGGTCAGATCGTGCACGGCGCCGAGTCCTGCCATCGTCCGAAAGCCGGTCTCCGGCAACACCGACATGGCACCGGGCGACGCCACCCAGCGCGGCGGTGCGAACACCCGGGTCCTGAGGCCTGCCTGTTCGAGGACCCGATCCGCAGCGAGTAGTCGCAGTTTTGCTTCGTGCTTGGACAGAGTGGCGAACTCGGCCCGACGACGCTTGGTCGCGGCCTGGTCGTAGCCGTGCAGAACGATGGCGTCGCCGTGCTCACGACGCTCACGCAGCCAGGCCGTCGTCACCGCGTCGTCGGCAAGTCGATATTTGTCCTTGAGTCGCGGCGCCACCAGGAGCGACAAACGGACGCCTCGAGCGTCCATCTCGTCAGCGAATCCGGCAGCGAGATAACATGTCTCGTCTCTGATTCCGGATACCGACACGATCAGTTCTGCGGACATACTCCGATAGTGGCAGCTGTGGGTGAACAGCACACTGCCGCCGGATGATCATCCGGCGGCAGTTTCCAACAACGAGCTACCAGTTCTCGAGAAGCGCAGCTACTAATTCTTGGGAAGCGCAGCTACTAGTTCTTGGGAAGCGCAGCTTCGATCGCGGCGACGACCTCGGGTGCGTCAGGCTCGGTCCGCGGACGGAATCGGTTGACGACGGTGCCGTCCGGTCCGATCAGGAACTTCTCGAAGTTCCACTGAATGTCGCCCGCAGCGCCTTCGGCGTCGGCGGCCTTGGTGAGTTCGGCGTACAGCGGATGCTGGTTTTCGCCGTTCACCTCGATCTTCTCCAGAAGCGGGAACGTGACGCCGTAGGTCGTGGAGCAGAACGTCTCGATCTCTTCTGCGGTGCCTGGTTCCTGGCCCATGAACTGATTGCACGGGATACCGATCACGGTCAGACCGCGGTCCGCGTATTCACTGGCCAGCTTCTCGAGAGCCGAGTACTGCGGGGTCAGTCCACACTTGGATGCGACGTTGACCACGAGCACGGCACGGCCGTCGTATTCGCCCAACGAGGTGGGCACGCCACCGAGAGTGTTGATCGCGATGTTCTGTACTGGAGTTGTCATAGGTTCCAACTTAGCGACTCTCTCGCGCACTGCTACTTCGCGCACTGCTAATTCGATGCTCCGAGAATGCGATCGAGGTCGTCGAGAACGGTGAGGCCGCCGAGCGGTCCGACGCCGGTGATCCAGTACGACATGTCCACCAGATGTGGGTTCGGGAAGAATCCGGCGTTGTCCGCCACGGCCTTCGGCATCGTGCCGGCATCGGCAGGATTCACGGACGTGACCAGGATGAGATCGGCGCTGGATCCGGAGACGAATTCCGGGGAGAGGTCGACTGAGATCGAGTTCTCCCAGTCGCGGGCGGGAATGGTGAGCCCTGCGCATTCGAGTGTGCTTCCGGCAAACGACGTGGGTCCGTACAGCGTCAGAACGTCGTCGCGTGGGCGGATGAGCTGAGCGGTCTTGCCCTCGGTGCTGTGCTTGCTCGCCACTTCCTCGCAGCGTTCCGTGTAGTCACCGAGCAGTTCGCCCGCCTGATCGGTCTTGTTCAACGCTTCTGCGACGAACTGGACGTTGTCCTGCCACGGATCGGTCTGAGTTGCCATGTAGACGGTCGGCGCGATGGCAGCGAGCTGCTCGTACAGATCCCCGTGCCGTGTTTCCGTTCCGATGATCAGATCCGGGCTCAGCGCGACGATCTTCTCGAGGTTCGGTGCCGCGACGGTTCCGACCATCTCGATCTCTGCCGCCTTCTCACCGAGGTACGCCGGAACGCCCGTCGTCTCGCTGAGTACCGCGGTGCCCACGGGAATCACGCCCAGCGCTACCGACGTGTCGAGCTGAACCGGCTCGAGCACGACAACTCTCTGCGGATCCATCGGCACGTCGGTGGTTCCGCGGGCGTGGGTGACCGCATGCACAGTGTCGGCAGACTGACTGTCGGCATCCGTCTTGTCGTCACTGCCACAAGCAGTCGTAGTTGCCAAGATGGCGGCGAGGACAAAACCACCCAGCACGTACCTCGTACGCGAGTTACTGCGCTTCATTCACACACTCCTGTCACCGACTGCTTCCGACCGTCACAGCCACGCGTATTCACCACGGCTGAGCAAAGGATTCACCATCCAATAGCCTGGTGAGCCTAACCTACGAAACTGGAGCCTTTTCGTGTCTTCCCTCCCCTGCCACAGCGACGGTGTCGTGGGGAAGGCACCTGTGCAGTGCCTTTCGGAATTTTTCGCCAATCCTCAAACCAGTCGACGCCCTCACGCCTGCACACGGCAGTCGTCGACTGCCGGCGAACCTATGGTCGGTCGCGCCGGCATGACACATCTGTGGGTGTTGATCGAGCACCCCGGGCCCTGGCCGGCGTCCGCCCCGGACGACGTTCTGCCAGACGCGCTCACCGAAAAAATCTACTCAGCGCAGGGGCGTATCCGCGTTGTGCTGATCCGGCGTCCCCGCAACCGCCAGGTCCTCACCCCGACCTGCGTTCTCGCGTGGACGGACGGCACGCGCCACTGGATGAGGGAAGGGTCGGTGGACCGATACGAGGACCTGTCGGCACTACCGTTCGGATCGATGGCCACCGGAGTGGAGCCCGCCTTCGGCCGCGCCCGTACGGAACCGCTCTTCGGAGTCTGCACACATGGGAAAAAGGATGCGTGCTGCGCCGAACTCGGCCGTCCGGTTGTGGCGGCGCTGGACGCGGCCCAGATCGCGGACGTGTGGGAGTGCAGTCACATCGGTGGAGATCGTTTCGCCGCCAACATGATTGCGTGGCCCGCCGCAGTCTATTTCAGCCGACTGGACGGCAACTCTGCGATGGATGCAGCCGAGAAGTACCTGAACGGAGAACTGTCCCTGACGCACCTGCGCGGCCGGGCAGCGCTGTCGCAGGCCGCTCAGGCCGCCGAGCACGCTGTCCGGCGCGCCACCGACATTGTCGCTTCGGGCGCACTCGAGAGTGTCACCGAGAGAGTGGACGGAGTACGCACGACTGTCGATCTCCGGTTGGGAGCGAGAGACTTTCGCGTGGTCGTACGCCCCGGCCCTCCAGGGCAACCGTTCCGACATGATTGTGGTTCCGGTGGCACCGTCGAATGGAACGGATGGATCGTCGAGCATCTTCACGAGCAATCGCACTGACCACTCAGTTTCGGTACGACTGCCCGGCAGGCCATCGAACCGAGATTTACGCTGACTGACAACACTTCGAATCAGGTCGCGATGAAGGATCGACGCCCCTGGTGATTACAGCTTGCATTCTTCCCATGACCACCGCACTGACGCCGAATGCCGTAGCCCGGTCTGCAGATCCGATCAAGAGTGAGGTCGACTACCAAACACTGGCAGAGAAATTTCGTCCGATCTTCGCGGACATCGCACAATCCGTCGTCGAACGCGAACGCGACCATGTGCTTCCGTTCCAACAGATCGACGCACTCAAGAAGGCAGGCTTCGGCGCCGTTCGGGTGCCGACCACGCACGGCGGATCCGGCGCGAGCATCCCACAATTGATCCGTTTGTTGGTCGAGTTGTCGAGCGCCGATTCCAACATCACCCAGGCATTGCGCGGTCATTTCGCGTTTGTCGAAGACCGACTGGTCGCCGACCCCGGACCTGAACGCGATACCTGGCTCCGATGCTTTGCCGAGGGACAGTTGGTCGGGAACGCGTGGACCGAAATCGGCGATGTTGCATTGGGCGAAGCCAACACCAAGATCTCGCCCGCACCCGATGCCGATCATTTCCTGGCGAACGGGGCCAAGTTCTACAGCACGGGTTCCATTTTCGCCGACTGGATCGACCTGTACTCGCAGCGCACCGACACTGGCGCATTCGTGATCGCCGCGGTCGAGGCGCGGCAACCCGGTGTCACACACAGCGACGACTGGAACGGCTTCGGCCAGCAGACGACGGGGTCCGGCTCATCCGTCTACGAAAATGCGATTGTCCAGCCGGAGAACATCTTCGACTTCTCGACGCGATTCAAATACCAGACCGCGTTCTATCAACTGTTCCATCTCGCCACTCTCGCCGGCATCGCCAAGGCTGCGACAACCGAGATTTCTCGCCGAGTTGCCGCTCGCACGCGAACCTTCAGTCACGGCAACGCACCGAGGTACGCGCAAGACTCGCAGATCCAGCAAGTGGTCGGTGAAGTGTCCTCTGCCGCCTTTGCCGCCGAGGCCGTTGCACTGCACGCCGCGCAGTCGTCCCAATGGGCTTACGAAGCCGCGTTCTCCGGCTCGCCGGAGGAAGAGAAGGCCGCCAACATCGCGGCCGAAATCGATTCAGGGCGAGGCCAGGTCGCCTCGATCGGACTGGTCGTGCCGGCCACGGCCAAGATCTTCGACGCACTTGGTGCTTCCGGAGTGAGCCGGGACCTCGATCTCGATCGGTTCTGGCGCAACGCCCGCACCGTGGCCAGTCACAACCCGGTCGTCTTCAAATCCAAAGTTGTCGGCGACTACGAAATCAACGGAACCGAACCGATTTACGTGTGGGCCATCGGGACTGCACCGACAGAAAAGGATGTACAGGCATGACCGTGACCAGTGAAACCGAAGTCTTCGTCGGCATTCCCGACACATCCGAGGGCTGGATCGACCGGGCTCGCGAGGTGAGCAACATCCTCTCCGTCGACGTACTCGCGCGTGATCGAGCCGGTGAACCGCCGTTCCGAGAAGTTCAGCTACTCAAGGACAGTGGTCTGGTGACACTGCTGGGTCCGGTCGAGTTCGGCGGCGGCGGGCAGCGATGGGAGACCGCGTACAAGGTGGTTCGGGAGATCGCCCGCGCCGACGGCTCCATCGGACAGTTGCTCGGATACCACTACCTGTGGGCCTGGGCTGCCAGATTGGTCGGAACCGATCCGCAGATCTCCGCTGTCGAGGAGCTGTACACGAGCAACCGATTCTTCTTCGGCGGCGCGGTGAATCCTCGAGACACCGACCTCACCGTCGTGGATCGCGGAGACACCCTGGTATTTAACGGTGTGAAGTCGTTTTCCACCGGCGGCCGAGTCACCGACCTCACGGTGCTGGAAGGAATCATCGACGGAACTGCGACGCATGTGTTCGCAATCGTGCCGACTGCTCAGGACGGCATAGTCTTCCGCGGAGACTGGGACAACCTCGGGCAGCGCCTCACCGATTCCGGCAGTGTCGAGATCAACGACGTCGAGGTCGACTGGGCAAGCGCGGCAGGCTTTGTCGACAAGGAATTCCAACCCCTCGTCTACAACACCCTGAACTTCCCGGCAATCGAGATCGTGTTCGCGAACTTCTACCTCGGGATCGCCCGTGGCGCGCTGGACACTGCAGCCGAGTACACCCGAACCCGTACGCGTCCATGGCCGTACGGAGGTGACAACCGCGAAATCGCGACCGACGAGTGGTACCTCCGTGAGGGCTACGGCGACTTGCAATCCAAGCTGTGGGCAGCGGAGGCCTTCGTGGACCAGGTCAGCCGCGAGGCCGACACCGTACTCCACGCTGCTCGCGAAAACCTCACCGAGCAGGCTCGCGGCGACCTCGCCGTACGTATCGCGGCCGCCAAACTCCGCGCCGCCGACGTGTCCTTGGAGATCAGCAACAAGATCTTCGAACTGACAGGCGCCAGAGCCACTTCCAACGACGTCGGCCTGGACATCTACTGGCGCAACATCCGGACGCACACCCTTCACGATCCACTCGCGTACAAGCGCCGTGAAGTCGGTAGCCAGTATCTGACCGGCGAGATTCCCGAACCCACCTGGTACACATAGCGGCCACGAACAGAAAGAGACCGTCGCACGGTTGGTGCGGCGGTCTCTTTCATCGTTACGACCAGGATCACTGATCGTAGATCGGGTTCCGCGCTTGCAGCGCAGTCAAACGTTCAGCAGAGCGGACGGATCTAGTGATGGCTCACAAACGACTGCTTGGTGCCGGTCGGAGCCGTTTCGAGTTTGTGCTGCTCTTCCTCGTCTTCGTCGTCGAGCATCGTGGCTTCGTTGAACGGGATCTTCCCGTCGAGTACCTCGATGACGCGTTCCTTGTCGATCGTCTTGGTCCACGCGCCGACCAGGAGAGTCGCGACTGCGTTGCCCGAGAAGTTGGTGATCGCTCGCGCTTCCGACATGAAGCGGTCGATTCCGACGATGAGTCCGACGCCGTCGAGAAGCTCGGGGCGATGGCTCTGCAGTCCGCCGGCCAGCGTGGCCAGACCGGCGCCACTGACTCCGGCAGCACCCTTGGAGGCGATGATCATGAACACCAGCAGCGAGAGCTGTTCACCGAAGGCGAGCGGCTGTCCCATGGCGTCGGCGATGAAGATCGACGCCATCGTCAGGTAGATCGCGGTGCCGTCGAGGTTGAACGAGTAGCCGGTGGGAACGACGATGCCGACCGTGGTGCGCTCGACGCCCACGTGCTCCATCTTGGCAATCAGACGCGGCAGTGCCGATTCGGAGGACGAGGTGGCGAAGATGAGCAGGTACTCACGGGCCAAGTACTTGACCAGCTTGAAGATGTTGAATCCGGTGACCGCGCGCAGCAGCGTTCCGAGAACACCGAAGACGAAGATCAGGCAGGTCAGGTAGAAGCCGATCATCAGGGTTCCGAGCTGGACGACGGCGTTCAGACCGGTCTGGCCGACGACGCTGGCGATGGCTCCGAAGGCGCCGATCGGGGCGAGCCAGAGAATCATCGTCAGGATCTTGAACACGAGCTTCTGGATGTATCCGACAGCCTTGAGGATCGGCTCGCCCGACTTGCCGAGCGACTGGATCGCGAAGCCGACCAGGAGAGCGACGAACAGAGTCTGCAGCACGCTGCCGGCTGTGAGGGAGGACAGCATCGACGTCGGAATGATGGACGCGACGAAGTCCCAGGTGCCGCCGGCGCTGTGTGCCTGATCTGCAAGCTTGGCCACTGAGGCCGCGTTGGGCGTGATGTTCAGGCCACTGCCCGGGTTGAGCAGGTTGCCGACGCCCAGACCGATCGCGAGTGCGATGGTGGACATCCCGATGAAGTAGGCGAGTGCGAGGCCGCCGACCTTGCCGACCTTGGCCGCTGCTCGAACCGAGCCGATGCCGAGCACGATGGTGCAGAAGATGACCGGGCTGATCATCATCTTGATCAGGCTGACGAACAACGTGCCGAGTACACCGACGGACTTACCGAACTCGGGTGCGAGCCAACCGACGAGGATGCCGCCGATGACCGCGACGATGACGCTCATGTAGAGCCAATGCGTCTTGTCGCGCTTTGCCTTGGTGCCCTCGGGCTGTGGGGAACCGTCTACTGTCCCTGTTGCCGTGCTGCTCATGGGGTGTCCTTTGGATCGGATATCTGTGAAGTGATCGGGATCACTTCGAGTCGTGGAGAATTCTTGTTGCAAACAGGTGGGCCCGGAAGTTTGTGTTCATTACGTTCAGGAGGCGCTCGATGGTCGAACGAAAGACCGGCCGACGTATGAGCGTCGCCAGACAGATCCTGATCCTGCAATTGGCGTTGTTGGCGCTGGTCATCGGTGTGGGGGCCGCGCTCGCAGTTGTCGACGAACGCCGAGACAGCGACGACGCGATACGCAGGCAGGTGAGCTCGATAGCGCAGACTCTCGCCCTGTCGGATTCGACGGCGGCAGCCCTGACGAGTGCAGACCCGACCGCGATTCTGCAACCACAGACCGAGAAAATCCGACAGGCAACTGGCGTCGATTTCATCGTGGTGATGGCGCCGGATCGCACTCGGTTCACCCACACGAGCCCGGAACTGATCGGTCAACTGTTCACCGGGAACATCGACCGCGCACTCGCCGGCGCGACCTTCACGGAGACGTACGCCGGGTCGCTGGGGCCGTCGATCCGCGCAGTCACTCCCGTCTACGATTCCGGCGGAACCCTGGTCGGTCTGGTTTCTGCCGGTGTCACCCGCGAACAGATCAGCAAGCAATTCGCCCAAAGTGTTCCGGTCATCCTGTTCGTTGCTGCCGGCGGTCTTCTTGCCGCGCTCTTGAGTTCGCTTCTGGTGAGTCGGCGAATCAGGCGACAGACCCTGGGAATGGCTCCCGACGAACTCCGCACCATGTTCGAGCACCACGACGCCGTCCTGCACAGCATCGGTGAGGGTTTGGTGGTGATCGGCCGAGGCCGGGGCAAGGACGCGAAAGTGGACATCGTCAACGACGAAGCACGTCGACTCCTCGACCTGCCGGAAGGACCTGTCCCGCTTTCGTCCATCCCCGAGACCTTGCGAGTCGACGACGCATCGCCCGCCAAGGATCAAGTGCACCTCACCGACAAGCGTGTGCTGGTGGTCAACCAACACCCGGTTGAGTGGGAGGGCAACAGAATTGGCACCGTGCTGACAATTCGCGATCACACCGAACTGCAGAACGTGCTCGGGGAACTGGATTCGGTACGTAGTTTTGCCGAGTCGCTTCGCTCTCAAGCCCACGAGAGTGCAAATCGTCTGCACACGATCATCACGATGGTCGAGTTGGGGCGAAACGAAGACGCAGTGGCCTTCGCCACCAACGAATTGCGGGTGTCTCAGCAGCTGATCGATCGTCTGATGAATGCGGTTCACGAGCCGGCGCTGGCCGCACTGTTGCTCGGAAAAATGAGCGAAGCGGCCGAGCGCGGGGTCGACCTGACCATCACGGAAGACACCGCACTCGGTCCGGTGCCTTCACTCAATGCACGCGAGTTGGTCACGCTGGTCGGCAATCTCGTGGACAATGCTATTGACGCATCACGCGCGAGCGAGTCTCCGTGGGTGGAAGTGACGGTAATGGAAGAGGATTCGATGATGGTTGTTGCCGTCGCCGACAGCGGCCCGGGAATGACACCCGAAGCTCTCGAAAAGGCCAAGGGCCGTGGCTACTCCACAAAATCCGGCTCTCGCGGACTCGGACTCGCACTGGTCTCTCAAGTGGTGAAACGGCACGGCGGCACGCTGTCCAGTGAACCGGCGATGGGCTCGATGCTGGTGGTCCGCATCCCGCTGCCCGTTGCGGAAGCACCCCGATGATTCGCGTCCTGATAGTCGACGACGAACCGTTGATCGCGCAGGCGCACCGTTCCTACGTCGAACGCGTGCCGGAGTTCGTGGTCCACGGTGTGGTTCATTCCGGGAACGCCGCCGTGCGTGCAGTTACGGCGGCAAACGCCACCGACCAGCGCATCGACCTGGTCCTGCTCGACATCGGGTTGCCCGACGCCAGCGGCCTCGACGTGGCTTCCGCCCTCGGTGGGTTGCGCCCGAGTCCGGACATCATCGCGGTCACCTCGGCGCGCGATCTCGAGGTGGTTCGAAGCGCCGTGGCTCGCGGGATCGTGCTCTATCTCCTCAAGCCGTTCACCTTCGCAGCGTTCCGCGACAAGCTCGAGCGCTACCTCGAATATCGTGCAGCACTTCCCGCCGGCGAGTCTGCGGTCAGCCAGCACGACATCGACCGAGCGATGTCCGCACTACGAACATCCGACGATCGAGCAGCGGCACCGAAAGGCTTTGCGTCTCAAACGCTCGGACTCGTCGCTGCGTCCGTCCGAGATTCGGAAGGTCCCGTGACCGCCGCCGAGGTGGCAGCATCGGTCGGGGTGTCCCGGGTGACAGCCTGGCGCTACCTCGAAAAACTGGCAGACGACGGCATGCTCACCCGGGAGACCGAGTACGGGCGCGCTGGGCGACCTCAGGTTCGTTACCGCAGAACCTGATTGACACAGAACCTGATTGACACAGAAGCTAGTTCGCGCCCACGGTGTCCAGCACCCAGGCGAACTCGAACGCGACCTCTTTCCACTTCTCGTAACGACCGCTGACACCGCCGTGTCCGGCGCTCATCTCCGTCTTGAGAAGTAGCGGAGCGTCACCTGTCTTCGTGGCGCGCAGTTTTGCGACCCACTTGGCCGGCTCCACGTACAGAACACGGGTGTCGTTGATGCTCGTGATTGCGAGAATCGCGGGATAGTCCTTGGCTTCCACGTTCTCGTACGGGCTGTACGAGCGCATGTAGTCGTAGACATCCTTGTTGTGCAGCGGATCTCCCCATTCGTCCCACTCGATGACCGTCAACGGCAATGACGGATCGAGAATCGACGTCAGCGGGTCGACAAACGGAACATTGGCGAGAATGCCGGCAAACAGTTCCGGAGCGAGATTGGCGACAGCGCCCATCAGCAGTCCGCCCGCACTACCACCGTCGGCAACCATACGATCAGCGGCTGTGACTCCGGTGTCGATCAAATGCCTTGCGCAAGAGACAAAATCGGTGAAGGTGTTCTTCTTCGTGAGCGTCTTGCCGTTTTCGTACCAGTGACGGCCCATCTCGCCGCCACCGCGCACGTGCGCAACCACGAAAACGACACCGCGATCGAGCAACGACAGCCGCGCAACCGAGAACGACGGGTCGATGCTCGCCTCGTAGGAACCGTAGCCGTACAACAACAACGGCGCCGGACCCTCGGGTGCACCTATGCGCCTCACGATCGAGAGCGGAATGCGGGTGCCGTCGTCGGCCACTGCCCAGTCGCGGCGCTGCTCGTAATTACTCGCATCGAAGTCACCGAGAACGGGCTGCGACTTACGCAGTGCCAGTTCACCACTGGCGACGTAGTAGTCGTACACCTGCCCGGGAGTGATGAAGGACGTGAAGCCGAGCCGGATGGTGGGCTGCGCCCATTCCGGGTTGGACCCCATCCCGATGCTGAAGAGTTCTTCGTCGAAGTCGATCTCGTGACGTTCGCCGTACCCGTCATCCGTCAACGGCCATACGGCAACCCGAGTGAGAGCCTCGCGGCGGTAGCTCAGGACGAGGTGCCCGGCAAAGGCTTCGGCTTCTTCCAGACGAACGTCGGCACTGTGCTCGATCAGCGTCGTCATGTTCGTCGGATCCGATACCGGAGCTTCCACCAACACGAAGTTCTCGGCCTTGACTCCGTCGACGACGTCGTTGTGGAGGATGAGGAAGCGGTCCTCTCCCCCGATCACCGCGTGTTCGGCCCCGTATTCGACGCCTTCGCGACGCGGGATGATGACGCGGAAGTCGCCTTCCGGATTCGCCGATTCCAGCATCCAGCCTTCGCTGGTCACCTTGGATCCGACCCAGATCATCAGGTACTTCTCGCTGCGAGTCGAACCCACGGAAACCCAGTAGCGCTCGTCGGGCTCGTGGAAGACCGAAACATCTTGACTCTGCGGCGTTCCCAGCTTGTGACGCCACACGGTGTCCGGACGCCAGGAGTCGTCGACGGTCATGTAGAAGACGTGGCTGTGGTCGATTGCCCAGGTGGCACCGGGTGCGGTGTCGGGAATCTCGTCAGCCAGCATTTCGCCGGTCTCGAGGTTCTTGAACCGCAAGGTGTACCGCTCGTCGCCGACGATGTCGACCGAGTACGCCAGCAACGTGCCGTCCTCGCTGATGGAGAACGCGCCGAGTGAAAAGAACTCGTGCCCTTCGGCTTCGACATTGCCGTCCATGAGGATCTGCTCGCCGGCCAGCTCGACGCCAGGCGTCAGGTTGGGTGGAGTCCAGTCGTCCTCACCGGCAATGGGACACCGGCACTGGACGGTGTACGACTTGCCTTCCACGCTGCGCGAGTAGTACCACCACTTGCCCATGCGTGTGGGTACCGACATGTCGGTTTCCTGCGTCCGCGACTTGATCTCCTGGAAGATCTTCTCGCGCAACGGCTCGAGAGCGGCTGTCTGCTCGTCGGTGTACGCGTTCTCGGCTTCGAGGTACGCGACTACCTCGGCATTGTCCTTGTCCCGCAGCCACTCGTAGTCATCGACGAACGTGTGTCCGTGATGGGTACGTTCGGTGGGGACCTTCTTTGCGACCGGCGGGACGAGGCTCATGCGCTGGGACCGACCCAATCGTCGAAGGACAACCCGGAAATGCGTTCGTACGCCTCGATGTAGCGTGCGCGAGTCGCATCGACGATCTCCTGCGGCAACGGCGGCGGAGTCGTGTCCGAGCTTCGATCCCAACCGGATTCGGGGCTCGTGAGCCAGTCGCGGACGAACTGCTTGTCGAAGCTGGGCTGCACCTTGCCTGCCTCGTAACCTTCGAGGGGCCAGTAGCGGGACGAGTCGGGGGTGAGCACCTCGTCGGCGAGCACGAGGTTTCCAGCGGAGTCGAGACCGAATTCGAGCTTGGTGTCCGCGAGAATGATTCCGCGATCGGCCGCGAAGTTGGAGGCGCGGGCGTAGACGTCGAGAGTGTCCTCGCGAAGCTGCACGGCCAGCTTCAGGCCGACCTTCTCCACTACCTGCTCGAAGCTGATGTTCTCGTCGTGATCGCCGAGGGCCGCCTTGGACGCCGGGGTGAAGATCGGGTCGGGCAGCCGCGACGCCTC
Source organism: Rhodococcus sp. NPDC055024 (assembly GCF_053608585.1). NCBI lineage: Bacteria > Bacillati > Actinomycetota > Actinomycetes > Mycobacteriales > Nocardiaceae > Rhodococcus > Rhodococcus sp. NPDC055024. Next base: position 199,250 of record NZ_JBSGVT010000006.1, read on the forward strand.
GACAAGGCCCTCGGGCAGCGCGACGCCGCACACTGCGCCGGTGTTGTTGTAGTCGACCAGGCCGGAGCCGGTGAGGAAGCCACGGACGACGCATTCGACGGGAACCATGTCGAGGGAGCGCACGACGAGAGCCCGGCCGAGCACCTCTTCCGGGATGCGATCGTCGTCGGGCTCGCCGGCCAGATGGTTGGTGCCACCGAGGACGTTGAAGAAGAACACGCTCATCGCGGTGAGAACGCGGCCCTTGTCCGGGATCGGCGTGCTGAGCACGTGGTCGTAGGCCGAGATCCGATCACTCGCGACAAGCAGCAGATGCTCGTCGTCGATCGTGTAAAGGTCACGGACCTTGCCACCGGCCAGATGAGTGTAGGAATCAAGTGTAGGACGCACCCGGTCACCCTATCGGGCGTTCGCAGTTCGTACAGAACCCCGGTAGCCGGGACAGGTGAGCGTCCTCGCCGTTCGGAGAGCTGTCCGCCCTGCTCATCCGGATATGCAGGTGGCCCCTCGCCACTGGGCGAGAGGCCACCGTCACAGTCGATGAACTACTGGTTTGCGGGCAGCTTCGACAGGCCCTCGTCGATCGAATCCAGCGTCAGAAGAGCCGTCTGATAGGTCGCTGCCAACGAATGCTGAACCTGGACGACGTTGCCGGCCTTCACTGCGGGCAGTTCCTTCCACAGCTCGGAATTGACCAGTTCCTGAAGCTGCGGAGACATCGAGCCGTCGGCGTTGAGGCCGTAGACGATCACGTCGACATTTCCGAGATTCTCGCCGATCTTCTCGATGGATACCTGTTCGACGTGGACGTCAGCCGGGTCGGCAGGGGTGCCGGGGAACTGCAGGCCGAGTCCGTCGAAGAGGTTGGTTGTGTACGAAGACGCGTACTCGCGGGAGAACGTTCCAGCCTCGGGCTTGCAGACGTTGCACACGCCTCCGAAGGTCAGCGAGCCGAGCTTGTCCTTGTACTTCGCGGCCAATTCGGCGGTGCGAGCGTCGTACTCGCCCTTGAACTCACCGTAAGTGTCGGAAACATTGGCGGCGTCGGCGAACTGCTCGCCTAGCACTCGCCAATCAGCGGGAACCGTCGGCCCCAGGAAGACGACCGGAGCAGCAGCCTTGAGCTGAACCATGTCCAACTGACTTTCGACTCGAGCGGGAACGCCCATGATGATCAGATCGGGCTCGGCAGCGACGATTCCCTCGTAGTTGAGCTGGGAGACGTTGCCGTCGGGCGCGACCTTGGGCAGAGCTTCGTAAGCGGCCTTGGTCTTGTCGTCCATGTTGCCGAGTTCACGGGTCCACTCACATACCGCAGCCAGGTTCGCTCCTGCCTGGATCAACGGCAGAACTGCGTATCCGCAGGCCACGATCCGCTGCGGGTCGCTCGGGATCTCGATGGATCCGTTCTGTGCTTCGAAGACACGGGTCTGCGAGCTCGCGGCTGTCGTCGACGATTCGGACGACGCCTCCTCCGAGTTGCTGCAGCCGGCGACGCCGACCGCCAGCGCAGCTGCTGCACCGATCACCACTGCGCGGCGAATCCGCGACAGACCTTGAACCCGCATGTTGAACTCCATCTGAACGCACCGGACTACTCCGGAATTGATTTGGTGAGGCTAACCAATATCAGGGCGGCGAGAGTTTGCACAAACACAGGTCTCGAGGAATGAACTGCGCCTCCCGAGTCGCTCACGCTCAGAGCAGCACGCCTCCCACTGAGAGGGAGCAAAGCGAGATTCCTCTCGAATCGGACACTCGAACTCGCTACCTTGCCTTCGCGATACCTCATCGACTCGCCACTCTCACCGCTCGACGAAGGGCTCAGACATGTCCCGATCCACGCGCACCTGCTCACTACGGTCTGCCGCGGCCATTGCCTTGACCAGTAGCTTTCTCATCACCGGTTTCGGCGCCTCGATCGCACACGGCGAACCTGCTCCCTCGGCTCCACAGTTCGGCTCACTGGATTTCGGATCCAGCAGCTTCGGCAGTGCCGAGCAAACTGCAGATGCCCCGCGGCTGACCGGGATCGACAACTTCCGCGATGTCGCAGGCACCGGCGCCGGATACTCGGGAACTTTCGGTCTACCCGTGAACAAGGGAGTCTTCTACCGCGCGAACGCGATCACGCCCAAGGGCGATGACATGACAATTCTCGAAAAGCTCGGACTGACAAAGGTTTACGATCTTCGCACGGCACCCGAGATCGCCAGCAAGCCGGACGTCCTGCCCGACGGTGTTGCGTACGAGAACATTCCGATCCTGTCCGGGAACATCGCCGAGATGGTCGCGAAGATCAAGTCCCCCGAGGACTCACGATCGATGATGCAGGACATGAACCGCGCCTTCGTCACCGGAGCGACGGAGCGAGCCGGGTTCGCGCAGTTGCTGACCGGCCTCGCGGAAACCGAAGGTGCACAGGTCTTCCACTGCACTGCAGGTAAGGACCGCACCGGCTGGACGTCCTTTCTGCTGCTGAGCATCGCCGGCGTCGACCGCTCGGTGATTCTGAACGACTACCTGCTGACCAACGAGTACACCGCCGAAGGCATGAAGGCCACGCGCGCGGGCATCGCGGCGAGCTTGGGCGAGCAGATGGCTGTCAACATGGAGCCTCTATTGGGTGTCGAGGCAAGCTATCTCGATGCCGGCCTCGCTCAGTTGGACCAGACCTACGGCTCGGTCGATCGCTATCTGACCGAGGGCCTGGGCCTGAGCCCGGCGACGGTCATGACGCTCAAAGCCAAGCTTCTGGGCTGAGCGACACAGGTGCCCCGGGTTCGACGAGGGGCCGAACCTGGGGCACGTGTGCTTCTCTGCCCGTGCCGTGCCGGATGCGCAGCGTCCCGTGCGTCAGCGAGATACGGCGATCACGTTGTTTCGGTACGCCCAGATGACGATCTGCACCCGGGTTCGCACCTGTAGCTTCTTGCAGATGTTGCTGATGTGCGACTTCACCGTGCTCTGCTCGAGGCTGAGGGAATCTGCGATGTCGTTGTTTCCCAAGCCTTGTGCCAACAGTTGCACCACATCCATTTCGCGCGCACTGAGACCGTGATCCGATCCGGAGCGCGCTGAGGACATCGGTGCCGGCTTGCGCCTCGCGAACTCCACGATCAGTCTCGACGTCAATCTTGGCGAAAGCACCGAGCCGCCCTCGGCCACGGTCAACACTGCCGACGAGAGCTCTTCGGGATCGGCGTCTTTGAGCAAGAACCCTGCGGCGCCGCTGTCGAGCGCCTCGAAAACGTACTCGTCGAGATCGAACGTGGTGATCACGATGACGCGGGTCGCCGGAAACTCGGCAAGAACCTCCCGGGTCGCTGTCAACCCGTCGCCGTGCGGCATTCGGATATCCATCAGCACGACGTCCGGACGCAGCGCACGTACCTGCTCGTACGCCTCGACTCCCGTCTTGGCATGCCCGACGACGCGAATCTCGGGGTGCCCGGAGAGAAACAGCTCGAACCCCTGCCGCACCACCTGCTGGTCGTCCGCAATAAGGACATCGATCATGCGTTGATCCTCCCGTTCACCGGCACCAGTGCCTGCACAGCCCACTCACCTTCCGAATTCGGTCCGGCGTCCAGTTGACCACCCATGAGCGTCGCGCGTTCGCGCATTCCCACAATTCCGAGGTTTTGCCCGTCGGACGCCGGGCGAGAATTTCCCAGAGTATTGATCACCCGCACCCTCACCGCGCCGGCTTCTCGGCTCAGACACACCTTCGACTCACTGCCCGGCGCATGGCGAAGGACGTTCGACAGCGCTTCCTGCACGATGCGGTAGCAGGTCAACTGAACTCCGCTGTCCAGGTCGTCGAAGCGGCCGACTTTCTCCAGCGAGATCGACGAGATGGTGCGCCGGCAGTCATCGACCAACTCGTCGATGTCGGAGACCATGGGCGTCGGGAAGTCGGGGTCTTCCTCGCCCAGGCGAAGGATCCCCACGATCTGCCGCAAGCTGTTGAGTGCCCGCTGTCCCTGCTCGATGACGCCGCCCAGCAGGGCTTGGGCTTGTTCGGGATTGCTCGAGAAGAACTTGTCGGCGGCACGGGCCTGGATGATCATGCCGGTCATGTGGTGAGCCGCGACGTCGTGCAACTCGCGTGCCATGTCCTGCCGTTCGGCGACAACGGCATTCGCGATCTTGCGTTCGCGGTCCCGGTGCAGATCCGCTACTGCCTGACTGTTCTCCACTGCTTGCTTTCGCAGACGCGCGACGATCTTTCCCATGGCTGCGACGACCAGAAAACTCGTCACGGTATTTGCCGCCGGCTCGAGGAACATGTGGGGCAACTCCCCCACCTGAACCTCGGCGACCGTCAGCCCGTCCCGTTCGGTGGTGTACATCGCTATGATCACGTCCATCGCCATTCCGAGGACCAGCAGTCCGACCAGGCGCATGCCTGTCACCCGGATGGACACTGCCATGATCGCGAACCAGAAAAGCGGTGTGGCCCCGAGCGATCGACTGCCGAGGAAGAGCATCAACCCGCCGGATCCTGCCAACGTCAGAAGGTAGTACGCGATCGGGTACCGACGGCGCGTACACGCCACGATGGTCAACACCGTCAGGAATCCCATGATGCCGACAACGGTTGCCGGATCGCTCAGCACTCGATTGCTCGTCTCGGATTCCGACTTGAGACTGGCGAGGCCAAACACCCAGGGCACGCTCAACAGACCGACGATCACGGCCGCAGTAGCCGGGTTGCTCAGGCTGAAACGTCCCCAGCCTCGCGACGCCAGGGCTTGCCCCGGGGCATTCTGACCAGCCGAGTCGAACATCCACTCCCCATTCCGCATCCGATGATTGACGTTCATGGTGGCATGCCCGCACCACTTGGTCACACATTCGACGAACGTGAAGGGAATGTTCGATTCTCGGTTCCTACCAAAGGACTAGTTCGGAGTGGAAGTACTAGTACTTACGGATCAGCTGAACTGCTCGACCAAGCGGTTCACCATATTGGTTGCACTGTAGTAATCGAGACGGAAGGTATCGAGTCCCACGGCATAGACATGATGATCACGAATCGCCGGATGCTGAGCCAACAGGGGAAGTCCCTCGACCGCTTTCACCGCACCGTCGTCGGCGCTGACCAAGATCAGGGTGTTGCCCGCGATTCCGTCGTAAAGATTCTCGGACGAGACCTGGATGATGTCCTTACGCTTACCCATCGATTCACTGCTCTTCGCGGACTCTGGAATGTCGGCGACCGTGAAACCCATCGCCGTGAGCAACTTCGCCTGTCCGGACTCGTGCGTCCAGATATTGGCACCGCTGCCGTCCTCGTAGTAGACCAGCGCAGTGGTCGGCTGCGGGGGAAGTGTGATCTTGGCCTTGGCGGACTCTACTGCGCTGTCGAACTTCGCGACCGTGGCCGCGGCGTTGTCTTCGAGACCCGTCGCCTTACCCAACACAGCGGCCACTTCCTGCCAACTGCTTCCGCCGTAGTCCACCACGATCGTCGGAGCGATGGCCGTGAACTGTTCGTACAGATCGACGACGGAGTCGCCTCCTGTCGCCGAGACGACGATCAGGTCCGGGTTTTGAGCCAGAACGGATTCCGCGTTCGCGCCACCCATCGGCAACACGGCGAGTCCGCGTTCTTCTGCTATGTCGCCCCACTGTGTGAACAACCCCTGCGCATCCGACACGTCGGTATTCGGTCCGGTCGATGCGGTAGCGACCACCGGTGCGTCGATCGACAACAGCGTGCCTGTCAGCGTCACACTGGTCGAGACGATCCTCTCCGGCTTCGACGTAATCTCGACCGGCCCTTTCGGTGTCTCCACCGTGCGCGGCCAATTACCCTGCGATGCAGCCGAATCAGGATCGGAATCGGCATCCGCAGAACTACACCCGGCGAGAGCGAACCCTGCCACCAAGACTGCGGAGAGCACCTTCACGGTGCGCGATTTTTTCATTGTGACGCCCACTGGCGGACCACTCCTCGAATTCAAAAGCCCATCAAATTAGGTTAGGCTGTGCTCATGCTAACTCAGGCGGTGACTGAATTGTCCGCTACCCTCGCGGCCTCGCCCGACATCGAGACGTCCTGGAATCGGATAGTGCAACAAGGCACGCCGGTCATCGAAAGTGTTGATACACAGACTGTTCGAGTCACCTTCCTCTGGCGTCAGCCCGAGGAGACGGAGATCGAACGCGTCTACCTGGATGCAAATTCGCTGACCGACCATCACGCGGAACAACTGAGCGTCATGCAGCGGATCGGCGACAGTCCGGTGTGGTTCTACACCGCCGAAGTCTCGAACACCTGGCGCAGCAGTTACAGCATCATCCCGGTACCGAAGTCCGTAGTCGACGAGTTCGACTATCCGGGAGCAGGCAAGGAGGACACGACCCGCCGCACCCGCTGGTTGGGGCTGCTCGAATACCGCATTGCCGACCCACTCAATCCGCTCTCCGCGGGTGTGGACACACGACGCTCCGTCGCCGAGATGCCCTCGGCGCCGGTCCAGTTCGGCTGGGATGCTCCGGTTTTCAGGAAATCCGTACAGCTCACCTGGAACAGCTCGACTTTGGGCGTCGAACGGCCGGTGTGGATCTACGAGACCGTCGACGACGGATTGACCCCGCTCGAAGAACGTCCACTCGTGATACTTCTCGACGGTCGCCACTGGGCCGAGGTCATGCCTGCCGGCGCCGCCTTCGATCGCGCGGTCCAGACCGGAAAACTGAAATCCTGTGTTCTGTTGGCCATCGATTCCGTTGACAATCAACGCCGTTCGCAAGAATTGCCGTGCAACCGCGAATACTGGAATGCAGTGGTCCACGAACTGCTTCCGCAAGTGCGCGCCGTCGCGCCCTTCTCGTCTGATCGAACGCGAACCGTGGTCTCGGGGCAGAGCTTCGGCGGACTGGCCTCGATGTTCGCAGCACTCGAGTTTCCCGAACACTTCGCGCTGGTCGCCAGTGGATCCGGTTCATTCTGGTGGCCAACCGGACTCAAGCGCGGGGAGGACGGTCCGGCGGGTGGAGACATAGCCGCGCGCATCGAGCGCGACGGTGCACCGGACGGTTTACGGGTTGTCCTCGAAGTAGGTAGGCATGAGTCCGACATGGTCGGGCACAGCGCAGCCGTCGCGCAGGCGTTGGAGGCCGCCGGAGCGCAAGTGTCGTACCGGATCTTTGACGGCGGCCACGACTGGTTGTGCTGGCGCAGTGCCCTTCTGGACTCCGTTGTCGAACTGATCGGCAGTCCGTGAGACAGACCACGCTCTACGCCGGCTCGATGTCACCAAGCTTCCAAGTCCGATCGAAATATGGTTCGAGCGGTCCGTAGAAGCGGAAGTACGAGAACCAGTGCTCACCCGGAATGGTTTGAACCCAATTGGATTCCTTTCCGTTCGGAGCGGAAGGTCCGTAGTAGAGGTCTACCGAACCGTCATCGTTGACAACAAGATCGGGATCTCGCGAGCCTCGGTCGCCTCGGCCCTGCTCGTTGTCGATCAGGCACCGCGTGTCGATCGAGTAGACCGTCGCGGACCAGAACAGCTTTGCCGGGACATCGGCGGGTACGTGGAGTGTGTAGTGCTTTCCGCCGTCCAACCAGTGTCCGTCGGTGTCGGAGTAACTACCCAGATATGCCTGACCGAGTCCAGGCGTCGTACTTTTCATCGCCTTGGAGAAGCTGACCGCCTCGTAGAACCACGACGCGCGTTCGTAGAACTCGTCGTAGTTGTCCCCTCGTTGAGCAGAGTTGTCGAGAACAATCGCCAAGTCCCACTGACGATCCGGCCAGTAACGCGAACCGGGGAATCGCTTGACAAACGCATTTGCCTGAGCGAACACCTCCCCCACTTCGACTGCCCGCTGCAAGATCTTCCGCAAGCGATCGTCCGGGGCGAACGGTTTGCCCTTCTCTATCCCCAACTGCCGAAGCCACGCCATCGGGAACCGGTCGCGCTCTTCGACAGGTTCGTCCTGCACGATGTCGTGCAGGAGCTCCCAGTACCGAAGGTCGCGCGGCTGAATTCCGCTCCAGGGCTTGCCGTCCGGTGAGACCAGTCGTGTGGGAGTCGGATTCTCGCGATCGGAGTAGGGGTATACCCGCACGGCATCGACCAACTCGCCCGAGCGCACCGGATCAGGATCGAGCGTCCGGAGGCCGAACATGATGTGCATCATCGGGGAGTGGACAACGGTGTATTCACCTGTGTCCTCGGCACTCTGGCCTGGGCCGACTACCAGGGTCTTGCCGCCATTGCCTGCATCGGGGCCCATCTCACCGAGCACCGCGAATTCTCGTTGCCAGAAATCTGCGATGCCCCCGGCGGTCGGTCCCGCCGGCAACTCGATCACCAACGGACCCGTTGTACCGAGATCGAAAAAGTTCAAGATGTACGGCGTCGTCGCGTTGGCGGTGATCAGGCCTAGTCGGTCACGATAGGAGCGGTAGACGACGATATCGGACGCAGTTGCTCCGAAGATGTTGGTATGCACGTCCATCCACTGCGCCCAAGACACGATGGGGATGGCCCAGAGGTACGCCTGCACTGCTGTCTGGAAGTCGAGTTCGTCGAACACCGTTGCGATGTTTTCGCGAGCGGGAAGCTCTCCGTCCCTGGGGACAACTCCGGAGGAATACGTCAGTTCGATGTCGGCCATAACCAGATGGTGCGGGGAAAAACGTCGGCGCGAATCACCCGCGCCGGGTGAACCGCTAGTTCAGTGCGTCGCGAATGACAGCTGCCGTGCTGTCGAGAATTGTCCGATTGGGTGTGCGAGGTAGTGCGCGCAGGCCGAAGCCGTCGCCGCGATTTCGCGGAATGACGTGCAGATGAACATGGAAGACTTCCTGCCCCGCAACTGCTCCGTCGGAGAGGTGCAGATTCACTCCGTCGATGGGGAGAGACCCAATACGCATCGCCGCGGCGATCTTCTGCGCGACCGCAAAGATCCTGGCACCGTCGTCGGCATCGAGCGTGGACAATCCGCTTGCGTGACGCTTGGGCACGACCAGGAGATGACCGGACGTGAACGGCCGGATATCCATGAAGGCAAGGACATTCGCGTCGTCGTAGACGACACTCGCCTCGGCCTCACCGGCGATGATGGAGCAGAAGATGCAGTTCATGGTCTCCGCCCCTGTGCGCCTTTTTGGTAGTGGTGACTACCAGAAAGGCGCACAGGGGCGTAGCCCTTACAGAATCGGCGACGGCGCGTACGCCGCAGCTTCGGGGTTGGCGTCGACAAGTTTCCGGACCTCGGCGACAACGGCGTCGACCTGAGCAGACGCAGCGCCGACAAAGGCTGCCTTGTCGGCCAAAGCCTCGTCGAGTGCGGCGCGGTCGAGCGGCAGACGGTCGTCGGCGGCGAGGCGATCGAGCAGATCGGGTTCCTTGCCCTCTTCACGCATCGCCAGTGCAACTGCGACGGCATTCTCCTTGATCGCCTCGTGTGCGGTCTCGCGTCCGACGCCGGCGCGCACGGCAGCCATCAGCACGCGCGTCGTGGCGAGGAACGGCAGGTACCGCGTCAGTTCTTTCTCGATGACGGCCGGGTAGGCACCCATCTCGATCAGCACGGTCAGGAAGGTCTCGAACATGCCGTCGATCGCGAAGAACGCGTCCGGCAGAGCGACGCGACGCACGACGGAGCAGAAGACGTCGCCCTCGTTCCACTGTGCACCCGCGAGCTCGGCTGCCATGGAGCCGTATCCGCGCAGGATCACCTGAAGTCCGTTGACGCGCTCGCACGAGCGGGTGTTCATCTTGTGCGGCATCGCCGAGCTGCCGACCTGGCCGGGCTGGAAGCCTTCGGTGACCAGCTCGTGGCCGGCCATCAGGCGGATCGTGTGTGCAAACGACGACGGGCCCGCGCCGACCTGGACGAGCGCGGAGATGACGTCGTGATCGAGGGAACGCGGGTACACCTGGCCGACGCTGGTCAGTACGTGCGCGAATCCGAGGTGCGCGGCGACCTTCGCTTCGAGCTGATCGAGCTTGGCCGCATCGCCGTCGAGCAGATCGAGCATGTCCTGAGCAGTACCCATCGGACCCTTGATCCCGCGCAGCGGGTAGCGGTCGATCAGCTGGCGCAGCCGTGTCAGCGCGACGAGCAGCTCATCGGCGGCGGAAGCGAAACGCTTGCCCAAGGTGGTGGCCTGAGCTGCAACGTTGTGTGAGCGACCGGCCATCACGATGGACGAGTACTCGGCAGCGCGCTCACCCAGGCGGGCGGCGACGGCGATGCCGTGGTTGTAAACGTGTTCGAGTGAACGCACGATCTGCAGCTGCTCGACGTTCTCGGTGAGGTCACGGCTGGTCATGCCCTTGTGGACCTGCTCGTGGCCGGCGAGTGCATTGAATTCCTCGATGCGTGCCTTCACGTCGTGGCGGGTGACCCGCTCGCGGTCCGCGATGGACGCCAGGTCGACGTTGTCGATGACGCGCTCGTAGTCGTCGATGGCGCCGGCCGGAATGTCGATGCCCAACTCTGCCTGCGCACGCAACACCGCCACCCACAATTGACGCTCGAGCACGATCTTGTACTCGGGAGACCACAGAGCAACAAGCTCGGGGCTGGCGTAACGGTTGGCAAGGACATTCGGAATGCGGCTCACGAGGCCCCAGTCTAACGGGGGCCAAGCAGTGCTGTTACCCCCGATAGTGACCGAGCTAGACCGGCGGCGCCATCACGTCGATCGATTCCAACAGCATTCCCCTGGCCAACCCCCGTGGGTCCGGGTCGTACTCCCCCAGAGCCGTGATCATCGCGCCGTCGACCATCGCGACGAGACGACGCAGTTGCCCCTCGGGAGCCGAGCGGCCCGAGCGTCGAAGCGCATCGGTCAACAGGTCGTCAAGTTGAGCGCGTAGGCGCAACTGCACGTCACGAAGCGCGGGATGACGGGCACACGCTACGAATCGTTCGTAACGCGAGATCAAGCGCTCGCGGCTCTCCGGACGCTTCTCTTCGTCGCCGAGCAGCAGTTCGACCAACAGTTCGACGGTTGATTCGGCGCCCCGCCGACGTTGGGTCACCGCAGCCACTCTGGCGCGCATCGCTTCCATGTCGGCGTTGCCGTTGAGCTCGACGGCGCACGCGATCAGATCGTCGAGTGAGTCGAAATAGTACGTCGTCGAGGCCAGTGGTAGGTCGGCCCTGGTTGCCACCGCTCGGTGACGAACGGCGTCGAACCCGCCCTCCAGCAAAAGTTCAGCAGCGGACGCCACCAGAGCTTGGCGACGTCGTTCGCCCTTGGGCGTAGCTGCAGAAGACACCACGACATCGTGCCAGCAGAGGGCACCTCCGCATGGCGAAACAGCTCGAAGACCCTGCTGTTTGTTACCCGAGCCACTTCTCGAGGCGAATCAGCGCCTCCTGGATGTCGGCTGTCGCGCCCGCGAACGAAAGTCTGACCATCCGGTTTCCGTGGACGGTGTCGAAATCGATTCCGGGTGCCAATGCGACCCCGGTATCTGTCAGCAACCGCGCACACCATGCGGTGGCGCCCTCGCCACCACACAGGTGGCCGATGTCCGCGTAGACGTAGAACGCACCGTCGGCGGGGGCCAACTCCGAGATGCCCAGTTTCGGCAGTCCGGTCAACAGCAGTTCACGATTGACTGCGTACCGCTGAACGTGCCCGTCCAACTCGACCTTCGCCTCGTCCGAGAACGCCTCGATCGCGGCGTACTGCGAGATCGCCGGCGGACACACCGTCATGTTCGACGCAAGTCTCTGCAGCGGACGCCGCAGATAAGTCGGCACCAACATCCAGCCGAGCCGCCAACCGGTCATCGAGAAGTACTTGGACACCGATCCGATCACAACGGATTCGCGTGACGTCTCCCAGGCGCTCGACGTGTGCTGATCGCCGTACCCGATGCCGTGGTAGATCTCGTCCGAGATCAGGAGGGTGCCGTGCTGCTCGCACCACGTCGCCAATGCAGCGAGCTCCTCGGGCGAGATCACAGTGCCCGTCGGATTTGCTGGGCTGGCGACGATCAGTCCGGCTGGCGGCGACGGCAAAGCCTCGAGCATTTCCACCGTCGGCTGGTATCGAGTTGCCGGGCCGCAGTCGAGTTCGACGACGTTGCAGCCGAGAGCGGCAAGGGTATTGCGGTACGCGGGATATCCGGGGCGAGCAACCACCACGGTGTCGCCCTCGTCGAACGCGGCGAGGAAGAGCAAGGTGAACGCCCCGGACGAACCGGTCGTCGCCACCACGTCTTCGGCGTCGACGGCGATTCCCGAGCGCTCACTGTGGTAGCGCGCAATAGCTTCGCGCAGCGGCAGGATCCCGAAAGTCTCGGTGTATCCGAGTAGTTCGGTGCCGAGAATCTCTCGCGTCGCACGTAGTACCGGTGCGGGAGCGGGCGTCGACGGTTGACCGGCAGCCAACGTCAGAACGTCACCATGTGTCCGCTGACGTTCGGTCGCGGCCTTCCATACATCCATGACATGGAAGGTCTGGATATCTGATCGACGAGATTCTGAGCGCACACTCCGACGGTAGCCGAACCGTGGTGCGGCAAGAAACGACGACCACCCATTGTGACGATCCGACAGATTCAGGCACTCAGCATGAGTCGATTCAACGAGACCTGGGCCACGTCAGTCGCGCAACATTGATCAACGACATCCTTCGATCAAAAGGTGCATCAGATGAAAGCTCGCTCAGTGCCCACCGCGGCTCTGGTCACGATCGGCGTTCTCACGGTTGCCTCGTGCGGAAGCACCTCTGATCCTGGCGGCAATTCTTCCGGCGATTACGCGAAGGACGGCAGCTTCACGACGATCGTGAACACCGACCCCGGCAACCTTCATCCCCTGATCACCAATCTGACTGCCACGCAGGCGATCAACAGCTATACCAACGACTCGTTGTTGGCCATCGACCCCAAAACCCGCGCAGCGGGCCAGTATCTAGCCGAAAAATGGAGCGAGAACGGAACTTCGCTGAACTTCACCCTCAAAAAGGGGATCACGTGTGAAGACGGCACGACCTTCACTGCCCAAACCGCAGCGAACAACATCAACTGGGTCGTCGACAAGACCAACGGCTCGCCGTGGTTGGGAGCATCCGTACCCGAAACTGCGGTAGCAACCGCTGACGGTGACGAACTCACGATCAAAACAACGGAACCCGCGCCCTTCCTCCTCGAACGCATCGGCGCTCTCAAGTTGGCGTGCCAGGCAGCGCTCGACGACCCTGCCAGTGTTCGAGGCAGTAGCAACGGAACCGGACTGTTCAAGGTCACCGAAGTAGTGGCCAACGATCACGTCACCCTCGAACGCCGCGACGGATACAACTGGGGACCGAACGGCGAAACCACATCGGACACGCTCGGAGTGCCCAAGACGGTCACGATCAAGGTCGTGACCGACGCCGCGACGACGGCGAACCTGGTCCTCACCGGAACGGTCAACGCGGCCCCGGTTGCCGGCTCGGATATCGAACGTGTGGAAGCTTCCGGCCTTGAATCGATGACGTCCAACACCCTGAGCGGACAGTTCATCTTCAACCACAATGCGGCTCTCCCCACCAAGGACGAGGCCGTACGCACCGCACTGGTGCAGGCGATCGATCTCGACGATTACACAGACATCAACACCGGTGGCAAAGGCTCACGCGCTACGGCACTGGCAGTAGTCGATCCGCGGGCGTGCGACTTCGACAGCGTCACCGGTGTAGTTCCGAAGTTCGACATGGCCGCGGCGAAGAAGACTCTCGCGGACGCCGGCTGGAAGCGCGGATCCGACGGTGTCCTGACCAAGGACGGTCAAGCGCTGCAGTTGACGGTCATCTTTGCCAACTACCGCGATACCACCTCTGCAGCAGCCGAATACGCAATGAAGCAGTGGCAGGAACTCGGCGCGAAGGTAGAGCTTCGCGGAGGTGACAACAACTTCATCATCTCCAACACATTCGCGGCAAAAGACCTGACGTCATGGTCGATCTCGATCGGACTGACCGTCCAGAGCGACACCCCCAGCATCTTCGTTCCGTACTTCGCCGGCCCCACCCCACCGTCGGGTGTCAACTTCGCATCGATCGACAATCCGAAGTACACCGAACTGGCAGCGAAGGCCTCGGTTCTGCCCGGGCAGGAATCCTGCTCGGTTTGGAAGGAAGCGGAACAAGCACTGTTCACCTCGTCCGACGTCATTCCGGTGTCCACATCGCCGAACTTCATGTTCTTCAACGGCGCGACGGCCCTGTATGCACCGATTGGCGGCACCCTGGCCGGCCCTGGCATCCGCGTTCTGAAATAAGCCGGAAGACAAAGCTTTACGTCTGCATCTATTTCTCCGATTCGAAGGATCTACATGACTGACCGTCCATTTGTTCTCGACGACCTCCACCGCGTGGTCACGCCCACTGAGACCTCAATCTCTCCCGACGGCACCGTGGTCGTCTTCGTTCGCTCGGAAATTGTTGCCGGAAAGGCAACTACATCGCTCTGGGCGGTGTCCCGCGATTCCCAGGCTCACCGCCTCACTGCGGGGCCCGCGGATTCGGCACCTCGGTTCTCTCCGGACGGAACCTCGATTGCCTTCCTCCGTAAGGTCGGAGACTCCGCGCAGCTGCACCTGATCCCGCTCGCCGGCGGCGAGGCCGAAACCCTCACCACAGCAGCATCACTCCCCCTCGGGGCCGGCGCAGCGGCCTGGAGCCCCGACGGAAAAGCCGTTGCATTCGCCGCCGTGGTCTCACGTTCGGACTCCACCGATCCGAACGCGCCCATCGTCACCGATCGACTCGGATACAAGGTGGACGGTGCCGGTTGGCTCGGAACCTTCCGGCGCCACCTGCACACCGTCGAACTGGAGACGAAGACAGTTCGACGCCTCACCGACGGTGATTGGAATGCAGACGTTCCGTCCTGGTCACCGGACGGCAAGGCTCTCTCCTTCACCGCGAATCTGGAACCGGACAGCGATCTGAACCTCACGTTCAGCGCCTACCGAATCCTCGTCGACGATCTGTCGGTTCCGCCGCAGCAACTCGGCCACGCCACCGGGGTGCAGGGCTCGACGCTCTGGCACCCGCACGGAGATTCGGTTGTCGCCATCGGCACTCCCGAGGTCCGTGTCGGAACTGCAGACCTGATCCGTCTGTCCGTCCCCGGCCCAATCGAGACACCGGTCGACGTCACCCTCACCGCTCATCTCGATCGCAACGTGATGCCCGGCGCACCCGGTTACCCCGGTGGCACACCGGCCCTGTCGAACACCGGCGACGAGATCGTGTTCTGCCTGCGCGATCGCGGATGGACGCATCTGTACGCCGTCGACATAGAAACCGGCACCTCCCGCTCCCTCGTCGCCAATCCCAACGAGGTCGTCGCGGCGCTCTCCGTTGCCCGTGATGCGCGCGTCGCCTCCGTCATCGTCACCACGCAGCAGTCCTTCGGTGAGGTCGCACTCGTCGATCTGGACAGCGGCGCCGTCACCACGCTGACAAGCTTCACCGCAGAAGCACTTCCCGAGGTGACCCTGTTTGCCGCCGAGGAACGCGAGTTCACCATCTCCGACGGCCGTACCGTGCACGGTTGGTTGCTGTCCGCTCCCGAAACCGATGGCGCCGCACCACTTCTGCTCGACATTCACGGTGGGCCGCACAACGCATGGACGGGCGTTGCCGACACCTATCACCCCGCCCACCAGGTTCTCGCAGCGCAGGGTTGGCGCATCCTGACCCTCAATCCACGTGGATCAGACGGGTACGGCGAGGACTTCATGTACGCCGTCAACGGCGCCTGGGGCACCTCGGATCAAGCTGACTTCCTCGAGCCGATCGACGCTCTTGTCGCCGAAGGACTTGTCGACGGGGACCGACTGGCGATCACCGGGTACAGCTACGGCGGATACAGCACCTGCCACCTCACCTCACAGACCGATCGCTTTGCCGCGGCGGTGGCCGGCGGGCTGATCTGCGATTTCAACGCCATGGCCGGAGTCTGCGATTTCGGTCCGCACCTCGCCTCACTGGCCACCGGAACGACTGTCCCCGAGAACTCCGCCAAACTCCTGGCTGCCTCGCCCCTCGCCTCCGTGAAGAACGTGGTGACTCCGACGCTGATCCTGCATGGAAAGTCGGACGAGCGGTGCCCGCTGGGTCAGGCCGAGGCCTGGTTCGCCGCGCTGCGCCAGCAGCACGTCCCCACCCGAATGGTGGCGTATCCCGGCGCAAGCCACGGTTTCCTCGTCAACGGCTCGATCGCACACCGAATCGACTACAGCACACGGCTCATCGAGTGGGTGAAGCGATACACCTCGGCGAAGCTGCCCAAGACCGGCCTGGCCAACGCGTCTGCCGGAGCCGATGCATGGAAGCGTTCACTGGACGTACTCTGTGAGCGTTACGGCGTCACCGGTGCTCAATTCGGTATTCTCACACTCGATTCCAGCGGTAAGGAAATCACCCGGACGACTGTGGCTTCCGGCGTGATCAATGCAGACACCGGGGTCGAGGTCTCCACCGACTCCCTGTTCCAGATCGGATCCATCACCAAGGTGTGGACCGCGATGCTGGTCATGCAGCTGGTCGACGAGGGCTTGCTCGACCTGGACGCAACCGTCCGGTCGATCCTGCCCGACTTCGCACTGCAAGACGAGGAAACAGCCGCCCGCATCACGGTTCGCGCACTTCTGAACCATCGCAACGGAATCGACGGTGACCTCTTCATCGACAAGGGTCGCGGAGACGACGTCGTCGAACGCTACGTCGAGGGCCTGCGCGACTTCCGTCAGGTTCATCCCCTCGAGGACGGCTTCGCGTACTCGAACTCCGCGTACGTCCTTGCAGCTCGTATCGTCGAGGTTCTTCGCGGCGGCATCTGGGACGACATCCTCAAGGAGCGAATCATCGATCCGCTCGGCCTCGAGCACACACTCACGTTGACCGGAGATGCTCCGAGATACTCTGTGGCAGCAGGACATACGGGAAACTCTGTCGTGATGCCCGTCTGGCCGATCACGCGCTCGATGGGGCCGGCCGGCTGCATCACTGCCAGCATCGGAGATCTACTCACGTTCGCCGAACTCGGACTCCTCGAAGGACAGAGCGTCGACGGCGTGCGGATCGTGTCGGAGGAATCAGCCGCCGCGATGCGTACACCCGAAATCGACATCAGCGATCTGTTCCCGGACAAGTCGGGTTGGGGCTTGGGCTGGTTCCACGAAACCTGGTCGGGCGAAGAAATTTTCGGGCACGACGGCAGCACCATCGGGCAGCATGCCTATCTGCGTATCTTCCCCCGCCACAATGTCGCGATTGCACTGCTGACCAGTGGCGGCAAAGCAGACGGCCTCTACCGCGATCTCTTCACCGAAGCCGCGGCCGCGTTGGTCGGACTCGAACCTCCGCAAGCCCTGGCCCCGAACCCCGCGAGTGTGGAGTCGATTCCGGATTCGGTTCTGGGTAAGTACAGCTCGGGCGGAATAGCAATCGAGTTCCGTCGTGGAGAGTCCGCTGACGAAGCCGTGATCACCGTGATCGGCGACGTCATCCCGAATCCCGAGGAAGACGAAACAGCTCCGAAGAAGCCTGCAGCGGTAGCCACTCTCGTACCGTCGCAGATCCCCGGAACCTGGACCACCCGTCAACCGGGAGCCGCCGGTTGGACGACGGTACGGCCGCACCGCGACGGCGTGTACGTCGGATTCCGCTTCCTACCACGGGTTAACGCGTGACGACGGCCGATACACATACGATGACGGAAACACAGAACGCCGAAACACAGAACGCCAGCGAACTCGAGGAATCAAAGATGCAAGAACAGCTTCAAGAACTCGTCGATCAGTGGAGGGTCGAGGCGAACATCCCCGGCGTCTCGGTCGGCATCGTGCACGGTGACAAGGACATCGTCGTCACCAGCGGTATCGAAAGCGTCGAAACCCAGCTCCCGGTCACCGACAAGACGATGTTCATGATCGGCTCCACCACAAAGGTGTTCGCCGCAACGGCCGCCATGGCGCTCGTCGAGGACGGCTTGCTCGACCTCGACACCCCGTTGGTCGAGTACGTACCCGAACTGACCTTCGCCGACGAAGAAGCCACCCGCACAGTCACGATGCGTCATCTCCTGACCCACACCGGCGGATTCACCGGCGACGCCAGCCTCTCGGCAGGCTGGGGCGAAGACGCACTGGGACGCTCGGTTTCGCGGCTGAAGGAACTGCGCCAAGAATTTCCCGTCGGAGAAGTCTTCTCCTACAGCAACTCCGGATTCGTCCTCGCCGGACATGTCGTGGCCAAGATCAGCGGACTGACCTTCGAAGAGTTGGTCAAGCAGCGCGTTCTGGACCCCCTCGAGATGAAGAACTCGGCGTTCCTGCCCTGGGACGTGATGACCCACCGGTTTGCACTCGGTCACTACATTCGCGACGGTGTCCCGTTCGTGTCCAACGAAACCGGACTGGACCGCGGCATGACACCCTGCGGCGGAATGTGGTCCTCGGTGCGGGACCAACTCGTCTGGGCACGTTACGCACTGTCCGGCGCACACCCCGGCGAAGGACAGCCACTCGACGAGTCCACCCGGTTGCTGATGCAGAAGCCGCAGCGTCCCGCAGCGATGATGTTCGAGGAAGTCGGCCTGGGATGGCTGCTGACTCGGTACGGAACCACGCAGGTAGTGCGGCACGGCGGAAACGTCAGCAATCTCCAGGTCTCCGAGTTCATGACGGTGCCCGAGAAGAACTTCGCCGTCACCGTGCTGACCAACGCACTCGGCGGCGGAATCGGCAAGAAGATCGTCGACTGGTCCATGGCCAACCTCACTGAACTACCCGCGCCGGCATCCCTCGACGTGGTCGAGCCCGAACCCTCTGCCGTCGACGCAGTCCTGGGCAAGTATCAGGCCGGCAGCCTGACGATGACCGTCGCCCCCGGTGATGAGGGAATCGGCATCCGGATGGGTAGCGCGCAGGATCTCGGCGAATACGAGGACATCGTCTGGCCACCGGCGATCCCGATCGCCTTCGTCAACGACCATGACTTCGCTGCTCGCGCCGACACCACCCGGGCGTTGGGCCGCTTCGTCACCGACGAGACCGGGCGCGCCGTGATGCTCGAATTCGGCGGGCGTACCGCCAAGCGAGTGGCGTGATCCTGTAGACGGGTGACGCGGTCCGAACAGGTGCGATCGATCTTTTCGGCTCACCGGACCGCGTCACCCGTTTTTGCGTCTGCGGGCTGCCGACCATTGCTCGGTTCTGGCAGAACATCGACTTTGGTGACAGTGAGAAAGACGACCAGCGCGACGATCACGATCGTGAAGACAATGCTCACCACCGTCGGCCCGAATCCCAATCCGCCCTCATCTCGATCTTGGGTCAACAGGTCACCGATGGACGCCCCCAGCGGACGAGTGACAATGTATGCGATCCAAAATGCAAGTACAGCATTGAGTTTCAGGCCGAAGTGAGCGGCAGCCACTACGGCGATCACGACGCCGAACAACAACGCAGACTTCGCATACCCCAGGTCCACCTGTTCGGCAATCAAGTCTCCTGCCGCCGTTCCGAGTGAAAATGTGAACAGGATGGCGAACCAGTAGAACGCTTCGCGCTTCGGTGTGCGAATGCTGTGGATGGACAACGTCCGTTCACTGGCAAACCAGATCCCGAACGTAGCGGCCAGCGCAACCGCAAAGATTCCCGTACTCACTTCGAGCGGTACACCGAGATTGTCGGTCAGAATATCGGTGATGAGCGTTCCGACTACGCTGATCAGAACTACCACCAGCCAATAGATCCACGGTACATACTGTTTCCGCGTGAACTGGATGATCAGCGCGATGACCAAGACCACCGAAGTCAATGCAGCGGTGCCGATCAGCCCGATGCCGAGATCCGCGTTGAGTGAATCCGCGGCAGTCTCCCCCACCGTCGTGCCCAAAATCTTGATCAGCCAGAAGTACAGTGTGACCTCTGGGACCTTGCTCGCCATTTCACGCGTGAACGCCATGTCGGCCAGCGTGGCACGCGGTTGTTGAAAGGAAGCTGAGAACGTTCGCCGCGATTGCGCCGGAGAGTACAGACTGGACGTCATGGAGCATCTTGCCTCGTCGATACTGCACCCGTCCCGGTGGAGCGTGCGCGCTCGGTCGACCGTGGCATCGACACTCGTGATCGCCTTCTGCCTGGTGATCGCCGGGCTTGCACTGGTTTTCGTACTGGCGAACTCACTGCATCTGTCCGCACGGGACAGCTCCGAAGCTCGCGCCACGCAATTGGTCCAGCAACTCGGCGGGAAGAACCCGGCAGACCTCGACCCTTCACTTCTGTCCACAGACAGTCAGATCGGAATCGTGCAGATCGTCGACGCCGATCACCGCATAGTCGCCCAGTCACCGGGAACCGACAGCAGCCTCCTGTCCGAACGTATTCTCGGCCCTGACCAGTCGGACGCCTTCGGAAGAGTCAAGAAGTCCGACGACGAGGACTACTGGCTGATCGGGCGAGGCGCTCAGACACCGATCGGACCGGTCACCGTCTTCGTCGGCGCCGACCGCGAACCTGTTGAAACCGTGGTGACGACCGTTGCCGTTCTACTCGCCATCGTCGGACCGCTGGTACTGGGACTGGCGGCGTTTGCCACCTACCGCCTCGTCGGATCAGCCCTCGCTCCCGTGGAACGCATCCGCGCTCGGGTAGCATCGATTTCGAGTGGGCGTCAAGGTGAACGAGTGCCCGTCCCGGCGGGGAACGACGAGATAGCCCGACTGGCAACAACAATGAACGACATGCTTGCGCGTCTCGACGAGGGCGCGCTGGCTCAGCAACGGTTTGTCAGCGATGCCTCACACGAACTGCGCAGCCCATTGTCCACGATCACGACGGCTCTCGAACTGGCTCACCGGCGCCCGGATCTCCTCGACGACGCGTTGATCGAAGACGCACTACTTCCCGAGGCGCGCCGCATGCGGCAGCTGATCGAGGATCTGTTGATTCTCGCGCGCTCGGACGAAAGCGAACTCGAAAAGATCGGTACCTCCGTCGATGTCGACCTGGACGACATCTTGTTCGCCGAGAAGAAGAGGATCGACGGTTTCTCCGAGGTTGCGGTCACCGCCACCGTGGCGCCGGTTCGCGTCTCCGGAGACCCCCGAGCGTTGACACGAATGGTGCGCAACCTGGTCGACAACGCAGTACGGCACACCGAGACCCTAGTGCATCTCGAGTGCTCCGAGGCGGGCCACGATGCCCATATCGTGATCGAGGATGACGGCCCCGGAATCCCTGCAGCAGAACGCGAACGAATCTTCGGGCGCTTCGTACGCCTCGATCAGCCACGGTCGAGGCAGGGAGGTGGGTCCGGACTTGGACTTGCCATCGCGTCGGAAATCGTTGCGGCGCATCGCGGAACGATCACCGTCAGTGAGAGAGCAGGTGGCGGAAGTCGATTCGAGGTGACAATTCCGGTGCCGAACGGATGAAGATCAGGCGGTGCCGACAAACCGGTACCCGACACCTCGGACGGTTTCGATGCTGTGAGTTCCGAACGGCAGGTCGACCTTCTTACGTAGGTAACCGATATAGACCTCGACGATGTTCTCGTCACCCTCGTAATTGGTGTCCCACACGGACCGAACGATCTCGGTCTTCGTGACCACAACTCCGTTGTTGCGCATCAAGAACTCGAGAACGCTGTACTCCCTTGGTGTCAAGGTCAATTCGTTTCCCGCTCGGCTGACCAGATGTTTAGCCGGGTCGAGAGACAGGTCGCCCACGGTGAGTATCGCCGGACGTTGCGGAGCGCCACGACGTACCAATGCGCGCAGCCGAGCGAGAAGCACGACAAACGAGAAAGGCTTGACCAGGTAGTCGTCGGCACCGAGGTCGAAAGCATCGGCGAGGTCGTATTCACCGTCCTTCGCCGACAGCATCAGGATCGGCGTCCAGATCTCCCGGGCGCGTAGGTCCCGAACGATGTCGTATCCGTGTTTGCCAGGCAACATGATGTCGAGGACGATCACGTCGAATTCCTCGCTGCTGGCCGTCGCGAATCCGTCGTCTCCGTTGTGCTCAACGGCGGCCACGAACCCCTCGGCGACTAATCCCCGCCGGATCGTCTCGGCCAGGCGTACTTCGTCTTCGACCACCAGTACTCGCACCACCGGCCCCCGTTTCGTCGACACGCAGTTGTTCGGATGCATCCAGTAGAGCAGAGAGTTGGCCCAAGGCCGAGTTCCGTTCAGCGTTTCTTCAGCTTCGGATCGTCACACTGCATTCATGCCTGCAACTGTGTCGACCGTGCGAAACGTGGTTACCGAAGTCCTGACCGAGAGCACCACCGCGGAGATTGCGGTTGCCGCAATCGTGGTGGCCGCAGCGCTGTTCGCATTCGGTTCGATCTATCGGGCGTCCAGCGTTCGCTCGACAGTCCTCCGCGCTTGTGGACTCGTGCTGGCACTGGTGACGCTATCGATCCAGGTATATCGAAACGGGTGGTTGACAAGCCTCGACGGGCCGGTGACCGACTGGATGGTCGATCACCGGAGCGGCGCCCTTGATCAGATCGCAGTGGCAGTAACAGATCTCGGCAGCCCTGTCGCCACTGCACTGCTCGGGATCGCCTGCGGTGCACTCATCTCGTGGCGAGCACGCTCGGTGGTCCCGGGCTTGATCGTGGTCGGAACCGTTGGCGCCGCGGCGGTCGCCAGCACGGTAGTCAAAGCGCTTGTCGGTCGCGAACGTCCGCCGACCAACATCCAGGTGCTTCTCGAGACCGACCACTCGTTCCCGTCTGGTCACGTCACCGGGACCGCTGCACTGTTCGGCATCGTCGTCCTCGTTCTGAGCGCGCACCGCACACACGCCGTCAAGAGACTGCTGATGCTCCTCGCCGTGACAGTCACAATCGTCGTAGCCCTGACTCGCCTGTATTTGGGAGTTCACTGGCTCACCGATGTCATCGCCGGGGCCATTCTCGCGACGCTTGCGGTCACCGCGGGCGGCGCCGTCTTCCGGTTCGTCGAAGGCCGCTCCAAGACGACCGACCGCACTTCCTCTGCCTCTCGCGATCGGGCGCTCGTATGACGCTCGTACTCACCAGCGGAATTCTGAACCCCGATACCCTGCTCTCCACGTTCGGTCTGATCGGTTTGCTTGGGGCGGTATTCATCGAAACCGGTCTTCTGTTCGGGTTTTTTCTTCCCGGCGATTCGCTCTTGTTCACAGCTGGTGTCCTCGTCGCACAGGAGCAGCCATTCGTTCCGCTATGGGTTCTCCTCGTGACCATCCCCATCGTCGCTGTGATCGGCGACCAATGTGGCTACCTTGTCGGACGCGCAGCGGGCCCTGCGGTTTTCGATCGACCTGGAGCCAAGCGGCTTGGTCCCGATCAACTTGCGCGGGCAGAAGCATTCTTCGAGAAGCACGGACCTCGTACCGTCGTCCTTGCGCGATTTGTTCCCGTCATCCGAACCATCACCCCAGTAATGGCGGGTACTTCACGGATGCCGTATCGAACCTTCCTGACATACAACGTCATCGGAGGACTCGCTTGGGGAGTTCTCGTTCCGGTACTCGGCTACATGCTCGGAGGAATCGAGTTCGTTCGCGCCCACATCGAAATTATCCTCATCGCTGTCGTCGTCGTCTCGATTCTGCCTATCGCTGTGAATTACTTGCGCTCTCTGCGAGTACCGACCATCCAGGCTGAACAAATCGAGATTCCCGAGTAACTACTGCCGCTGCAGTGAGCTCTGCAGAACTTTCAGCACTTCACGAGCCGCAGTCGGCCCGGTATTGAGGTAAAAGACGTCGTCGTCGACAGCAACGGCGTGGTTGGCAACCACACCATGTAGCTGCGCCCACAACGGCGCGTTCGTCAACGCCGCCGGGTCCCCGCCCTGCACTCCGTAGAAGATCCAATCAGCGTCCGCCACGTTCAACTCCTCCTCACTGATGTCTCGGGAGGTGTCGTCGAATTGCTGCGACTCCGGACGCGTCAGGCCGGCATCCTGGGCGATACTGCCGGTGAACGAAGGAATGCCGAAGATGCGCAGCCGATTTCCGTTCTGGCGGGTGAACGACACCGTCGGCGGCGACGAGAGGGAAGCACCGAGAGCTGCGGCATCCGCGTTGAAGGTATCCAGTAGTGCCGTCGCCTGCTGTGTCTTGCCGATTCCGTCCGCAACGAGCAGGAAGTCCTGCTTCCAGTTGACGCCGGTCCCCTGTGTTGCCACGGTGGGTGCGATCGCCGAAAGCTGGTCGTACAGCCAATCAGCATCCTTCCCTGCAACATTCATCAAGATCAGGTCTGGATCGAGCTTGACGATCGCTTCGAAGTTCGGTGTGAAGCGCCCACCTGCGTCGACGACATCACTTAGCTGAGTTCGGTATTCGGGGTATGCGGCCAACAGGTACGGCGGCACCAGGTCCGCACCGTCACCACGGGTCGAACCTGCCGGCACGACACCGAGCGACAGGAGTGCATCGGCCTGTCCGGTCGAGATCACTACAACCTTCTCCGGCTGTGATTCGATCGTGGTGTCCCCTTTGAAGTGTGAGACGGTGCGGGGAAATTCGCCGTCCGACTTCCCGCTCCCCATGCCGGCGGGGACTTCTCGCGGAGCGACAAACGCAGAGTCCGACGGCGCCGACGCACTGATCTCAGGATCTGTGGTCGAGGCGTCCTCACTCGCGCAGCCACTGAGAGTCGCCACCAAGGCCAGTGCGCCGATCAGCAGTGCACTGCGTGACTTTATTCGAAAATTCATGATCGTGTCCCGTACGTCGTGAAGCATGGCTGCTTCATGTTCGTCATGGTTAGGTGAGCCTACCCTTTAGGGAACTGTAAACTATATCTGTGCCAGATACAGTTTCAGGGCGTGGCTCACACGGGATTGATCGCTACTCTGATCGCGTGCCCACCGCAGAAGAAGCATCGAGATCAGTCATCGCTGCGGCCTTCGAATTACGTCGGGCGCTGCGCGAATACATGGACGCATCGGGCACCGACGCGACGTTGCCCGAGGCACAATCCGAAGTACTTCACGATGTTGCGCACCATCCGGGCACTCGCATCGGGGCTGTCGCCGATCGCCTCTCCAGACGCCCGAACACCGTCAGCACACTGGTGCGCACACTCTCCGACAAAGACCTGATCGAGCGACGGCCCGATCCCACGGACGGGCGAGTGAGCACGCTTTACGTGAAGGACGAGCGAAGCGCGCGACGGGACCGTCGGTCCGAACTACGCATCGGCGTCCTCGCCGAAGAACTGAAGTCCCTCGACGAGGGCGACCTCGACACATTGACCGCTGCCATCGACATCCTCGACCGGGTCAATCGATCATTGCGAGATCACGCGCCGCGATGATGCCACTCAGGTGACTTTCCCGCTCTTCTCGTAGACGTCGGCAAAACGCTTCATCTGCTCCGTGATGCCCGTCAGGCTGTACCCCGTACGAAGTTCGACCGACGCAACCTGGCCCGAAACCACAGCCGGAAGCCTGGTGAAAGTCGGCGAATTGAGCTCCGGTGCATCCGACCAAGTCGGCGGAATCAGGAGGAGATCAGCCGGAAAGACGCCCGGCTCTTCCCAACTCGCCGATGCCCAGAAACCGTCCTCGCTGTCGAGCTTCGCAAATTCGACGCCCATCGTTTCGAGAATACTTCCGAGCGGAGTCCATCCCGGCACCGCGTAGTCAAGGCTCGACTCCAACGGAATCACGTATGCAACAGAGATATTCGACCGCGAAGTGGCCAAGTCGCGCACCCGGTCACCGAGCGCACTCAACTCTTCCCGCTTCGCCGCGTAGACCTGCGAGGTGTCGGTGCCGCCGATACCCTGGACCAACGAACTGAAGCTGTCCAGCGCCGCTTGCGCCCCGTCGGTGATCTTGACGCCGGCAATAGGAGCAACCTCTTCGACGCGAGCGATATCGTCACCCCAGATGCTGCCGAAGTTTCCACCGTTGTACGAACTCCAGATGTCGATGACGAGATCCGGGTCCACTGCCAGGAGTTTCTCGGCACTGATATCTGTGTCAGTCTCGCTGACATGGGCGATTCCGCTGAAGTCGAATGCATTCAACGTGGATTCGTCGAGCCTGGAGAATCCGATGATGCCGACCGGAACGACGCCGTATTCGAGTAGCACCGGCGCGGTGTCCGCCGTCGCCACAATGCGTTCGGGGACCTTGTCGAGCGAAATCTGCTGCCCACGCGCATCTACATACGTCCACGCTTCACCGTCGGACTTCGTGTCGGTCGTCGAGGTACCACACGCTGCCAGCACCGTCGAAAGTGCCACTGCCACAGCCATGAAGATGGCCCTGCTACCGCGTTGGGAACGCGGCGCAACAAAATCGATCACTTCTGCCCCATGCTGTCGAGCGGGTTTCGGGAGAACCCCGAACCCGGAAAGTAAAGTAAGCCTCGCCTACATGGCTAACGGTAGAGCGGATCAGGAGTTGACGCAATCGCGGAGTTTTGTCAATGAATGTCGAAATCCGATCAGCGGTCCGCGTTCTTTCGAAATGCCATCGGCGTGACACCTGTGGACTGCTTGAAGGCTGCGACGAAACTACTCGGCGTCGAGTATCCGATCTGCTCTGCCACATCGGTCACCGCAATGCCTTGGCCGAGCAGGGACATCGCCACGTTCATCCGAAGCAGAACGCGCCACTGGCCGAAACTGACGCCGGTATCCACTTTGAATCGACGAGCCAAAGTGCTGGTACTGACACCGATCTCGTTCGCCCAGTCTTCGAAACTGCGTGGATCGTCCGGTTGGGACAACAGGTCGCGCGCAATCCGGCCGACCGGCCCCGAATCGGGAATCTTCATCGCTCCGCGCTCGTCGCCAGGAACAACGAGGTCGAAGAACACTCGCTCGGCGCGGCGCCTCGCTTCGTCCGTCATCTCGCGAGCACTCAGATGAAGAAACAACTCGTACAGAAGCGGCGTGCCGTGCACCGCAACCGGGCGATCCCCGAGCGAAGGTCCCTGCCCTACAGCGCAATACACGGTCAAGAATTGAGCACCCGCGGCAACGCGCACCGAGTGCCGAACCAGTGCCGGTATCCACAGCCCTCTGCCCGGCAGCAACGTCCACATCTGAGCGCCCGAGCGTACAACCACAATGCCGGAACGAGGAAACAGAATCTCGTTCGATCGGTGTGCGTGGGTTTCCCACGTCACCGGCTGATCAGCACTCGACGCACCACCCCACAGAACCAAATCCTCAGGCTCGTCGTCCAATTCGTGTTCGGATACCACCAACTCGTCGTTCGACGGCACGCCCCACCGGAGCCAGTCACCGTCGATCTCGGATTTTGTCCGCCTCACGTCTACATCCCTGGATCGAGCGTCGTCTGTCCAGGTGACTGTAACCGCTACCCACGCCGAACAGGTGCGGTGGAAGTCGATCCCACCGCACCTGACCGCGAGTTGCCGCTCTAGTTCATGTCGTTCGCAATGATGTTCTCGATATTCCGTTCGGCCAGAGCGGTGATGGTGACAAACGGGTTGACTCCGACGTTGCCCGGAACGAGGGATCCGTCCATGACGTACAGACCCGGGTACTCCGGCAGACGACCGTAGCCGTCGGTCGCCTTGCCGAGCACACAACCGCCGAGGGGGTGGTACGTCAACTGGTCGCCCCACGTCTGCGTCGGGCCGAAGAGGTCTGTCCGGTAGATCGTGCCTTCCTTCTTGTTGATCTTGTCGAAGAGCTTCTTCGCCATGTCGATCGACGGCTGGTTCTGCGAGCGCTGCCAGTTCAAACCGACTTTTCCTGTTGCCGAGTTGAATTGGAACTGCGCACGTTGCGGATTCTTGGCAATCGCCAAGTACAGGCTGACCCACAGTTCGGTACCGGCCGGGAAGGGTGCGATTTCCGCGAAGACAGGTGCGGATGCATCGGCCCAGTTGTCGATACCCATCACCGGGATCGCAGATTGCTTCGCACCGGTCGCGTCCCACATGTGATTGGCGCGCCCCACCATCACGTTGCCGTTGTGACCCCATTCCTGTCCAACAGCACCCGGCAAATTCGCCAGCTGCCCTTGCGCTTTCATCGCGACCAGGAGCTTACTGGTGCCGATACTGCCGGCAGCGAAGAAGACCTTGTCCGCCGTCACCGTCTTGGTGCCGACGGTGTTTCCCTGCTCGTTGATCTGATTCATCACCACTTGATAGCCACCGCCGGTCGCGGCCGGGGCAACCGAGGTCACGACGTGCAGAGCTGAGATGGTGAGCTTGCCGGTGGCGGATGCCGCAGCGAGGTAGGTCTTGTCCAGAGACTTCTTTCCCGCGTTGTTGCCGTAGATGACCTCACTGACCAGGGCGGACTTGGTGACCTGGCCTGCAGCTTCCTGCTTCATGTAGTTGAAGTCGTAGACATTCGGCACGAACGTTGTTGTGTAACCGGATCTCTCAGCGGTTTTTCGCCCGGTCCGCGCGAACTTGTAGTACTCGGTCGATTCGAACCATGCCGGGTCGATGTTGTTGACTCCGAGCGCGGCGTTGGCCCGCGGGAAATACGTCGAGTACATCTCGTTGGAATCGACCCCGGGCAGGATCTCTTCGAAGTAGTTGCGCTTGGGTGTGACGGCCATACCGCCGTTGACCAGCGACCCACCGCCGACCCCTCGGCCCTGGTAGACCTTGATCCCGCCGAAGTCCTCGGCGTCGAGAACACCGACGTAGCGGCTGATGTTCTTGTCCACCGAGCCGCCGGAGAAGTGTGAAACCGGTTGAACTGTACGGTCTCTGAGCCAGAAGGACCGACCGTCGGGCGAGAGCATCGGGCAGAAGATCTTGCCGTCGGACCCTGGTGTGGTCCACGACTTCCCCATTTCGACCATGTGCGTGTCGATGCCGGCCTGCGTCAGCCGAAGTGCCGCAACGGCTCCGCCGTACCCGCTGCCGATCACGAGCGCAGGGACACGGTCTCCGTCACTCAGTGCTCGCCTGGGCGCAGCGGCCGCCGTAGTCCACGAGGACGAAAGCGCAGCGGCGCCCACAGCTAATCCTGTTGCTGCCAAGAAGTTTCTACGCGAGAGCGTGGAATTGGTACGTGCGTGCCGTTCGTTGGATCCAGCGCGAATGCTCAAGTGTGCCCTTCTCTTTCCGTGACCCCCGCGCTGAGATATACCGGGAGAAACCGAACGAGAAGTCCATACTCGTGGGTAACTTCGAGGAACCGTTGATTTTCCATGAAAAGGGCCGATGAACAGAAAGTTCACCGGCCCTCCGAAAGAACGAGTCAGGGAATTGAGATGCGACCTTCGACGGCGCCGAGTCCGATGTCCTTGCGGAAATGACCGCCGGGAAGCTTGACGTCGGCGATCTTTGCGTAGGCGTCGTCACGAGCTTCGGTCAGATCCTTGCCCACTCCGACAACACTCAGCACACGTCCACCGGCCGAGACGACGGCTCCGTCTTCACGCTTCTTGGTACCGGCGTGCAGGACTCCCTCGGCGTCTGCTCCGGTGATCACGTCGCCGGTGCGCGGGGTTGCCGGGTAGTTCTCGGCAGCAATCACGACCGTGACGGCGGAACCGTCGCGCCACTGCAACGGACCGACCGAATCGAGGGTTCCGGTCGAGGCTGCATTGAGTAGACCGCCGAGCGGCGTTTCGAGGAGAGCAAGCACGGCCTGAGTTTCGGGGTCACCGAACCGGCAGTTGAATTCGACCACGGCCGGGCCGTCGACGCCGATCGCGAGACCAGCGTAGAGAAGGCCGGAGAAGCTGCTACCGCGCGCCACCAGCTCGGCAGCGACGGGCTTGACCACGTCGTCGACGATCTGAGTGACCATCTCGTCGGGCAGCCACGGCAACGGTGTGTACGCGCCCATGCCGCCGGTGTTGGGCCCGGAATCTCCGTCGCCGACGCGCTTGTGGTCCTGCGCCGGGAGCAACGGGATCACGGTTTCGCCGTCGACGAGGCAGAAGAGCGAAACTTCCGGACCGTCGAGGAAGGACTCGAGGAGAACCGGGTGTCCGGTCTCGAGCAGTTCAGCGGCGTGATCGCGCGCGGCGAGACGATCCGTCGTGACGACAACGCCCTTGCCGGCAGCCAGTCCGTCATCCTTGACCACCCAGTTCGGTCCGAAGCGGTCGAGCGCGTCGTCGAGCTTTGCCGGATTGTCGACGATCTCGCTGTGTGCGGTCTTGACGCCGGCGACAGCCATCACGTCCTTGGCGAAAGCTTTCGAGCCCTCGATGCGGGCGGCGTCGGCCGACGGCCCGAAGCAGGCGATACCTGCTGCGCGCACCGCATCTGCGACACCGAGAACCAGGGGAACCTCGGGTCCGATGACGACGAGGTCGGCCTCGACTTTCTTGGCCAGCGCGGTAACCGCGTCACCCGAAGCAACGTCGACGGGATGCTGCTCGGCGATTTTCGCGATCCCGGCATTGCCAGGCGCGCAGATCAGGGCCGTGACACCTGGATCGCGAGCAAGAGAGAGAAGGAGGGCATGTTCACGGGCTCCGGAGCCGATTACTAGTACGCGCACGGGGAACAGACTACGGCCTGCAGTAACAGCGCTCTCGGAGTGCTGCGGGTGGGGCCAAGGTCGCAGGGTTTGGCCTTTGTGCGAAATATCCGTTTCGAGATGAGATCATATGAATACCTGAATAGGTGAACAGATGTTTTCGGACACCTGTCCACCGAGGAAAGGACTCCCGTGAAACTCCACAAACCAGGCGTTCTGACGCTCACCGCAACCGCCGCAATCGGCGCACTTCTGATCACGTCGTGCAGTAGCCCGACTGGCACCGACTCTTCGGGCAACAACGACGGCCTCGTCTTGGCCGATGGCTACGAACTGGGCGGCTACAACCCGGTCGCAGGCTTCGGTGCTGCCGGTGAAGCCAAGATGTACGACGGTCTCGTCCGGCTCACCGGCGGCACCGGCATGCCTGGATTCGAGCCGTCTTTGGCCGCGGAGATGCCGACGGCCAACGCCGATGCGACAGTCTGGACGGTCAAGCTCCGTGACGGGGTCACCTTCTCCGACGGATCGACCTTCGATGCCGCCGACGTGGTTGCCACGTACCAGGCGATCCTCGATCCCGCTTCCGCCTCGGAGGCACGGTCGTCGTACGACATGATCAGCGATGTCGTGGCCGTCGACGACAGCACAGTCGAGTTTCGCCTCGCCTACTCGTATGCGCCGTTGCTGACGAAGATGCTGATCGGTATGGTTCCCTCGGAGTTCCTCGCGACACCCGGACTGGCCGCCGAGTCACCGTTGAACACTGCGCCCGTCGGTACGGGTCCGTACACACTCGTCGACCTCTCACCGGATCGAGCGGTCTTCGAGGCGAACGAGAACTACTGGGACGGAGCGCCGGAGATCAAGAAGCTGACTCTTCTCTACGTTCCCGATGACAACACCCGCGCCCAACGAATGGTGTCCGGTGAGATCGACGGAACCAATCTCCCTCCACTGCTTGCCAATACGTTCTCAGGCAAAGACAACATGTCCGTGACAGCCCATCAGTCGGCAGACTGGCGCGGCCTCTCACTCCCCACGAACAATCCCGTCGCAGGCGACAAAGCCGTGCGTATGGCGCTCAACCTCGCCGCCAATCGCCAGTCGATGATCGACAACGTCCTGGGCGGACACGGCAGAGTTGCCGCCACTCCGATCCCCGAGGTCTACGGCGACTCGTACAACCCGAACGCGACCTTCGCCTACGACCCGGCCGAGGCCGAGCGAATTCTGACCGAGGCCGGCTGGATCGAAGGTGCCGACGGAATCCGTTCGAAAGACGGCCGGCGCGCGCAGTTCACGATCATGTACAACTCCGTCGACACCGTCCGACGTGATCTCGCTCAGGCATTCGCCTCCGACGCTCTCGCCGTCGGCATCGAGGTGGATCTCGAAGCGCTCTCCTGGGACCGCATAGACCCTCGCATCAACCAGGATTCAACACTTCTCGGCGGCGGCGACGAACCTTTCGACCCTGACACACAGGCGTACGACGCGCTGAACTCGAGGTACATCGCACCTGGGGTCGGCAGCATCTACGACAACGCCAGCGACTACTCCAATCCAGCAGTCGACGCAGGCTTGGAAGTAGGACGCCGCAGCCTCGATCCGGCAACGCGTGACGCCGCGTATCGCGACGTTCAGCAGGCGTACGTCGAAGATCCTGGATTTGTCATCCTCGTTTTCCTCGACCATACGTACGTATCGAAGGATTCCGACTGGCAGATGTCCGGACCGGTACTCGAGCCACACTCACACGGTGTGACCTGGGGCCCGTGGTGGTCACTGCAGACGTGGGCCCGAGGGCAATGACAGCGGTCGACGTTCGGGCAGACGCGCCGGCGTCGCGGGGCCACCGTGACAACTCCCGCCGAAAGGCCATCCTCACGATGGTCGGTCGGCGGGTGTTGTTCATCGTGCCGGTGATCGCCGTGGTGTCCGCGGGACTCTTTGCCGCCGCGGCAATTTCACCGTTCGATCCTCTGGTCGGCTATCTCGGCACGCGATACATGACGACCAGCGACGCGGACAAAGCGTTGATCGCCGATCAGATGGGTTTCGACAACCCCTGGTACAGCACGTACTGGAATTGGCTCCAGGGTGTGTTCACCGGCGATCTCGGGATCTCCAGATCGTTCAATCAGCCTGTTTCCCAGGTTATCTCCGAGCGTCTGCCGTGGACCCTGCTGCTGGTCGGCATCTCACTCGTCATCGCGATTCTCGCCTCGCTGGCACTCGGTGTTCTCGCCGGAATCCGCAGTGGAGGATTCCTGGACAAGATCGTGTCCGGGCTGAGCGTCGTCGTTCAGGGACTTCCGCCGTTTGTCTTGTCACTGGGGGCCATCGCGCTCTTCGCTTTGACTCTTGGCTGGCTCCCGGTCGCCGGACTGACCGACGGGGGTGCCGATCCCACACCGGGACAGGTCGTCCGACACTTGGTCCTACCGGTGACGGTGCTCGCCATTTCGCAGATGCCGTGGCTCCTCCTCGCCGTCCGAGAATCCGTCGTGGGTTCGAAAGGCGAAGGGTTTGTGGCGGGCGCAGTAGCGCGCGGAATCCCGACGCCGACCATTACGAAGCGCCACATACTGCCGACGTCACTGGCGCCCTTCGTGAACATCGTCGGCGTGCGATTGCCCGAACTGATAGTCGGGGCAGTGCTGGTGGAAGAGGTCTTCAGTTGGCCGGGGATCGCCGGCGCCATCGTTTCCTCTGCCCGCGACCTCGACATGGCCCTACTCGCATTCCTCACCGTCGGTACGACATTGACGGTCATGCTCGGTTCACTACTTGCCGACGTCCTGGTTGCAGTACTCGACCCGAGAGTGAGTACCGATGGCTGAGCGACGCTTCAAGATCGCCCTCGGCGTGCTGATCCTCGTTGCGCTGTACGCGGCGCTGGTCCCATGGTTGGCCGACGTCGACGACCGAGTCACCGACTTCTCGGCGGCCCGCCTGGCTCCATCCTTCGATCACCCGTTCGGAACGGACTCTGCGGGACGAGATCTGTTCGTGCGCATAGCTGCAGGCATTCGAACCTCACTACTCATCGCACTCGCCTGCGCGCTGCTCGCCACGGTGATCGGCGTCGCCGTCGGTACCACGGCTGGGCTGGTCGGCGGCTGGGTGGACAGGTTCGTCATGCGCGGCACCGACGCCGTCAACGCACTCCCCCACCTGTTGCTCGGCATCGTCATCGTCGCGATGTTCCGCGGAAGCATTGCCGCCATAGTGCTTTCGATCGCACTGACCCAC
Organism: Rhodococcus sp. NPDC055024; assembly: GCF_053608585.1. Lineage (NCBI taxonomy): Bacteria > Bacillati > Actinomycetota > Actinomycetes > Mycobacteriales > Nocardiaceae > Rhodococcus > Rhodococcus sp. NPDC055024. Next base: position 232,956 of record NZ_JBSGVT010000006.1, read on the forward strand.
TGGACCCAAGTGGCCCGGATCATCCGCTCCGAAATCTTGAGTCTGCGCGAACGACCGTACATCGACGCCGCCATTCTGGCGGGGGCAAGTCGGCGTCACGTGATCCTGCGACACCTCGTGCCGGCGACGGCGCCGCAGGCCTTGATCGCGGTTGTTCTCCTCTTACCCCACGCCGTCTGGCACGAATCGACTTTGTCCTTCCTGGGTTTCGGCCTTCCCCCGCACAAGCCCAGTCTAGGAACGCTTCTCGAAGAGGCACGCAGTTCTCTGCTCCTCGGCGGTTGGTGGACGCTGGTATTCCCCGCCGCAGTCCTCGTGATCGCCACCGTCGCAGTTGCCGTCGCCGGTTCGGCCCTGCGGTCGATGCTCACTCCCCCACGACCTTCGGAGTTGCGACTGTGAACCACGGCCTACGCATCGAATCCCTCACCGTCCGGATCCCTCTACCCGGAGGATCCGTAGTCCGCGCCGCGAGCGACATAGACCTCTCGGTCCCGGCCGGCACCGTGACCGCACTCGTCGGCGAATCCGGGTGTGGCAAGTCGATCATCGCCACCTCGGTCATGAACATGTTGCCGCCGACAGCTACTCGAACCGGAACGGTCACTGTCGGTACCCCGGACCAGGAGATCGATGTCTTCTCCGGCACCGCGTTCCGGGGGCGGTATGCCGCGCTCGTTCCGCAATCTGCCGCAACACATCTCACCCCCGTTCGAACTGCGAGATCGCAACTGCAAGAAACCATCGACGCGCTCGGCAGCGATCACACCTGTGACGGCTTGGCGCTTCGCGTCGGACTCGAGCCCTCGGCTCTGGAATGCTACCCACACGAACTGTCGGGTGGCATGGCGCAACGCGTCGCCATTGCCGGTGCATTGGCCGGGAATCCATCGGTGATCGTGGCTGACGAACCCACCGCCAACCTCGACCGCGAACTCACCGACCACGTCATGAGCCTACTTCGCGAGTGCGCGGACGCCGGGGCGGCAGTCCTGCTCATCACCCACGACCTGACATCCCTTACCCGCAGCGGCGTCGCGGATCGACTTGCCGTCATGTACGCATCACGCATCATGGAAACCGGTCCGGCTACTCTGGTGTTCCAGGATCCACTCCACGACTACACCCGAGACCTGCTCGGCGCCTTACCTTCCCGCGGTTTGAATCCGATCCCCGGCTCGCCACCGCAACTGACCGATCTCCCCGACGAGTGCGTCTATCACCTACGACGCCCGGCGTCGAAACAGTCCGGTGGACCGACCGAGTTGATAACCCTCGGCGAACGCACGTACCGAACATTGCGGAAGGTGGGCTGACATGAGTCTGCAGGCATTGGGAATCACCAGTGGGTACCACCGAAACCGACCGGTGCTCGAAAACATTTCCCTCGAGATTCCGTCGGGAAAGTTGATCGGCCTGACCGGGCCGTCGGGAACCGGAAAGTCCACACTTGCAAGAATTCTCGCCTCACTGGATGCACCATGGTCAGGCGAGGTGCGGATCGACGGATCACCCGTCGTGGGTACCAAATTCTCGGTACCTTCGGCGTTACGCGGCACGGTATCAATGCTGTTTCAGTCGCCTCGTGCATCGACCGACCCTCGGCAGACGCTCGCCTCGATCATCGGGCAACCCGGTGATATTGCCGGCAGGACAATCGATGTCGCCGCGCTGGCCGCAGAAGTGGGCCTCACCCCCGATCTCTTGTCCCGCAGACCACACCAGGTCAGCGACGGCCAACTGCAGCGCGCCTGCCTCGCGAGATCGCTGGCACAACAGCCGAAATACCTCATCTGCGACGAGGCGACGGCGATGCTCGACGCCGCCACGACGGCCGCGCTCACTCGGTTGATCGAGAGTCGCGCCGCCGAAACCGACGTCGGCGTACTACTCATCAGCCATGATCGCGAATTACTCGACGCCTGCTGCGACACGGTCCACGACCTCGACGTCATTCGCGCTTAGCGGTGGCCCGAGCAGGGCGTGTGGGCTCGGCTACTGGAGAACACTTTCCCTCGCGCAGCAGTCGGGAATCTGGACTGTTTCGTTGCCGCCTGCACCAAAGAGGCGCTTACTGATCAAACGGCACCGTGAACGACACTGGTTTGCCGGTGGCGCGCGCATACGCGACCTCTCGGCGCGTGGACTCGCCGATGTATCCGCCTGGGTTGACGACCAGAACCCGATCAGCCAGGTCGATCTTGCGCAAGTGGAGCGCGTCGAGCAGTGCCTTCTGCTCGACAGAGATCACCTCGCCTGCTTCACCCGGCGCGACGACGATGACGCCTGCGAACGTCAGGTCACGGTTCACCTCCCGCATCTCTTCAGCGAATCGGGCAGAGCCGCAAATACAGACAATCTCAGGTCGATCAGGCACGGTTCAGTCTCTCATCGACTCGAGAGCCCGCGGTAACAACAGTCTCATCTGGCACCTCGAGCAATACACCCCAGCCCCAACGAAATTGACCCTTGACTCGAACGCATGTTCGAGTATGCTTTGGGGAGGGGATCGGGGGATTCAATGAGTGTCTATCTGTCGGACGTGGTGTCGGGTTCTGCGGTGGGGTTACGCGGACGCCTGTGGCAGTTGTCTGCTGCGGAGTTGCGTGAGGCTGCGGTGTCGGCGAGTGCGGAGATTCTGCGGCTCGAAGCCGTTCGGGTGGCGGTGGTGGACGAACTCTCGATGCGTCCGGACGATCAGGTGATCGCGTCCCGCGGCGTCGGTGCATGGTTGGCGGCCAACACGATGCTGCAGGTTCGGGACGGGAAGAAGATCGCCGCCCTGGGCGCCGCGCTACGGCCGTTCCCGGCCGTGGCAGCAGGCTTCGATGACGGGGATTGCTCGTTCGATCACGCCGTCTTGATCGTGGCGTTCTGTGAATCCCCGCCGAAGGGGATGCCGGAGGAAGCGTTGCCTCGCTGCATCGATTTGTTGTTGGCGGCTGCGTCGGGGATAGAGGCGACGACGACGAAGGTGCGGCATGTCATCGCGACCTTGGAGCGGGTGTTCGAGTCCGATGAGATTCCGCCGGCTGAAGACGTGGATCTCAATGAGTTGCGTATCGCCTCGACACTTAATGGTCGGGTAGTGGTGCGCGGTGATTTCGACGCTCTCACCGGCGAAATGCTGCTGTCGGCGTTGTCGAATCTGACGATGCCGACCCCAGCACCCGATGGAACTCCCGATGCCCGGTCGGCGGCGAAGCGGACCGCGGACGGGTTCACCGAACTGATCCGCCGATATCTGGACTGCGCCAAGACCGGTGCTGATGGTGGGCAGCGTCCGCATGTGAACGTGCATATCAATGCTCGCGATCTCGCTGAGCATCGGGATTGCGCCGCCGCGCCTTCTGACGGTGGAGAGCCTCGGTCGGATCTTGATGTCGGGCATATGCCGTGGCTCGGGCCGCTGTCGGTGTCGCAGACGAGGTTGTTGGGGTGTGATTGTTTCCTGTCGACTGTTCTACTGGACGCTCACGGCGCGCCGTTGGATGCGAAACCTGGGAAACGGTTGGTCAGCGCGGAACAGAGAGTGGCGTTGATTGCCCGCGACAAGGGCTGCGCGTTCCCGGGGTGTTCTTGCGTACCGGCGTGGACGGATGCGCACCATATTAGGCACTGGGCGAACGGTGGTCCGACGGTGATGAACAACCTTGTCCTGCTGTGCCGTTCGCATCACCGGTTGATGCACCGCAAATCGGGGTTCGTCGGAAAGTGGGAAATCCGGATCGGTGTCGACAACAAACCGTGGTTCATCCCGCCGCCCTCGATCGACCCCGGACAGCACCCCAGGCCGGCGAACACCACCTTCAAAACCTGAGAACAGCTTCTCAGGCACAACAGAACACAGCCAGGTCCGCATCGGAAGTGCTCCTCCGATGCGGACCTGGTGTGCGTTCGTGCTGGTCAGCCCCCAACCGTCAAGTCGTAGAGGGTAACTCCGTCCACTGTTGTGGCGGTGAAGTTTTCGGTCACCCATGTCGAGATAGCGGTAGCGGTGCCCTCGGCGTTCATACCGCCACCCATCCCGCCGCCGGCGATGAAGAAGTGAATCTTGCCCTCTGCAACGTACTGCTGGAACTGCGCGAGCGTCGGGGACGGATCGCTGCCGTTGAACCCTCCGATAGCCATGACCGGTGATTGCGTCGCAAGCTGATAGCCCGAGGCGCTGTTGGACCCGATTGCCGCGGCTACCCACATGAACTGGTCGGAGTTCACTTCAAGTGTGGACACAACAGCTGCTCCCGGCGTGCTGCCCTGAAGTAGACCACCAGCGCCGCCTCCCATTGCGCCTCGCGTTCCGTCAGTGGTCGATGTGGTGGTACCTGGAGGTGTTGCACCACCGGGTATCTGGCCCATTCCTGCAGGTGGCGTTCCGTCCGTCCGACGGTTGCCGCCATCAGCCGTGCCACCGAATCCGCCGAATCCTCCACGGCCGCCGCCGGGCCCGCCCATTCCACCTTCGACGCTCGGTCCGGCCGAAACTATGGAACCGGTATGCGGAGTGTTGATCGTGTCGATTGCGTAGGCAGTCGGACCCGCCAGACCGGTGAAGATCGCCGCGAGAATCACTGCCACGGCCAGTCGACCTCTCGACACCGCCGGAATCAGCACTGCCACGGCAGCGACGATGCCGACTACCAGAATGGCCCACCGGAGCCACGGTACGAATGAAGGCGAACGTCCGAGCAGTACCCACGCCATCGCGACGGTTGCGGCCAATGACACCGCCAGAATGATGCGAACCCAGAGGACGTCACGGTGACGCCACGCCACTACGGATCCTGAACCGATCAGTGCGGCGATCGCCGGCGCCAGCGCAACGGTGTAGTAGGCGTGGAAGATTCCCGCCATGAAACTGAAGGTCAGTCCGGTCACCAACAGCCACAGGCCCCAGACGATGAACGAGGCGCGCTGTGTGTCGACGCGCGGAGCCCTGCCTCGCAGCACGATTCCAGCCACCAGAAGTATCACTGCGGCAGGAATCAACCAGGCAATCTGCCCGCCCTGGGCAGATTCGAACAGTCGGGTAATGCCGGTACTCCCCCACATACCGCCGCCGGCTCCACCACCTGGTGCCATACCGCCTGCTGTCATGCCACCTGCTGCCTCGCCCATTCCGGGGAAACCTCCCGCAGCAGCGCCGGCCGCAGCATCACCAGCACCGCGCATTCCGCCGCCGCCGACGCTTCCGGTCTCGTTGCCGCTCAAGCGTCCGAGCCCGTTGTAACCGAGCGTCAGCTCGAGAATCGAATTGTTCTGCGAACCACCGATCCAAGGACGTGAGTCGGCCGGCCACAGTTCGACGATTGCCAACCACCATCCGGCGGAGACGATCAACCCGCCCAGTGCAGCAAACAGTTGAAGGACCCGCTTACCCAGTTTCGGCGGTCCGGCGATCAGATAGGTGAGTGCCAGTGGCGGAACCACCAACATGACCTGCAATTGCTTTGTCAGGAAACCGAATCCACAGAAGACGCCGACCAACACGAGCCAGCGGGTCCGGCCGTCCTGCACGGCGCGCATCATCGCCCACACTGCTGCGATCATCAGGAGCACCAGCAGGGCATCCGGGTTGTTGAACCGGAACATCAGCGCTGCTACGGGAGTAAGCGCCAGCACCAAACCGGCGAGGAGTCCGGCAGCGGCACCGAAGTAGCGTCGAACCGTTCCCCACAACAGCGCTACCGATCCGACCCCGAGGAGTGCCTGCGGCACCAACATCGCCCAGGAGTTGAGTCCGAAGATGCGAACCGACAGCGACATCAACCACAGGGACATCGGCGGCTTGTCGACGGTGATCGAGTTGGCAGCGTCCGAAGAACCGAAGAAGAAGGCCTTCCACGACACCGAACCTGCCTGTACCGCAGCGGCATAGAACGAGTTGGCCCATCCGGATGCACCCAGACCCCAGATGTAGGCGACTCCGGTCCCCACCAACAGCACTCCGAGCGCCCACGGTTCCCAGCGCACCCGACGCTGCGGTTCCGGCGCCGGAACCGACGCGGCGAGTCTCTCTGCTGTGGCGGTCATCGATTGGCTCCTACGGGTTGTGCGGTGCGAAACACCCAGCGCAGTGCGATGAATCGACTCACTGTGGCAACAAGATTGGCAATGACAAGTACTGCAAGCTCGACGTGTTTGGACGCATCGGGTGCCACCACGTCGAGCACGAACAACGATCCGCTGGTGAGCAGCAAGCCGAACCCGAATACGAGCAGGCCCTGCATTTGGTGACGGGCGGATCCTTCCGACCCCCGGATCCCGAAGGTGAAGGCGCGATTGGCGGCGGTGTTGAACACCGCGGTCACCAACAATGCGACGGCATTGGCCCACTGCGCACCCATAATCGAGTGCAGTGCGAGATAGAGCAGCGCGTACGCAAGCGTAGAAATGACCCCCACCACTGCAAAGCGTGAGAGCTGCCCGACCATGCCTCGCGGAACACCCGGAACCAACGGTTCACGTCCGAAACTCGCCCTGAGCTCGGCCAGTGGGAGTGAGCCGGTCGAGAGTGCTCGCCCGACGCGCACCACACCTTTGAGGTCGGCGACTGCCGTGGCGACGATGTCTACCCGACTGTCCGGATCGTCCACCCAGTCGACGGGGACCTCGTGAATTCGCATCCCGGCCCGCTCGGCCAGCACCAACAATTCGGTGTCGAAGAACCATCCGGTGTCCTCCACCAGCGGAAGTAGTTGTCGCGCAACGTCGACGCGCATGGCTTTGAAACCACACTGAGCGTCGGAGAAGCGAGCATGCAGTGCGCTTCGGAGAATGAGGTTGTAACTACGCGAGATGAACTCACGCTTGGGGCCACGGACCACGCGGGACGAACGTGCCAACCGAGAACCGATGGCGATGTCCGAGTGCCCCGAAAGCAACGGAGCAATCAACGGCATCAGGGCGTTGAGATCAGTCGAGAGGTCGACGTCCATGTACGCGACCACGTCCGCGTCGGAATCGCTCCACACCTGCCGCAGTGCTCGGCCGCGGCCCTTGGCATCCAGGTGCACGACCCGGACGTCGTCGAATTCTTCGACGAGGGAACGAGCGAGCGCCAACGTACCGTCGACACTGGCGTTGTCCGCGATGGTAATTCGGGCAGAAAATGGCACCTGCGTGCGTAAATGATGGCGCAAGCGGCGCACGCACGTCTCGAGGCCCGCCTCTTCGTTGTATACCGGGACGACCACGTCCAGCACTACAGTCGTCGCGGAGAGCTCCCCTGCGTCCGTGCTGCCCGCGGTCTGCATGGCTTCTGTCGTCATGCGTCCTAGATTTGTCGGGCCGGCTCCGACGAACCTGCATCCAGCCTGGGAGTTTCCTGGCAACCGGACGCGGGCTAATCTCGGGGTATGCCTTCAGTCTTCAGCGCCATCATCAACGGGGATCTACCAGGACGTTTCGTGTGGGAGGACGACGACGTTGTCGCGTTCCTGACCATCGCACCGGTAACGCAGGGTCACGTACTTGTCGTACCGCGCGCCGAGGTCGATCAGTGGCAGGACGTAGATCCTGAACTCTTTGCCAAGGTCACCGCGGTTGCCCGCACCCTGGGTCAGGCTGTGAGGAAGGCGTTCGACGCGCCTCGGGCCGGTCTCCTCATCGCAGGTCTGGAAGTTCCGCATCTTCACGTTCACGTCTTCCCCGCATACGACATGGGGAACTTCGACATCAGTGGCGCCGACACTTCGCCGTCACCCGAATCTCTCGACGAGGCACAGACCAAACTCAAGTCGGCACTACGCGACCTCGGCTTCGAGGCAACTGTCTCGACTCGTTGATCGCGTACCTTCGACCGAATTTCGCTGGCCGATAACTGGACTCCCCGCCGCAGCCTCCAACGGAGGTTGCGGCGGTCGCATTTGTCGCTCCTACCGACCGTGACCTGCGATTGCACACCGAACAGTCCGTTTCGCGCTGTCGCGCGAGCACGAGTTTCGCTGCTACCGTGAGGCGCTGGTCCGGGACCTAGGGCCCTAAAACTAGTTCACGTGTTAACAGTCGGAGGACAAGGGAGCAATGCAGGAACGTGCCAAGATCAGTCGGCGTCAGATTCTTCGTGGCGCTGCCGATCGGTTCGAAGTCACGGGGTACGGCAGCACGAGCATGAACGACATCGTGTCCGCGGCGCAGATGACCAAGGGCGCGGTCTATTTCCACTTCTCGTCCAAAGACGAATTGGCTCAAGCTGTCATCGAAGAACAGCACCAGATCTCGATCACCGCCTTCACCGCAGTTGCAGCCACAGGCGCACCGGCACTGGAACAGCTCGTCATGGTGTGCCACGAGATGGGCCGCCAGCTTGTCGCGGACCCGATTGTTCGTGCGGGAGTCCGGCTTACCCTCGAATTGGCATCTGCCGACGGTTCACAAGGTCCGTACCTCGCGTGGATTCGCGAACTTCGAAAACTGGCCGACGCTGCTAAGCGCGAAGGCGATATCCGCGACGACGTGGAGCCGGAATCTGTGGGCCGCGTGGCGATCTCGGCATTCACCGGCGTCCAACTGGTTTCGAACGTACTCACCAGGCGAAGCGATTTGAACGACCGTATCGACGAGTTGTTCACTCTCCTGTTGGCAGGCATCGTCTCCGACAAGCGCCGCGGGGATCTCGACAGCCTTGTCCGCTGCCGGCTCGAAACGTACGCCTCCTGATCTGGAGAACACCCCGACGCCCGGATGATTCGGCGTATCAGCACCGAACCGTGGGCCAACCTTCGTCGATTCGTACAAGACCCTCCGGCACCGACTCACTATCGTCAGATCCACGAATAACCCAGATATACGGATACCGACGAAAGGGCTTCTCGAATGACCGACACCGCCACGTACGTTGAGAGCGCACAGCAGGAGATCGCTGCTGTGCTGGCCGAAGCGAAGACAGATGCGTTCGTCCACGCGCGCGACATCGATTCCGGCGAAGAGTTCGGCTACGGCGCTGACGAAGGTGTCATCCTCGCCTCCGTGTTCAAGATTCCTGTCGTACTCCAGTACGCACGTGAAGTAGCGGCAGGCACCCTTGATCCGACCGAGCACGCCACGGTGACCGCCGAGTTCCGCTCGGGCGGCATCGGTATCGGCGGTTGCGCCGACGATGTCACCGCCAGCTGGCGAGATCTCGCTCTGCTCATGATGAGCTTCAGCGACAACGCCGCCACTGATTTCTTGTACGAGCGTCTCGGACTCGACAACATCGTCGCGACGCTGCGCGGGCTCGGTTTGGAGAAGACCAACCTGGTACGTGACTGCCGCGGTCTCTTCAAAACAGTCTACGAAGACCTCGGAGTCGACAAGGAAACCTTGCTGGAATACCCCCCGATCGAAATTCTCCGGACGATTTCCATCATGGATCCGGCCCGCTCCAACTCCAGCACTCCTCGTGAGATCACAATGTTGCTGGCTGCAATCTGGCGGGACGAAGCCGGCCCTGCTTCGGCCTGCGAAGAGGTCCGAACGATCATGAGCAAGCAGGTCTGGCCGCACCGCCTTTCATCTGGCTTCCCCGACGAGGTCACCGTCGCTGCCAAGACCGGAACGCTGGGACTGGTACGAAACGAAGCCGGCGTCGTGGTGTACCCGGACGGCAAGCGCTATGCCGTCGGTGTCTTCACCAAGTCCCACGAGCTCACCCATCGCGCCCCGAAGATCGACGCTTCCATCGGAACCGTCGGCCGCATCGCTGTCGAAGCTCTCCGCAACAACAGCTGATCTGAACCCACCGACGAAAATGCGGGTCGCGCCGAGAAGCCGGCGCGACCCGCATTTTTCGACTTTCGAACTAGCGTGGACCGCGCAGACGAAGATGCACCATCAACCGGAAGCGGACGTTGGGGTCGTCGAGATCCAACGCGGCCATACCCTTCAACTTGCTGAGTCGATACCGAAAGGTGTTGGGGTGCACGTGCAATGACGCCGCTGCGTCACCGACGTCACCGAAGGCGTTGAGCCACGCATCGAGGGTGTCGACGAACGAGGTCGCATGGGCAGCATCGTGGCTGGCGATCGCCTCGATGGGCCCGAGGTCCGAGAATCCTTCGGCTGCAGCTTCCGACGCGATCTCCAACAGAATGGCGTCGACGTGGACACTGCTGAAAGTGGCGACGCTGCCCGACGCTCGTCCCGCCAACAACACTTCGAGGGCATGTTCGGCGTCGCGCTTCGATCGGCTCAACTGAGCCGGTCTGGTCACGACCCGGCCGATCCCGATGATCGTGTCGCCGGACGCTCCGGTGCGATCCAGGAAATCCGAAGCCACACGGAACGCCTGCAGCTCGGCTTCTGCGGGGGAATGCCCTCGCACAGAAAGCACCGCGTAGCCGGTTCCGTTGACCAATGCAGCCGCCGACTGCGAGTGGACGGCGCCGAGATGCATGGCCAGAGCGTCGGTCAGCCGCACCACGTGGGCGGCGTCGTCCGGTTTCGACGATCCCTCGAAAGACCTACGGCCCAAGGCCATCACGAGTGCGGGACCGGTCCCGAGGCCGAGGCGATTCATCGCGTCGACCGCACCGGACCCACCGTCGAGCAGGGTTGCGATCAGGTCTGCGCGCAGTCGACGCTCGGCGTCGGCGCCGCCGCGCAACCGCAACATCTGCAGCGCGATCAACCCGGCCGAATCGCGCAGTGCACGCATCCGGTCCTCGGACATCGGCTCACCGGTTGCCACCCACATGGAGCCGAGGAACTCGTCGCCGGCTCTGATGGACACGGCGATACGTCCCATTTTGGTACCGAGGGTCTCGGCAGAGACCCACACCGGATCGTCGCTGCGATAGAGCCGGTCGAAGACCCCTGCCTCTTCGAGCACTCGAATGTACTGGTCAGGAACCTGCCGCTCCAGAACGGTCGCGATACGTGGACCGTCTCCTTCTTCCTGGCGGCCGGAGAAGGCGATGACCCGTGAGCTTCGGTCCTCGATCGTGATCGGGGCATCCAAGAGTGCGCTGACGGCGTTGGCGAAGGCGAACAGATCGCCGGCCGGTCCACCTCCGCGTGAGTGGATGTGCCCGACTTCGTTTCGGGCGGAGAGCACCGAATGAAGCAGGCTTGTCAGCTGAACCCACGAAACTCCACGCGACAGAGCCAACAGGACGACACCGGAGGAGATGACGGATTCGCGGTCCGCATCGCTGACCTCGGTGGTCACCCGCGCGACCACCACGCGCACTCCGCGCTCGGCCAGGCCGGCCACGGACTCCGCGATACGTTGACCGCCGGTGATCCCGACCAGCAGCACCATGGAGTCAGCCGTCGAGGGTGAGTCGTCGTCGGGGTCGTGAATGACCACCGAGGCGATCTCCTGGACCGCCTCCGGGTCGCCGACAACCGGATTCAGCACCGTAGTTCCCACATCTTCGAGAAGCCGCACCAAACTGATGCGAGGTCGTACGGTGCCCACGTCTATCACTCCTTCGTCCTGTGAACGAAGTGTGTCATAGTGATTCGTCAAAGCCGATCCATACCGATCCATTCGACCGACGTGGTAATTGCTTCGAGCAGGTCAGGGATCGGTTCGACGCCGATGCCCGGTCCTTCCGGAACTTTCACGTAACCGTCGTCGAGCACGAACGGCTCAGTGATGTCTTCGGCGAAGTACCGGTCGGAGGCTGACGTATCGCCTGGTAGGACAAATCCAGGGAGCGCGGCAAGAGCGACGTTGGCGGCCCGGCCGATTCCGGTCTCGAGCATTCCGCCGCACCACACGGCAATTCCGTTGGCCTTGCAGACGTCGTGGATTCGACGCGATTCGAGATAACCGCCGACACGTCCCGGTTTGATGTTCACCACGCTGCACGCGCCGATGGCCAGCGCGTCTGCAGTGACCTTGGCGGAGGTGATCGACTCGTCTAGACAGACGGGCGTCCGCATCATCTCGGCCAACCTGGCATGGCCGCGCAGTTCCTCTTCGGGAAGCGGCTGCTCGATCAGCAGGAGGTCGAAGTCGTCGAGCCGCTGGAGATGGCGCGCGTCAGCCAAGGTGTACGCGGTGTTCGCGTCGACCTGGAGGAGTACGTCGTCGCCGAACCGCTCGCGGACTGCGCGAACCGGCTCGATGTCCCAGCCCGGTTCGATTTTCAGTTTGATGCGTAGGTATCCGGCGTCGAGGAAGCCGCCCACCTCGTCGAGCAGTTCGTCGATCGAATTCTTGATACCCACCGAAACACCCGCGGGTACCCGATCGACCACTGCGCCGAGATACGAGGACATGCTCGTCCCGGCGGCGCGCAATTCGGCGTCGAGGAAGGCGGTTTCCAGGGCAGCTTTGGCCATCGGGTGCCCGGCGAACTGTTCCATCGTCGCGCTCAGTGCGTGCACGTCGGGATCGGTGAGTTCACCCAGAGACGGAATCAGGAACTTGCGAAGGACTTCGGCGGCGCCGTCCGTGTATTCGGAGCAGTAGCGAGGATCGGACATCGCTACGCACTCGCCCCAGCCCTCCGACTCCGAGGTGACGACCTTGACGAACAACACGTCCTTGGTGGTCTCGGTGCCGAACGAGGTTCGAAACGGCGCCTTCAACGGCATTGCCGCCCGGCGTAATTCAACTCCGTCGATCTTCACGATGTAGCCTCCGCTGTTGTCCTGCCGACCTGTGTTCCCGGCGCACGGTCCAGCACGTACTTTCCGGTTCTGGTGACGGCGAGAACCACTCCGTTCTCGGCGAGCACGCCCCCGAGAGTTTCGCGGACGGCCAGCCGCCAATCGTTCGCCGCCGCCGGGTCCGACTTACGCAGTGCGTAGACGTCATTCGGCGTAGCCACCGTGACAAAACGATTCTTCGTCGACTTCAACACGGGCAGGCCGGCTTCGGAGACGGACAGCAGTTCGCTCGCCCCCAAGGACTCGGGAGTCGGGACTTCTCCCGAACCGGCGACGACGTCGGAAACCTTGCTGCTACCGATCTCCCAGTCGATCAACAACCGGTCGCTGTCTGCGCCGCCGTTGAGGCTGTCGTTCATCGGCGCGTAGAAACGCGGCAGATATTGGACCGGAAACGCACCGAGTTTCGAGACGTTGAAATAGGCATTGCGCGCGACGAGCGGGTCGAAAGTCCACCGCACGTGGAGAATTCCCCGTTCCAGTGCCCACGCCCGCTGGAACAGTTTCAACGCCAGGCCGATGTGCCCGTTCTGCACGTTCGGGAGAATCCCCGTGATGTGCGAATGCAACGAACGATGTTGTGGCTCTTCGAAGAAGGCAACCGAGCCGCCGATCAGGTCTCCGCCACGAAAAGCACCGGCGACGTAATTACCGGAGTGCGAGAGTGCTTTCATCATGTCCCGGTGTACGGGCGGATTTCCGCTCTCCGGCTGCCATACCTTCTCGAACAAGCCGAATACCTGTTCCAACTCGGCATGCCCGGTGACGGTTTCGATGGTCACACACGCAAGCAGAGCTGCCTGTTCGGCTTGGCTGATCGCCTGACGCATCCGCGAAGGCGAAACACCTCCCACCGGTTGAGCAATCTTGCGTTGGACATTGTTCGGCGACGTCATCGTCACAGTCCTCCCTCCAGGACTCGAGTCACCAGACCGGCCAGCAACGTGGCGCGCGGGATCATCTGATCTATCTCTACGTGTTCTGTGGCTGCATGGGCCCCACCGCCAACGGCACCGAGGCCGTCCAACGTCGGGGTTCCGACTGCAGCGGTGAAGTTTCCGTCCGAGGCACCGCCGACGGCGCAGTCGCGCAGCATCCCCAAACCGCTCTCACTGCTGACCTGGTGAGCGAGAAAGTACAGCTTCTCCGAAGACGCTGATTCCAGTGGTCCACGGTTGGGCCCTCCGGACACCGAAATTCGACTTTCGGCCAGCGCCGGTGTCAGTGCACGGATCGAACGGTCGATGCGTTCCTGCTCCTTCGCCGACCACATGCGAACGTCACACCACAGTTGCGCTTGCGCTGCAACGGTATTGGTGGTCGTGCCGCCACTGATCACGGACGGAACCACCGACGTGCCCGCCGCCGGGTCCGCGAGCTCCACAACCGCCTGAATCTGATGTGCGAGCTCCACGACAGCGTTCACACCTCGTTCCGGTTCCAGTCCGGCGTGTGCAGCGCGTCCCTCGATATCGACGCAGTACAGCGACATGCCCTTGCGTGCCGTCTTCACCGCGCCGTCGGCGGCGGCCTCGAGGACCAGCACCGCGTCGACCTGACGTGCTTGCTCCTCGATCAGTGCGCGCGAGGTCGGGGAGCCGATTTCCTCGTCGGAATTGAGGAGCACGACCACCCCGTCGAGCGACGGAAGCGATGCGAGCGCGTGGAAGAGCTGGACGATGCCGGCCTTCATGTCAAAGACTCCGGGTCCGGTGGCGATGTTGTCGGTGACCGACCAGGGCAACTCCGCGAGCGTTCCGAGCGGCCAGACAGTGTCGAAATGGCCCAGGAGCATCACCTTCGGTTCCGTGCCGAAGGACCAACGCAAGTGCTGACGACCGTCGATGCGAATACGTTCCGGTGCGCTCCCGAGATGGCGTTCACCGATCTGGGCCACCACGTCCGCACACGCATCGACTGCGCTGAGGTCGGAACTGGGCGACTCGGCGGTTACCAGTGCCGCCAGGTCCGCCACCATTGTCTTCTTGTCCACTCCGACGCTCTCCTGTCACCGACTTGCAACTTCGCAAGTTCAGCTTGGTCGAACCACCCCGGTTGGATCTTGTCGAAGACTCCTGTCCTTCGGGCCGGGATTCGTCGTGTGCCACGAACGACTGCCTGTAATAGGCAGCCGTGTCATGAAGCAGGTATGTCAGGTTCCGATCTCGGTTCGGGCGGCTAAGAGCTCCGGGAAGAAGCTCAACTCCAACGCTCGTTGCAGGAACCCGGCACCACCACTCGATCCACCGGTCCCCTTCTTCATGCCGATCACCCGCAGCACCGTCCGAAGGTGCCGGAACCGCCACAACTGGAAGCTCTCCTCGAGGTCGACCAACTCCTCGAATGCCTCGTACGCCGTCCAGTGCTGTTCGACGTTTTCGTAGATTGCCTTGACCAGCGGAATCAACTCGTCGTTGCGCACGTAGGGCGCGCTGACGTCTCGTTCGAGAGCCGACGCCGGAACGTCGTAGCCCTGCCTGGACAGGTATCGCCAGAACTCGTCGTACAGTGTCGGCTCCCCGAGCAAGGTTTCCAACAATTGGTGGGCAGACGGATCCGATTCGAAGACTTTCAGCATGTCCGCGTTCTTGTTTCCGAGCACGAATTCCACGGCGCGGTACTGGTACGACTGGAACCCCGACGAGTTACCGAGAACGCCTCTGAACTCCGCGTACTCCGCCGGCGTCAGTGTCGCCAACACCGACCACTGCTCGGTCAGTGTGGCCTGAATGTGTTTGACGCGCGCGATGCGCTTGAAAGCGACCCGGATGTCGTCGGCAGCTATAGCTGCTCTGGCCGCCCGTATCTCGTGGAGAAACAGCTTGAGCCACAACTCGCTGGTCTGGTGCTGAATGATGAACAAGAGTTCGTCGTGGTGCTCCGGATCGCTCACCGGATGCTGCGAATCCAGGAGGGTATCGAGTCCGAGGTAGGCCCCGTAACTCATCTTCCCGGAAAAATCGGTGACGACGTCGTCTTCGATCTTTCGTGTGCCGTCCGTTGCCGACATCTTCGGTCTCCTTGTCAGAATTTCGCCGGGGTCTGCGGAACGATCATGGCCACCAATGCGGCAGCGCTCGTAACTCCGACCAGGACTCCGAATGCAGCCATGTACGAGAACTGGTCCACCATCCATCCCATCACGAGCGGGGTGATGAAACCGGCGAACTGACCACAACCGTTGATCAAACCCATTCCGGAACCAAGGAATTCGGCCGGAAGTGCCCGCAACGGCATCGCGAAGATCGACATCGAACACAGACCGCTGATGCCTAGAGCCAACGTCTCGTAGAACGTGAACATCGCGACGGTGTCAGCGGTGGTCATCAGGAACAACAGGACTGCCGACGTGGCCATACACGGAACCAGAAGGATCCGGGCCCGGTCGTGGAAGTACTTGTCCACCAATCGACCGCCCAGAATCGTGGCCAGCGCCGTGACGATGAAGGGGATCGCGGCGAAGATCCCCGTGTCGATCAGCGAGAGCCCCTTGTCGTTGAGCAGATAACTCGGCACCCAGGTCATCAGCCCGTACGCGGACATGTTGGCCAAGCAGAACAGAATCGCAAACTTCCAGACCGACGCGGACTTGAACACCGCGGCGCGCGAGTGCTCACTCGCCAGCGGTTGCAGCGCAGCCTCGGGATCTTCCGAGATTTCCGTGTCCAACGGTGCCGGCAGCACCAACCACACCACCGTGCCGATCACGGCGCCGACGATCGCCACCAGCCAGAACGCGTCACGCCACCCCACCGCCATGAGAACCGGCGCGATGATCAGCGGTGCGACGCCGGGGCCGAGATTGTTGGCACCGAGCATGAAACCCATCGCGGTTGCTCTGGTTTTCGGACGCGTCCGCTCTGCCAACGCCTTGAACGACGCAGCCGGAAAGAGCCCCTGGCTGATGCCGAACATCGCACGCATGACCATCAGCGAGACGAGACCCCACGCGAACCCTGTCAATGCGGTGAACACCGACCACAGGATCAAAGCCACGATCAACAGTGGCCGGGGTCCGTAGCGGTCGGCCAGCATGCCGCCGGGGACCTGCCCGAGCATGTAGAAGATCGCGAATACCGAGACCACGCCACCCAACTGCGTACTGCTGAGCGAGAATTCGTCGCCGATCATCGGAAGCGCAAGCCCGATCATCACACGATCCACCATGTCGATCAACCAGATCGTACTGAGCAGTCCCACCGTAACGGTGGTTGTGCGTCGAATCGACTTGTTGTCCATCATTTTTCGAACCGCTCCACCACTTGTGTGCGATGGTTCTTCGACTGTGACGCGTTCCGCCTTCATCAAGCCTCCCGGATTGTCTTGTGCCGCATGGACTAGAACATTGAAAGCCTGATGAAGTGTGACAGCGAACACGTCTACCGCATTGGTTCGTCCCACCAATACCCGAAGCAACGTTTGGTCGATCGGAACATGTTCTGCCCCAACAGATGACAAATGCCGCCGACACACACGGTGTCGGCGGCATTCGAGGTCGAGTCGTTACTGCATTACGTGCGATTGGCGACTGCCACGATCGTCGAGACGCCTGCGGCCGCGAGCCGAGCATTGACAGTGATCAGACCGAGAATGTCGTCGACGCTGCCGAGTGTGTGCGAAATCGTACGATCCGAAATCCGTCGCGAGCCGGGAACAGCCTCGGCCAGTTCAGCTCCCGTGGTGGTGGGGTGAACGATCTCAAGGGTCCATTCGTCACGCAGCTCGACCGGCTTCAGTGTGTCGGCCTTGCGCACTGCACGCTCGGCGCCTGCTCGGATCTGCTCGCACGCCAGCGACGGCGGCAGCGAATTGGTTGCCGACCAACCGTGCGCCTTCTTCACCTCGACGGTCTCCGTGGTCGGCGAGGCCGCGTCCACCAGGCCGCAGATGATGTCGTCACCCGTCACCAGGCCGACGGGAACGCCTTGCGTCGCAGCGTAGAGAGTGTTGACGTCGGTCTCGGAGACGGACTTGCCATCGAGGCGGACGTCCGCGAACAAACTCGAGAACGTGTGTGCCAGGACGCCGGGGCCACCGGCGGGTGCGTGGTAGCCGACGAACAGGGCGACGTCGTGATCGGACGTCAGTCCCTCCGCCATGCACTGCATCTTCGGTGTTCCGAAGATCAGACGCGCCCGTGGATCCAGGTCGGCGTGAAGCAGATTGTCCATCGTTCCGTGGCTGTCGTTGACCAGGACGCTCGTCGCACCGGCGTCGAACGCACCGGCGATCGCAGCATTGGTCTCGGCGGTCATGAGCATCTGCGCACGGTGGTAGCCGCCACCGCCGCGGATCGTCTGATCGAGCGTCGCGATACCCGCGATACCCTCCATGTCCACCGAAATATAGACGTGCATTCCTGTCCTCCATCGATCTCAATCGGCTGAATTGATAACTTCGCTTTCACCTTCACACTCGAGCGCATCCGTTTCTTGTCCGCTCGAACGGTGAGTCGGCCTCCATTTGGGACGTTCACACCAGAATCCGATACCCGAGCCGTGAAACCATCGGGACATTCGCCGGGCCAGGCGGTTCGACCAACGACAGGAGTGCAACTCTGATGCAGGTCCACGACATCGTGTTCACCGGCGGCCGCGTCGTCGATCCCGCATCGGGAACCGACGAGGTTCGGGGCATCGCGATCACCGGCGGCAAGGTCTCGGCGTGGGGTCACGACGCGATCGAAGCCCGGCAGACGATCGACGTGACCGGTCAGGTGATCTGCCCCGGATTCATCGACCTGCACAGCCACGGACAGGAAATCGCCGAGCAGCGACTTCAGGCGTTGGACGGAGTCACGACGGCCCTCGAACTGGAAGCCGGTGTCATTCCTGTCGCGAAAGCATATGCGCGGGCCGGCGCCGAGGGCCGCCCGATCAACTACGGCTACGCGACGTCGTGGGCTCACGCCCGAATGATCGAACTCTCGGGAGCCGATCCCGACGGCGACATCAGAACGCTCCTGCACCATCTCGGTTCCCCGAGCTGGCAGGGCGAACCCTCTGCCTCGCAGCGTGCACACATTCTCGAACTTCTCGAAAACGATCTGGCCGCAGGCGCTCTCGGTATCGGTGTGGTGGTCGGGTACGCCCCGAAATCCGATCCGACCGAGTACTTGCAGGTGGCGGATCTCGCGGCCCGCGCCGGTGTTCCCACCTACACCCATGCGCGCCCGCTCATCTCGGCCGATCCGTCGAGCCCGGTGGACGGCGCCGTCGAAATCGCCCGTGCAGCAGCCGAAACCGGCGCACACATGCACTACTGCCACGTCAACAGCACCTCGGGAATGCACGTCGACCATGCGTTGTCGGTGGTGGCACAAGTTCAGGCTGCCGGATCACGCGTCACGACGGAAGCGTATCCGTACGGTTCCGGGTCGACGGCCGTCGGCGCTGCGTTTCTCGATCCCGACAAACTTCATCTGATGAATCTGACACCACGATCGCTGACATTCGTACCCACCGGTGAACGTATCGCGGACCGCAAACAGCTGGAACACCTTCGGGCAACCGACCCCGGTGGACTGGTGCTGGTGGAGTTCCTCGACGAGAACGACACCGTGCAGCGCGAGTTCCTCGAAAGGGCGATGACTTTCGACCGCGCCGCCATCGCGAGCGACGCGATGCCACTGACCTGGCCTGGCCGTTCGTCTGCCGATGCATTGCAGTGGCCGTTGCCGGAGAAGGCACTCGGCCATCCCCGCGGCGCCGGTACCTACGCACGTGCGATTCGTACCCTGTACCGCGAGCGCAAACTGCTGTCGCTGTCGGAGATCATCGCGCGCTGCTCGTTGATCCCCGCGCAGATTCTGGAGGAGTCGGTTCCCTCGATGGCGTCGAAAGGTCGGATCAGCCCCGGTAGCGACGCGGACATCCTCGTTTTCGACCCCGAGCGGATCACCGACAACGCCACCTACATCGACGGCACCCGCCCCTCCACCGGAATCAGCCGCGTGCTCGTCGGCGGAGTACCCGTCGTCGAAGGCGGTGTCGTGCTCGAGGACGCGTTGCCCGGTCGTCCGGTACGCCGCTCGTAGCCCGATTACGTTCTGACCTGCATAGTTCTGACAGAAAGTCACTACACATGAACACTTCGCCTGCAATTGACGGCACAATCGATGCCATGACGGATTTCGCGAACCCCCCGATCGGTTGGCAGCACAAGGCATTCGGCACCGACCTCGAAGGTCGCGACGGCTCCGACCTCGAGCCACTGGGGATCTCTGCACTCGACGGCAACCTCTTGCTGCCGGTGATGACACTCAACCGTGCGGCGATCGCGCACAACGTCGACCTCATGGCTCAGTTCTGTTCCGATCACGACGTGGATCTGGCGCCTCACGCGAAGACCACGATGAGCCCCGAACTGGTTCGTCGCCAACTCGACGCCGGTGCTTGGGCGATGACGGCGGCAACCGTTGCGCAGGCACGCATTCTGCGTGAATTCGGTGTGGACACCATCATCATCGCCAGCCAGGTTCTCGATCCCGCCGGCATTCGGTGGATCTGCGACGCTCAGGCCACCGACCCCGATTTCTTCGTCACCACCCTCGTCGACTCCGTCGAGAGCGTCCGGCTGATGGAACAGTTGATCGCGAAAGTCTCACCGGCCAGCCGTATCCGGGTTCTCGTCGAACTCGGATACGACAGCGGACGCGCGGGTGCTCGCACTGTCGAGCAAGCTCTCGACGTTGCACGTGCGGCGGCGCAGGCTCCTTCGTTGACAGTCACCGGAGTCGAGGGATTCGAGGGCATGATGCCCGGAGCCTCGGTGGCTGCCCGCCGCATTTCCGTCGATTCATATCTCAAATCCGCGCGGGTGTTCACGGAAATCTGTGTCGCCGAGAACCTGTTCGAGAACAACTCCGCGAAGGCTCCCAGGCCACTGGTCACGTTCGGCGGCAGCGCATTCCACGATCTTGTGGTGCGCGAGCTGGCCGGCCGGTGGGCACTCGACAACGGTGTACGCGTCGTACTGCGCAGCGGTTGCTACATCACCCACGATCACGGTCTCTATGCCGAGACTTCGCCGTGGGCGGATGGTCCGCGAACCCTGCAGGGAGCCGCTGAGGTCTGGGGCGTAGTGCTCTCCATACCTGAGCCCGGCCGCGCGATCCTGGGCTTCGGTCGTCGCGACGTCGGATCCGACGCAGGCTTCCCCATAGTCCTGTGGCGCCGACGCGACGGATCCAACCGATCGGCGCGAGAGCTGACGATCACCGCCCTCAACGACCAGCACGCGTACGTCGACGTTCCGGCTGACTTCGACGTGAAGGTCGGCGATCTGCTCGGTTGCGGAATCTCGCACCCCTGCACCACTTTCGACAAGTGGTCACTGATTCCCGAGGTGGACTCGGACTACCGCGTCGTCGGTACGGTGCACACCTACTTCTGAGAGACCGGTTCCGGTAGTTCCTCGTCAGTCGTCCTTCGGATCACGCGGCAATTCGACGCGGAACGTCGTCCCTTGCCCGAGGGCCGTCTCGACGCTGACGGTTCCGGCGTGCGCGGCAACCAAAGCCGAAACAATGGACAGGCCGAGACCGGCGCCTCCGGTCTCGCGGGTGCGAGAGGTGTCCGCGCGGTAGAAACGCTCGAAGATCCGCGCGGCATCCTCTTCACTCAGGCCCTGACCGGTATCCGAAACCTCGACCACCGCGGAGTTCCCGGTTGTACCGACACGAACTGTGACCTGTGCATCCGACGGCGTGTGTTTGATCGCGTTGCCCACCAGATTGGCGACTACCTGACGCAGTCTGGCCTCGTCGCCGTGCACCTCGGGTAGGCCTGGGCCGCCGGTCATCTGCAGTTTGACGATTCGATCCGGTGCGATCGCTCGCGCCGCCTGTACCGAATCCGCCGCAACTGCAAGCAGATCCACCGGCTTGTTCTCGAGTGGTCGCTGTTCGTCGAGTCTGGCCAGCATGAGCAGATCTTCGACCAGAAGTCCCATCCTCGACGCCTCGCCCTCGATCCGGTTCATCAGCGTTTCCGTATCAGTCATGGCGCCTTGGCGATACAACTCGGCGAACCCACGAATAGTCGTCAAGGGTGTGCGCAACTCGTGGCTCGCGTCGCCGACAAATCTACGCATCTTCTCCTCGGAACGCCGTGCTGATTCCTCCGAAGCCTCGGTCGCGGCAAATGCGTGTTGAATCTGCGCGAGCATTCCGTTGAGCGCCACGGACAATCGGCCGACTTCGGTGCGGTCGTCACGCTCCGGAACGCGTCGATGAAGGTCGCCGGCGGCAATGGCAGCGGCGGTTTCCTCCACCTCGACGAGAGGACGCAGGCTCCGACGAACGACGAAATACGCTCCGCCGCCGAGGATCAGCAGAACAACCAGACCGATGCCGAGTTGCAGCCCGACCAAGTCGTCGACGGTCTGCTCGTTATCCGTCAGTCGCACACCGATAGTCGTGGTCGTGCCGTCGCGGACCGTCGTGAGAACTCGCCAGTTCACGTCGGAACCATCGCTCGATCCGACGGTGATCGGACCGTTGGTGGAATCTTTGGACAGGTCGGGTTCGGTGGTCGTCGACTTGTCGTTCAGGACGATCACCCGACCGTCCGGGGTCACTGTCCGGACGAAGAAGGGGCTGGGTGGGCGGGTGCCCGGGCCGACGTCACTGGGCGGCTGTAGATCTCTTGTGTGCGGCTTTGCCCAACCGTCGACCGCCTCGTACAGCGTTTTGTCGGTTCGCTGGGTCAGTGAATTCTCGAGCGCCGAAGTGACCGCCACGCCCGACGCCAACAACCCCAGCGCCGCCAACACCAGCAAGGCCGCAACCAGGGTGAAGCGCAGCGGCAGTGAGTGGAGACGGAAACGACCCCGCTTCGTAAGCTGATCGTTTTCCGCGGCGGCGATCATTGCCGCGGTTCACGCATCACGTAGCCGACCCCACGCAACGTGTGGATCAGCGGCGTCTCCCCCGTATCCACCTTGCGACGTAGGTAGGACACGTAGGACTCGACAACTCCGACCTCCCCGCCGAAATCGTAGTTCCAGACATGGTCGAGAATCCGAGGCTTGCTGAGAACAGTCCCGGCGTTGACCATGAAGTATCGGAGCAATGTGAACTCGGTGGGCGAGAGTGCAACCAGTTCGCCCTTCTTCCAGACCTCGCGGGTGTCGTCGTCGAGTTCGATGTCGGCGAACTTCACCCGCGGCGACTGCTCCGGCGCGACACCGCGGCCGGCGCGGCGCAGGATGACCCGCAACCTCGTCACGACCTCTTCGAGGCTGAACGGCTTGGTCACGTAGTCGTCCGCGCCGAGGGTCAGGCCGCTGATCTTGTCGTCGAGCGAATCCTTCGCCGTCAGAAACAGGACCGGTGCGTCCACACCGTCGGCACGGAGGCGTCGAAGCAGACCGAAGCCGTCCATCCCGGGCATCATGACGTCGAGAACAATCGCGTCGGGACGGAATGTCCGTGCGACGTCCAGGCCTTGGGCGCCGCTCGATGCAGTTGCCACCTCGAAGCCCTGGAACCGGAGGCTCACGGAGAGCAACTCCACGATGGTGGGTTCGTCGTCGACGACGAGGATGCGGGCTTCGGGGGTCTTGTCGGTCACGAGAACCATCTTCTCCCCTGCCACTGGATTCTCGCTGTATGTTCCCTGGGAGCTTCCTGTGAACGGCTGGGTGCAGGTGAATGGCCGAGTGCAGGAGTCTTGGGCACAAGCCCTCGCGGCTGTTGCCCAAGATCTGCGTTGCCTGCGATTCGGACCTGAAGTTGTTGTCGATCGTCTGATCTGGGAATTTTCGATAAACAGCGACTACAACGTCACGATCGGCTGGCAAGGCGCACGTGACATCAGCGGATTCAGCTACTTCAACGCACTGTCGATGGATACTGAATTCGCGGACGCTGCGGTGTGGGTCGCCGATATCGTTCAGACCAAATTGGCCGGATACGACTTCGTTCAGTGGCCGAGCCGAGGGCGCCATCTGCTTCTTCCTCGACTTCGAGACGGGGAACCGGTGTGGATGGATCCGCACGGCGATGTGACGATCAGTCGTATCGGCGAGTTGTGCGAAAATTCGACGAATTATGCAGCAACGTAGCCCAGTTCAAATCGCTCAGCTCTACGGCCCGGTGGCGTCTGCGCTGGTCGGCGGTGTGGTGGCTGTGTACGCAGTGGCCGAGTCCCGAGTCGACGACTTCTCGTTCTCCGACGACGGCCTCACCTCGGTGGTGATCACGCCGCAGTGGGCGGGAGCAACTGCCGCTGTGGTTGCGGCCGTCGGAGTTGCACTACTACAGCGCTGGGCTCGCGGCAGTCTCGCGACCGTCTTCGCTGTAGCCGGCGCCCTCGCCATCGCGCTACCTGCATTCGTCCCCGTCTCCGCCCAGATTTCGGTGACTCTGAACGCAATCGGAGCCGGCGCTTTCCTCGCAGCAGCGGCATATCCGACGAAGAGTCACCGCGCAGCACAAATTGCTCTCGCACTCGGGGTGACCGCGACGACCCTGTACTTCGGCGCCGCAGACTTGTGGCGCGATCGCGTCGCCAGGTGGTCGCTCACACTTCCGGGCGATTCCTACCCCGCGCCGTCCACGGTTCCCGTCTGGATTCTGCTCGCTGCAACCCTTCTCGTGGGTGGAGTCGCCGCAGTCGCACGACCGAATCAGGAGCCGGGCGACATAGACACGCGCCTGGTGACGCTGGGAGTTGTTCTGCCCCTGGCATTCACGGCTCTCTATGTGACGTTGGGCTCGACGTCGACATCACCTGGGTCCTGGGTTACTGCAGTGGTGATCGCGGTTGCCGTAACGGTCGCGCTGGCTTGGCGCTTGTCGCCACACGACGGCCGTTTCATACTCGTCGGACTGGCAGTCAGCGCGGTTTCGGTCAGTACGACCCACTTTTCGTCCGACTGGACTTGGGCGGCGCCCGCGGGCGCTGCTGCCCTGACGCTCGGTGTCGTCGTCGGCTGGAAAAGACCGATGCCCCAACTCGGGCTGGGACTCCTTGGCGTGACCGCACTCTCGGGATTGTCGGACAGCCCCTTGACCACGGTTTCGTACGTCGTTGTTCTGCCGCTCGCGTTGGGATTGGCCGTCACGTCTTGCCTGCCTGTTGCCGTCGGGGCAGTCTCGAGCGGGGCGGTACTGCCCTTCACTCTTACGCTGTTCTCGGTTTCAGCGACCTTCTTGGAGCCGGCCGCACAAGAATTCGGGTGGTCGACCGGTCCGCTCGTCGAACACGGCCCTGTCTCGGTGAACACGCCGATTCCTCTGGCTGTTCTCGCTGCAACGGCGACCATCGTGGTGGCCATGGTGACCATCCATCTGAAGCGGGTTCGACCGGCGGTGGTGACCTAAATCGCCACCTGATCAGGTCGTAGCGCAGAATTCTGTTGCTATGGTTGGTTGGTCAACGACGACATCCGGACGAGCGCACCGTACCCGGCCAGCGAAAAGACGGTGCCTTGGGAGTTGTTCACCATGGCATGGATCGTGCTCGTCATTTCCGGACTTTTCGAAGCTGTCTGGGCTACCGCACTCGGTAAGTCCGACGGATTCAGCAAAATGTCCCCCACCGTCGTCTTCATCCTCGGCCTGATCGTCAGTATGGCGGGCCTCGCGTATGCAATGCGCACCCTTCCCATCGGGACTGCGTACGCGGTCTGGGTCGGCATCGGCGCCGCCCTGACCGTCGGATATGCGATGGTCACCGGCGCGGAGTCCACGTCGATCGTCAAGATTCTGCTGATCCTGGGAATCGTCGGTTGTGTCGTCGGCCTGAAGGTCCTTCACTGACCGGCGATCCAGGTGAGTGTTTGTGTGTTACCGGTTACAGTTAACGCATGAAACTGCTGGAGATGCTCACGCTTCCCCTACGTGCGGGCATTGCAGCCGCAGAGATCAGTTTGGGGATCGCCGAGCTGACGGTGACGACAGTTCGCATCGCCGTCAGTAATACCGGTGCCGTGACGGCGGGCGCTGCCACCCTGGCAAGCCCCCGCGGACCCATGCAGATGATCCAGCAGTTGTCTTCGCTTACTGCAGACGATCGGCCCATCGGGCAGGCCTTGGCCCCCGGTGGGCCGCTCGACCGGCTGCTCTCACCTGGCGGTCCGGTCGACAAACTGACTGCACCCGACGGCACACTCGAACGACTACTCGCTCCCGGCGGACCACTCGAAAGACTTCTGGCCCCGGGCGGACCGTTGGATCGAGTGCTCGCCGAGAATGGCGCTTTGGAGCGGTTGCTCGCCCCGGACGGACTCCTCGACCGAATGATGGCCGAGGACGGCCCACTGGAACGCCTGACAGCACAGGACGGTGCCGTCGAACGCCTGACTGCCAAGGACGGCGTCATCGATCGCGCACTTGCCGAGAACGGCATCCTCGAAACACTCTTGGCGGAGAACGGTGCCTTCGAACGGCTCATCGCCGAAGGCGGCCCGCTTGACCAGATCGTTGCACTGTCCGACACCTTGACTTCGCTTGCTCCCAACCTCGAGCGTATGAGCGCGAGCATCGAGGTACTTCAGGAAACAGTCGGAATCCTCAGTGCTGCAGTCGGTCCACTCGGAGAACTGGCCGGCAAACTTCCCAATCGATGGCTCAAGAGCCGAAGCGATCGCCCAGGGCCGGACCTTCCGATCGAATCGGCATAACAGACGGTTACTCGCCGATTACGCGGTCAGTTGTTGATCACGATATTGAGATTGATGATGATTCCGCCGAAAGTCAGGATCGTGTTGGCCAAGCCGACCGTCATTCCACTGTTCAGAGCCGCGATCAGTCCGTTCATCGTCGTATCCCCTTCACTGTCTACGGGTTACGCGTACAAGATTGTGCGCTGGCGCTGACAATAGGCCAAGTTCGCGACCTGCGCGCCATTGCGGAGAAAACTTGTACTTCGGTCGCAGTTTTCACGTTAACTGTTGCAGGACAACATAATTCCGAAGTTGGCGCACTACCCGCTAATGGCCGAATCAAACATCACGATTGGGCATACGTGGCGCGCCCCACATAACCGTCCGGCCCATCAGACACTTGTCCACCGAAACAGAGTGCACAACAGTTAGTCCGGTGCAACAATGAGACGAATCGGACATGCCTGCGACGTGATGGGGAAGGGTGGTTGAGACAATGACGGCGCCGCGCATTGCCAGGGAACACCGCACCCCTGCCGGGGGCCGAAATTCCGCTGCGCAGGACAGCTTGGATGCCGCCTCGGACGCCTTGCAATCGCTCTACGCACACCTCGATCCACATGCCCAGGCAGAGCAATTCCTCGAACAGGTCTGCAAGCATGCCGTCGACCTCATCGCCGACGCCGACATGGCCGGCATTGCCATCGGGGGTTCGGATTCGACGTTTCGAACCGTAGCCGCCACCCACCAACTTGTTCGTACCGTCGACTCGATCCAATTCCGACTGAATTACGGACCGAGCGTGACGTCATCACGCACCGGCACGGTTGTACGCGCACATGCCAGCGAAGCCCACAGCCGGTGGCCTCAATTCGCAAGCGCGGCAAAGGCAGTCGGCGCCGTCAGCTTCTTGTCGATGCCGCTACCCGGTAGAGATCGCCCGCTCGGAACTCTCAATCTCTACAGCCACGACCTCCGAGGTTTCACCGGAGCCGACGCGGCATTGCTCCAACTCTTCGCCGTCACCTCGGCCTACGCACTGCACAGCTCGCAGCGCCTCGACATGGCCAGAAAGCACGCGATGGACCTCGAGCGTGCACTCGAATCGCGAGGCGTCATCGAACAGGCCAAGGGCATCATCATGGGCACCCACCGCGTCGACGCCGACCGAGCCTTCCGCATCCTCATCCAGGACTCGCAGCGAAGCAACGTCAAACTGCGAGTGATTGCCCAGCAGTACATCGACGGCGCGATCGACCCGCGCCAGGCTTCGAACAAGCCTGAGACCAACTGAACCTGGCAGGCAGCCGAGAGACCTGGCAAACACAGCGTCTCGGCAAACGCAGCACCTGAGCAAACACAGCACCCGAGCAAACACAGAGGCACCCACCACATTCTCGGTGAGTGCCTCTGAGTTTTCGGAGCCTCCTGTCGGGATTGAACCGACGACCTTTCGCTTACAAGGCGAGTGCTCTACCACTGAGCTAAGGAGGCGAAGACCGACGCGTTGCCGCGACTGACTTTGCGGAGCCATCATATCCAAGCCGTCACGGTGGCCGCGCCCGGGTCACGTTAGATAGCGTGGGCCCCATGCGCAACTCCCACTCCGCCCCCTGATGGCGAAATTCACCGAAGTACTCACACGCCTGACGGGAAACCGGCAAGCCACCGTCGACACGGTCACGTCGGCTCCCGCGCCGCTTCAACCGATCGACCTGACAGACGACGCCGTCGTCGCAGAGGTCCTGGACCTCGCGGTTCGGGTAGGCGAAGTCCTCCTCGCATCCGGAACCGCAGCCATGGACACCGCTGAGCAGGTGCAGTTCATCGCCGCCACGTACGGCCTGGCCCAGTGTGACGTCGACGTCACGTACAACTCGATTGTGCTCTCTGCCTATCGCGGCCCCACGCGACCGCCGGCGAGCACGATGCGCATCGTCCACTACCGGTCGATGGACTTCACGCGACTGGCGGCTGTCGACCGTCTGACGCGTCGCATCCGCCGTGAGGCGATCACCCCGGACCAAGCGCACGACGCTCTCACAGCCATCACGACGGCGCCGCACCCGTACAACCGGTGGACCGCGACAATGGCCTGGGCGGCGATGGCGGCTTCGGTCTCCGTCCTGCTCGGGGGCGGGTTCCTCGTTGCCACAGTCGCGTTCTTGACGACGATGGTGATCGACCGCGTCAACCGTGTGCTGAACCGGTTCGGCCTGCCGTTCTTCTTCCAGCAGGTTGTCGGCGGTCTCATCGCGGCTGCGCCCGCTGCCACGCTCTATACATTTCAGGACCAGCTGGGGATCAGTATCCGGCCGTCGTTGGTCATCGCGGCCGGAGTTGTCGTCCTACTGTCCGGGCTGTCGTTGGTGGGCTCGGTCCAGGACGCGATCATGGGTGCACCCATTACAGCTGTCGCGCGGTTCTTCGAAGTGGTGATGATGACGGGCGGCATCATCGCGGGTGTCGCAATCTCACTGCGGATGACCGGAATGTTGGGTTCGACGCTTCCACCGATCAACGTCGAAGTATCGACCATCACCCAGTTGCCGATCCTCATGCTCTCCGGCGCCTGTGCGTCGGTCTTCTATGCACTCGCCTGCTACGCCGAGCGTCGTGCACTCACCGCGGCGTTCCTGGGCGGTGCGGCAGGCAGTGGTGTGTCGATCTTCGTGCAGACACTCGACGTCGGCCCCGTGATCGCGGCCGCGATCGCAGCGACAGTCGTCGGCCTTGCCGGTGGTCTGATGGCTCGCCGCGCCCTGACGCCTCCGCTGGTTGTCGCGGTCGCAGGCATCACTCCGCTGCTCCCCGGTCTTTCGCTGTACCGAGGCCTGTACGCGCTGCTCAACGACCAGGTACTGATCGGGTTGACCGCCTTGCTGTCGGCCTTCGGTATCGGCTGCGCCCTCGCCGCGGGCGTGACGCTCGGCGAATGGGGAGCGCGGACGCTGCGTCGTCCACGAATTCTGATGCGCGTGGACTCGCTACGTCGACCGATGGTCCGCAAGCGAAGGCGTCGAGTTCCCATCACCGAGAGATAGGCGTCGTTCAAGCAGAAGGAGCTGGGCACCCGACGGTGCCCAGCTCTTTTCTGTTCACTCGGGGGTTTCCGAGCGGTGAGAGAATCAGCTCTCGACTGCGTGCTTTCCGCCGGCAGCCTGATCGGCTTCCATGGCTTCGCGCAGGCTCTTCGGACGCATGTCGGTCCAGTTCGCCTCGACGTATTCGAGGCATGCCTTGCGGCTGTCTTCACCGAACACCACGCGCCAGCCGGCGGGGACCTCGGAAAACGTGGGCCACAGCGAGTGCTGGTCCTCGTCGTTCACCAGCACGTAGAAGCGGCCGTCTTCGTCATCGAAAGGGTTAGTGCTCATCTCGCCTCACTCGTTACGTACGTGTCTTGTGCGCCCAGACTAGCAAGCGCACCAGTTCGGTTCTGGTGGCTCAGTACCGACGCCAGAATCTCCCCCGCCCGCACTGCCACGTTCGACAGCAGCGACGACGTCAATCCGTGAGTCTGTTCTGTCCCACCCTGCAGATAGATACCGCCTGTCACGTCCTCCGTTACAGCCAGTCGATAATCCCGACTGACGTTACGCGGAACGGACGAATCCGGCACGAGTTCACCCAACAAATTGTCCAGCGGTGCCGGGGTGAAACCCGTGGCCAGAATGAGTGCGTCGCACGAGAGCGTGTCGGTCAAGCCGTCGAGATTGCTACGAACAGCCAGTTCGATGCCGGATTCGGTCTCCACGGAACTCGTGATCTCCGAGGCCCGACGCATGAACAGCCGCCGCGGCCCGCGAACCATCTCCTGGTACTCGGTGGCATAGAGCTTGTTGATCAGTTCGATGTCGACGACCGAGTAATTGGTACTGCGGTGCAAATCGAGAAGTCGACGTCGTTCCGCGGCGTCGGCGCCGTGCAGTTGGTCGACGGCTTCGGGATCGAAGATGCGATTTGCGTAGGGGCTGTCGTCTGCCGGGCTGTAGCCGTAGCGGGCAAAAACACTGTGGACTTCGGCGTTCGGGTAGTTCGCGTGCAGGTAGTCGACGATCTCCGCGGCACTCTGACCGGCGCCGAGAACGACGAACCTGTTGTGCACGGGCTCGGGCATTGCTTCGAGGTGGAAGAGGAACTGGTGATTGTGGAAGCACCGGGACGACGGCGTTGCCCACTCCGGGATCCGCTCTTTCAGTCCGGCGCCGACGACGATGTTGCGCGCGATCACCGTTTCACCGTCGGCCGTGCGAACCGCAAAGCGATCGATCACGCCGTCGGAGTTCCTGATGCCCTCGACCCCGTCGACGGTCGTACCGAACTGCACGTCCGCGTCGACTCGTCGAGCTGCCCAGCACAGGTAGTCGTTGAACTCGTGGCGCGTGGGAAAGAAGGTCTGGTGGTTGACGAAGTCGACCAGACGCCCCTGCTCGAACAGATACGAGAAGAAGCTGTATCCACTCTGCGGGTTGCGGAACGTCACCAGGTCCTTCGGAAACGCGATCTGCATCGTGGCACCGTCGAGCAGCATCCCGGGATGCCACGCGAACTGAGACTGCTTTTCGAAGAACCGCGCGTTCACCCGATCAACGGCTGCACAATTTGCGTTGTGTTCTTCGACAGCGATGGCCAGCGCAAGGTTGGCCGGACCGAACCCGACGCCGACGATGTCGACCACGGCGGGTTCGGCGCTGGAGTCTCTCGGTGATTCACTCATTACAGGTAGTCCATCCCCGACGGGACGACCTGGTACGGCCGCCAATCGATGTCCCGAAGTAAGTAGCAAAGGCTACCCTTAATGAGGTGAGGGTATCAACACTGCGAGCCCCCGTATAGCGGTCGACCCCGCGGAGCGATGCGACGTATGTCATAGTTTCGCCCCCTCGCTCACGTCATCGCCTTCGACGAGCGCCGCAGCCTCGATCACGTCGACCAGCTGACCTGCCCATTCACGGACCGCGCCCGCATCGACGCGGTCGGCACGGAACCCGAGAGTTGCAAAAACAGGCCCTTCGCCGACCGGCTCGTAAAAACTCAACGCCACATCGGCATCGGGCACTCCCACCGGAATCGGTACGAGAGAACCGAAGTCGCCGAGCCCGTCCAAATCGGCCTGTTGGTGATGGATCACCATCACCTGAGGTCTCATGGTCGCCGGATTACCCAGTGCCTGCTCGACATACACATATGAGACGTCCTGATTGCTCAGCGCTTCCAGATTGTTTTCCCGGATGCGAGCCAGCAACTCTGCAAACGTCGGACTACCGGACGTATCCGTGCGCAGGAGAACAACATTGAAGAACGATCCGATCATCGGTTCGAGACGGGGATCCGACCTGCCCGCAACCAATGAACCGATAGGAAGATCGGTACCCGCGCCGGCCTTCGTGAGAACGCTGGCAAGTGCGGCCTGCAGGACCATGAACATACTCGTGCCGGTGCGCGCAGCCAGGGCGTCGATTCTGGCGTGCAGATCCGCGTCGATGTCGACAGCGACCACGTCACCTCGCTGCTCCGAGTCACCTTCCGGCAACGGAAGATTCACACTGGTCGGTATTCCGTCGAGCGCATCCTGCCAGTACGCAAGTTGCTTCGACGCACGACTGGTGCCATCCGAGGGGTCTCCCAACAGCTCGTCGGACCACACGGTGTAGTCGGCGTACGTCAACGCCAACTCGTCCCAGATCGGTTGATCTCCCTGCGACCTGGCCGCATAGGCCGAGACCAGATCTCCCAGCAAGGGCACAACGGACCACTCGTCGACGGCGATGTAGTGCATGACGAGAAGCAGTGTCCGAGAGCCGTCTTCACCGAGCACCAGATGAACCCGCAACGGCGATTGCTCACGCAGATCCATCGGAAGTTGAGCCAGTTCGAACACCACTCGACCCACATCGCCGGCGCCGACATCGACCACATCGACAGTCGGTCGCACCGATTCTCTTGCCACGACGATGCCGTCGACCTCGACGAAGGTTGTCCGCAGTGGTTCGTGCCGCGACGTCACATCGTCCAAGGCGTGGCCGAGAATCTCCGGATCGATCTTCGATTTCAGGGTCAGTGCCAGAGCGTGGCTTGCTTGCGCGTGCTCGCCGGCCGCGCGGAACAACTCCCACTGACGACGTTGCGGCGCAGACAGACCCATCGTCTCCGGACGTTTCACCGCCGGCGCCAGGATCGGACGCCCACCTTCCGAACGCGCAACGACGGCGGCCAACTCCGCAACACTCGGCGCGTCGAAAACGTCTCGAATACTGACGTCCACGCCGAACGCTTCGCGAATGCGACCGACCAGTTTCATCGATGCCATCGAATGCCCACCGAGTTCGAAGAAACTGTCGTGGACTCCGACGCTCCGGAGTTGCAGTATCTCCGCGAAGGCAGCCGCGACCGTGGACTCCACCGCCGTGCGAGGAGCAACATCTCCCGCCAGCTCCGACCAGTCCGGGGCAGGCAGCGCCTTACGGTCGAGCTTTCCGTTGGGCGTCAGCGGCAGCGGACCGTCAAGGGCGACAACCAAGGTCGGAACCATGTAGTCGGGCAACGACACTGCCGCGAGGTTCCGCACTGCCGTCGTATCGACGACAACACCGGGTTCCGGTGACACGTACCCGACCAGGCGCGTGATTTCGCCCTGTCGATCCGCGACGACCGTCGCCTGCTTCACCGATGGATGGGCACTGAGTGCTCCGATGATTTCACCCAATTCGATTCGGAAACCGCGGATCTTGACCTGATCGTCCACGCGGCCGAGGAAGTCGATGTTCCCGTCCGAGCGCCACCGTGCGCGGTCCCCGGTGCGGTACATACGATCGCCCGCGCCGAAGGGATCTGCGATGAATCTCTGTGCCGTCAGATCGAATCGGCCCAGGTACCCTCGGGCCAAGCCGCGGCCTGCGATGTACAGTTCGCCGGATACCCCCGGCGGAACCGGACGCAGTTGATCGTCGAGCACATACGCCTGTTCGTTGGGATCGGGGATTCCGATGGGCACAGCACCGTTCCAACCGGGCTCCGCCTGCCACAGTGTGTTGTTCACCGTGGCTTCGGTGAGGCCGTACGCGGCAAGCAAATTCAGCCGTTCCGCCCATCGCCCGATCAGCTCCGGCGGCACCGTCTCGGTTCCTACCAACACCGTGCAACCCTGCGGTACTTCGCATCCTGCCGGCAGGGCGGCCAGCAACGAGGGAGGGATGATTGCGTGGGTCACGCGATTGCTCGTCATGAAATCCGTGAGCGCCGGACCGGCAACGCGGGCGTTCTGCGGCACGATCACCAGGGTGCTGCTCGTGCACAGAGCCATGGCCAACTCGAATACCGCGACGTCGAAGCCGACCGAAGCGAACTGCATCACCACCGAACCCGGTACCAGTCGCATCCGAACCTCGGCTGTGGCAACAAGGCTCGGGATACCGTCATGGGAGAGGACAGCTCCCTTCGGCTTGCCGGTCGATCCCGAGGTGTAGATGACGTACGCCGCGTGGCTGACGCCGACTGGTGGCCTGGGGGTCTCGACGATCACTGCCTCGTCCAGTTCCCTCCGGATCAACGGATCGTCCAGGAGGATTCGCTCGACACCGACCACATCGTCGATTCGAGAACTCTCCTCGGAGGTGGACAGCAGTATCGAGGCGCGGGAATCGGTGAGCATGTACGTGATGCGCTCGCTCGGGTGACTCAAGTCCAGGGGAAGATACGCTGCCCCCAGCTTGAGCACGGCGAGGACCGACGCGACCATCTCCACCGAGCGCGGGACGGCAAGTCCCACCACGTCTTCGACCGACACTCCGTGCCGATACAGCAGACCGGCTATCCGATCACACTGCTCGGAAAGCTCGCGGTAGGTGACTTGCCCCGCCTCGTCGCGCACGGCGATCGCCTCGGGTGTAGCAACGACCCCACGCGCAAAAGCGTCGTAGAACGTCTCTTCCGGCACGTCGACGGCGGTGTCGTTGAACGAGGTGACAACCTGTTCGAGTTCGCCTGGCAAGAAGATGTCGATCTCACCGATCTCGATGTCGGCCGATTCCACGACTGCCGCGATCACCGATTCCAATCGATTCGAAATTCGCTGTGCGGTCTCGCGATCGAAGAGGTCGCTGCCGTATTCGAGCCGGATATCGATGCAGCCTTCGTCGCCGAGATACTCGGTGAAATTGAACACCAGATCGAACTTGGCCGTGTATTCCTCGAGTTCGAACGGATCCCCGCCCATTTCCTCGCGACTGTGATAGCCGACCATGACCTGGAACAGCGGGTTGCGGGCCAAAGTACGCGACGGATTGAGACGCTCCACCACAGTTTCGAACGGAACGTCGGCGTTGGCGAAGGCCTCGAGATCTCCCTCGCGAACGCGATCCACCAACTGCCGGAACGTCGGGTTACCCGACGTATCCGTGCGAAGCACAATGGTATTGACGAAGAAGCCGACGAGTTCGTCGAGCCCCTGTTCACTGCGCCCGGCCACGGGAGCCCCGAGCGGAAGGTCTTCACCAGCACCGAGCGCGGTCAGCAACGCCGCCGACGCCGCGTGCAGGACCATGAACATCGAACTCTGGCTCTCGCGCGCCAGATCTCGCAGTGCAGCAGTGGTGTCTACGCCTAACCGTGTCACCACTGCACCACCGGAGAAACTCGGTCTTGCCGGTCGGCTCCGGTCGGTGGGGAGCAGCAGTTCTTCCGGGGCTCCGTCCAAACTTTTCGCCCAGAAGTCCAACTGCGCACTCAGGACGCTCGACGGATCGTCGGCGCTGCCCAGCAATTCCCGTTGCCACAGGGTGTAATCCGCGTACTGAACGGGAAGCGGTTCGAAAGCTGGTTCTTCGCCCTGAATACGAGAGGAGTAGGCAGACATCAGATCCCGAAGGAAGGGGCGATCGGACCATTCGTCGGTAGTGATGTGATGCAGGACGATCACGACCACTACGGCGTCGTCCGCCCAGATCAGACGTGCGCGGATCGGAATCTCGTTCGACAGGTCGAACGGACGACCCACTGCCACTGCAACTTCGCCGGCGACGTCGGATTCCGCTGAAGGAACTGTCTCGATATGAACTGTCTCGACCGGAACCGTCGCCGATTGGAGAATGATCTGTTCCGGTGTTCCGTCCACCAACCGGAACACCGTGCGCAACGATTCGTGTCGTTCCACGACGTCATCCAGCGCCGCCGCGAACACATCCGCGTCCAGAGCACCGTCCAGGCGGAGCACGATCGGGAAGTTGTAGGCCGCGGAGCTCTCCTCCATCTGTCCGATCAGCCACAATCGCTGTTGAGCTGCAGAAAGAGGAAGGTGATCCGGTCGAGGCTTCGCCACCAGTACCGGCCGCGTCGATCCCTGCTCGGCCACAATACGTTCCGCGAGTTCCGCGACAGTCGGCGCTTCGAAGAGATCACGCATGGTCAGACTGTTGGGAATGGCGATCCGCGTGCGACTGATCAGTTTGGTGGCCAGAAGCGAGTGCCCACCGAGGTCGAAGAAGTTGTCGTCGACACCGATACCCTCCACGTCCAGCACGTCCGAGAAGAGTTCG
Source organism: Rhodococcus sp. NPDC055024 (assembly GCF_053608585.1). NCBI lineage: Bacteria > Bacillati > Actinomycetota > Actinomycetes > Mycobacteriales > Nocardiaceae > Rhodococcus > Rhodococcus sp. NPDC055024. The sequence continues at coordinate 268,709 of NZ_JBSGVT010000006.1, forward strand.
CACAGGACCTCTTCCGTGTGGTTCCGGGGCGCGATCGCCATCCCACTCCGCTCCCCCAGCACTGAATCGGCCGTGGGCAGCGCCTTGACGTCGAGCTTTCCGTTGACGGTCATCGGTAGTGCCTCCACTTCGATCACCACAGCCGGAACCATGTAGTCGGGTAGGAGAACTCGTGCTCGCGCACGGTAATCGTGCGCGACGCCCAGGCGCACCGGTGTCACGTAACCGACGAGCCTCTTGACTCCACCTGCCCCGACGTCGACCACCACCGCTGCTTGACGCACGTGTTCGTCGGATTCGAGAACGGAGACGATTTCGCTCGGCTCGATCCGATGACCTCGGATCTTCACCTGGTCGTCGGTGCGGCCGAGGAAGTCCAGGTTTCCGTCACCGCGTCGACGCACCAGATCGCCCGTGCGGTACATGCGTTCTCCGGTCCCGGCAGGATCGGCGACGAAACGCTCGCACGTCAGCGCGAAGCGTCCGAGGTAGCCGCGAGCCAAACCGGCTCCGGCAATGTACAGTTCGCCGGCAACTCCGTCGGGAACCGGACGCAGCCAGCCGTCGAGAATGTGCGCAGTCGTGTTCCAGATCGGCTTGCCGACGGTCGGGGTGTCGCTGTCGGACGTTCCGCCGCCGAGGGTGTTGATCGTGTATTCCGTCGGTCCGTAGAGGTTGTAACCTACGGTTCCTTCGGTGTCGCGCAGCTTGTTCCACACCGAATCCGGAACGGCTTCACCCCCGAGCAGGACAAGCGGCGGGCGGTGTTGTCCCACACCGTCGTCGAGAAGTCCGCTCTCGATCAGGTGCGTCGCGTAGGTCGGCGTCACGTTGACGACGTCGATGTCCTGTGCGTCGCAGTACGCAACCAACGCCTCGGCGTCACGACGCAGATCCTCGTCGCAGATGTGCACCTCGTGGCCTTCCACGAGCCACAGCAGTTCCTCCCACGACATGTCGAAGGCGAAGGACACGGTGTGCGCGATCCGCAGGCGTCGGCCCGCCGCGGCGATCACCGGTTCGAAGATCGCCTCGCGGTGGTTGAACTGCATGTTCGTCAGGCCGCGGTAACCGGTGACCACGCCCTTGGGCTTGCCGGTCGAACCGGAGGTGTAGATGACGTACGCGGGGTGGTCGAGTCGATGCGGTGTCCCCGGGGCGAATGCTCCGAGTTCCGACGCGGAGAGCGCCCGCGCCGAGATCGTCAGTCTCCTTGCCGCTGTGTCCGGCTCGTCGATCACGATAGTGCGGACGTCCGCTCCTTCGAACTTCGATGCGGCGGCAACGGTCGTCAGCAACACGACAGGATGCGCGTCGTCGATCATCACGGCCAACCGCTCGGCGGGGTGGTCGAGTTCGAGGGGCAGGTAGGCGGCACCGGTCCGCAATACGGCGAAGAGGGCGACGACCATGTCCACCGACCGTGGTAGACCGAGAGCCACGATCTTTTCCGGGCCGGCACCGCAGTTAATCAGCAACCGCGCCATCCGGTTGATCTCGCCGTCGAGATCGGCGTAGGTCATCCGGCGCTTCCCGAACACGAGTGCAGTGTCGTTCGGTTGCGCCGACGCCGCCTCTTCGAACAGGTCGGCAATGGTGCGCTCCGGCAACTCTCGGCTCTGCGTCTGTTGCACCACTGCGGGAACCGGTGTCGCAACGACCGAACCTGTCATGTCCTGCGACCAACTCTGCAACAGTTCGACGAAGTGACCCAGTAGGTCCTCGGCTCGACGCGCGGTCACCAGATGCGGATGGAACTCGAACTTGACGTTGACGGTGGCGCCCGGTGTGACCACGACGGTCAGCGGATAGTGCGTGTGATCGATGCTGTCGCTGCCACTGACGTCGTGGGCGGCATTGAGAGCGTCTACTTGCTTCTCGTCCACGAAGTTCTGCAGGACTATCAGCACGTCGAACAACTGACGATGCTCGGAGACACGTTGGATCGATGCCAAGCCGAGGTAGTCGTACGGCATCAGCGAGAGACGATCCGCCTGCGTGCGGCGAAGAAATTCCTCGACGCTCTCGTTCGGATTCAATTGCAGCCGAACGGGAACCGTGTTGAGGAACATTCCCACCACGGTGTCGATTCCCGGCACCTCGGGAGGCCTTCCGGCAACGGTGGAGCCGAAGACGACGTCCTGTCGACCGGTGGCCGACGCCAGCACCAGTGCCAGCGCTGCGTTCAGTACCGTGTTGAACGTGACGCCGGACGCGGCAGCGCGCTCACGCAATGCACGCGAAAGCGATTCCGACAGAACCACATCACGGCGATCCGGAAGCTGACGTTCGGCGCCCGGCGCCGGCTCGGCAACAAGCGTCGGCTCTTCGAGTCCCGCCAGCGCTCCGCGCCACGCCTCGTCGGCGGCAGCTCCGTCGCGGCCGGCCAACCAGGCGAGGTAGGTCTCGAACGACCCCTCGGGTTCGCCGAAGGTGCTGTCGTCGCCGCCGGTGTCGTAAAGCGCCAGAAGCTGGCTGACGACAAGGCCGTTGGACCAGCCGTCCCACAGCAGGAACTGCCTGTTGATCACCAGGCGATCGTGTCCCCCAGGAAGATGCAGCACGCTCATACGCCACAGCGGCGGCGCGGTCAGGTCGAATGGAGTCACTCTGTCTTGGGCAGCAATGCCGTCGGCGCGCTCACGCGCAGTCGAGTCGTCCAGTTCACGGAGATCGTGGACGGCAACCGGAACGTCGAGTCCCACGCTGAAGAACTGCACCGGCTCGTTCAGACCTTCGCTCACGAATCCCGCACGCAGGGTGGGATTTCGTCGTTGAAGTGTCCGGGCGGCCGCAGCCAACCTGTCTACATCGAGCGTGTGTCCGAAGTCCATCGAGAACTGTGCCGTGTAAATGTCCCCGCCAGCACTGTCACCGCTGTCTGAGTATCCGGCCTGGAAGTACAGGCCTTCCTGCAAGGGTGAGAGCGGGAGGATGCTGCTGACACCTGTCGGGCTCGCGTCGGCTATCGCGTCGATCTCGGCCTGACTCAGGTCGAGCAACCCCACATCGGACGGAGTCAGGATGGGAGGCCCGTCGTGCTCCGCAGCCGCGACCGACAGATCACCGAGCGCCGAAACCCAGCCGTCGGACAGTGCCCGCGCGTCCTCCTCGGACAAATCTTCACTTGCCCAGGCGAAGTCGGCGCGAAGCTCCGAATCCACACTGACGACATTGACGATCAGCCGGTACGGCCCTCCCATGTCCGCGTCGGGATCGGTGGACATGGCTTCGGATTCGGCTGCCAGGGACCATGCGGTCGATCCAGCAGCCGCCGAACGTCCGAGGTAGTTGAACAGGATCTGAGATTCGGATCGCCCCGCCAATGTCGGTGCCGTGCGGGCGTTCACGTACCGCAACATTCCGTAGCCGATACCGCCGTCCGGTGCACTGCGCAGGCTCTCCTTCACCTCGCGCAGTGTGGCTACCGGGTCGGTCCCGGCGTGCAGTCGCGTGGGCGCGATGGTGGTGAACCAGCCGACTGTTCGCGACAGATCGGTTCCCGGTACCAATTCCTCGCGGCCGTGCCTTTCGAGATCGACCAGAAGTTCACGCTCGCTACGACCGGTGGAACGACGCCAGTGATCGACGGACATCGTCAGTGCTGCCAGCAGAACGTCCGTTCCCTCCGCACCCACCAGTGCCGCAACCGATCCAAGTGCCGCCTCGGAGATTGCTCCGTCCACCGTGACCGTGCGTCTCGAGCCTCCGGATACAACGGCATAGCCCTCGACACCGGGAATCAGATGCGCGCCCGGAGCGGTCACCGTCAGCCAGTGATCGAGTTCGGCAAATCGATGAGCCGAGTGGGCGTGTTCGGCCACCGTGCGGGAGAAGGTGCGCAGCGAAGTTCCGACACCATCGAGTGCGGCGGGCTCTCCGGCCTCGACCGCCACCCAGGCCATCGCCAAGTCCTCGAGCAGGGTTCCCCAGGACACGCCGTCCACGACCAGGTGATGCGCAACTATGGCGAGCCGCCCGAGATTCTCGGCACCACAATCGAACCAGACCACCGAGATCATCCGCCCAGCAGACGGATCCAATCGACTGGTCGCTGTTTCGGAGTGCTCAGTGACGCGTGTTCGCAGCTCGGCGTCGCCCAGTCCCCGCGCGTCGACTCGTTCGACGATGTCCGCTGCCCGGACGCTGCCGGGTTCCTGCACCCGCGCCGACCACATTCCGCGGTCGTGTCGGATCAAGGTTTGCCGAAGCCCGTCGTGGTGATCGAGTACGGCCTGCAACGCGCCGGTGATCGATTCGAGAGATGTTGCCGGAGAATGGATCAGAACTGACTGATTGAAGCGATCGGTATTGCCCGTCCATTCGGACAAGCGGTGGACCACCGGCAGCGGAACCAGATCACCCACGCCGATGTCGGTCGTGACAGTAGTTGCCGAGGTGACAACATCACCCACTGCTGCGGCGATCGCAGCGGGAGTACGCAATTCGAAGATCTGACGCGGGGTCAGTACTACCGAATCCCGACGAGCCAGGTTGACCAGTCGGATCGCCAGAATACTGTCGCCGCCCAGCGTGAAGAAGTCGTCGCGCACCCCGACGCGGGGCAGTCCGAGAACCGTCGCGAAATGCCCGGCGAGGAGGTCTGCAACACCCGAAGAGATACCTCCCACCGTTTCGCCCACCTGTGCCGCGAAATCCGGTGCAGGCAGTGCCCTCCGGTCGAGCTTGCCGCTCGGACTCAGTGGCAGTGACTCCAGCCGCACGAAGGCGCTGGGCACCATGAACTCCGGAAGCACCGACAACAACTGCCCTCGCACCGCAGCTTCGTCAACGTCTCCGACCAGGTAGGCAACCACCTGTGCGCGGTTACTCGGACCGTCGGAGCGGACGATCACGGCACTTGCCGCGACTCCGGGGCACAGCGCCAACTGAGCTTCGATTTCACCGAGTTCGATGCGGAATCCACGAACCTTCACCTGCTCGTCGACGCGGCCGAGGTACTCGAGAACTTCGTCGGCATTCCAACGCACGATGTCACCGGTCCGGTACATCCGCGAGCCTGCATGTCCGTACGGGTTCGCCACAAATCTCTCGGAGGTCAATCCCCCACGTCCGTGGTAGCCACGCGCCAGTTGTGGCCCTGCCAGATACAGCTCACCGGTGGCACCGGCCGGAACGTTCTGAAGATACGGATCGAGAACGAACAGTCCTGTGTTGGCGGCGGGTGCGCCGATCGGGACGCTGACGGCGTCGGCCGGAGTGTCCTGCACCGACGGCTGCCAACTGACGTCGACGGCAGCTTCGGTGGGGCCGTACAGGTTGTCCACCAGAGCATTCGGCAGGATGTCCGCGACCTTGCGTGCAACGTGAACGGGCAGTGCCTCACCGCTGCAGTTGACGATTTCGAGGGACGTGCACAGTGCCGCTTTCGGCTCCGCGAGAAACACTTCGAGCATCGACGGAACAAAGTGCACTCGGGTCACGGACTGTTCGACTATGACGTCGGCCAGATAGCCCGGGTCCTTGTGCCCGTCCGGCTCGGCCATCACCAGGGTTGCCCCCACCAGGAACGGCCAGAAGAATTCGGGGACGGAGACGTCGAAACTCGACGGGGTCTTCTGCAGCATCCGGTCAGAGGTGTCCATCGGACGTATCTGCTGCGCCCAGAGCAATCGGTTGACCGCCCCCTCGTGGGTGACCACAACACCTTTGGGGCGACCGGTCGAACCCGAGGTGTAGATCATGTACGCGGCATCCGGGGGCGATCCCGGAACACTCAGCGGATCGGCGGGGAACTGCGCGGACTCCGATACCGTCACCCGCGGAACCGAACCCGAATCGAGTGAAGAATCCTCCGACACCACGACGCACACCGGATCGGCGTCACCCAGCATGTAGGTCAGCCGCTCCGCTGGGTAGCCGGTGTCGAGGGGAACGTACGCTCCCCCGGCCTTGCCGATGCCGAGTATCGCGACCATCAGCTCGATCGAGCGCGGCAAGGCAACGGCCACCAACGATTCGCGTCCGACGCCCCGTTCGCGCAGCAGGTGCGCAAAACGATCAGCGCGAGAGTGAAGTTCGGCGTAGGTAAACACCTCGTCGCGGAAGATCACAGCGGTGGCTTCGGGCGCGCGCTCAGCTTGATCCCGCAGCAGCTCGGTCAGCGTTGCACGCGGCTGGTCCAAGACCGTGCCGACGCTCCCTGGCTGGACGGGTGCCAGCGCGATCCGGCCGATCACCTGTTCGAGATCGCGGGAAAGCTCTGTGAGCACCACTGCGAGAGCTTCGGCCAGCGCCTGCGCGGCGTTGCCGTCCACCTGAGCGGCGTCGTACTTCAGCTCCAACGCCAACCGATCGCCGGGGACGACGATCAGCGTCAGTGGGTAGGCCGGTCGCTCGTCGAATCGAATTCCCGTCAGTCGCACCGAATCCGTCGGATCAGCGATTGCCGTGTTACCGAGGGGATAGTTCTCGAATACGACCAGTGTTTCGAAGTTCTGCTCCAGTCCGCCGGTCCGTCGCAGTTCGGGCAGCCCCACGTACTGATGGTCGAGGAGTTCCGATTGTTCTTCCTGCCAGCGAGAAAGTGCTTGCGAGGCAGGCTCCGCCGGGTCGAAGCGCAGTCGGGCCGGCACAGTGTTGATGAACAAGCCCACCATGGTCTCGATACCGGGTAGGTCGCCGCCGCGCCCCGATACGGTCGAGCCGAACAGCACGTCCGTTCGGCCGGCCATTCGGCCGAGCACCAATCCCCAGGCGCCATGCACCAGTGTGCTCAGCGTGAGTCCGTGTGAGCGTCCGTTGGTCGTCAGTGCGCGAGTGTCACTGCCGGTCAGTTCGACCCGAGTTGCGCGGATTCCGCTGCTGCCGGCACTCGGGGCGGGCAGTTCGACGGCGGGACCGGGAGAGTTCAGTGCCTTCTTCCACACTGCTGCCGAAGCCTCGTGATCGTGACCGGCCAGCCATTCGAGATAGCTGCGGTACGCCGCCGGCGCCGGGAACACGACGTGGGAATCGCCGACGCTGTACGACGCCATCAGTTCCCGCAGCATCACCGGGACCGACCATCCATCTGCAACCGCGTGGTGAATCGACTGCAGCAGAAGATATTTCTCCGAAGTTGCACGGACAAGTGTGTAGCGGACGAGTGGCGGTTGCGCGAGGTCGAACCCACGCGCACGGTCGGCGGAGAGCAGTTCATCGACGTCGGCGCCGGCAACCTCGACTACCGCCATCTCCACGACAGCGCTCGGGTGCACCACCTGCACCACACGGCCGTCACCCAGGACCGAGAATCCGGTGCGCAGCGCCTCATGCCGATCGACGACGGATTGCAGCGCACGGCGCAGCGCCGCACTGTCCACGGTGCCGGTCAGCTCCACAACCTGTTGCACGACATACTGATCCGTCCCCGGATCGGCAAACGCCGAATGGAAGTAGATCCCTTCCTGCAGCGGAGTGAGTGGGAGAATCTCTTCAGCCTTCGGCAACTCGTCCACATCTGCCTGAGCGAGCGCCACCAGAGGGTAGTCCGAGGGTGTGGCTCCGCCGAAGGCTGCGAGCCCGGACACGGCCTTGAGCGAGTCCAGCCACAGCCGCGCAAACCTGTCGATGTCGCTACGCAGGAAGATGTTCGACGCCCAGGTCAGAGTGGCTCGCAGGCGTGGTCCACCGGCGGCGTCCTCGGCTACGACGTCGACAGACAACGCGTGTCCCAACGGCATGGACGGATCGGCAGCGCCGTCCATCGACACCGGGAACCAGGCCCCTTTCGCCGCGGCCGTGCGTCCCAGATAGTTGAGCACCACCTCGGGCGCTGCAAAACTACGCAACTGATCCGAGCCGCCGAGGTGTCGCAATGCTCCGTACCCGAAGCCTGCGTTCGGAACCCGTCGAAGTTGCTCCTTGACGCTCTTGAGAACCCCCGCCAGATCGTCAGTCGCGTCGAGATCCGGAGCGGCTGTGCCGATCTCGAGCGCAACCGGGAACACCGTGGTGAACCAACCGACAGTTCGTGTCAGGTCCACGTGCGCAGCGCCGTCGCCGCGAACGATGTCTTCGTCGCGTCCGTGCCCCTCCAGGTCGATCGTCACCGATCCGGCCCCGCTCCAACGGGTCAGCGCCACGGCAAGTGCGGTGACCAGCACTTCGCTCACATCGGCCCCGAACGCCCTTGGGACACTGCCCAACAGCTGATCTGCAAATTCTGGAGGTAAGGTGATCGACCGCGCCGAAGCGGTGCGCGCGATGTCGATCGCCGGGTCGAGTGCCCGACGCCCGAGACGCGACTGTTGTGCGGCCGTCACCGAGTCCCAGAATTCGATCTCGGTGTCCAGTCGCCCTGCTCCAACCGCTTCTGTAACGAGTTCGGCGTATCTCCTCACCGACGTGCCGACCGGAGCAAGTTCGGGTTCGTCGCCATTCATCGCTGCGATGCCGGCGCGCGCGAGGTCCTCGAGAATGATGCGCCAGGAGACTCCGTCAACCACTGCGTGGTGGACGACCAGCAACAGTCGTCCTGGACCGGTCACGGTGCGGAACAGAACAGCACTGACCATCGTGCCGGCGGCCGGATTCAGACGACCGACGGCTCGCTCGGTCTCGGCGAGGATCAACGGTCCGCATTCTTCGAGAGGTGCCGGCAGTGCACAGGTCTCGAAGACCACAGCCGCTTCGTTTGCCTCCGGAACAAGCAGCGTTCCTTCGGACGTCAACGTCGCACGAAGTGCATCGTGGCGCGCCACCAGGGCGTCGAGCGCCGCCTGGACATGCTCGGATGTCAAGGCTGACGGGGTCTGAATCAGCGCACGCTGGTGGAAGGTTCGCAGTGCATCCGACACTCCGAGAACCCTGGCGGCAATCGGCGTCGTGGCTACGTGGCCGATCGGCTGGTCCCTGTGGTCGACGATCTCAGCCGTTCGGCCGGACTGGGCACGCGCCAGGGCCTCTGCGGTGCGCAGTTGGAACACCTCGCGTGGACTGATCGACAAACCGGCCGCACGAGCCGCGGTCACGAGCGAGATCGCGACGATGCTGTCGCCGCCCAGTGCAAAGAAGTCGTCGGTCACGCCGACTGACTCGAGTCCGACTGCCGACGCGATCAACGTGCAGAATTGTTGTTCTACTTCGTTTCTCGCGGCGACATGCGCACTCAGTTCGGCGAGATCGGGCTCGGGAAGTGCGCGGCGGTCGAGTTTGCCGTTGGCCGTGAGCGGAAACTCGTCGAGGACAGTCACGGTGGTCGGGACCATGTAGTCGGGCAGCTTGCTCGCCGCCCACTCGCGAATGTCCCGTGAGTCGATTGCGAGGTTAGCCCCCGACGCTGCACTCACGTAGGCGGCGAGATACTTTGCGCCTGTGGGTGCTTGACGCACCAGAACTGCCACGTGACGCACTTGGGGGTGCGAGATCACGGCGGCTTCGACATCCTCGAGTTCGAGACGCATGCCACGGATCTTCACCTGATTGTCCGTGCGTCCGAGGAAGTCGAGGGTGCCGTCCGCGGTCCATCGGGCCAAGTCACCGGTGCGATACATCCGGGATCCGGCCAGATCACCGGAAACAAAGGGATCCGCGACAAAACGAGACGCGGTCAATGCCGACGCACCCACGTATCCGCGCCCCAGCAGGAAGCCCGCCGCGTAGAGTTCGCCGCCGGTGCCGACCGGAACCGGTTGCAGGTCGCCGTCCAATACGTACAGGCGAGTGTTGGGGTTCGGGCGCCCGATGGATGTGGCGATTCGTTCCGCGTCCTCGCGGTAGATCACATGGGAGACACCGATAGTCGCTTCCGCCGGCCCGTAGCCGTGATACAGCGTCGTGGACAGTTGGGCGCGGAACCGATCGAAGAGTTCAGGCGTGAGAACTTCACCGCCGCACCACACGTGCTTCAACGAATCGAGCTGATCAGTCCCGTTCGCCAGGTCCAGAAGGATGTCGAGCATCGACGAAACCAGGTAGACGAAGGTGACCGATTCTCCGGCGATCAGGTCGAGCAGGTATTGCGGGTCGCGCTCCCCCTCGGGCTTCGCGATCACCAATCGACCGCCGGATACGAGCGGGAGCAGGATCTCGTTGATCGAGATATCGAACGAGAGTGGAGCTTTGAACAGAGAGGCATCGCCGGACCCGAACCCGAGAATCCGCTCCCGCTGCCACAGCAATCTTGCACAGATTGCCTCGTGGCGGATCATGGCGCCCTTCGGACGACCGGTCGAACCGGACGTGAAGATGACATACGCCAGTTGGGCACCGTGAATACGGACGTCGGGGGTCATGACCTCGGACAGGCGCCAAGGGCCGTCCTCGTACGCCCACGCGGAGAGATCGACCGGAACGGAGTCGTCAGCGCCGTCGGAGGTGAGCACCTGTGTGGCACCGGCATCGGCGAGCACTGATTCGCGGCGCTCTGCGGGCCACGACGGATCCAGCGGCACGAAAGCGCTACCGGCGCACATGGCGGCCAACAACCCCACCACCATCTCGGCGGATCTCGGAAGCCCGATTGCCACAACGGTTTCGGATGCAGCACCGCGAGAGATCAAGTGTGCGGCGAGCTGCGATACCCGAGATTCGAGTTCGCCGTAGGTCAGCCGGACGTCGCCGTCGACCACGGCGACGGCGTCCCGATCGGCGGAGAAGCTGCTACGCAACAAATCCGGCACCGTCGTGACGGGCTGCGGCTCTGCTGTGTCGTTCCACCCGTGGAGCACGAGTTCTCGCTCGGCCGGCGCCATGGGGTCGAGTGCCGAGATCGGAAGCTGCGGCTCGGCTACGAACCGATCGAGGAACTGTTCGATTCTGGCGGTGTGATCAGCCAGTTCGCGGTCGAATCCGAACGGTGCGCGGACGTCGATTTCGATCGGTTCCCCGTCCTGTCCGCCGCGCACACTCAGATCAAGGTCGCCGACCCGCCCGGTTACCGAATTACGCACGCGCACCGGGCAACCGCCGAAGGTGAGAGTGTGCTCGAACATCATCGAGTTGATGCCGGGGCCGAAGACCTGACGGTCGGGATCGATCGCCCGAATGTCGCGAGCGAGATCCTCGCCCCGGTACCGCCCGTGCTTGAGAATCGAGATCAGGGCGGTGTCGAGACGAGTTGCCAACTGGCCGATGGTTTCCGAGCGCTCGACTCGAATACTCAGCGGCAGAATCGTCGACGCCATCGAGGGGGTGCGACGCATGTCGCGGCCCACCCGAGCTGCCATCGGCACCGAGACGACGACGTCGTGCTGTCCGGTGGTGCGCGCAATGTATGCGATCAGCGCGGCCATGGGCAGGCGAGTTCGTCGAATCCCGGCGTCGGCCGCATAGCGATAGAGCTGCGCTGCGCGATCGGCATCGAGCGTGAGCATCGCCGAGATCGGCGGCAGCGAATCGTCCACCTGCCCATGCAGAATGCGCGTCGCTTCCGGTCCTGCTTCAACTCGCTCCACCCAGTACTGACGGTCGAGCAAGAACCGTGGAGAGTTTCGATATTCCAGATCGGCTGCAACCACCGCACCGAGTGTCCACAGCGGTGCGGCAGTCTCGAGATTCGGATCGTCGTATCGTTCGGCGACGTCGGCGACGATGAGCGAGATGCCGTACCCGTCGACCACACTGTGGTGATAGCGCTGGTACCAGATGACTCGATCGTCGGCGGTCAGCAGAAGTACCTGGCGGAAAAGCAGATCGTCCGGACCGAAGACCCGAGCCATGTCGGTGTCCATCCACAATTGCGCAGCCGAATCGGGATCCGACTCGCCCCGAAGGTCGAGTACTTCCACGTCCCAGTGCGCCTCCGGAATCGGCACCTGAATCAGCCGGTTGTCGGGATCCACCTGAAAGTGCACGAACAGCGCTTCGACGCGGCCGACGGTGGCCTTGATCGCCGCTGCCGCGCGCTCGACGTCGATCGTGCCGTCGACCTCGACAACCAGTCCGATGTTGTAGACCGGGCTGTTCGGATCGACGTTCTGAGCAACCCACACTTCACGCTGAGCGGCCGTCGCCGGGAGCGCTGCGTCCAGATGGCCACCGCCCGATACAGCCGGGTGAGCTACCTGAGAGTGGTCAGACATCGAGAATCCGATCATCGTCGTTCATGCTCATCGAACGACGAACACCCTCGCCAGTTTAGGGTAGGCTACCCAGGAACGTGAAGGTGCACTCCCGCCCTGGTCAGACCTGGTCCCACGGACCGAATTCGAGCAGAACGTCGATTGCCGTCTTACCGTCCTGTGGCCGAACCACGTGTTCGAGTGCGTAGACCCTCGATCCCTCCGCTGCCCTGGCTAGATCGGAAATACCGGGCAGAATGGTCGGTTCGGGTGGGCCGCCCACCCCACGGTGGAAGTTCTCGATGGAATGCCCCAGATAGAGGACGCGTCCGCCGGGAGCAACCCACTGCCCGACGCGCTTCAGCGTTTCGGCCAACTCGTCGACCTCGAGGTGCAGAAAGCTGACCAACACCAGGTCGACCGAACCTTCCGGTTGCCACGTGGTCGCATCGCCGACCCGCCAGTCGACGGCCTTGTCCCGGTCACTCGCCCGTGCCAGATCGATCGCCACCGACGAATAGTCGACCGCGGTCACCGACCAACCCTGCCCGGCCATCCACCGCGCGTGACGGCCGTCGCCGCAGGCCAGATCGATCGCGGTGCCCGGCCTCAGGTCGGCAATTCTTGTAGCGACGGTTCCCGCCGGGTCCACTCCCCACGGCTCCGTCACCGCTCGGTATCGCTCGTCCCAGTCCTGTGCGTCCACGATCGCTCTCCCCATATCCGTATCACCGAAGTTCGTTCCACCGTCACTGATCAGACGGCGCCCCCAGCAGCATAGAGAACCTTCGGAAGTGACAATCAGATACCCCTAGGGGTATACAAGGAACAGTCAGGAATACCCCCACCCGTATCAGGAGTGAAGATGTCAGCGACCAGAACTGTCACCGCGGACCCACCCGACCAAGCCGACGGCATACTCGCGCGACTCGGTCGATCGATGGCGGCGCACACCCGCCTGGTCGTCGGCGTCTGGTTGATCGCGCTGGTTGCACTCGGCGCCGCAGCGCCCAGTGTCTTCACCTCCCTGGCCGGCGCGGGTTGGCAGGCAAACGGATCCGAGTCGGTGCAGGTTCGCGAGTTGGCCGAGCAGCATTTCGGCGGAAACTCCTCCGCCGCAGTGCAAGTGGTCGTTCACTCGAATTCTCTACCCATCACCGATCCGTCGATGCAGCAGACTCTGGCCGCGGCAACCGAACTGTTTACCGCGGACCCTCGTTTCGGCGAAGTGATCGCCCCACAGCCCGGCATGACCATCAGCCCGGACGGACATACCGGAATCATGATCGCGGGTGCCAATGCGAATACCGACGACATGGTGCGCGCGGTAGACGAACTCGGCAAGAAACTCACGGCACTGTCCACGGACACGATCGAGGTGTACCCCACCGGCGCGTCGGCGTTGTGGAGCGATTTCAACAAGGCCAATCACGAAGCGATGATCAAGGCCGAAATGATGTCCTGGCCCGTCACTCTCGCGATCATGGTGTTGGCCTTCGGATCCCTGGTTGCCGCGGGACTCCCGCTACTGCTGACCCTTGCGGGCCTGGTCGCTTCGGCGGGCGGACTCGTGATCCTCAACGAGATCACGCCGATTTCCGTGTGGGCCATGAACTTCGCGATGATGTTCGCCCTCGCGCTCGGCATCGACTACGCACTCTTCCTCGTCGCCAGGTTCCGAGAAGCACTGCGAACCGATCCGGATCCGCGGGCCGCCGTGGCCCAGACGATGGACACCGCCGGCAAAGCAATTGTCCTCTCCGGCCTCACAGTTCTGGTCAGTTTGTCTGCGGTTCTTCTCGTTCCGGCTCCCGCCGTACGCACGATGGCTGTCGGCATCATGCTCGCCGTGATCTTCGTTCTCGCCGCAACCCTCACCCTGCTACCCTCCGTGCTCGGCAGGATAGGAGCCAAGGTCAACGGTGGTTCGCTACCGTACGCAAAGCGCCAGCAGCACCGCTCCCCGATGTTCGCAGCCTGGGCGTCGCTGCTGCACAAGCACCCGTGGCCCTTCGGCGTCGGCGCCCTGCTCATCCTGATAGCACTCGTCGTGCCGGTCTTCGGACTGAAGGTGGCAATGCCCTCCATCGCCGTGGTTCCCGAGGACGCCCCGGTTCGGCAGGGTTACGAACTGGCGCAGCAGCAATTCGGTGACGGCGCTCCCGGAATGTTGCAGATCGTCACGTCCGCAGACGATGCAGCAGACACCTCGCGTGTTGCCGTGAACATTGACGGCGTGGCCATGGTCACGCCGGCGCAGCACGCAGCCGACGGATCCGATCTGGTTATGCTGCAAGCAGTTCCCACTGTCGACCCGTCGGATCCTGCGATGGAAACCATCCTTGCGGACCTTCGGTCGCAGCTGCCGGAATCAGCGCTCGTCGGCGGCGCTCCGGCCGAAAATCTCGACCTTCAGCAGGCGTTGAACGACTACCTGCCCATCGTCGTGGTCGTGATTCTGACGCTCGGATTCCTGTTGCTGCTGATCGCTCTTCAGGCACCTCTGATCGCCTTGATCGGCACGCTGGTCAGCCTACTGTCCACAGGGGCCGCGTTCGGAATTGCGAAGCTGATATTCCAGGACGGTCACGGATCCGGCCTGCTCGGTTTCGATCCCCAGGGATTTCTGAACGGATGGGGTCCGGTCTTCTTCTTCGCCATGATCTTTGCCATCGCGATGGACTACACCGTGTTCCTGCTCTCGAGCGCAAAGGAGCACTACGAACGGACAGGTGACCCCGAGATCGCACACATCGACGGCCTCGCGCATTCGGGTCGGGTCATCGCGGCGGCGGCAGCGGTGATGGTTGCGGTCTTCTTCACTTTCGCGCTCGCAGATCCGCTGCCGCCCAAGGAGATGGGAATCATCCTCGGTGTGGCTGTGCTCCTGGACGCGGTGCTCGTCCGCTTGGTGCTCCTGCCCGTACTCCTGCGTCTCACCGGCCGGGCAGCCTGGTGGACACCGGCATGGCTACGACGCATCCTGCCGAACATCAGCTTCTCGCATGGCTGACCGTGTACCCGACATCACTGTTGAATTGATACCCCCAGGGGTATCATAGAGACAACGGAAATCGAAGCCGAAGACATCGAAACCAACGAACAGGAGCGGGCAATGACAACCCCCACGGAACCGATAGCGATCGCAACCAAGGTCACCGGAACTTTCGACGAGGTCGTCACCCGCACGCGTGCCGCGCTCGCCGAGCAGGGCTTCGGCATCCTGACCGAGATCGACATGCAGGCCACCCTCAAGGAAAAGTTGGACGAGGACATGGAGAAGTACCTGATCCTGGGTGCCTGCAATCCGCCGCTGGCCCATCAGGCAGTGTCGGTGGATCGTCAGATCGGCCTCCTACTGCCGTGCAACGTCGTCGTCCGCGAAGATACGACTAACGAGAACTCGTTCTTCGTCGAAGCGATGAATCCCGCTCTCATGGTTCAGGTTTCCGGCGAACCAGGCCTGGAGTCCGTAGCTGCCGACGCCGCCGTCAAGTTGCGCGCGGCAGTCACCTCGATCATCTGACACCACAGTCGGATCGAACACTGGATCAAACACAGACATGCCCCCAGGGGTACCCTCGGTCGCAGCACGAACACTCGAGAAGGGGCCACCATGACCGGCGACGAAGAGAGCATTTCGCTCGTATTGAACAGACTGCGGCGTGCTCACGGCCAACTTGCCGGGGTCATCTCGATGATCGAGAACGGCCGCGACTGCAAGGACGTCGTCACGCAGCTCGCAGCCGTGTCCAAAGCGCTGGACCGAGCAGGGTTCAAGATCGTCGCTTCGGGGCTGCGTGAATGCCTCACCGGCGAAAGCGCCGAAGGTCAGGAACCGATGACCGAGGCCGAACTCGAGAAGCTGTTCCTGGCACTGGCATGAAACAAGAGGAAGGGCCTGACCCGCAGGTAGCGGATCAGGCCCTTTCTCGCGTGCGAAAGAACTGCGAAAAACTACTTCGCCAGGAAGTCGATCAGCACCTTGTTCACGGCCTCCGGACGCTCGAGGTATCCGTAGTGCCCGGCGTCGGGAATCTCTTCGTACGACGCCGTCGCGATGCAGTCCGCCACCTCGCGGGAGAGGTAAGGCGGGATCATGCGGTCGTCGGCGAAAGCGACGGACAGGCACGGGCGCATGATCGACTTGTACTCGTTACGTCGATCGAAAGCACGGTCCATGCCGAGCTGCGCGCGAACACCCGGTGACGTTGCGCCGCCGGTGAACTCGAAGATGTCCATCCAGTCACGCGCGGAGTGATCGTCGGCCAGCGTGGCCGGCGAGAGGTTCATCACCGCCGTCACTGCCGCACGGTATTTGGCCGGCAGGGCGACGCCGCTGTCGAACAACTGACGCTCACCCTCGGTCAGAACCTGCTGGAAATGATCCATCCGAGCGTGGCCGGCGAGGAACACTGCTTTGCGAACCAGATCCGGCCTGGCGAGCGTCAGTTCCTGCGCAACCCGGGCGCCCATCGAGGTGCCGATGACATGGGCCGGGCCGCCGCCGAGATGCTCGATCAGTCCGGCGGTGTCTGCAACCATGTCGGGCATCGTGATGCCGCCGAGGCTCTCGCCGGACGGTGCGATTCCGCGGTTGTCGAAGGTGGCGACGCGATAGCCGGCGGCCACCAATGCCGGAGTCTGGTGCAGATCCCAGACGCGGCCGGGGCTACCGGTCCCCATGATGAGCACCACCAGATCTCCATCACCCTTGACCTGGTAATTGATGGGGATTCCGTTGATTGTGGCGACCGTCATGTCAGCCTTCCTCCTCGTACGTGTGATCAACAATTTTGGTTGGATAGCCTAAGCTGATGGGCGGTCGTGTGACCGCCAGCCCCAGCCCATGCTCGTCCAGGAGGACCCCCGTTGAGAGTCGCTACGCTCGGATACCAAACCTGGGGCCACCGTACCCTGCAGGCCTTGATCGACTCCGATCACGAGGTTGTGCTGGCAATCACACACCCGAAGAGTGATCACGTCTACGAACAGATGTGGGCGGACTCGGTTGCAGATCTGGCGGCCGAGAACGGTGTACCCGTTCACGTGGCGAACAAGCCTGACGACGCCTTCAAAGCCGCGCTGGCCGAAGCTGCGCCCGACATCATCGTCGCCAACAACTGGCGCACCTGGCTGCCCGCGGAGGTCTTCGACGCGCCCAAGTACGGCACCCTCAACATCCACGATTCGCTGCTGCCCAAGTACACGGGGTTCTCCCCGCTCATCTGGGCCTTGATCAACGGCGAAGAAGAAGTCGGCCTCACGGCGCACCTGATGGACGAGGAACTCGACGCGGGCGACATCGTCCTGCAGCGTTCGACGACGGTCGGCCCCACGGACACCGTCACCGATCTGTTCCACCGCACGATCGACATGATCGGCCCCATCACACTCGACGCCCTGGATCTGATCGCGTCCGGGCGGACCGACTGGACGCCGCAAGACCGCTCGCAGGCCACCTTCTTCCACAAGCGTGCACCGCAGGACAGCCACGTCGACTGGTCCTGGCCGGCCGAGGTCATCGAGCGTTTCGTCCGGGCCCAGTCCGATCCGTACCCCAACGCTTTCGCGGAGTTCAAAGGCCAGCGCATCCGCATCCTGAAGGCGTCCGTCTCACGCGGGCACTACGGCGGAACCCCCGGCCGAGTCTTCATCCAGGAAGACGACGGCATGGTGATCGTCGCGGGCCCCGACGCGTGGTCGGGCAAGAACAAGGGACTGCGAATCGAGCGCATCCGACTCGACGACGGCAGTGAGTACACCGCCGCCGAGTTCTTCCCCCACGGCGGCGGGTACCTCACCTGATCGTCTGAACGCCCTCAGTCGCGACCCTCCCAGGCCGCCCACAGTTGCGCGTAACGCCCGCCCGCGGACACCAGTTCGCGGTGCGGGCCTTCTTCTACGATCTGCCCGTGCTCGAGCACGATCACTCGGTCGGCGCCCGCGGCTTGGGTAAGCCGGTGTGCGACAACCAGAGTGGTACGCCCCTCGGTAGCGGCTTCGGCAGTCGCTTCCAGTTCCCGTGCTCCGGCGCTACCTGCCTCCGCTGTCGCTTCGTCCAGTACAGCGACGGCAGGGTCGGCCAATACCAGTCTCGCCAAGGCCAACTGCTGCGCCTGCGCTGCCGTCATCTCGTGCCCGCCCTCGCCCACGACGGTCAGCATTCCCTCGTCGAGAGCCTCAACCCACTCGTACGCGCCGACGGTCCGCAGCGCAGCGGCAACGTCCTCGTCCGAGGATTCGGGAGCGGCCAATCTCAGATCCTCGATCAGGGGTCCGGCAAAGACGTGGACCTCCTGACTCACGATCGCGATGTGGCGTCGTAGGTCATCGAGGTCGGCAAGCGGGGCACCGCCGATCGACACGCGCCCCGACGTCGGAGTGATCGAACCGGCAGCGATCGCAGCAAGCGTCGTCTTTCCGGCTCCGGTCGAACCGACGAGCGCCACCCGCTCCCCCGCTCGCAGGCTGAGCGTCACTCCGTGGAGTACCTCGTGACCGCCGTCGTAGCTGTGTCGGATGTCGTCCAGACGAAGGGAGCCGTCGGTCGGAACGGAACCCGTATCCGTCGAACGTTCTGTTTCGGGGATCTCGACAACGCCGACCAGTCTCGCGAGGCTGGCGCCGGCGGACTGCACTTCGTCGAAGGTGTAGAGCAGTGAGCCGATCGGGTTGAACAGGCGATGGAACAGCAGTGCAGCCGTCGTCGTCTGACCGACTGTCACGACGTCCTCACGAACCAGCAGGAATCCGACGACGAGGATCATGGACAGACCCACGAATTCGGCACGGTTACCGCGACCGGCAAATCTCGTGAACAGACCGAACACTCCGACGGCCAGATCACGCGCTTTTGCCGACGCCGCATCGATCTGACCGAGATGTTCCTTCTCGAGGCTGTACGCGCGTACCGTCTTGGCGCCCTGGAGGCTACTGATCAGCGCCTGTGAACGAGCGCCCATCGCAACTCGCTCGGCAGCGTAAATGGGAGCCGATCGCGGCAGGTACCACTTGAGTGCCAGCGCGTACATCGGCAGCGCGACCATTCCGGCGAGGCCGAGTCGCCAGTCGAGGCCCAGCATGGTCACCATGCTCAGAGCCACGAGCAGAACTGCCGCGATCATGCCGGGAACCACGTCGGACACAGCCTTGGCGATCACCGACACGTCGTCGCCGACTCGTGAGAGCAGATCACCCTTTCCCACCTTCTCGACGGTCTGGATCGGCAGGCGCAACGCCCGGTCCACGGTTCGCTCGCGCAGATCCGCCAGGATCGTCTCGCCGAGTCGCTTGATCAGATAGGCAGCCACACCTGTGAACACACCGCCCACGATTGCGGCGGCGGCGATGATCACGACCACCCCGACGATCGTCGATGTGGGCGCGTTGTCCCGGACCCGGTCGACCAGGACACCGAAGACGTAAATCGGAACCAAGGCCATCGCCGACGCCGAAGCCGCGACGATCAGGACCAGCAGGCTCTGCATCCGGTGTTCGGCCAGCGCTGCCCGCAACCACTTCCAAGTCTGGCGACCACTCGCGATCGGCAGCAACTCGCGCTCTGTCACCTTCTCTGCGGCCGGCATATCGGTTGTCATGTCCGTGGCCGTCACCGCAGCACCGCTCCTCGGTAGTTCGCGTCGCCGCGAGAGAGTTCGGAATGTGTGCCGATCGAGGCAATCACTCCGTCGTTCAACACGATCACTCGATCCGTCACGGCCAGAAGAGCTGGGCTGCTGGTGATCAATACCGTCGTGTGGATGCCACCGGCACCCTCGTGCCGCAGTTCCGCGATTCCTTCGGCGATCGACGCCTCGGTCACCGCGTCGACCGCCGTAGTCGGATCGTGCAGGACCATCACGGGCGCCTTTGCCACCAATGCGCGTGCAAGGGCGACGCGTTGACGCTGGCCTCCCGACAAACTCGCGCCTCGATCGGTCACCTCGAGGTCGAGGCCGTCCGGATGCGCGTCGACGACATCAGCCGCCGCAGAGGCGGTCAAAGCGCTCTGGATTTCGAGAGCAGCGGCATCACCGGCGCCCGCGGTGACATTCGACGCGAGGGATCCGGAGAACAGATCGGTGATGTGCGGCTCCACCAGCACTGTGCGACGCGCCAATCGCAAGTCCATGTCGGACAGGCTGATTCCGCCCACTCGGACCACGCCGCGGTACGCATCCTGCGCCAGCTGACCGGACAGGACGGCGACAAGAGCGTCGGCATCCTGCGGTTGATAAGCGACGACACCCAGCAGTTCTCCGGCAGGCAGGTGCAGATCGATGCCTTTGAGAGACTTGTACTCGACGGCGTCGAGGGTCAGGTCGGTACCTTCGAGCTCGGTCTGCGAACCCGCACCCCGCAGCGGCTCCGCGTCCAAGACCAATGCCAGACGATCCGACGACGCCCTCGCCACCGCGAAGTATCCGGGAATCGACGCGAGCAATCCGAGCGGTTCGATGATGAACTGCGCGAGCCCCACCACGGTGATCAGTTCACCGACCGTGATCCGGCCCTGCAGCGCGAAGTAACCCGCGAAGCCGGCAACACCGACTGCGAGCAACGCACTGATGGTCGCGGCAACACCGGTGTAGATACCGGTGGCCTTCGCCGTGCCGATCGTCGACGCGAGCGCCTGCCGGCTGACCGTGCGGTAGCGCGTCGACGCGGTCTTCTCACCGCCGATACCGCGCAGCGGACGCAGTCCACTGACCAGATCCGTAGCCATCGCCGACGCCCGAGCGATCGACGCCTGCTGACCGGTGGCCCGCGACGTGATGAGCGGCGCCGCCAATTGCAGCAGACCGAGAATGACCGGAGTACCGATCAGAACGGCCAGTCCCAGCCACAGATCGATCCACACCAACGCCACCGCCGACGCCACCGCAGCGGTCAGGGCCGCAGCGGCACGCGGGACGATGTCCGCGATCCACGAAGTCTGTTCGGCGTCCGAGGTCGAAACCGTCAGCAATTCGCCCGATCGCAGATCAGTACGCACCCCGCGTGGATCGAGGACGCGGTGCGCCACCTCGAGCCTGAGACGATGAGCCTCCTGCTGCATCGCGGTGACGATGAACCGGGCGCCGAAACGCCACGCGGCCGTCAGAACGAGAAACAGAGCGGCGAGACCGAGGATCGAGACGATCAAGGCTGTGGTGTCCGAAGTCTCCACTGCACGGTCGATGATCACACCGATGGAGATCGGCACCGCCGTCTCGGTGAGTTGGTGCAGACAGACCAGGGCAGTGCCGATAGCGAGCGGGACACGGTTGCGGACCAGGACGCGTCGCAAAATCGCAGCACCGCTGTGATTGCCACTCTCCGGCTCGTCCGAGTCGACGGTCACACTCGAGGGGGTCGAACTCATGGAACTCCAAGCATCGATGGAAGCGATAAAGTTGAGTACAGAGATAAGTAAGTCGACCCTAATACATGAGCAACTAGCGTCGACACGCCCAGTTCTCATAGAGTCGCGAGTAAGAATCATTGCTTGCGCCGTGCAGGCAAGCACGAGAGGAACATGATGGCTGAGAACACGACCGTCGAAACCGAGATCGCGGACGAGGAAATCGAGACCGTCGCCGAGGAAACAGCGCGCATGGCGCAGCGCGTTGTCGCTGCCTACGCAGAAGATGCCGACGAGTGCAGGATGCTGCTCTCGATGCTCGGTATCTCCCCCGCCGCCAAGCTCGACTGAATCTTTCCCTCACCGACCGAGAAGGAACCACGTGCCTGTCAGTCCGGATTCGACCAGTTCAACCCTCTCTGACAGCGCACCTGCTTCTTCGACCGGTGACACCGTGTCCGGGCAGGCCGAGTTCGTCGTCGTAGCGAACCGCCTGCCCGTCGACTTGGAACGACTTCCC
This sequence comes from Rhodococcus sp. NPDC055024, assembly GCF_053608585.1. NCBI lineage: Bacteria > Bacillati > Actinomycetota > Actinomycetes > Mycobacteriales > Nocardiaceae > Rhodococcus > Rhodococcus sp. NPDC055024. Next base: position 290,580 of record NZ_JBSGVT010000006.1, read on the forward strand.
GACGGCACCACCCGCTGGAAGCGGAGCCCCGGCGGACTGGTCACCGCCCTCGAGCCGATCCTGCGCAGCAATCAGGGCGCCTGGGTGGGCTGGGCCGGCGTCCCGGACGCAGACCTCGACCCGATCGTCGAAGACGGACTCGAGCTCTACCCTGTGCCGCTGAGCGCCGAGGAGATCAACGAGTACTACGAGGGATTCTCCAACGCCACCCTCTGGCCGCTCTATCACGACGTCATCGTCAAACCCGAGTATCACCGTGAATGGTGGAACGCCTACGTCGAGGTGAACCGGCGGTTCGCCGAAGCCACTTCCAAGGCAGCGGCACAGGGCGCGACCGTCTGGATCCAGGACTACCAGCTGCAGTTGGTACCGAAGATGCTGCGGATGCTTCGTCCCGACCTCACCATCGGTTTCTTCCTGCACATTCCGTTCCCCCCGGTCGAGCTGTTCATGCAGATGCCCTGGCGAACCGAGATCGTCGAAGGCCTCCTGGGCGCCGACCTCATCGGCTTCCATCTTCCGGGTGGCGCACAGAACTTCCTTTACCTGGCGAGACGCCTTGCCGGGCAGCAGACTTCACGCGGAACCGTCGGCGTCCGCTCCAAACTCGGTGTGGTGCAAGTAGGTTTCCGCAGCGTCCGCGTCGGCGCCTTCCCCATCTCCATCGACTCCGGCAAGCTCGACGAACTCTCGCGCACCAAGGCAATTCGGGACCGCGCCAAGCAGATTCGCAAAGAACTCGGAAACCCCAAGCACATCATGCTGGGCGTCGACCGCCTCGACTACACCAAGGGCATCGACGTCAGGCTCGCCGCACTCCACGAACTTCTCATGGAGAAGCGCATCGATCCCGCCGACACCGTCATGGTGCAGTTGGCGACCCCGAGCCGCGAACGCGTCGAAAGCTACGTACAGATGCGCGGAGACATCGAGCAGAAGGTCTCCCGAATCAACGGCGAGTTCAGCGAAGTCGGCCGCCCCGTCGTCCATTACATCCATCGGCCGATCCCACGCGACGAACTGGTCGCGTTCTTCGTCGCTGCCGATCTCATGCTCGTCACGCCGCTTCGCGACGGCATGAACCTGGTCGCGAAGGAATACGTCGCCTGCCGCAGTGATCTGGGTGGCGCATTGCTGCTCAGCGAATTCACCGGTGCTGCAGCAGAACTCCGCCAGGCATTCCTGTGCAATCCCCACGACCTCGACGACGTCAAGGATTCGATGGAGAAGGCCCTCAATCAACCGCGAGAGGACGGCCGTCGCCACATGCGAGCATTGCGTCGTCAGGTCCTGACGCACGACGTCGACCGCTGGGCACGTTCGTTCCTCGACGCGCTCGCGCACGGCGGCGCAGCAGGCCCGGCGCTGATCGCCCCGGCCGAATCCGGAGAGCACTAGGCCAGTGCAAACAGGCTGGAGCCGAGGAAGTTAAATCTCCTCGACTCCAGCCTGTTTCATGTCCGGCGCTAGCGTTCGCGTGTCTGATCAGAAGGGTTGGACGTTGTTCACGAGCCAACGCCCGTCCTGCTTCTCCAGGCTCATCTTGACGCGACTGCCACTGGCGACGGCTTCGGGCGACTCAGAAGACGTGGTGATCTGATTGAGGAACAGCATCGTCGTCGCACTGTCGGCCTCGGCGTCGAGAACCGCGGCGCCCTGCACGACGACCTGAACGGTCAGCGACTTTTCCTTGGCGCCCGGAATGATCATCGATTCGATCAGATTGGTGAACGTGCCCTGGAAATCACCCGTCAAACCATCTGTGGCCGCATGCAACTGCTGGTCGACGTTGTTGTAGTCGTACTGGAACATCGCGACCGCCTGGTCGGAAGAAGCCTGCGCCACTTCGTCTCTGGTCTGATCGATTGCTGCGGTGTCACGCGTTCCGCCCGGACCGAAGTAGAGAATGGCCGATACTGCCGCCAGCGCGATGGCCACTGCACTGACCACACACAGAACGATGGCCAGCGGTGAGACGCGCTTGGCCGTCTCTGGGACTTCTTCTGGGGTCATGGCACAAACTCCACATTCGAGGCAAGCAACTGCCCGTCGACGTCGCACATGGTGATTCTGAGTCGGTAGTTGCGTTCGGCAGGCGCTTCGTCGCCGTTCTTCTGCATTGCTCGCACCGCGACAAGGGAAGTCCCGCAATCGCCGTCGGACTTCTCGAACCCGGCCTCGAGCACCTCGCCGTCGGTCTGAACTCCGGCCTGCCCTAGGACGTTGACAAACGAATCCTTACGTCCGTCGAACTGCGACTTGAACTCGTCGGTGGTGCCGGCGAGGAACTTGTCGAGGTCGGCGGCCGCTGTATCCGCATGCAGCGTCGTCAGATTCAGTGCGGTGGTCCGGGCTCCGGCGACGTAGCGCGCTCGGTCCTCGTCGGCATTGGACGCCTTGTTTCGATCGACGAGGAGAAACACCGTCAGGGCAGCAAGAGCAATGGCGATCACCGAAGCTACGGCGATCCCGACTACCAGCCCGGCCTTGGGCTTGGGCTTGTGCTCGGAACGAGCTGGAGTGGTGAAACTTTCGCCGGCCGTGACGGTTTCCGAGCCACTGCTGACGACCTTCTCAGGTGGAGTATCGGTCTTGCCCAGAGAAACTGGGACCGCCGGCTTCTGTTCGGCCGGCTTCTGTTCGGTCGGCTTCTGTTCGGCTGGTTTCTTTTCGGTGGGCACTACTACCGCGGCAGCGTCTGCATCCGCACCCGTGGGTCCGGCGCTGCGAGACGCGCGACGGCGCACCCGCTGCCCGGCCTGTGGATCTTCGTCTGTCATCAACCCTGCTGACCCTTCATGAACTGTTCGAGACTGACGTCGCCGCCACCGAGGTTCGGTTGCGAGTACGTCCTTCCGTCCGGCCCGATGTACTTGCCTGTAATCGGATCGTACCGACGCGCCGAGACCGAAGGCGTCGACGTGTACGAGCTCGGGGTCGCGGTTATCGGTTCCGGAGGCCCGGATTGCGGGTTGGTGCCCATCGGTACGTAGCCGGAACGGCACTGCTCGACCGTCGGCGCACGACGTCCCGGATACTCCTCGCAGGGAAGGTTTCTCGCGCCGCGCACCGCGATCGGCGAATCCTGGGCAACCTGGCAGAACAGATCCGACGGCGTCTCGATCGGTGATTCGTCCTTCGGACTGCGCCACTGGTCTCCGGGTAGGAATCCCGTTGTGCACGGCGGCGGGTCGTTGACCTCCATGTGGAAGTCCACCAGCGCGCCGTCCGCAGCCGGACCGGAGCCGGCCACCGTGACCAGCGCTGCGGCCAGCGGCGGGTAGATGACCAGAATCTGCTCGATCGCGTTGTTGTAGATCACCCCGACCTGTCCGACGGACACCAGGTTCGCCAGAAGAATCGGCAATGTCGGCTGCAAGTCTTGCAGAAGAGTATTCGCTTCCGCGGCAGCTGCCGGGCCCTTCTGGATGACGGCACGCAGGTCTGGGTCGCTGGCTCGGAGCTGGTCGGTGAACGTCACCAGATTGCTTGTCCAGGAACGGATGGCGTCGCTGCTGACCACCTGAGTGTCCAGGAGTGGACCGGCTTGCTCGATCAACGTCTTGGTCGCGTCGGAGTTGTTGTTCGCCTCCTCGACGAACAGCCGAGCCGAGTCGATCAGCTTCTGCAGATCCGGGCCGGCTCCGTTGAACGCCTTGAAGGATTCGTCGATGACGGTCTTGAGTTTGGTGTCGGAAATGCTCTGCAGCAACACATCTGCCTGGTCGAGCATCGCGCCGACATCCTGCGGGATGCTGGTTCGGTCTTCGGGAATCACCGATCCGTTCTCGAGATGACCGTCCACCACGATCGCACCGGAACTGTCAGTGTGCGGAATCAGATCGACAAACTGCTCGCCGATCGCCGACACACTCTTGACTGCTGCGTCGACGTCCGAGGGCACCTTGACGCCACTCTCGAGAGACAGACGCGCGTTCACTCCCGTCTCCGAGAGCTCCACCGCGTTCACGACGCCGATGGTCTGACCGCGGTAGGTGACGTTCGAGTTCTTGTACAGTCCACCGGTGGCGGGCAATTCGACGGTGACGTCGTACCGGCCGATACCGACCATCGCGGGAACACGCACGTACTGAGTGGCCATCACGATCAATCCGACGACCGTCAAGACGGCGAAGATGATGAGCTGGATGCGGACGAACTTTGTGAGCATCATGGTGCCGGTGCCCCCTGAGGAAGTCCTGGAATGTTGATCGGCGGAAGTCCCGGAATCTGAATGGTATTCGGATCCGCTGCCGGAGTCTGTCCTGCGGGAGCCTGTCCGGTAGGGGCCTGTGCGGGCGGTGCGGCAGGCTTGAGCGGATCGCTCAACGGGTTGCCTGTCTGTCCGGCCAGCCCAGCCTGCTTACCCAACACACCTTCCGGTCCGGAGAGCGTTCCGGCCAACGGAGTTCCGGTGAGGAAGTTCGCGTCCAGTCGGGGCAGCGAGATATCGATGGTCATGGCCAGGTTGGCGTAGTCACCGCGAATGACGTTGTCGATTCCGTTCTGTGGGAACGGGAACGTCAAGAGGACTCCGAGAACCTGGGTGAGAGCGTTACCCGAATCCGCCAACGCTTTCAGAGTCGGCGACAGCGCGCGAACGTTGGTCGCGAAATCGTCACCGCTCTCCTGGATGACGCGACTCGCCACCTCGCTGAGACCACCGAGGGAGGTCAAGGCGTTGGTGATGTCCTGACGCTGAGCGACAAGAACCTCGAGTGCCGGCGGAATACCTTCGAGCGCTTTGTTCAGGGTGTCGTGCTGGGCCTGGACCGTCGAGGACAGTCGATCGAGTCCCTCCATCGCCGAAACGATGTCGCCTCGTTGCTTGTCCAGGCTGCCGACCAGCTGATCGAGCTGAGGCAGGAGGTCGCGAACGGAATCTTCACGCCCACCGAGAGCGGCGTTGAGTTCCTTCGTGATGTCCTGCACCTGAGCGAGACCGCCGCCGTTGAGCACCACCGACAGCGACGACAGCGTCTGTTCCGTCGTCGGGTAAGCGCCTGCCCGCTCGATCGGAATCAGGTCACCGGCTTCGAGTCGGCCCTCGGGCTCCTCCCCTACCGGCGGCGCCAACTCGATGTGCTGAGAGCCGAGCAAGCTGGTCTGACCGATTTTTGCCGTCGCATTGGCCGGCAACTGGACCTCGGGGTTCAGCGACACCGTCACCAGAGCGTGCCAGCCTTGAACCTCGATGTTCGAGACGCTTCCCACTGCGACGTCATCCACCCGGACGGGCGAATTCTGCGACAGCGTAGTCACGTTCGGCATCTCGATCTGAACCTCGTACGCTCCTTCGCCCCGGCCCTGAGTGCCTGGCATCGGCACCGAGTTGAGGCCGTTCCATTCACAACCGCTGGCGCCGAGAGCCACTGCTGTGGCCAACACGGCAACCGTGGTCTTGCGAGCTACCCGCATCAGTTCCCTCCGCCCATGTTGAAGAGTTCGGCGAGATCCTTGGGAACACTCGTCATGGGAGCACCTGACATCGGTCCTGCGACGGTTTCCGGCTGATTCTGACTTGCCGCTTGCAATCCCGGTTCGGTGTAGACGATCTGGTCCGGGAAAGCCTGCACGCCCGCGACCGGGTTGAACAGGAATCCGGGGTAGTTGCCGATCATCGTGCTGAGCACCGGGCCGAGGTACTGCTTGCACAGATCAGCACTGTTCTGGGAGTTACCACTGTCGATGCCTTCGATGGAACCACAGATCCACTGGATCGGATTCTTGAAGTTACTCAGTGCAATTGCGCCGGTCATGCTGCCCTGCGCCGGCTTGTAGATCTGGTAGAAGTTGGCCAGCGAGGTCGGTCCGGAGTGCAGAACCTGCTCGATCTCGGGGCGCTTGTCCGTCAGTACCTGGGTGGCATCAGCCAGACGCGCGACCGATTCGCTCAGTCCCTCGCTGTTGTCCTTGACGAACCGCTGAACGTCGCCCACCGCCAGGTCGAGATCGCTCAGTGCGGTGCCCAACTCGTCGGAGCTGCTCGCGAGAACGCTTGTCACCGAGGCGAGATGACCACTGAACTGCACGATCTGCTCGTTGCTCGAGGACAATGCAGTGACGAACGCCTGCAGGTTCCGAATGGTGGAGAACAAATCGGTCCGGCCTTCGGACAGCGTGTGCATCGTGGCGGAAAGTTCGCGCAGCGTCGACCGAATGGACTCGCCGTTGGCGTCGAGATTCGTTCCGACGGTGTCGATAAATCGTCCGAGGGAGCCCTGATCGTCCAGCCCTTCCGGTCCGAGTGCGTCCGACAGTTTGGTGAGCTCGGTCTTGATCTCGTCCCACTCCACCGGTACGGCGGTGCGCTCGATCGGGATCTCGCCGCCGTTGGGCATCTGCTCCCCGCCGGAATACACCGGGGTCAATTGCACGAAACGTGCGGACACCAGGCTTTGAGCAACGATGAGCGCCTTGGCATCTGCCGGAACGTCCACGCCCGAGTCGATCTTCATCTCGACGTAGGTGTCCCGATCACGCGGTTCGATCTTGGTCACCTTGCCGACGTTGACACCGAGCACCCGCACGACGTCACCCTCGTAGAGACCGGTGGTCGAGACGAAGTGCGCGGAGATCTTGGTCTTGTCCAGGCCTGGGATGAAGAGGTATGCCGCTCCGGCCACGAGCAGAGCGACCAGCACACCCGCGCCGATCAGCACCCACTTCTTGCGTGAGTTGGTGGAGCCTTGTGAGTCCCGTGAATCCAATGTCTCGGTCATTCTCCCGGCCCCCTGATCGTCGGAGGAAGACCGGGGAAGAAGTCTTCCAGGTCGCCCGGGACCTGCTCGGGCGCGACGCTGGTGTCCACCAGGGTCTTCCACCAGTTACTCGGCAGAATGTTGATGATGAAGGCGTCGAAGAACGGGCCGCTGGCCACGGTCTCACCGAGCGCGGTGATATACGGTCCGAGGCCGTCGAGCGCCCCGGCGATGTTGTCCTTGTTCTGCTGAAGAACCTCGGCGACGGAATTCAGTTTCTCGAGGGTCGGTCCCATCTGGGCTTCGTTCTCCTGCACCAGCGCTGAGAGTTGGCGTGAGACTGCGCCAGTATTGACGATCAGTTCGCTGATCGCGTCACGCCGCAGGCTCAGTTCGGCAAACAGCTTGTTGCCGTCGACAAGCAACGAATCGATCTGACCGCTTCTGTCGGAGAGGATCTTTGTGACATCTTCGGCCCGCGAGAGCAATTGGAGCAGGCTTTCGTCGCGCGAGTTGATGCTCTGCGAGAGCCTCGTCATTCCGTCCAATGCGGTGCGAAGTTCCGGCGGGGTATCGGCCAGCGTGTCCGAGATCGCGTTGAGCGAATCGTTGATCTGTTCCGTGTCGAGTTCGGACACCGTGGTCCCGAGGTCGCCGAGCGCGTCGTTGAGCGAGTACGGGGAGTTGGTGCGTTCGATCGGAATCGGCGTATCCGTACGCAACAGTCCGGATCCTTCCGGCCGTACCGCCAACGACTTCCGGCCGAGCACCGTGTTGGTCTTGATGTCGGCAGCCGTCTGCTCGCCCAGGGCGACACCGTCCTGAACGGTGAAAGTGACCAGTACCTTCTGGTCGTCGAGTTCGACGTCGCTGACCTTGCCGACATTCACGCCTGCCATGGTCACGTTGTCGCCGGCGACCAGGCCGCCGGCATCTTGGAAGTACGCCGAGTAGCGAATGCCGCCGTTGATGAACTGGAGTTGATCGTATTGAAGTGCGGCACCGACGGTTGCCACCGCCAGTACGAGACCGATGACACCGATCTGTACAGGATTGCGTTCACGGGTAGGGGTCATGAGACTTTTGCGCACCTTCCCGTGTCCTGGACTGCCGTGGGCAAGATGATCGTCGTTCCGTCAGGTCCGGAGAACTTGAAAGTGTTGGCGCACAGATAGAACTGGAAGAACGCTCCGTACGTGCCCACTCGGATCAGCTTCCGGTAGTCGGACGGCAGACGACCGAGAGCGGTGTTGATGTCGTCCTTGCCGAGGTCCAGCTGCGTCATCGTTCGGTTGGTCTCTCCGATCAGGGTCTGGATGTCCGGACGTGTCGCCTGCAGCAACGACGCGAGATCTCCGGTAGCACCGGCGATCTCGGTGATCGAGTTACCGATCGGGCCACTGTCCTTCGCCAATCCGCTGACCAACTGCTGGAGCTGATCGATCGTGGTGGAGAACTGATCACCCTTGTCGTTGATCGTGCCGAGTACGTCGTTGAGGTTGGTGATGACGTCCCCGATCAGCTGATCTCGGTCCGCCAGCGTACTGGTGAACGAACTGGTGTTTCCCAGAAGCGAAACCAACGTCCCGCCCTGGCCTTGGAGTACCTGGAGCAAAGCCCCGGAGAGGTCGTTGACCTGCTGGGGGTCGAGTGAGCGCAGCAGTGGCTTGAACCCCCCGAGCAGCAGGTCCAGATCGAGAGCGGGTGAGGTCTGGTCGACCGGAATGGATCCACCTGACGGCAGCGTCTCGGTGGAACCGGCGCCCTCGAGCAGTTCCATGTAGCGATCGCCCACCAGGTTCTCGTAGCGCACAGTCGCTTTGGTGCTCTTCATCAGCGAGTACTGGGTGTCGACGTCGAACTCGACCTCGGCCTGGTTGGAGTCACCGATGGACACTCCGGTCACCGACCCGACCGGAACACCGGCGATACGTACCTTGTCGCCGGACTTGAGGCCCGAGACATCCGAGAAGGTGGCGTGAAATCCGTTGCTGCTGCTGAAACGCACCTGACTGAAAACGATCGCCAGTCCGGCGAAGATGACCGCCATGACGACGGTGAAAATCAGCAGCTTGACCGTGGTCGGTCTCATCACTTCCCGTCTTCCTGCTCGTAGGAGTCACCGAAGAGGTACTGGAAAATGGTCGGCACGGTGACGCGCAGTTCGGTGTTGGGAACGAAGGGCACGTTGCCGGTGTTGGTGACTGCGAACGGGGCATGCCCGTCGACCTTCGGATCGAATTCGGGCAGACCGTAACAATTGGGTCCGCCGGAGGCCGCGACCTTGGGAAGAGATTGCGGGTTCTGGTACGCCTCGGCGCCGTACATGAAGCTCGCGCTGAGCATGAGCGCCGCTTTGTCGCCGGTGCCGGCCAATGGCTCGAACTTGATCCGGCCGTCGTTCAAGCCGACGATGAAGCACGTCAGACCCGACGAGTACTTGTCGAGGAGGGTCGTCGTCGCGGTCAGAGTGTCGAGGGCGGTGGTCAGGTTCTGTTCGTTGTCGGTCAACAAGGCGTTGCCGGTGTTCGCGAGGCCGGTGACGTTGAGCAGCAGCAGGTCGAGGTTCGCCTGTTCCGCCACGATCGATCCGCTTGTCGCGGTGGCGTTGTCGAGGATGCGCATCAGATCCGGCGCCACGTCGGCGTACAGGTTGGTGACATCGGCGGCTCCGACCAAGTCTTCCTGTAGCTGCGGCAGAACCGGATTCATCTTCTTCAGGTAGGTGTCACCGAGCTCGAGAACCTCGCCCAGCGACTCGCCGCGCCCGTTGAGCGCAGTGGAGATCGCGCCGAGCGTGGCGTTGAGCTTCTCCGGTTCGATCTTCGCGAGTACGTCCGAAAGATGTTCGAAGACACTGTTGAACTCGACGGTGACGCTGTCCGAGGCAATGACGGCACCCTCTTGGATCGGCTGCGTCGAGGGATCGTCGGGAATCACGATGTTGACGTACTTCGCACCGAACACCGTGGTGGTCTTGATTTCCACCCGGGCATTCGACGGAATCTTCGACATCTGTCCCGGATCCATCGCCAACTTCAGGTTTGCCTGGTCGCCGACGAGTGAGATCGATTCGACGCGGCCGACCTGCACTCCGCGCAGCTTCACCTTCGCATTCGGTTCCATGACCAGACCGGCGCGCGAGGACGTCACGGTGATGGGCGTGCTCTTGGTGAACCCACCCGAGAACATGGTCAGGGCAACGGCAACGATCGCCACGAGTCCGAGGACCAGGCCGGCTGCGGCCAACTTCTTGTGCCATCTGGGTACGGTCATCGCTTGCCCGCCTATCCCGACAGGTTGAAGTTGCCGGACCCGCCGTAGATGGCGAGTGAGATGAGCAAGGTGACCGTGACGACCGCGATCAACGAGGCGCGCACTGCGTTACCCACCGCGACGCCGACGCCCACCGGGCCACCGGTTGCGTTGAAGCCGTAGTAGGTGTGGATGAGCATGACGGCCAGCGCCATGACTATCGCCTGAGCGAACGACCACAGTATGTCCGTGGGTATCAGGAAGGTCGTGAAGTAGTGGTCGTACACACCGCCGGACTGGTTGTAGAGGAACACCGTCGCAAAGCGGCTGGCGACGAACGACGCGATCACCGCCAGTGAGTACAGCGGGATGATGGCGATCATGCCGGCCATGACGCGGGTGCTGACCAGATACGGAATCGACGGGATCGCCATCGTCTCCAGGGCGTCGATCTCTTCCGATACGCGCATTGCGCCGAGCTGCGCGGTGGAACCGGCGCCGATGGTCGCGGCGAGGCCGATTCCGGCGATGACCGGCGCCGCGATGCGAACGTTGATGAAGGCGGCGAAGAAGCCCGTCAGTGCTTCCACACCGATGTTGCCCAGCGAGCTGTAGCCCTGAACGGCGATGGTTCCACCGGTGAACAGTGTCAGGAAGCCGACGATCACGACGGTGCCACCGATGACGGCGAGCGCGCCTGTACCCATGCTGATCTCGGCGATCAGTCGCAGAGTTTCACGCGGATAGCGCATCAGCGCTTTGGGAGCGTGACCGAGAGCCTTCGCGAAGAACAGCGCTTGATCACCGATGCTGTCGATACCGCGAGAGATCGATCCGATCTGTCGACGTGTGCGCGGGAAGCGTCCCGCTGCGGCCAACGCCATCAGATCTCCTCCCGTCCGTCGTTTGTCGTTCTGTCCACTTCGGTCTCTCCGACTGCCGTGTGCCTCATCCGGCCGTCAACTTGATACCGATGGTCGTGATGAGCACATTGACGACGAAGAGCGCCATGAACGCGAACACGACGGTCTGGTTGACCGCGTCACCGACGCTCTTGGCGCCGCCCTTGACGTTGAGTCCGAGGTAGGCCGCAACCAGACCGGCGATCATGCCGAACAGTCCGGCTTTGACCATGGAGAGCATGAGCTCACCGAATCCGGTGAGCAGCGTGATGCCGTTGACGAAGGCGCCGGGGTTCACGTCCTGGATGAACACGGAGAAGACGAAACCGCCGAGGATGCCGATGGTGCAGACAAGTCCGTTGAGGAGCAGTGCCACTCCCGTCGACGCGAGCACCCGGGGAACGACCAACCGGTGGATCGGATTGATACCGAGCACCTTCATGGCGTCGATCTCTTCGCGAATGGTTCGGGCCGAGAGGTCCGCGCAGATGGCGGTCGCGCCGGCGCCGGCGACGATCAGCACGGTGACGATGGGTCCGACCTGCGTGACGGTACCGAGCGCGGCTCCGGCACCACTGAGGTCGGCTGCACCGATCTCACGCAAGAGAATGTTGATGGTGAAGCTGACCAGCACCGTGAACGGGATTGCGACCAGCACCGTCGGCACCATCGAGACTCGGGCCACGAACCAGGCCTGATCGATGAACTCTTGACGCTGGAAGGGGCGGGAGAAGACTGCCCGCAAGGTTTGGGCGGACATCTGAAAAAAGCCACCGACCGCTCGTAATGGCACCTCGACGAGGTCTACCATTCGCCCTCCTCGTCCTTGGTTGCCGCAGTACTGTCTGTTCTCATAGTCCAGCCCCCGACAGCTTGTGACTCAGGTCATATTAACTAGAACGTGTTCACCTGTCAAAAACAAGTGTCCAACTCTAAGAATTAGCCTCGCGGCGCCGAACCGAAACCCGAAGATCCGGAACGAGGAAAGCATCTCTTTTTGGTGGGATTCTCGCCGAAATATCCTGGAAATTAATACTTTTGACTGATCCGCACTTCTCGGCCCCGGGACCGAAATTCGGCTTTCGATACTTGCCCCGGTCGCCGGGTCGATGCGATATCGCACCGCTCATGGAAATGCAAAATTGGAACACAGTCCAGTTTTTTCGAGACCGTTGGTCTCATTGCAGAACGCAGGCAGAGCACCGCGCCCACCGACTCGTGAACACGCTATTTCTACCAAGAACTGGACACGTAGAGCCGTTTATGTGCGAACAACGGCTCTACGTGTCGCGGACGCTGATCAGCCCAGCGCCCTGCGCGCCGATCAGCCCAGCGCTCGCAGGGCCGCTGACGCCGAGAACATCTTTGCCGGGTCACGGTCTGCGAAGTAGTCACCCATCACCGCGGACAGGGCTTCCGGAGACCAGGAATCTCCGTCTGCGTCGAACCTCTGCTCGACGACGGGCGCAGCCATCAGCGCAACCATCGGGCCGTACACCACGAATACCTGGCCGTTGACGGCGTCGGCCGCCGGTGACGCCAGGTACGAAACGAGCGACGCCACGTGCTCGGGTGAGAGCGGATCGATACCGTCGGTCGGTGCGTCACCGAACACGCCTTCGGTCATCGACGTCCTCGCCCGCGGGCAGATCGCGTTGGCGCGAACGCCGTAGCGCGAGAGCCCACGTGCGGCCGACAACGTCAGCGCCGTGATTCCGGCTTTTGCAGCGCCGTAGTTGGGCTGCCCTTCCGGTCCGAGGAGGCCCGCCTCCGAAGAGGTATTGACGATGCGCCCGTACACCGGCGCACCGGCTTCCTTGGATTTCGCCCGCCAGTAGGCAGCGGCGTTGCGGCACAAGAGGAAATGGCCTCGAAGGTGAACCTCGAGTACCAGATCCCAGTCTTCGTCGGACATGTTGAACAGCATCCGGTCACGCACGACACCGGCATTGTTGACGACGATGTCGACACTGCCGAACTGCCCCTGCGCTGCTTCCATCAGTGCATCCGCAGTGGAACGCTCACCGACGTTGCCTGCCACGAATTCGACCTTGGCGCCGAGGCCGCGGATCTCCTCGAGCGTTGCTTCGACGGCCTCGTTCGGTGCCAGGTCGTTGACGACCAACGACGCACCGGCCTTCGCCAGACCGATGGCCTCGAACTTTCCGAGCCCCGATCCGGCACCGGTCACGATGGCGACCTTGCCTTCGAGACTGGTTTCTGGGCTGTTCACAGCATTCATCGAAGCGCTCTCCCGGTTCTCTGCGGTCGTGTGTCGAGTTACCCGGCTCGATTGCCGTGACCCACGAGTTCGCAACTTTAGAACGTGTTCTTATTTTGGGCAACCATCGTCACGGATGTTCGGTCAGCGCCGCGCGCGGGCATTGAGCGATCGCGGAACGGACATCCTCCCAGCGATCCTCCGGCGGGCGCACAGAACTGATCACGAGTTCCTCGTTGTCGTCGAGGTCGAAAATATCGGGTGCGATCCCGACGCACACACCGTTTGCCTCGCAACGGTCCAGATCAACCCTGACCTCCATGGCGATTCCTCTTCTCTACTCACAACTACTGACTCGAACACGGATACGAAACGAGTGCCGCAGGGCTGTGCCGCACACCGTTCCTGGCGATAACACTAGAACCTGTTTCAGTCGTGTGCAATGATTCGAAAAAGTACCGAGAACGGACGTCGAACGATCCGCCGGAGACGGCGAGGGCGCCCCTTGTCGCCGATGTACGCATCGATAGAACCTGTGTCAATCGAATGGTTGGCGCTTTGATTCGTATCTCTATGGAGAGGTAACCATGCACATCACCTACACCCCTGAGCAGCAACAGCTCCAGGAGGAGTTGCGTGCCTACTTCGCACAACTGATGACTCCCGAGCGGCGTGAAGCACTCGCCGCCACGACGGGTGAGTACGGCGAAGGCAATGTGTACCGCGAAGTCGTCGCGCAGATGGGCCAGGACGGCTGGCTCACCCTGGGTTGGCCGAAAGAGTACGGCGGACAGGAACGCTCCGCGATGGACCAGCTGATCTTCACCGACGAAGCTGCCATCGCCGGTGCGCCCGTGCCGTTCCTGACGATCAACTCCGTAGCACCCACAATCATGCATTTCGGCACGGACGAGCAGAAGGCCTTCTTCCTGCCCAAGATCTCCCGCGGTGAGCTGCACTTCGCGATCGGGTACTCCGAGCCCGAGGCCGGTACCGACCTGGCGTCGCTGCGCACGTCGGCCGTCCGCGACGGTGACGATTACGTCATCAACGGGCAGAAGATGTGGACCAGCCTGATCCAGTACGCCGACTACGTGTGGTTGGCATGCCGAACCGATCCGGAAGCCAAGAAGCACAAGGGAATCAGCATGCTGATCGTCCCCACCACGGCAGAAGGCTTCTCCTACACCCCGGTTCACACCATGGCCGGTCCCGACACCAGCGCCACCTACTACCAGGACGTACGGGTCCCGGCGTCGTCGATAGTCGGTCAAGAACACGGCGGCTGGGCACTGATCACCAATCAGCTCAACCACGAACGCGTTGCGCTCACCTCGGCCGGACCGATTCTCACCGCGCAGCGCGAGGTCCGCGAGTGGGCACAGAACACCAAACTGCCCGACGGCCGACGCATGATCGACCAGGAATGGGTGCAGATCAATCTGGCGCGTGTACACGCCAAAGCCGAGTACCTGAAGCTGATGAACTGGGAAATTGCCTCCGCAACCGACCACGCTCCCGGTCCGGAGGCGGCGTCGGCCAACAAGGTGTTCGGTACCGAATTCGCCACCGAGGCTTACCGCTTGCTGATGGAGATCCTCGGATCCTCCGCCACGATCAGGCAGAACTCCCCCGGCGCTCTTCTGCGCGGCCGCATCGAACGTATGCATCGTTCTTCGCTGATCCTGACGTTCGGCGGCGGTACCAACGAAGTGCAACGCGACATCATCGGAATGACAGCTCTGCGGCTTCCCGCATCGAAGCGATAAGGACCCACGATCATGGAATTCACCCTTACCGAGGCCCAGCAGGACCTGTCCGGCCTGACACGATCCGTCGTCACCGAACTGGTGACCAACGACCGTCTTCGTGAACTCGACGCCGCCGAAGACCGTTTCGACGCCATCTTGTGGAACGCTCTGGCCTCGGCCGGCGTTCTCGGCGCGGCGTTGCCGGAGTCGGTCGGCGGAGACGGATTCGGTGTCCTCGAGCAGTGCAGCATCCTCGCCGAACTCGGACGCGGCGTCGCAGCCGTTCCGTTCCTGACGTCCATCGTCGGGTCCGCCGCAGCGATAGCGGAATTCGGCTCGGACAAGCAGCGAGACGAATGGGCGAGCGCTGCCGCCGCCGGCGAGAAGATACTCACCGCGGCCCTCGCCGAGGAATACAACGACGACCCGGCCCACCCGATCACGCGCGCGGAGAAGACGGCTGACGGTTGGCGGATCGACGGTGCCAAGATCACCGTCGACAGTGCCCCGCTGGCAGATCTTTTCCTGGTCCCCGCGATCACCGAGGACGGTGTCGCGGTCCTCCTCGTCGAACCGTCGGACGCAGGCGTGAGCGTCACCAGGCAGTCGACCACCGATTTCTCGAGTGCGGGTCTCGTCGAATTCGATTCGGTGCAGATCCCGGCCGATCGTGTTCTCGGCTCGGTTGCCCAGGGATCCGACATCGCAGCATGGATCGTCGAACGAATCCAACTCGGTTCGAGCGCCTACCAGTACGGGGTGCTCGATCAAGCGCTGAAGCTGACCGCCGAATACGCCACCGAGCGTGTGCAGTTCGGTCGTCCGATCGGTAGTTTCCAGGCTGTCGCCCAGCGCCTCGCCGACGGGTACATCGACGTCAAGGGCGTTCGTCTGACGCTGTGGGCTGCCGCGTGGCGACTGAGCGAAGGACTTCCGTCCGACGGCGCTGTACAGACGGCCAAGTTCTGGGCTGCAGATGCGGGACACCGTGTCGGGCACACTGCGGTTCACGTTCACGGCGGTGTAGGTCTGGACGAGGACCACCCGGTTCACCGCTACTTCCTCGCTGCCAAGCATCACGAGTTCCTGCTCGGCAGCGCCACCGATCAGCTACGGGCACTGGGCAGGGAACTCGCCGCAGTCCCTGCCTGAACGAGTCCCACCGAGTGGAAATCCATGACCCGGTCCGAGACGAATCGATGATGATGCAGCTATGAGTCAGAGCCCCACTGTTTCCGATCTACTCCTCGGAGTCAGCGAGATCGACGACCGCGGCATCCGTTTCGAGGACCAGGTCATCTCCTGGCGCGAGCACGTTCAACGCTCGTTCGATCGAGCAGCGCTGCTGGACACGCTGCTCGATCGAGCGCGACCCAGGCATTTCGGTCTTCTGATGGAGAACGTCCCCGAGTTCTCACTACTGCTCGGCGCGGCATCGTTCTCGGGTTCGGTTGCAGCCGGACTGAACACGACCAGGCGCGGACCGGCACTGGCGCGGGACATTGCGCTCTCCGACTGCCAGGTGATCTTCACCGAGAACAACCAGGCACACCTTCTCGACGACGTCGATCTCGGTGGCGTCCGGGTGATCAACGTGGATTCTCCGGCCTGGACGGAGTTGTTGGCACCCTTCGCCGATACGCCGGCCTACGCGTCGACGGCGCAGCCCGACGATCTGTTGATGCTCATCTTCACCTCCGGAACCAGCGGTGATCCCAAAGCGGTTCGCTGCACGCACCACAAGTTGGCCTCGCCTGGGGTCATGCTTGCAGATCGCTTCGGCCTCGGCGCCGACGACGTCGTCTACATGGCGATGCCCATGTTCCATTCCAACGCCATGATGGCGGCGTGGACGGTCGCGCTGCACGCTCGCGCGGGAATTGCCATGCGACGCAAGTTCTCCGCTTCAGGTTTTCTGCCCGACGTTCACAAGTACGGGATCACGTACTCCAACTACGTCGGAAAGCCGTTGTCCTTCATCGCGTCCACCCCCGAGGTGCCGAACGAGCGGGACAACACCTTGAGGATCATGTACGGCAACGAGGGTTCGGCTCCCGCCGTCGCCACCTTCGTCCGACGTTTCGACGCCCGCGTCATCGACGGATTCGGTTCCACCGAGGGCGGCATTTCGATCTCCGCCGCACCGGTTCCGCGGACCGGTGCCCTCGGACTGCTCCCGGACGGCGTCAAGATTCTTGATCCCGAGACCGGAGCACCCTGCCCGCCTGCAGTCTTCGACGCCGACGGCCGGATCACCAACGCCGACGAGGCAACCGGTGAACTGGTCAATGTCACCGGTCCAGGCACGTTCGCCGGGTACTACAAGAACCCGGAAGCCGACGCCGAGCGAATGCGCAACGGCCAGTACTGGAGTGGCGATCTGGCGTACACCGATGGCGACGGCTACGTCTACTTCGCCGGCCGCAGTTCCGGTTGGCTACGAGTGGACGGCGAGAACATCGGCGCCGCACCCATCGAACGCTCCCTGGTCGGTTACCCGGGCTTCGCGCAGGTTTCCGTGTACGCGGTCCCCGACAGCGACGTCGGCGACCGCGTCATGGCGTCGGTGATTCCGGTCGGCGACGTCGACAATTTCGACCCGGTCGCGGTGGCCGAATACATCGATTCCCGGCCGGAACTCGGGCCGAAGCAGAAGCCGACCTTGATCCGCGTCTGCAGTGAGTTCCCGCGAACGGCAACGTTCAAGGTGGTCACCCGAACGCAGAGCGCCGAACGCTGGAACACCTCCGATCCGGTGTGGATCCGCCGGCGCGGTGAAGCCGACTTCCAATTGCTCACTCCCGAAATGGCACTCGGCCTCGAGAAGACGCGAGAGTCGGTCTAACCCGATCGGTCAGTAGGGCTGAGCAAGCGGTTTGTGCGCCGACACCGTTTTGTAGAACTCGGTGAGCCGAAGCTGTGATGCCGCTGCCTCGTCGATTACCACCGTCGCGTGTGGATGCAGTTGGAGGACCGATGCCGGGCACACCGCGGCCAGAGGCCCCTCGACGGCAGCGGCAATCGCAGCGGCCTTGTGCTCGCCGGTCGCGATCATCACCAGATGATTTGCTTCGCAGATAGTTCCGAGTCCCTGGGTGATCACGTGCCGTGGTACGTCGCCCGGGCTGTCGAAGAACCGGGCGTTGTCGGTTCGAGTCTGTTCGGTCAGCGTCTTGACCCGGGTCCTCGAATTCAGCGAGGACGTCGGTTCGTTGAAACCGATGTGACCGTTGCCGCCGATGCCCAGAAGTTGAACGTCCACCGGACCATTCGACGCAATCGCACGGTCGTAAGCTGCCGCGGCGGCAAATGGATCCGGTGCGGTTCCGTCGGGGCTGAATACTCTTGCCGCGTCCAGGTCCAGGTGATTCACCAGCTCGGTTCGGATCACCTGGGCATACGACTCCGGGTGGTCTGCGGGTAGGCCGACGTATTCGTCCAACAGGAATGCCTGCAGGCCGGCGAAACTCAAACCGTCGTCGCGGTGTCGACGCGCGAGTTCGCGGTACACCGAGAGCGGTGACGATCCTGTCGCCAGGCCCAAAGTCCTTGCGCCTGAATGCACCGCGTGCTCGAAGATGTCGGCAACAACAGTGCCGGCCGCCTCTGCACTGTCGACAATGACAATTTCCATCGGTTGATTCCTCAGCTTTCGGTGTAGTTCGTGAGCCAGGTTCCAGCGGCCATGACGGCGCGGGTTTCGAGTTCGGGACCGGTGACGATCAGATCGGCGCGGCAACCCGGCACGAGATCGCCGACGATTCCGGCCAGCCCCACCAGCGAAGCAGGCGTTGATGTCGCTGCGATGACGGCCGAAAGCAGATCGACGCCTGCGTGATTGACGGCTCTGCGGACTATGTCCATCAACCGACTCGTCCCGCCGGCGATGGCCGTGTCCCCCTGGCCGGCCAATCGCGCCACACCACCGACCACGTCGACGGCGAGTGGTCCGAGTGGGTAGCGGCCGTCGGGCATTCCGGCGGCAGCCATCGCGTCGGAGACCAACGCGATCTGATGCGGACCGACCAGGTCGAACACCGTCGCCACCGTCTCGTCGGCCAGATGTACTCCATCCCCGACCAACTCGACCACCATCTGTCCTTTCGCGGCCGCGGCAAGACATGCCGCCACGGCGCCGGGAGCGCGATGATGCATCGGCGCCATTCCGTTGAACAGGTGAGTGGCACTGAGCGGTGCATGCGCCGAGTGTGCGATCGAACGTGTCGCGATCGGGTTGGACGCATCCGTGTGTCCGATACTCACGACGGCCTCGTGACGCTCCAGCAACGAGGCAAGTTCGTCGAAGTGTGCTGTCTCGGGAGCGATCGTCATCGAGCGGATGTGCCCGCGGCCGGCTTCGAGCAGCGACTCCAGCACGGCAGGGTCGCCATCGCGGATGCTGTCGGGATCCTGGGCGCCGCAGCGCAGTACCGAGAGGAACGGACCTTCCAGGTGAATTCCGGCCAACGTGCCCTTGTCCACCAGTGTCGCCAGGAGTTCGATGCGACTGCGCAGGATCTGCGGCGGCGCGGAGACGAGAGAGCCGATCACCGAAGTTGTGCCGTTCGTCCGATGATGATCGGCGGCCACGGTTGATCCGACCTCGTCCGCCTCGGGGAAACCGAAACCACCGGCGCCGTGGCAGTGAACGTCCACGAGTCCCGGGATGATCGTTGTTCCCGGCGCTGCTCGCTCGGGTATCGGGTCGGTTCGCTGTGAAGCTGGTCCGGCCCACACCACACGATCACCGGAGATCTCGACGACTCCGTCCGAAAGAAGTCGACCACCGGTCACCAACTGTCCACGAAGAATCACGACATCACCTTCGGTACCACGGGAACCTCGGTATCCGCGATCGACAGCTCGCGAAGCACCGCGTCCGCGAGCACATAGTGCCCGTGCTCGTTCGGATGGAACGCGTCGGCCAGGAGTGCCGGCGGTGGGCCTTCGGGAGAATGGGCCGACCACTGTGCGTAGTGGTCGACGAACACCACGCGCGTCGAGACTGCTACTTGCCGCACGACCTCGACGTACCGAACCAACCCCGCTCGGGTGGGAGCGTTCTCGACGTCGATCGGTGGCGGCGTCTGCAGAATCGGGACCGCACCGATCGCGCGCGTCCGGAAGATCGTGTCCGAGAGATCGTCTCGAAACCGATCCAGTCCTTCTTCGCCGTCCAAGGCGTCATTCGTTCCGAGCATGATCAACACCACCGAGGGTTCGAACACTTCGATGCGGTGCGCGAAACCCGCACGCACATCGGAGGATCGGTTGCCGCTGACTCCGGTGTTGACCAGGATGTGGTTGAACAAGGAGAGTTCACCGCGGATGCGCTCGGCGCAGTGTTCGACGTAGCTTCGGTGGCCGTCGGTGTGCGTCAATCCCTGAGTGATGCTGTCGCCGGTGAAGACCCATCGGATCGGCGTCGAGGAGTCGCCGAGCAAAGCCTCGAGTCGAATCCGTTCAGCAGTCGTGGACTTCAGAGCCTTCGACATCGGGGTCATCCCCTCTGCCTTTCAGCGCTCGACACTGCCGCTGCGAACTTCGACGTGATGAACGCCGGATCCGTGATTGCAGTTCCGACAACCACCGAGTCTGCACCCAGGGCGATGGCGCGTGCCGCATCCTCCGGGCTGTGGTAGCGCCCTTCGGCGATGAGGATCGCATCTGGAAGTGACTGCCGCAGTTCGGAGATCAGCTCCAGGTCCGGACCTTCCAGCCGTCTGCTGTTCTCGGTATATCCCGCGAGTGTGCTGGAGATGATGTCGGCGCCCGCCGCGGCGGCAGCGATGCCGTCTTCGACGGTTCCGCAGTCTGCCATGACGAGACCGCCGCGATCATGGACCGCGGCGACAGTGTCGGCAAACGTCAGCCCGTCCGGACGAGGTCGCAGTGTGGCATCGGCAGCCACGATCTGTGCACCGGTATCGACGACTTCGAGAGCTGATTCCCTTGTCGGCGTGATGAACACACCTTCCGTGCCGATTTTCGTCAAACCGATCACCGGCACCTTCACGGCAGACACGACTGCGGCTACATCCGGGGTTCCACCCACACCGCCGCAGCGGATCGCCACTGCTCCGCCGTCGACCGCGGCGCGGGCCATCCTCTCGATGGTCCCGGTGTCACGTAAGGCATGGCCGTGTCCGGCCTGACAGGACACGATCAGCTTTCCGCTGATGATCGTGAGCAACTCTTCGACAGTCACGGTGTTACCTCGATTCGTGTTGCGGCGGCCAGGAGCGCAGCACCGACGAGCGGCGCATCGGTACCCAAACGGGCAGGAAGAATGGCAGTTTCGGTTATGGGACCCATCGCTTCCACCCGGAAAGCGGACGTCAGAGGCGACAGGAGGTCCGCTCCGATCTGAGCTGCGCCGCCGCCGACGACGATCACCTCGGGATCGAATGCGGTGGCGACCCCGGCCAGAACGCGACCCAGCAGAGTACCGGCGTCGGTGATCACGGCACGGGCGATCGGATCGCCGGAGTGCATGAGTGCCACTACTTTCTGCAACGGTTGAGTGGGCACACCCGCCCGCGCTGCGTACTCGGCCGCCATCGCCGGGCCAGAGGCGACTGCCTCGAGGTGATCGGTTCTGCCGCAACCGCAACCTATCGCCCCGGAGACCGGAACCAACAGATGGGCAAGCTCTCCGGCTGTTCCGTGGGCACCGTGGTACAGCTGACCGCCCACGGTCAACGCGCCACCGATTCCGGTACCGATCGAGACGAACAGTGCAGAGGTTCGACCGCGACCGGCGCCGATCATGTTCTCGCCGTGGGCCATCGCGCGCACGTCGTTGTCCACCGTCACCGGTAGGCCTGAGTGCGCCTCGAGTTCTCCGCGAACCTCGGCGCCACTCCATCCGGACAGAATGTCGGAGGCGAAGACGACGCGGCCACGCACCCGATCGATGATTCCCGGTGCACCGACTCCGATTCCGGCTACCGTGTGATTCGCCCTCAGACGGTCGATCAACGCGGTAGCGGTCCCGAGAACGGCTTCTCTACCCGCCGTCGGTGTTGCCGCACGAACGGTGTCGATCACGTCTCCGTCGGACGTCACCACCGCAGCAGCCACTTTGGTGCCGCCGATGTCGATACCGATCCATCGCTTCTGCCCAGATGTCATGTCAGAGGAGCCCGGACCGTTCGAGAACGACCTTGATCGTTGCGGTCTCGGACTCGTCGAGCGAGAGCATCGGGGCACACATCGTATTGCCGGTGATGACGCCGCGCAGGGCCAGAGCCGTCTTGAACGCGCCCAGACCCGCGGCACCGGCGCTGACGCGACCCGGCGTCGGCGCCTCGACGATGGAGAACAGATCGGTGAGTCGATCCTGTTCGGCCTTCGCCGCGGCCCAGTCTCCTGCCTGCGCAGCGCGCCACAGTCGCACGTAGCCGTGCGGGTCCACGTTGGCCAGGCCGGGCACTGCGCCCGAGGCACCCATCAGCAGGCATCCGTCGACGACTACCTCGTGCCCGGTGAAGACGGCGAAGTTTTCGAGCCCGGCCGACTGACGGAGCAACATACGGAAACTGACGTCGTCGCCGCTCGAATCCTTCACGCCGGCGATGACCCCCTCGCGGCCGAGCTCGACCAGCATGGCCGGGTTGAGTTTGCTGTGGACGCGAACCGGAACGTCGTAGGCGAACAGCGGAAGATTCACTGCGGCGTGGATGGAGCGGAAATGCGTTGCCGTCTCGGCTGCATCGGTGATCGCGTAGAACGGCGCCGTCGCGACGATGGCATCCGCACCCGCTTCGCGCGCCTGCTCGGCGACGGCAATGACCCGGTTGGTGGTCATGTCGTTCACTCCGACGAGGACCGGTACCTGGCCGCCGACGTGACCGATGGCCGTCTGCACCACCTGGGCACGCTGAGCGTCGGTGAGGTAACCGACCTCGCCCGAGGAACCGAGGACGAACAAGCCGTCGACTCCGGCTTCGATCTGCAGTGAGAGCAGACGTTCGAGGGACTTGGTGTCGACCTCGCCCTCGAGCGTCAGGGGTGTGACGATCGGCGGGACGATTCCGCTGAAGGTAGTGGTTTCCGTGCTCATGGGGTCTCCATATGTTGGTTGTCGGATTGAGTTGTGGGTGCGGCTGTCAGGGAGAAACGGAGACCGGCTGACCGCTCGAGGCGGACAGATAGGCAGCATCGATCACGCGCATCGACGCGCGGGCGTCTGCCACGGTGTAGTCGGGTGCGGTCCGTGTGGGAAGTCGATCGAGCACGTGAGAGAGAAAGCTCGACACCGCGTTGTCGGAACCGAAGCCGCCGATGGGTAGTGCGGTCACGTCTCCCGAGGACGCGAAGTGGGTCACCGCGGGTTTGTCGTCGTCGGAACTCGCGTATCCGTGGGAGCCGAGGACCCGAACCGTCGCGGTATTCGCGCCGAAACCCGGTGCTGCGGGAATTCTTCCGACGGTCACCGTCGCGGTGACGCCGTTTTCCAGGGCGAGCGAGATCAACGCCGTGTCTTCGACGCCGAACTGCTCGTGGGCCCCGCCGTAGAGAGTGCTCATTTCGGCATATACCTCGGTGACGTCCAAGCCGGTGAGGTACCTGAGGTAGTCGGCGGCGTAACCGGCGAAGTTCATAACTTCTCCCCCGCCTGACAGCGCGGGATCCACTACAAGTTCGGGACGCTCCACCGAGGTCGCGAAATGTGTTCCGCTTGCGAGGAACTCGATGTCCACGTGGCGCGGCAGTCCGAGATTTCCGGCGTCGATCCATCGGCGCAGTCGCCGGAGCGCAGGTGAATGAGTGCGGTTCACCACCGTGCAGATTCGCCCGTTCGACCGTGCGGCTTGCTGAACCGCCGCTGCCTCCGCCTCGTCGATGCCCACCGGCTTGTCCACGAGGACGTCGAGTCCCGCGTTCAATGCGGCAATCGCAAGCCGTGCATGCCTGGTCGGCTCACTGCAGATGATCGCCAGGTCTATCCGTTCGGGGTCGAGCAGCTCGCCGAGTTCGTCGATCCACTCGATGTCTGCGGCCTTTGCCATCGCGATTCCGTCCTCACGAATCCAATCGGGAACCGAGGATTCGTCGGAGGCCCCGACCAGGCTCACTCGAGGATCGGAACGCAACAGGTCCGCATAGGAGCCGGCATGCCTGACGCCGCTGACAAATCCGACGCGGATCGAACCGGTGCCGGTCATTGGTTTTCTCCGATCGAGACAGCGCGGCCGGTGTCGAGCGATTGCTGGGCAGCGACGGCAGTCGCGAGAGCTGCACGCACCTGCCAGTTCTCGACTATCGGGGTCGCGGAACCGTCGAGAGTGGCGATCCAGTGGCGCATCTGATGCGCCATCGCATCTTCGATCGACGACGGCGGCGCGTTGGTCGTGTCCGTCATCAGTCCCGGGTCGTCTCCGGTGTCGTGCGCGAGTGTGCCGGAAGTTCCGGACACCACGATCCGGCGCACCATCTTTCCCGATTGTGGTAGTGCGTACGCTAATTCGATGAGTGCCAGTGATCCGTCCTCGAAGCGGACAGTCAGATGGAAGCTGTCGTGCACGGGCATCCCCGCCGCGAAAGTCGGAAAACTACGAGCGAACACGCGGATCGGACGACGACCGATCAGCCACGTCACCAAATCGAGTGCGTGAGTTCCGTTGTGAACGGGGTGACCACCCGAGCGGGCCTTGTCGTGTTGCCAGCCTCGCCAACCTCCGGGCCAGACGTGCCCGGTGTACCAACTGAGGTGGATCAACCGGGGGTCGCCGATGGCGCCTCGAGCAACCGAGTTTCCGATCGAGGTGATCGACGGCTGGAATCGTACGGTCTGTCCGACCATCAGTGAGGTGCCGCGACCTTCGGTGGCCTCGACCATGGCGTCGAAGTCCGCGACTGTCAGCGCGGCCGGCTTCTCCACGTGCACATGCTTTCCCGCGCGGCCGGCGGCGATCGTCACCGGCGCGTGGTCGGGAGTGGCCCCGACGACGTTGACCGCGTGGACCGTCGGGTCTGCAAGAATCTTCGCCAGATCGGTACTGGCCTTCGCGCCTGGAGCCAACGCCGCGACCGATGCCGCCCGGTCCATGTCACTGCCGAATACGTAGGCGACTTCGACCGACGGAATGCGCGCCAGAGCGCTGACGTGGTCCCGCGCGATTCCTCCGCTGCCGATGACGGCTACGCGCACGGTCACTTCGCACGTCCCGACAACGCTGCCGGTTCGCCGCCACCGAGTCGTACCTGTTCGGCGACGACGAGTGCGCGTTCGCGTGCGTATGTCAACGGTGAGTGGGGATCAGCCTCGCCGTCGAGAACTGCTGCCATCTCGTCGATTTCGTGGCGAATCGCAGCCTGCATCCACAGCGAGGATCCTCCGTTGCCCGAGTTGTACTTCTGCGTCCTGCTGGCGGAGTCGATCAAGGATTGATTCTCGGCGTCGACGTCGAAGATCGGCCACGACTCTTCGACCTGTCCCCCGCGCAGTCGGCTGACCCGGCCGGTGTGGAAGTCCGCGTGAACCGAGCCTTCGGCGGCATTGACCGTCAGCTCCCAGGAAGAGGTGTGTGAACGCGTGGAGATGGTGTGTCTGCCGATCGCGCCGCCGGCAAACGAGACCACAGTGTTGCGGAAGCCGTCATCCGCCGTGGCGATGCTCGACACGGCAGTCACCTCGCCGCCGAGCCAGCACATCAGGTCCAGTTCGTGAATTTCGTGAGTCAGTTCTCCACCTGTTCGACTCTTGTCGAGCTTCCACCACTGTGGATCTGCGCCGCCGGTGTCGATCCATCGTGAGCGCGACGCTTCGATGGCAGCGACCTCCCCGAGTTCCCCCGAAGTCAGCAGGTCCGCCAGCCGTCGTACACCCGGCATCATCCGCATGATGTGCCCGACCATCAACGGTGAACCGCTCGCGTCGGCGCTCGCAATCATGTTGTGCGCATCGACCAGTTCGACGGCGAGTGGCTTTTCGACAAAAACTGCCTTGCCGTGTTCGAGTGCTGCGATGGCAGGTTCTGCGTGCGCGTGATTGGGCGTTGCGACGACAACGAGGTCCACGTCCGGGTGGGCAGCCACCGCGTCGTGATCGTCTGTCGGGATTGCCGAGAACTCCGCGGCGACGTCCTTTGCCCGCTCGAAGTCGCGGTCACACAGCATCGCCAGTTCGAAACGTGGATGGGCAGCAAGCTCGCGAGCGAGGGAACTACCGAAGAATCCGCAACCGACCACACCGACTTTGTATCGGGTCATGAAGTCTCCAAAGATTGGATGAGGGATGTCCTATGTTATACGGCCAGCGCCATCGGCCGTCAATTCGAGGTCGGTAACACAGTCTTCATCTATGCAGGTAGAGGCAGTATTTCTGCGTCGAAACCCGCCGAAAGGCGAAGTTGGGCGACGCGAGTTCAGAAGATTCTCTAGACGCTTTCTGATCCACAATGTAAGTTACGCAACATCGGACGTCGAACATAGGACATCCCCTATCCACTCGCCTTGATGTCCCGCTCCCCGCCTTGGAGGCCGCCTTGAAGAACGAACGACCGCTGAGCTCCGCGTTCACCCGCCGAGACCTGTTCCGGTACACCGGGCTGTTGGGAGCTGCAGCAGGTATCACCGCGACTCTCGCAGCCTGTGGCGGCGGCCCGTCGTCGACCTCGGTTGTCGGCGGTTCCGCGAGCACCGGCGATCTGACCACCGCCATCGGATACGGAAACGACCAGAGCTTCGACCCGATGCAGACTGCATCCGGTTTCCTCATGGCAGCCGTCAACCACGTCTACGAGGGCTTGCTCGAAAACGATCCCGGCACCGGTGAGACGTATGCGGCGCTCGCACAGGCTGTCCCGACCGACGCCACCGCCTCGAGCTGGACCATGAAGATCCGCGAAGGCGCAACCTGGCACGACGGCACTCCCGTCACCTCGGACGACGTCGTCTTCACCTTCGATCGCATCCTCGATCCGCAGCAGAATGTACTGATCCGCTCCTTCTTCTCCTCCTGGTTGCAGTCCGTCACCAAGGTCGACGACCAGACGGTGACCCTGAACTTCAACTACCCGTTCAGCGCTGCCGCGCAGCGTCTCTCGATCGCCAAGATCATGCCCAAGCACGTCTTCGACGGGCATTGGGACGAGGCCAAGTCCGGGGCGCTCGTCGTCGGTTCCGGTCCGTACAAGCTCAAGAGCCATACTCCCAAGAGCAACACCGCTTTCGAGGCTTTCGAGGCGTACAACGGGCCGCGTCCGGCCAACTTCGCGACCATGAACTGGCTGTCCATCGTCGACACCTCCTCACGCATCGCACGAGTCTCGGGTAACAATGCCGGTGCACAACTCGCCGACAACATTCCTGTCGCCAACGTCCCCACCCTCACCTCCGGTGGGCGCACCGTCGAGGGCAACCCGGGCATGAACCTCATGTACCTGCTCTTCGACACCACCCAGGCGCCGTTCGACGACGTTCGCGTTCGCCAGGCGATGTTCTACGCGATCAACACCCCGAAGATGATCGAGATCGCCCTCGGTGGCAAGGCAGCACCGGCCTCGAGCTACCTGTACGAGCGCAACCCCGACTACGCGCGAGCGTCGACGGTCTACTCCTACGATCCGGACAAGGCGCGCTCGCTCCTCGCTGCCGCCGGCGTCAGTGGTCTCGACCTGACGCTGCTCTCCACCAACGTCAGCTGGCTGGCCGACTGCTTGCCGACCATCAAAGAGTCTTGGGATGCAGTCGGATTCAACACGACGCTCGAACCGCAGGACACCAGCGCCATGGTCAGCAAGCTCAACAGCGGCCAGAAGTTCCAGATCGCTGCCGGTACGTCCAACCCGCAGGCATTCGGCAGCGACGTCGACCTGCTGGTCCGCTACACGTACAGCAAGGGCGGCCTGTGGACGAAGACCTACGCCAAGTGGGACGACACCCCTGAGGCGCAGAAGATCTACGCCACCATGGACGAGGCCACCCGCGAGACCGACCCGGCCAAGCGCAGCACCCTCGTGCAGTCGTACCTGAACCAGATCGCCGAAAACGCCGTCTACTACCCGGTTCTCCATCAGGAACTCCTGACGGCGTGGGATCCGAAGAAGATCGCCGACGTCACTCCGCTGCCGTACCCCGGCGTCAACTTGCTTCAGGCGAAGCCGGCCTGACACCCGTGCGCTCGGCCGTTTCCCACAACTGAGAGATCCCCCGATGGCAAGAGTCCTCCCTATGCTGATCAGGCGATTACTGATACTGATCCCCCTGATCCTCGGCATCATCGCTTTCGTCTTCATCGTGATGCAGTTCGCGCCTACCGATCCCGCAACCGCGGCGTTCAACGGCGGCAACCCGACTGCGGAGCAGTTGCAGCAGTTCAAAGAAGAGAACGGACTGCTCGATCCGCTTCCGCTGCAATACGTTCACTTCGTGACCGATCTGGTCAGCGGCAACATGGGTGACAGTCTGATTTCCGGTACCCCGGTGTTGGATTCGATCTCCACCGCTCTGCCACTGACCATTCAGCTCACGGTTCTCGGACTGGTGATCGCCATCGTGCTCTCACTGATCTTCGGTGTCACCAGTGCACTGTTCCGCGATCGTTGGCCGGATCAGGTCATCCGGGTGATCTCACTCGGTGGTGTGGCCGCACCGTCATTCTGGTTGGCACTGCTGATGATTCAGTATCTTGCCGTCCAACTCGGATGGTTCCCCACCGGTGGCTACGTCAATCCGAGCGACTCCGTCACCGACTGGCTCTGGTACATGGCACTCCCCGCTCTGTCCCTGTCACTGCCCGTCGCAGCACAACTCACGCGCATCATCCGTACGTCCATGGTCGAGGAGTTGGACAAGGACTACGTCCGAACCGCGATCGGCAGCGGCCTGCCCTATCACGTGGTGATCGGCCGAAACGTGTTGCGTAACGCGCTGATCAACCCGCTCACCGTCCTGGGTCTACGAGTCGGTTATCTCCTCGGTGGCGCTGTGGTCATCGAGCAGATCTTCGGCCTGCCCGGCATGGGTCAGCTGATGATCAACGGCGTCACCAACGGTGACCCCGCAGTCGTTCAGGGTGTTGTCATCGTCATCGCGGTCGGCTTCGTCGTCGTCAACCTCGCCGTCGACATCCTCTACCTGCTCGTCAATCCACGACTTCGGAGCGCAGCATGATGAGAAGAAAACTCACCGAGAAGCTTTCGCGACCCGGCATCACCTTTTCTCGCTTCCCCCTCTCGGCTTGGCTCTCGATGGCCGTTCTCGCGATCATCGTGCTCGCCTGCCTGTTCGCGCCGCTGATCACGCAGTACACGCCGCTCGAACAGGCGGTCGGTACCTCCGGCCCCAGCTCCGCACACTGGTTCGGACAGGACAGTCTCGGCCGAGATCTGTTCAGCCGCTTGCTCTACGGCGGACGCTGGTCACTGACCATCGGTCTCGGTTCCACTTTCCTCGCACTGTGCGCCGGCGCTCTCATCGGATCGGTGGCCGCAACGAGCCGAAAAGGCGTCGACGAGACCATCATGCGTGTGCTCGACGTGGTCATGGCGTTCCCGGGCATCGCGCTCGCTGCCGTACTCGTCGCAGCATTCGGTGGTTCCATCCCGGTTCTGATCGTCACTATCGCGTTCCTCTACACACCGATGGTTGCCCGCGTCGTTCGGGCGAACGTTCTCGCTCAGTACGGCGAGGATTACGTCGCGGCCGAAAAGGTCATCGGCGCAAGAACTTCGCACATCGTCGTCAAGCACGTCGTGGCCAACTGCGCTGCGCCCGTTCTCGTCTTCTGCACCGTCATGGTCGCCGACGCCATCGTGCTCGAGGCCAGCCTGTCGTTCATCGGCGCCGGTGTCCGTCCCCCGGATCCGTCGTGGGGCTCGGTGATCGCCGACGGCAAGAACATGGTCCTTCTCGGTGGTTGGTGGGCAACGGTGTTCCCCGGACTGCTCATTCTGCTGACGGTGCTCTCCCTCAACGTGCTCGCCGAGGGGCTCACCGACGCGATGGCCGACCCGAGCCTGAAGAAGACCAAGAAGACGCCCTCTGCACTGGAAGCAGCGCAGACCGCCGCAGCGGAGGAGACCTCCAACGAACTCATTCTGGAGGACGAAGCGGCACTGAGCGCCGACACTCCGGAGTTGTCCGACGACTTCGCCGACCCGAGCGTCGTGAAAGATGCTCTCGAGCCGGCCGCGGAGCCGACGCCTCTCGAAACTCACCTGAAGATCCTGGCGGAAACCGAGCGGTCTCGCTCCGATCGTCTTGTGTACGAGGGCGATGCAGCGCCACTCCTCGAGGTCCGCAATCTCACGATCCGGTTCCCGGAAC
This sequence comes from Rhodococcus sp. NPDC055024, assembly GCF_053608585.1. Classification (NCBI taxonomy): domain Bacteria; kingdom Bacillati; phylum Actinomycetota; class Actinomycetes; order Mycobacteriales; family Nocardiaceae; genus Rhodococcus; species Rhodococcus sp. NPDC055024. Next base: position 320,686 of record NZ_JBSGVT010000006.1, read on the forward strand.
GCTACGGAGACACGGCGATCGTCGACAACGTGAGCTTCACCGTCCGCCCGAACGAGACGATGGCGCTCGTCGGCGAGTCCGGTTGCGGAAAGTCGCTCACCTCGCTGGCCATCATGGGCCTGCTACCCAAGACGGCAGTGGTGACCGGCGAGATCCTGTTCGACGGAGTCAACGTCCTCGAGCTGAACAACCGCGAGCGAAACAAGCTGCGCGGGCACGACATGGCCATGATCTACCAGGATGCGCTGAGTTCACTGAATCCGGCGATGCTGATCCGCGCCCAGTTCAAACAGCTCACCAAGCGTGGCGGTACCCGCACGGCCGAGGAATTGCTCGAACTCGTCGGACTCGATCCGGTACGCACTCTCGCCAGCTACCCGCACGAGTTGTCCGGTGGTCAGCGTCAGCGCGTCCTGATCGCCATGTCGCTCACCCGTAGTCCGCGGTTGATCGTCGCGGACGAGCCCACCACTGCTCTCGACGTCACCGTCCAGGCCCAGGTCGTGGACTTGCTCAACGACCTTCGGGAAAAGCTGGGATTTGCAATGGTCTTCGTCAGCCACGACCTGGCACTGGTTGCCTCCCTGGCCCACAAGATCACGGTGATGTATGCCGGTCAGGTCGTCGAATCAGCCCCGACAAGCGATCTGCTCGTCGATCCCCGCCACGAATACACCCAGGGCCTTCTCGGTGCCGTTCTCTCGATCGAGGACGAAGCGCCGCGACTGCATCAGATTCAGGGAACTGTGCCCTCACCCGGAAGCTTCGCGCCGGGAGACCGTTTCGCCGAGCGTTCCACTCGCCCGGACTCCGATCCCCTGCGAAAGCCGGAGATGGTCCGTATCGACGGGACCGAGCATTGGTTCGCCAACCAGTCCGCGACTCCCGCACATGCAGAATCGGAATTGGAGAGCGTGCGATGACTACAGCTGAAGCACCCATCCTGGAACTGAAGAACATTCACGTCGTCCACAAGACCCGTTCGGGATCACTTTTCAAACCCGGCACGGTTCACGCGGTCAACGATGTCAGTATCGACGTACGACGAGGGACGACGATCGGCATCGTGGGCGAGTCGGGTTGTGGCAAGTCCACTCTGGCGAAAGTCATGGTCGGACTGCAGAAACCGACGTCAGGCGACGTGGTCTTCCGCGGCCGAAGCGCTCTGACCCGGTCGGCGGGCGTGCGCAAGGAATTCGGGCGGGCGATCTCGATAGTCTTCCAGGATCCGGCTACCGCGCTCAATCCGCGAATGACGGTGGCCGACATCCTCACCGATCCGCTCGACGTCCACGGCATCGGGAACCGCGCGAGCCGGACCGCCCGAGTTCGCGAGCTGGTCGGTTTGGTCGGGCTCCCCCAATCTGCACTCGAAGTCATCCCGAGCCAGATCTCCGGCGGTCAGCGTCAACGTGTCGCGATCGCACGTGCACTCGCGCTCGAACCTGACGTGATCGTGGCCGACGAGCCGACGTCGGCTCTCGACGTCTCGGTGCGCGCGCAGATCCTGAACCTGCTCAGCGACATCAAAGCTCGGTTGGGGCTCGGCATGGTGTTCATCTCGCACGACATACAGACGGTGCGGTACGTCTCCGACACCATCGTCGTCATGAACGCCGGGCGGATCGTCGAGCAGGGAACGGCGCAGGAAGTATTCGACAACCCGTCGGATGCGTACACGGCCAAACTGCTGGGTGCGGCGCCCAGTCTCCTGCAACGCACCGTTGACGTGGGTTGACCAATGGAGCGGATGACCGGACATAGGATGAAGGACGTTCGTATCAGAAAAGGGGAATCGATGTCTGTCCGGAGTGGCACACAGGGCGCTCGTTTCAGCGCGCAAAACCGCATGCGCGCACTTCAGACGGACATCATGAACTTGATCCTCGAACGCAGACTCTCCCCCGGCGACCCGATGCCCACCGAAGCCGAACTGTCCGAGGAATTGGGAATCGGCCGGAATACGCTCCGAGAGGCGCTCAAGGTTCTGCAGGCCTTGGGCGTCGTCGAAATCCGTCACGGCTTCGGAATGTTCGTCGCCCCGAGCAACTTCGACGCTCTCGCCGACGGCCTGACCTTCCGTGGCCGGTTGTCCTTGCAGGGCACCGGGCACGAGGCGATGGAACTGGTCGACATTCGTCAAGCACTCGAGACCGGACTGATCGGTGCGGCGATGGCCGAGATGACGTCGGCCGACCATGCTGACCTCGACGAACTCGTCACCGGTATGGAGGTCCGTGCCGCCGCCGGGAAGAACTTCTCCGACATCGACGCGACCTTTCACTCCCGCCTGTACTCCCCGCTCGACAACCAGGTCCTCGCTCAGTTGATGGACGTCTTCTGGCAGGTGTACAGCGAGATCCAGCAGGCCATCGGGCATTCGGATACGCCACTGATCGACATCGCGTCGAAGCATCGTGCGATTCTCGACGCGATCCGTACGGGTGATGCAGTCGAGGCGGCGCACACTCTCGATGTGCACTTCGGTGGCCTGCGCGAGCGGATCGCCAGTCTTCATGCGTCCGAAGCGCAGTAATCTCGAAACACGTGATTTTGCTCCGCTGTCTCACCATCGCGCCCGTTCTTCCGGCAAAATTACGGGTATGAAGAACCCGAACCTGACGCCTTCGCGCGTTCTCGCAGTTGTCCTCGCTGCCGCCTTGGTCATTTTCGTGATCGCACGTCGCCGCGACGACGGCGTTCTCAGCCGCGGAGAATGGTTGTCGGACAGCGTCGGGCCGGACGACCTCGCCGGCTGAAACGACGTATGCCCTCGACCGAAACTCGGCCGAGGGCATACGTACGTGTCATCTACTACTTCATCGAATCCAGTCGGGTTCGCGCGTCCTCGAACCCTGACACCAGCTCGGCCATGACCTCGGCGACCGGGCGGATTTCGTTCATCCGTCCCACGATCTGACCGACGGGCATTGCCACAACTTCCGGGTTCTCCGATGCAGCGATTCTCTGATGAGCGTCGCTGACCAGTAGGTTCTGCAGCGGCATCGGCAAGGGCGCCGGTGCTCCCGGGTTCGACCAGGCTTCCGTCCACTTGGTCTTGAGCAACCGAGCGGGCTTACCCGAGTAGATGCGCGAACGTACGGTGTCGGCCGACGTCGCGCCCAACAGTGCACGCTGAATAGCGGACGGGCCTTCGCCCGATGCACTGCCGAGTTTGTATTCGGACGTGGTGAGCCAGTACGAGCCCATCCACACTCCGGACGCACCGAGCGCGAGTGCAGCAGCCACCTGACGGCCGCTGCCGATACCGCCGGCAGCCAGCACGGCAGCCGAATCGCCGAGTGCATCAACGATTTCCGGAACCAGAACCATCGACGCAATCTCGCCGGTGTGACCGCCGGCCTCGTAGCCCTGCGCAATCACGATGTCGACGCCGTTCTCGACGTGACGACGCGCATGCTCGACGGCGCCGGCCAGTGCTGCCACCGGCACGCCCTTCTCGTGTGCCTGATCGATCACGTCCTTCGGGGGCGATCCCAGTGCATTCGCGATCAACGCAATCCGATGTCCCAGAGCAACATCGACGTGAGATCGCGCCACCGAGTGAAGCCATCCCAGTACGCCGGTCGCATGCTCGACGTCGTCGGAAAGTGGCGGCACACCCAACTCGTCGAGTGTGCGATTGACGAAGGCGCGGTGCTCCTCCGGAATGAGCTTGTCGAGGTCGACGGCGCCGCCCTCGGTCGGCACCTTGGCCGGCATGACGATGTCGACGCCGTACGGCTTACCGTCGGTGTTCTCGTCCATCCACGTCAGTGCGGCTTCGAGCTCTTCCGGGTCGTTGAACCTGACGCAACCGAGAACACCAAGACCGCCCGCGCGACTGATGGCGGCCGCGACGTGCTCGGAGGGAGTGAATCCGAAGATCGGGTATTCGATGCCGAACTTGTCGGCGAGATCCGAACGCATCAGGCTTCCACGCTTTCTGCCGGTGACGCCACAGGAGCGCCGTTTCCGTTGTGATCGTCAGCCTCGCGCGATTCCGTCTCGGCTTTCGCCCAGCGGTAGTCGGGCTTGCCTGCCGGGTTGCGCTTGATCTGGTCCACGAACCACACGCTGCGCGGAACCTTGTATCCGGCAATCTCTTTGCGCGCTGCGGTGGCGATGTCGTGCAGCGTCGGCGACGTGCCTTCGCGTACCTGAACCACTGCGGCAACGCGCTGACCGAACCGGTCGTCGGGGATACCGACCACCAGCACGTCGAAGATGTCCGGGTGCGCCTTCAAAGCGCCCTCGACCTCTTCCGGGTACACCTTCTCGCCGCCGCTGTTGATGGACACCGAACCGCGGCCGAGCATCGTGACCGTGCCGTCGGCTTCGACCTGCGCGTAGTCGCCGGGGATCGAGTAACGAACACCGTTGATCGTGCGGAAGGTTTCGGCCGTCTTGACCTCGTCCTTGTAGTAACCGAGCGGGATGTTGCCCCTGCGAGCGAGCATGCCGCGCTTGCCCGAACCGGGCTCGACCTCGTTACCGTCGTCGTCGAGAACCGTTGTGGAGGCGTCGATCTTGACCGTCGGACCGCCAGTGTGCTTCTGGCCCTTGCTCAATACTGCCAGTCCGCCGAAGCCGGTCTCGGACGCGCCGATGGAGTCCGTCAGCAGGCGGTTGGGCAGCAGTTCGAGGAACTGCTCCTGGATGCTCGGCGAGAAGAGGGCAGCACTGCTGGCCATCACGTAGAGCGTCGAAAGATCGTACGGCTCACCGGTATCCGGGTTTCCGGCGATCAGTGCGTCGAGCATCGGGCGGCCCATTGCATCGCCCGTGATGAAGATCAGGTTGACCTTGTGCTTGTCGATGTTCTGCCACACCTCGTGGGCGTCGAACTCCGGGTGCATCAAACAGGTTCCGCCGCCGAAGAGGCTGTGGAACACCGCCGACTGGGAGCCGCCGTGAATCATCGGGGGGATCGGGTAGCGGATCATGCTCGGGTTGGCAGCCCCGACCTTCGCCATCTCGTACTCGTCCTCGACCGGAACTCCGGTGACGAAGTTGATGCCGCCGCCGAGCACACGCCACCAGTCCTCGTGACGCCACATGACGCCCTTGGGGCTACCGGTCGTGCCGCCGGTGTAGAGCATGAAGATGTCGTCATTGCTGCGATCTTCGAAATCGCGCTCACCCGAACTCTGCGCGAGTGCGTCCTCGTAGCCGATGCCGAAAGCACTGAAGTCCAGATCGGTGCCGTCCTCGACCACGATGACGGATTTGACCTTGGGAGTGTTCGGCAGGACGTTCGCGACCTTGTCCGAGTAGCGGCGCTCGTGAATGAGCGCAACCATGTCGGAGTTGTCGAAGATGTACTGCAACTCGTTCTCGACGTACCGGTAGTTGATGTTGACCATCACGGCCCGGATTTTGAAAACCGCGACCATGGCCTCGATCGCCTCGATGACGTTCCGGCAGTAGATGCCGACCTTGTCACCCGGCTGAACGCCATGTTCACGCAGGTAGTGACCGAGGCGATTCGCCCGGTCCTCCAACTGCGCATAAGTCGACTCGCGATTGTCCGAGACCAGCGCAACGCGGTCCGGAACGAGGTCGATTGCGTGCTCTACGAAGTCTGCGATGTTAAGGGCCACGAGATCAAAGTAGAACGTGTTACCGTTTCTGGCAAGACCCAATTTGAGAGCCAGCTCACAGACCCGCCAGGAGCCATCAGTGTCCACTTCGACGACCGAAAAATCAGATATTTCGGAAACCGCGCCGCATTGCCTCGTGGAGAAGCGCGGTCACGTCCTCATCGTGACCATGAACCGCCCCGAGCGTAAGAACGCCATCACCGGCGAGATGATGGCGATCATGGTCGATGCCTGGGACCAGGTCGACAACGACCCCGAGATCCGCGTCGCCATCCTCACCGGTGCAGGCGGCGACTTCTGCGCCGGCGCCGACCTCAAGAACATGTCCGCCAAGCCGCCGGGAGATTCCTTCGCGGGCGGCGGAGTCGACATGTCCAAGATCGAAGGCCTTCTCAAGGGTCGTCGGTTGACCAAGCCGCTCATCGCCGCCGTCGAGGGTGCAGCCATCGCCGGCGGAACCGAAATCCTGCAGGGTACCGACATTCGCGTTGCGGGTGAGAGCGCCAAGTTCGGCGTCTCCGAGGCCAAGTGGGGACTCTTCCCGCTCGGTGGATCCGCAGTGCGTCTGGTGCGCCAGATTCCGTACACGATCGCAGCCGACATCCTGCTCACCGGCCGTCACATCAAGGCTCCGGAGGCCAAGGAGATCGGACTCATCGGCCACGTCGTCCCGGACGGCCACGCACTCGACAAGGCGCTGGAACTCGCCGACCTGATCAGTGCCAACGGCCCTCTCGCCGTGCAGGCGATCCTCAAGACCATCCGCGACACCGAGGGCATGCACGAGGAAGAGGCCTTCCAGATCGACGCACAGTTGGGCATGAAGGTGTTCATGAGCGCCGACGCCAAGGAGGGCCCGCGGGCGTTCGGCGAGAAGCGAGCGCCCCAGTTCAAGGGCGTCTGACCACCCCTTCCCTCCCCCTTCTCGGTGCACCCTCTCGGTCCCCCACCCCCTTTCCGAGCGAACGTACCTTTCGGCGCCTTCAGTGCGCCGAAAGGCACTTTCACTCAGCCGGTTTCGTCCAGTTTCACCCACCTAGACCTCACCGACACCTGCGGCCGGGGCCGTGATTGCGCCAATCTGTAGTGCGCACGAAGGTCCTCGATCACGCGATCGGGGTCCGTTCGAAGTGCACTGGGCACCGTCGGTAACACGATGATTCCCGCATTCTGCATACGCGTCCGGCGTTCCACCGTGCGCTTGTAGTCCGTCGGCGCTGCATGCCATTCCAACGAGTCGATGTCCCACGCGAAGGCAACCGAATCGATCCATCCGTCCGGAATTGCGATGAAGTCTCCCTTCGCATCTCGGATCTCATGGTTGAACAACATTTCCGGCAGTCCACTCCGCTGCCAGAGTTTTCGCGCGTGGACCTCAGGCACCGAATGGGCGTTCGCGTTCACTTCGCGCAACACGCCGCGAGGTAGCGCGGAACCCCGACTGCTACCGGCGTCGAGTTCCTTCGCAAGTTCGCGCACCGAGACGTCGCCGCGCTGAACAGCCTCAGCGATGAGTGCCCGTGTGGGGTCGAGGGCCTTGCACCGCCTCGCAGCGTCGAGTAGCGCTCGCGGCAGCGGCGCACAGCGCAGACTGTTCCGAATCTCCGGCTCAGGCAATCGAACAGTGCGCTCTACCGTGACGAACCCGACCGATTGAACTCGACGGTCGATGGGGATGAGCACCTGCACATCCCCCGAGTGCGTTCGATATCCGTACTCCGACATGGCAGATCGCCCAGTTAGCAGGGACTCGTCACCGCTCAACATGAGCGCCGCGATCGAGCGTTGACGTGGCGTCGGTTGACCGTTCCTGAGCAGGATGACCCCCGGCAATATGCGCTGCCACGGTCCACCCACCCGACACCGGGTGTGCACTGCTGAGTTGGACACGCCCAATCGCGCCAACTCCGCCGTTCGGATCACTCCGCTTCGACTGACGCGGTAAATCGCGTCCAGATCATCGCCCCACGTTCCACGCCGCATGGTTGCAGCATGACTCGAGCAGCAGCGCGGGCCCCCGCGCCGACCTGGGGTTTCGGTGTGCCTGTGGATAACTTTGGGCGAGCGAAAGGCACGTTGAGCGCCTCAGATGCGCTGAACGTGCCGTTCGCTCGAAAAAAAGGGGGGTACCGCTCGAGAAAGGGCAGGCCTCGCTCAACCACCCACCGCAGCCGCGAGCTCTCGCACATGGTCGGCGTCGCGGCAGGTCACCAGCAGCATCGTGACTCCGGCTTCCTCCCAACGCTTCACGTCGGCGCGCACCTCGTCGACGTTGCCGATGATCATGGTCTCGGTGACCATTTCGTCGGGGACGACGGCAGCGGCTTCGTCCTTGCGGCCCGACATGAAGAGACGGCCGATCTCGTCGACCTCCTTCTCGTAACCCATCCGCTTGTACACCTGCGCGTGAAAGTTCAACTCCGGGGCGCCCATTCCGCCGACGTAGAGGGCGGTCATCGGCTTGAGAGCGGCGATGGCGGCAGCACGGTCGTCGGTCACGATGACCTGACATGTGGCGGCCACCTCGAAGTCTTCGCGGCTACGACGGGCCCCGGCGCGCGCGAACCCTTCGTCGAGCCACTTGTTGTACATCGGGGCCAGGCGCGGGGTGTAGTAGATCGCCAGCCATCCGTCTGCGATTTCGCCGGCGAGCGCGACGTTCTTCGGCCCTTCGGCGCCGAGCCAGATCGGGATGTCCGCACGCAACGGGTGCGTAATGGCCTTGAGCGGCTTGCCAAGTCCCGAACTGCCCGGTCCCGCATAGGGCAGAGGGTAGTGCGGTCCGGGACTGGTGACGGGCGCTTCACGGGCAAGAACCTGGCGCACGATCGAGACGTATTCGCGGGTGCGAGCCAGCGGCTTCTCGAAAGGCTGGCCGTACCAACCTTCGACGACCTGGGGTCCGGATACGCCGAGTCCGAGGATCGTTCGTCCGCCGTTCAGGTGATCGAGAGTGAGCGCGTGCATGGCGCAACTGGTCGGTGTTCGCGCCGAAATCTGTACGACGGACGTACCGAGCCGAACCTTCTCGGTGCGCGATCCCCACCAGGCGAGCGGGGTGAATGCGTCCGAGCCCCACGACTCCGCCGCGAAGACCGCGTCGAATCCCGCGCCTTCCGCGGCCTCGATCAGTTCCGGGGCGTTTGCCGGCGGCTGCGCGCCCCAGTATCCGAGTTGCAACCCAAGCTTCATCGCAGGCCTCCACATTGCCGGTGATCAGAAGTGACTCTTGCCACAATCTCTAGAACCTGTTCTACTCGATCTTGTGACCATCGGAAAGAGCGGGGTGGCCGACAAGCCCCTGAGCGCACCATTGAATCTCCATTTCGACTACACCAGATCGACGGGACCGACCATCGGCGCGTTCGTGACTGCCCTGCGTGATCGCAAGGTGATCGGCGCCCGTGGGTCGAACGGTCGTGTCTTCGTGCCGCCACCGGAATTCGATCCGGACACGGCCGAACCACTGACCGACTTCGTCGGGGTCTCCGACGGCGGAACGGTCGTGAGTTGGACGTGGATGCCCGAACCCATCGAGGGGCAACCCCTGACGAAACCCTTCGCGTGGGCCCTGATCAAGCTCGACGGCGCGGACACGTCCATGCTCCACGCAGTCGACGTCGACTCCCCCGACGACATCAGCACCGGCCTGCGGGTCCGTGCTCGCTGGGCGTCGGAGCGGATCGGGCAGATCAAGGACATCGAGTGCTTCGAACCAGGTGAGAGCGAAAATGGAATCGCGACAGTCGATTCCAACGCCGATCCTGTCACCATGATCACGACCCCCGTCGACCTGCACTTCATGCATTCCGCTTCGGCCGAGGAGAGTTTCTACCTCCGTGGTCTCGCAGAGGGCAAGCTGATCGGTGGTCGCAGCGGACCCGAGGACAAGATCTACATCCCTCCGCGCGGCGCCAATCCCACCAACGGGAAGCCGACGAGCGAGCAGATCGAACTGCCGGACAAGGGAATTGTCACCACCTTCTGCATCGTCAACGTCCCGTTCCTCGGGCAGCGGATCAAACCTCCCTACGTTGCCGCCTACGTGCTCCTCGACGGGGCCGACATTCCGTTCCTGCACCTAATCCTCGAATGTGATGCCGCGGACGTACGGATGGGCATGCGGGTCGAAGCCAAGTGGAAGCCTCGCGAAGAGTGGGGTTACACCCTCGAGAACATCGAATACTTCCGGCCGACAGGTGAACCCGACGCCGAGTACTCCACCTTCCAACACCACCTGTGAGGCTCCTGAAATGACTTCTGCAGACATCGCAGTCGTGGGCTTTGCTCAGGCACCCCACGTCCGCGAAACCAACGGCACCACCAACGGCGTCGAGATGCTCGTCCCGTGCTTCCAGCAGCTCTACAGCGATCTGGGAATCACCAAGTCCGACATCGGCTTCTGGTGCTCCGGATCTTCCGACTACCTGGCCGGACGTGCGTTCTCCTTCATCTCGGCCATCGACTCCATCGGAGCGGTACCGCCGATCAACGAATCTCACGTCGAGATGGACGCCGCGTGGGCGTTCTACGAAGCGTGGATCAAGATCTTGACCGGCGAGGTCGAGACCGCGCTGGTGTACGGCTTCGGCAAATCCTCCGCCGGGCACCTGCGCAAGATCCTGTCCATGCAGCTCGATCCGTACCTCGTCACTCCGCTGTGGCCAGACTCCGTCTCGATCGCCGGACTTCAAGCCCGGCTCGGACTCGACGCGGGCAAGTGGACGCAAGAGGACATGGCGGAGGTTGCCGCTCGCAGCCGTCGCCACGCGCTGAGCAATCCGAAGGCTCAGCTCGCAGGCGAGGTCGACATCGAGGCCCTGCTTGCAAGTCCATTCCTTGCAGATCCGTTGCGCGCACACGATTGTGCGCCCATCACCGACGGCGCGGCAGCAATCGTCCTGGCCTCGGGCACCCGTGCGCGAGACCTGTGCGAGCGGCCGGCGTGGATCACCGGACTCGAGCATCGCATCGACTCCCCCAACCTGGGTGCACGTGACCTGACGACGTCGCCGTCCACTACGTCGGCAGCCAAGGCGGCAACGGGCGGCGAGGTCGGCAACATCGACGTCGCCGAACTGCATGCCCCGTTCACTCACCAGGAATTGATCCTGAAGGAAGCGATCGGTCTGACCGACGCCACCACGATCAACCCGTCCGGCGGTCCGCTCAGCGGCAACCCGCTGTTCGCCGGTGGTCTGGAACGAATCGGCCACGCCGCCAAGGCAATCTTCGACGGCCAGGCGAATCGCGCTCTGGCCCATGCAACAAGCGGCCCTGTGCTGCAGCAGAACCTGGTAGCAGTCTTGGAGGGACGGAACTGATGGCCGGAACGCCTCAACTCGCGGCCGTGCTCGGCACCGGCCAAACTCACTACGTCGCAAAGCGTCACGACGTCTCGATGGCGGGCATGGTCCGAGAAGCCATCGACGCCGCCATGGTCGACGCCAACGTCGGCTGGGACGACATCGACGCCGTGGTGATCGGAAAGGCCCCCGACTTGTTCGAGGGTTCGATGATGCCGGAACTCGCCATGTCGGATGCCCTGGGCGCCAACGGAAAGCCGTTGCTGCGTGTTCACACAGCCGGCTCGGTGGGCGGTTCGACGGCTATCGTCGCCTCCAGCCTGGTCAAATCCGGTGTCCACAAGCGGGTTCTGACGGTTTCCTGGGAGAAGCAGTCCGAGTCGAACGCGATGTGGGCCCTGTCCGTACCTGTTCCGTTCAATATGCCCGTCGGCGCCGGTGCCGGTGGATACTTCGCCCCGCACGTCCGTTCGTACATTCGTCGATCGAACGCACCGGAGCACATCGGCTACCTCGTCGCGGTGAAGGATCGGCTCAACGGCAGCCTCAATCCTTATGCGCATCTGCGCCAGCCGGACATCACTTTCGAATCGGTGCAGGCATCTCAGATGCTCTGGGACCCTATCCGCTACGACGAAACCTGCCCGTCCTCGGACGGCGCTTGCGCGCTGGTGATCGGCAACGAAGAAGCCGCCGCACAGGTGGAGGCCGAGGGTCGTTCCGTCGCCTGGATCCACGCGACAGCCATGCGCACCGAGCCGACGTTCTACGCCGGACGCGATCAGGTCAATCCGCAGGCCGGACGCGATGCCGCGGCCGCACTGTGGAAGTCCGCGGGAATCACCGATCCGCTGAACGAGATCGACTGCGCCGAAATCTATGTCCCCTTCTCGTGGTTCGAGCCGATGTGGCTCGAGAACCTCGGCTTCGCGGAGGAAGGCCAGGGCTGGAAGCTGACCGAGGCCGGCGAAACCGCGATCGGCGGAAAGCTCCCGGTCAATGCCTCTGGCGGTGTTCTCTCCTCCAACCCGATCGGCGCCTCGGGCATGATCCGTTTCGCCGAGTCCGCGATGCAGGTCATGCGACGCGCCGGCGACCACCAGGTGGCCGACGCTCGCAAGGCTCTCGGCCATGCGTACGGCGGTGGCTCGCAGTACTTCTCGATGTGGGTCGTCGGCTCCGAACGTCCCACCACGTAACAGCAGCACACACGCCGATCAGGAAGAGGCCGAAGATGAAGTACACCGTCGGGGTTGCCATGAACCCCTTGGACCAGTTAGCCGGTATCGCTAAAACTGCCGAGGAATGCGGCTTTTCGTCGATCGCTCTCCCCGATTCACTGTTCTTCATGGAAACGCAGGCGGCGGATTATCCGTACACCCCGGATGGGTCTCGGATGTGGAATGCCGAGACCCCCTGGGTCGATCCGCTGATCGCCGCGGCCGCAATGGGCGCGGTGACCGAGAAGATCGAGTTCTACACCCAGGTACTCAAGCTCGGTAGCCGCAATCCGGTCCTGCTCGCGCGGCAGGTCGGATCGGTAGCGGCACTGACGAACAACCGCTTCGGCTTCGGCGTCGGAATCGGTTGGGCTCCGGAAGAGTTCGAGTGGTGCGGCGCGCCGTACAAGCGTCGCGGCGCCCGCGTGGACGAGATGATCGACGTCCTCAAACTGATTCTCGGCGGCGGCATGGTCGAGTATCACGGCGAGTTCTTCGATTTCGATCGCCTGCAGATGAGTCCGGCTCCCACCAAGCCGGTTCCGTTCTACGTCGGCGGCCACACCGAGGTCGCACTCAAACGTGCTGCGCGCGTGAGCGACGGTTGGACGTCGGCAATGATCAAGTTCGACGATCTTGTCGGTGTCATCGCCCGACTGCGTGAACTGCGCGCCGAGTACGGACGCGAGAACGAGCCGTTCGAAATCCAGACGGTATGCATCGACCGTTTCGGCAAGGACGGTTACGCAGAGCTCGAAGATGCCGGCGTCACGGACATCATCACCGTGCCTTGGGTTTTCGACGGAATCGGATTCGATGCCCCACTGGAGGCAAAGCAGGATTCGATGCGCAAATTCGCCGAGCAGTACATCAACTGAGGAGCCGCGATGAGTGACGAACACCCCGCCCGCGTCGCGGGTAACGCTTCGCGCGCCGCAGCGAGTGGCAAGAACAAGGAAGCCTGGCTGGACCTCTTCGCCGAGGACGGTTGGGTGGAGGATCCGGTCGGGCCGTCGGGCTTCGATCCCGAAGGCAAAGGGCATCACGGGCGCGAAGCGATCTCCAAGTTCTACGACATGACGATCGCGAACGCGGACAAGCTCGAATTTCTGATCGACGATTCCCTGGTGTGCGGCAACGAGAACGTCAACATCGGCAAGATCCGGACCACCATCGGCGGCTCGATCATCGACGCCGAAGGCGTGTTCGTCTACCGGGTGAACGACGCCGGCCAGATCGCGTCGCTTCGAGCATTCTGGGAAGTGGATCGTGCGATGAAGACGGCACGCAAAGCCTGAGAACCCACAGTACGAGCGCGGCCCCGGTCATCGAC
>NZ_JBSGVT010000007.1:0-329966 GCF_053608585.1 Rhodococcus sp. NPDC055024
CCGCAGCGCTTATCTGCCGAGAGTCTTACTTTTTGCCGCCGCCCAGGAGACCGCCGAGGAGGTCACCGAGGCCGCCGCCACCGGATCCGCCCAGGATGCCGCCGAGTGCGCCACCGATGCCGCCGCCGGAATTGCCACCGCCGCCGAGAATTCCGCCGAGGAGATCCCCGAGCCCGCCGCCGCCGGAGGCCTGGGCCTGCGTACCTGCGCCGCCGCCGGTGAACTGCTTGGCGAGGTAGGCCAGGACGATGGGAGCGAGGATCGGAAGCAACTGCTTCACCAGATCGTTTCCGCCGCCACCGACTCCGCCGAGTGCGCTGGCGACCTGATCGGTGTTGCCGCCGAAGATGTTCGATACGATCTTCTGGCCGTCAGCGGTGTCGACTTTGCTGATGTCGACGCCGTCGTCGAGAAGGCTGGTGTCGGCATGCGACTGCAACGCACTTTCCAGCGAGGCTGCGCCTGCCGGATCTTGCGCATTGGCGCCGAGGCCACCGACGAGGGTCGGCAGTGCCGTCTTGACCGCCGATTCGGCAGTTGCCTGGTCTACGCCGAGTTGCTGCGCGATCTGGTCGATGGGGATCTGGGATAGAAGGTCGTCAAGCGATGCCATTGATGCCCTACCTCTTCTGGGGTACTACTCGTCAGTACCCGGCTGTTGCAGACACTAGTGAATGTCGGCGTCGACGGTAACCCTCCGGTTGCCGAGCGGTCAGGCTCGGGTCTTCTCGCGGGGGACCAGACACGCTAGGAGCGCGAGAATCAGTCCACCGGCCGTCAAGATGAATCCTGTCTGATTTGTCAGGATCGTGGAGTAGTTTTCCCTGATGACGTTGTCGAATTGGTCGTTCACTCGGTAGTAGAACGTGCCCAGAGTTCCCAATCCCACGATGATTCCGATCCACGCTGCAATGCGAGAACCGAACAATGCGGCAATCAGAATCAAAACGGCGGCGGCGAGCAGAAGTACCGCCATCGACCGGTAGAAGGTCACGGACTGATCGCCGAGTTGCTCGATTGCCCACCCGGCCGGAAAGCCGTCCCGCAGGTCCTCGAGACGAACGTTGCTTGGTTTGACGCCGGCCAGAACGTACATGAACGAGCCGACGGCTACGGCGATCCCACAAATCAACAGAACCAGATGAACTAACGTGCGCATGCCACTCTCCCCATGATTGGAGTTCGGTAACGCGGTCGTCGCCGAGCCTAGCCGTGTCGAGAGTGTGAAGCCCGGTATCGAAGCGTGCACAATCATCTCCATGCCCGACAACATGCGTCGACTCGAAGAGATCTCGCTGTCCCTGCCGGAGGCAGAGCGTGTCGACATCGAAGCGTGGGATGGTCACCCGACGTTCCGGGTGCGCGGCAAGAACTTCGTGTTCTGCAACCTCGAAGCCACCTCCTTGACAGTCAAGTTGAGCAAGGAGGAATCCGAAGCGGTGGTGGCCACCGAACCAGGCGCAAGCGCTGCCGGCTACGGGCTCGGTCGCCACGGGTGGGTTGCATTCGACATCGGTACCGACGTTTCCGAGGAGAAATGGTCACAGCTCGAGGAGTGGATCTACACCTCGTTCACCCTCGTTGCGCCGAAGCGGCTTGCCCGGATCGTTCTCGATGCGGATGAGGAACGCCCGTAACGGATAGATTCGTCAGTACAGACGCCGACTAGACGAGGAATTGTCATGACGACACCGGAAACTTCACCGGCCACCGCACAACCGGGCATGCCGCCGTGGGCGAAGAAGGCCATCGGGATCGCAGTGATGGCGGTGGTCCTGGTCATCGCCTACTTCATCCTTGCCGCCTTCCTGCCGCGTTGGTGGGCGCAGCGCATTGCGTCGCTGGCGAACGGCAGCTTCAGCGCCGGTATCGCGTGGGGACTACTGTTCGGTCTCGTCTGCACACTCGTCCCGCTGATCTTCTTCCGGGCGGTTTGGCAGGTGCGCAAGCGCAAGCATGCTCGAATCATGCAGATCACGGCTCTCGCGTTGGGTGTCATCTTCGCGCTGCCGAATCTGCTCTCTCTGACAGTTGTTCTCGGCAACAACAATGCAGCGCATGCGGGCGAGCGGATCCTCGACGTGGACGGTCCCGGATTCCGCGGAGCCTCCGTTGTCGGTGCAGTCCTCGGCGTCGCGTTGTTCCTGGGTCTCGTTGCGCTCGGCTACCTGTACAAGAAGCGTGGCAAGGATCTCGACAAGATGCGCGGTGAACTCAAGCAGCACGAGCCGCAGAGCAAGGGCGAGGCACCGGCTCCCGAAATCTGAGTCAGCTCTTCGATCGAGTACTCAGGCCGACACCGACTCCGACGGTTCCCGCCGCCACCAGTCCGGCGAGCGGGACCGCCCAGTGTCCGGCAAACGTGCAGGCGAGAACCAGGATTGCGCTCACCGGTAGAACGGCCTGCTCGATCCTGTCGCGCTTGAAGTGTCGTGAGTGCATGAGCCACACGAAGATCAAGAACATCGCGGCTGGGATTGTGACCGCAGCAGATGCTGCGAATGTTGAAATGTGCGCTTCGCCAACTGCTTCCTCGACGGCTACTTCGATCCCGGCGCCGATGGCCGCAGCGGACCCGAATACGAAGTAGTGTCCGTACCCCCACAACAGGACAGCGCGATTGCCCTGGTCTGCGAGGTACTCGTGGATCGGGACGGCGAAGTAGATCCACAACGCGGAGAACACGATCAGAACTCCGCCGACGGCAATGGGGATCAGCAGGTCGGCGGCGTCGAAGTCACGAATGCCGGATTGAACCGCGATGGTGGCGGCAGCAATGGTTTCGCCGAGCATGATGATGGTGAAGAGGCCGTAGCGTTCGGCGATGTGATGCGGGTGCCACGGCGTCTGGTGGTTGCGTTCGGCGATTGCCGGCACCGCGAGTTCGGCAATCATCAGAACGAAGAAGCCGGGTATCCACGCCGCCGCCGGCATCAGAAGCAGCACGATCCAGCCCGCCTGAACGATCACGAGTCCGGCGGCGTACTGCAGCGCTGTGGTTCGCGCCGCACCGGTTTCACCGCTCGCGGCTCGAAGCCATTGGCACGTCAGTGCTATCCGCATGATGAGGTAGCCGACGATAGCTGTCGTGCGGTCGGTTCCGTCGAAAGCGTCGGGGATTCCGGCGGCAAAGACGAGAACGCCACAAATCTGTACGAAGGTCGCGATCCGGTAGGGGACGTCGTCCGTGTCGTAGGCAGAGGCGAACCAGGTGAAGTTCACCCACGCCCACCACAGCGCGAAGAAGACGAACATGTAACCGGCGATGCCGTCGGCGTAGTGGCCTTCGGCAACGGCATGCACCAGTTGAACTCCGGCTTGCGCAGCTGCCACCACAAAACACAGATCGAAGAACAGTTCGAGTGGCGTCGACGCTCGATGGTCCTCGTCGCGGCTGCGTGCGCGCATCCGGATGATCGGCATAACGGCCCGGCCGTGGCCCGCGCCTGTACTGGTGTGTTCTGTCATCGTCCCCACCTTGCTCCGACGTGAAGTGCAGGAGCGCAGTCTAGGGCGAATTCCGCCGGGTCGACGAATGAGACATTTCGCCCCTCACCACACGAGAACGGGTTTGATGACGCGACCCGACGCTTGATCTTCGACGGCTTTGTCGATGTCGGAGAAGGCGTAGCGCGTCACCAAGCGGTCGATCGGAAACCGGCCACCAGTGAAGAGTTCGACGAGTTCGGGGATGAATGTCGCGACTTCCGATTCACCTTCGATGCATCCTCGAATTGCCTTTCCGCTCAGCATGATGTCGGCCATGTTCACCTCGACTGTCGACGCTCCGAGCCCGACCACCGCCAGTGTTCCCCGCGCACGAAGTGATGCGACGGCTTGATTGATCACGGCGCCGATGCCGGTGGTGTCGAGGGAATGCGTCGAGCCACCGTCGGTGGCGGCGCGAACCGCTTCCATCGCGTCTTCGGTGGTCGGGTCGACGGTGACGGCGCCGAATTCCTCGGCGAGGCTTCGTCGATGTGCAACGGGGTCCACGGCAACCAGGGTGGAAACCCCGGCAGCCCGTGCTGCCAGCAGCGCCGCGAATCCGACGCTTCCGGCTCCGAAAACGACAAACGTCGAGTCGGGCTCGGGGCGAAGCAGATTCAGGACCGCACCGGCGCCGGTTTGGAACCCGCAGCCGAGCGGAGCCGCGACGGTCAGATCCACCGCAGGATCGACGACAACGGTGTTGTCGGCAGAGGCGATGACGTATTCCGCGAAACTGGACTGACCGAAGAATGCGGACCGTATCGGAGTTCCGTTTCGCTGGATCGGCGTCGAGCCGTCGGTGCGTGCGCCAGAGCTGTTGAGCCTGTGGGAGCTTTCGCAATATGCCCGATGACCGCTGAGGCACTGCCTGCACGCACCGCAACTGCGGTAGCTCAGCAACACGTGATCACCGGGTGAAATGCTGTCGATCGACGAGCCGACGGCCTCGACCACCCCCGCCCCTTCGTGCCCGAACACACAGGGGCCGAGGCTTTCCGGGAGCACCGACTTCGTGAACAAATCTGTGTGGCACAGACCTGTTGCGACGATGCGAACAAGGATCTCGTCTGCACGGGGTTCGTCGATCTCGACGGTGTCGAGTGTGAAGGGGGAGTGCGGTCCGTGCGAGAGCGCCGCTGTCATCTGCATTGCAGACGTCGAATTCTGTTCGGCGCGAATCACGCTCGCTCGAGTAGGAAGTAGTAGTGCTGCCCGCCGTCGAGAACCAACGCCGACTTTCCGTTCATGATGCCCATGAGTGTCGAGTCGTCGACCTTCTTGAAGTGGTCGAAGATCGGCGCGCCGTCGTAGACCATCGTCGCCGTGACTTCGCCGCGAAACTCGATGTTCCACAGGCTTGCTTCGCCATTGCCGCCCTTGACGTCGGAATAGAGGTTTCCGTCCTCGTCGCGACAGATCAACGGCTTAGCGTCCTCGACCGAGTTGAACGTCTTGCCGTACCAACGGCTCGCGAACAGCTTTTCGTGCAGCCGGTGACCGGTGGCGAAGTCGTCACCCTTCCATTCACCGAGTATGTCCGCGGCGGCGACGGTATCCAGCGCCGCCCACACGTCGTCGAGTTCTTCTGGCGACACACCACTTTCCGCTGCACGGAGCCGGGCGAAAGCGGTTCGGGCTTCGTCGAGATTCATGTCTCTCCTTGCATCGGCGGGTAGGCCGCATGTCAGTTCGCGAACCAAATTGTTCGTCAACTTTGCACGCTACGCCGAACCGGATGGTTCGGCAACGGTCGATTCGTTCTAGGCTGTGAACATGCGCTCAGCAGGGGAAGCCACGAGGGACCGCATTCTGGCGGCCGCAAAGGACGAATTTGCCACGTACGGTCTGGCCGGCGCGCGGATCAATCGAATTGCCGCGCAAGCGCGTGCCAGCAAAGACCGTCTCTATGCTTACTTCGCAAGCAAGGAAGAGTTGTTCGCTGCCGTCACTGAACAGTGGACGTCCGAAACCACAGCGGAGACAGCGCTTCGAGGTGATGACCTGCCGGGCTATGCAGGTCGGCTTTTCGACAGCTACGTCGCCCATCCCGAGAACGCTCGATTGCAGCAGTGGGCGGATCTCGAAGCGCCGGATGTCATGAGCGAGGACGACATACGAAGCAAGACCTTCCGGCCGAAAATTGCGGAGATTCGCAAGGGACAGCTCGAGGGGCACATTGATCCGGAGTGGAATCCTACGGAATTGATTCTGTTGATCGCGGACATCGCCCGGATGTTTGCGCTCAAGTCGTCTCGTACGGTCGCTCGACGTCGCGAGGCTGTGGTGGAGGCGGTTCGTCGATTGATCACGACGTGACGAACGGTATGTACAACGTGGTCGTTGGATTTCAGTTCGGAGCGGGTCAGGGTTTGACCGACGGCTGACCGTTCCTGATTCGGCCTACCTCGGATCGAGCGAATTCGACTCGACCGCTTTCTGTTCCGCGGCCTTCGGCCAGCGCATCGGCAAGATCCGCGGCGGCCTCGAGCACGTACCCGTTGCGCTTGCGGTCGGCATGGTTTCCCGCTGACTTCCGGAAAGCCTTGCGTGCCTTACGGTCGCCGCACAGTGCCGTCAGTTCTTCACCGGTGATGACGTCGCGCTCGACCTCTGGGGCGAGAACCTCACGGAGGAACTGGCGCTCACGCGGAACCGTCATTCGAAACACGCGGACCACGAGGATCAATGCGGCAGCGATCATAATGACGAAGAGCAGAAAGAGGAGTGCATTCTTGCCCTGTGCCAAGGCGCCGGCGGAATCCCACAGGCCGTGGAGAAGCATCGCGGATGCCATCAAGGCGAGACCACGCCCAACACGCCGTGGTTCGGCCGGACGCCCAAGGAGGTAGACCAGTCCGGTGCAGAAGATCGCACTGTAGAGAGTATGTGCTGCCACTCCGAAGACCATGCGGAGGACGATTGTCGACATTTCGGCGCCGACCGGATTTGCTCCGAACTGCGAGGCAGCCGAGTTCAATGCGTAGAGAATGTCTTCGAAGATCTGGAAGCCGAGCCCGATGAAGGCGCCGAGAATGAAGCCGTCGAACGCGGTGCGCACCAAGCGAGATGCCAGCGAGATGAGCAGGAGCAATCCGACGCCCTTGGCGATTTCCTCGGTGAACGGCGCTGTCAATCCTGCGCCCCAATCCGACGCCCATGCCTGTCCGAACGTTTTGGCGTACAGAGCAAGTATCGCGTCGTTGGCGTTCGCTGCCATCACCCACGTAGCCGCGAAACTGCCCCAGAAGAACGCCACCACGATCAGTTTGACGGGCTGGCGTGCGTACCGGTCGATGTGGTGGGTGAACCACCAGAAGACCGCGCCGTACACGCCGAAGAGCGCGATGGAGAATGCTATGGCGTCGCCGTAGGCGGGTGCGGAGGCCGAGAGCATGGAGAAGAGCTTGAAGGCGCCGCTCACCACTAACAGCAGGTACACCCAGAAGGCTGCGTTGCGTGGTTGATAGAAAGCGAAAGACCGCCCCCAGCCCGAGTTTTCGATAGCTTCCGCTCGAATGGTGATCAGATCGTCGGTCGTCTGTACTACGGGAGCGGTCATCACTTGCCCTCTCCGGTTCGGTGGCCGATGCTCACTATCATGTGAGCGATGTCGTCGGTGATCGTCGGAGCCACGTCGCTCGGACCGGTGGACACCACTTCGATGCCCTTACCGTCGACGACAAATGCGGCGATCACGCCGTCTGTGGTCGAATTCGAGTAGCTGGTCAGTACTCCGCGGATGCCGCTTTCCGTAGTGATTGCGGAGGCATCGTCGCTCACCCGTAGTGACTTCTCGGTAGCGAGGGCATCGGACGTCTTCTTGATCTGTTCGAGGAGGGCGTTTGCGTCACCGGTGAAAGACGCTGTGTATACGGTGAACATCGCACCTCCGTTCACGAGGGTGGCGCGAGGAGGGAACGAACCGGTCACCGGTGCATCAGCCTCTCGGACGCCGTCGGTGATTCCCCACCCCGGAGCGGGAACGAAGGTGACGCCGTACTGGAGTTCCATGACGTCGCCCGCGACGACGGGGTCGTCGTAGGAGACGGCGTCGTTGATCTGCGGAATGACGATGCTCATCACGATTGCGACAGCCAATACGATGGCGGCCGGAAGGATGGTCGTGCGGTCGAGACCGAACCACCGCCGATCAACCGGGACCCAGCGGTCGTCGGGTTCGTATCGGGTAGGCGTCGGACCTTCCCGTTCCGTGACGTTGGTCTGCGTCATCAATGCCTCGGCTTCTGTGGGTATCTGGGTTGAAGAGTTCGCGCACAACAGTTTCCGATGCCTGTTCACCGGAGAGCGCCGGCAGGCCCCGAGAATCCGAGGAGTGAGCTTGTCTGTGAAGAAATTATCAAACCGGATGTTTCGGACTGCGGACGAAACGCGTTGTTTCCATCGGGACTTGCAGTAGGTGCAGCTCGACCGTCGCGTGAGGCGGCGGTCTGGATTTACGGATTTCTCAGTAACGGTGCGTACGTTGGGCGTCGGCTCGTTGACGCCCTCGGGATGTTGACGTGCCGCCAAAACTTTTGTTGTCGACTGTTCAGATGCTGGTGAGCAAAAGGATCGCGGCCGGCCACCCTGGCTGAATATCGTCGACACCGAGCGTGTTCCTTCGGTGCGCGCACCTGTTCAGCATCTGGAGTGGACCCGTGTCGAAGTGGCAGTACGCATGAAGATCTCGAAGAAGATGGCGCTGGTCGTTGTGGCGGCATTCGCCCTGACAGTGGGGTCGGCGCAAGTCGGGACCGCCCGCGCGGACACGCCGGTCAGGGTGAGCGTGGCCGGCCATGTAGTGAGCGCTGGGCATTTCGAGCAGGTGCGGCGCCCCAACCGGTGCACGAAGGCCGTACCGGGGAAGCCGAAACCGAGCGAGCAGAAGTCCACGAATCGCAGTGGGCGTCGAGGTGGTGGGGGATGCTTCTGACCTCGTCGGCTGCATTCGAAGGTTCCGTCCTGCAAATCTGAAACACGTTCTAGTATCGGGTCATGGACGTGACTTATGAGGGGACCAAACGGGAAGTCGCTACCGACAAGGGCACCTTGCGCTATCACGAGGCAGGTGAGGGTCCGCCGTTGATCCTGTTGCACGGCTCGGGGATCGGCGTGAGTGGTTGGCGGAATTACCGAGGGAACCTCGCGGTGTTCGCGAAGCATTTCCACTGCTACATACTGGAGTTCCCGGGGTTCGGCGTGAGCGATCCCGTCGACGGTCATCCGGTTCTCACGGCAGCTTCGTCGGTGAACCGATTCATGGACGCGCTGGGAATCGAATCGGCTGCGATGATCGGCAATTCGATGGGTGGGGTAGTCGGCGTCAACGTCGCAATAAGGTTTCCCGATCGCGTCCGCAAGTTGGTCACCATCGGTGGCATCGGTCCGAACATTTTCAGTCAGAACCCGAGTGAAGGCACGCGACTCCTGCAGGACTTCGCCGACGGTCCCAGGCGCGAGAAGTTGGTTCGCTGGCTCGAGTGCATGGTCTACGACAAATCCGTGATCACCGAGGAGCGGATCGAGGAGCGGTGGGAAACGGCCAACGACCCGGCCTCGCACCAGGCATTGTCGGCGATGTACGGGTCCAAAGCCTTTGCCGCTCAGCAGCAGATGATGGCGAACTCGGATGCACCGCCCTACTGGTCGATGATGCACAAGGTGCAGTGCCCGACCTTGTTGACGTGGGGGCTCGATGATCGGCAGTGCCCACCGGACATGCCGCTGATTCCGATGCGACTGATTTCGAACGCGGAACTGCACGTCTTCCCGAACTGCGGGCACTGGGTGATGATCGAAGCCAAGCAGGCATTCGAGCGGGTGACCCTCGAGTTTCTGCTTCGATGACTTGCTGATGCATTCATGTAGCTCGAATGCACAAGACCCGGCGCCTCCGAATGAGGTGCCGGGTCTGCGTTTGTGCCCCCAGTAGGACTCGAACCTACGACCTGCGGATTAAAAGTAGGTGAGGGGTGTAATTTCCGGGTTCCGGCGACCGGCGGAGATTCCCGCGAGTGAAGAGCATCGCCGCAGCTAGGCATACGTTCTAGGGCGTTCGGGTACGCGTTGAGTACGTCGCTAGAACGATCGAACTACGCCGCACGTCACGCTAATCTCACGCTCGTTTACTCGGGCGCTCGTCTTCGAGTAGGCTCGATTCGTACGTCGGATTCCCGCTAGTTAGCGACCCGACAAACACGATGCTTCATTGGCCTGTGGCCTACAGACTCCCGCGCTGAGCGCGACCCCTCAATCCACATATCCGATGGAGCATTCTTATGTCCGCAAGTTTTCCGATGCCCGCACCCACGCGTGAGTCGTTCTATTCGTTCTGGGGTGCTGAAAGCGGCACCAACACCCTCGGTGATGTCCTTGTCAATCAGACTTCGGATGGAGTCGATCTCAATCAGGTCTGGGCTGAGTTCGCGACCACTCTGGAGTTGTACAACCAACAGCGAACCGCGCTTGCCGCATTGATCAGCTACCAGACCACACGACAGATCGACGCTGTCCCGCAGGCAGTAGCAGGTGCTCAGTTCGAGATTGCGTCGGAGTTTGGCGTGCCGCAGGGGCATCGAGTCCCCAAAGATATACTTAGCCTTGCTTACGATTTTGAGGATTTCGACCAGGCAACCCGGTTCACCTGGAAGTATCTGCGCGACGCGGATTCGCGGCAGGTCGGAGCAGTTCACAATTCGATTCTTGAGGGTGCGAATCGGGCGACGACGACGGCAGTGTTGGAGCGGTTGTTTGATCCGACTCAGAGCCAGTCGCCCGAAGGCAACACGATTTACGGACTTTACAACGGCGACGGCATGTTCATTCCGCCATACCTCGGCACCGAGTTCGATCCGGACACCGATACCCACTACCTCACGACAGGGTCGGCCGTTCTCGACCCGTCTGATGTCGAGACTCTCCTCACCAAGGTCAGCAGCAAGGGATTCAGTGCGGAGAGCGGCCGTAAGCTGCTCATCCTCGCCAACCCGATCGAAGCGAAGATGATCGCGACATTCCGCGCTGGCGAGCCGGGTGCGGACGGCGTTGAGGCTCACTTCGACTTCATTCCATCCAGCGCGGCACCTCCACGACTGGTTACCGAGCAGATCATTGGTGACCAGGCTCCAGGCGAGTGGAACGGCCTCGCGATTCTCGGTAGCTATGGCGATGCGTACGTGATCCAAAGCGCGTTCATCCCCAAGGGATACGTCGCTGTAGTCGCGTCTGCTGGCCCCTGGTGCAGAGGGCAACCCCGTCGGCTTCCGAGTCCACACAGTACCGGAATACCAAGGGCTTCGCTTGATTCCTGGAGCAGACCAGCGTTACCCCCTCATCTCCAGTTACTACGCAATCGGGTACGGCACAGGCGTTCGACATCGCGGAGGTGCAGCCGTTCTTCAGGTCACGACCAATGCGGCGTACGCCAAGCCGACCTTCCCGAAGTAGGCAACCGTGGCTATGAAGCGTGACCAAGAGCCTGGGCCCAGCGAGTTCAGTCACGGTCGCGGATTGGACCCGCTGGGCGTTCAACGGTATCGAGGTCGCGCAGCCAGTGAAACGGTGAGTGATGGCTTGTCTGCGGACGCCGTGCGCAGTATTGCGAGTGTCAGCCGGAGAGGTGAGTGATGAGTAAGCGGCAGTTCCGATCCAAGACTGCCTATCTCGGCCAACCCCGCGACAAGGGCGGGCGTTGGGCAGGGAAGGGTAGCCTGCGAGGAAAGTCGAACGTCGCAAAGATCGCAGGAACCGCCGCAAGGTCCGCGCTTGTGGGTCTTGGTGGGGTGAGTGGCGCGCAGGTTGGCGTCATTGCCGGCCTTGCAGTCACGCGCTCTGCCACAGGCGCTGCGGTCGGCGGTGCACTCGGGCATACGCTCGGCTCCAGAGCAGGGGTCGCAGCCGGGAACTCACTCTTCAAACCGAAGGCCACGCCACCCACTCTGGCCAATTCTGCGGGGTCGAAAGCCGGAAAGGGTACGGCGGGCCGATCCTCATCTCGCAAGCCCGCTCCGGCACGCCGAGCTGTGGGCAATCGCGTTCGTTAAATCGGGACTGAATCGACAACTCGATAGAGACCTTCGAGACGGGCACCCCTAACCCGAACCTCGAATTGCAGACCACGGACCTTTAGACGTGTCGAGGCGTGGACTGATCCTTCGGCTGTATCGCTTGACATGTCGGCGCGGCGCGGTAGGGAAACGGATCGCCCCGACCTTCGGCATTGAACCTCCGGTGGTCGGGGCGATTCACATTCTGTACAATCTGAAGAGCTTCCGAGATTATCCTGGACCTGTTGTCGGTAGGGTAAATCGACACTCGCGCAACAGCTTTGGCGAGGTCGCGACTAGCGCGCTCGAAGCCGATCGGGTACGCTCGAAGTATCGGATTCGAGCGATCGAATCCTTTGCTAGAACCGAAGTAACCACTGCTCCATCTGGACTCGGCTGGCGGAGACATGGATGATTCCATCGCCGCGCGGCCCCAGGGGTGTGAGGGACAGAGGGCGTCTCGATGGAGGCGCCCCAGCGTGCACCAGTGCACCTGGCCGGCGGTGGACACGACGTGGCTGAGCCACACAGTTCGGGCCTGTGGCCCAACCACCCCTTTCTAGGGTCGTGTCCCATTGCCGCTTTGTTGTAATTGGACACACCCTGGGCTTCCGCAACCAGGAGAGAACAATGGGCAAGATCATCGAGCGAGATCCTTCTATTCCAAACATGTCGGTTGACGATGCTGTCGCATTTTGTCACCGGATGGGGTTGAACTTCATCACGAGTCGTGCAATAAAGACAGCTATCTACTCAAAGTCTTTGCGTCGCCACTTGGTTGTCAACCGAGTTCGGTTGAGCGAGAACGATATCAGGACTTGGATCGCATCGACGGCTGACGCGGATTTCATTGTTCGCCATTCCGGGCGTGTATCATGAGTAGTTTCGATCCGTACGCCAGGGGCTCCATTGGTCGTCGTCGCGAATCTCTACCCGAACCTGTTGCGGAGTATGAGAGCTCAGGTCGGTTTTTGTCTGATCCGTATGGTGAGGCTCATCCGCTCGATGTGGCTGAAATGCTGGACAGGCTAGGACTTTCGCGCGGTACCGCTCGTGATATCCACGACGGCAATCCCATTGTGGATGAGTGGGATATGCACCGTCGCTTCGCGGAGTCCTTTTCGCCAGGACATCAGCGGCTACGAAATCCCCATGATCCACATAGCTCTCTCGCGGAACTGTTTGCGCATGCAATCGCAGGTCACCGCAAGCCTGGACTGCTCGAACGCGGTGATATTTCTCAACAGGTCGATCCCTTCGACAAGCGTCCCGCGTTGGTGGGCAGTGACCTGATGGGCACATTGCACATTCCTGTCACCAGCATCGCTGAAGTGAATGCGGCTGTGCAGGAGCATTTTGCACCGATTCTCCGCAAGGAGAGTTGGTGTGGAATCTGCTTCTCGAAGCGCATCAAGCTAGCTGAAATCAAATTTCTGCTGCGTGGACACTCATTTTGGATTCTGGTGAATCCAGTGTGTTTGCGATGCCAAAGGAAACTGATTGACAGCGCGGAGCGGGTCAATGTCGATCTGTTCTGGATCGATCACCCCTCAGTTAGTTCCGGAAAATAGCAGGTGCCCCGGCTACGGACCGGGGCACCTGACTTGCTTCATGAATCCCAATCACTTTGCCTCAGTGAGGAATCCTGTGTCCTATCCTAGTCGATCGCGGTCGGGTCCGCGAGTATCAAGCTTCAACCCTCCTCTGCCGCAACCTAATCTGTACGCGGTATATACGGCTCTCAGCTACCGTCCCGCTGAACGCGTCAGTCTGAACCACAAGACACCCGATGGTCGCGTATATCCGCGACTGCTGTCAGTTGGAGACCTTGAGCATTGGGAAGCTCCGCACGATCGTGATGTGTATTTCGGGGTGAACCCCGTCTCCAGGGCTGTCAGTTCGGGTCGTGGTACGGACTCCGATATCACCCGCGTACGGGTCCTATTTGCGGACCTCGACATCAAGCACGACAGTCTGCAAACGCTCGACGAATGCCGCGAGGTGGTGGACCGACTGGCTCGGGCTGTGGGCGTTCCTCCGACCGTCGTCGTGGAGTCCGGTCATGGTCTCCAGCCGTATTGGCGGCTGGCCTCTCCCCGCAGTTCATCCACACGAATCGCGGATGAGCAGACGGAGGATGGCGCGCGATGGTCTCGCCAGGTTTGGCGTGAGGTCTATGCGCGTTGGGGCGGCCTGGTGCAGCAGGTTGCGCGCGAGGTCCGTCCCGACGCGAAGATCGACAACGTCTATGACCTGAGTCGGATTCTTCGGTGCCCTGGTTCGGCGAACTGGAAGAGCGATCCTGTGCCGGTGGTAACCCACATCTTTCCGCGCTCGAAAGCGGTTCGCCGTGACCGTCTGGTCCGTTTGCTTGATATGCGCGATGCTCAGCCATTGGGTGGAGTTGTCGGCACCATCGCAGAGCGGGTACCGACGAATATGGCAGAGGCCGATGCGTGGATTGCCAGTCAGCCCGGCGCAGATGCCGATTTCAAGGAGATGCTCAAGCTCGGGCGATACCGTTCGATGCTGGGTGAACTCGACTACGAAAGCACTGTGCGTCTGTTTGCAGATGGGTCGGATGAGGATGCTTCCGCGCACTCGTTGATGCTCCGGAAGGTCCAGTATGTTGTCCTGCTTTCCACCGAAGGCAGAGCGGGTTTGAAGCTGGCACTACTGGTGATCCGTGAGGCGTATTTGGAAGTGATGCGGATGCGCAGAGACGGGAAAGCTCCCGGCGAAGCGCGTTCGGAGAGTGCGGCTTTGCAGGACTTTCATCGCGCCGTGCGCGGTTCTGCGGGTATCGCGCGGACTCGCGGAAAAGCCGCAGAACCTCAGCGAGATGCCGAGGGGCGCATCGACTTTCGGCACGTGACAGAGAACGGACAATCCGTATGAGCATCACCCTCACCCCGCCGCGACCATACCGTGCAACTTCGCGACCATGCGGAGACCTGATGCGGTGGACCTTCACCTTGCAGGCATCGAATAGAGATTCTGTGGCAGAACAGATTCGGTCCGTGCGTGATGGATACCGCGAGATTGTTGATCCGAACAACTACAGCCCCAACGACTTGGGTAATGCGAATATGTTCACCGACTACCACGGCGACAACCTTCGCGGGCTACGGGGAACCAGTTCGTGGGTGGCGTGGGACTCTAGTGAAGGTCGATACTCACAGCGCATCGCAGACCAATCTCTGTACAACGATTTCTGTGCTCCTGCTGTGGAGCGGCGACTGCGGAAAGCCGCTGAAGCAGAGCGAAACCTAGCGCGAAGCGCCAACAAGGAGGACGACGCGAAGGCTGCGAACGCCCGCGCGAAGAACCTGGAGGTTCGGGCAAACGCGACCGGACAGCTGGCCGCGATGGAGAAGTACCTCAAGATCGCACACACCAACGCGGCGGTTGCTAGGACCGACTTCGACGGCAACGAGAAATTGCTTGGGGTTGGAGGCGGCAAGGT
This sequence comes from Rhodococcus sp. NPDC055024, assembly GCF_053608585.1. Taxonomy (NCBI): domain Bacteria; kingdom Bacillati; phylum Actinomycetota; class Actinomycetes; order Mycobacteriales; family Nocardiaceae; genus Rhodococcus; species Rhodococcus sp. NPDC055024. Next base: position 15,004 of record NZ_JBSGVT010000007.1, read on the forward strand.
GCTCGACTTCGCTGGTCTCATGGCGGGTGATGGGTGGGGTTCCGCGCTCCGGCCGGCCACCCGCGAGGATATGGTGCTCTACCACACGCCCACCGAGTTCGACCCGAACGCTCAAAGCGATTGGGTGGAAGACTATTTGGAAAAGTTCTTGCCGGATGAGGGGTATCGACGTGAGGTGTTCCGGTTCCTCGGCTACACACTCCAACGCGGAAACCCAGCGCGGATCGCCCTCTTCATCAAGGGCGACACCGGAAGCGGCAAATCGACGTTGTTGCGGTTGTTCCGCGAGGCGAGTGGAGACCTCGGCGGCACAGTCAATCTGTCGGTGTTCCGTAGCAAGGCCGACGGACCTGCCCCCGAAATCCTCAGTGCGATTTACTTGTTCGTGACGTTCTCCTCCGAGTTGTCGACGCGGGCGAAGATGCACGCCGATCACGTCAAAATGATCACCGGCGCGGGAGACGAGGTTGCCGCGCGGGATATGTACCAAAGCGTCGTCCACAAGGTGCAGCCGTGGTTTACGCCGATCATCGCGACGAATGAGATGCCGACGATTGTCGATGCGGACGAGGCTCTGAAGCGTCGTCTTCTGGTCTTGCCCTTCAATAAGCAACTCCGCGACTCGGAGCAGTCCGACCACACGATCACTACCGCCGACCGCAAACACTTCCTACGGCTGTTAGTCGAGGGTCGGTTGGACTACCTACAGAGCGGAATTGATCTCAGTAATCTCCATCCCGACATACGCACAGCCACCGAAGAAGGTCACTCGGACCTGTCGTTCTTCCAGTCGTGGCAATCTTCGGCGCTGAGGAAGGTCACGGAGACTCCGAGGCAGGGGTGGGCAGTGACTCCGGGTGACGCGTGGACCCACTTCGACAGGGAGCAAAGGGAATCGGGACTCACCCACGACAACAGGCTAGACCGAACCCAATTCACCAAGCGGATGCGGGATGCGTTCGGAAAACCCCAATCGCGCAAGCGCAAAAGGGATTTGAAGAAGACGCATACGGCCGCGAACACGCAGGGAAAGAGCATCTATCTCACGCTCGAATGGGCAGATCGACTCTCCGCAAAGAACTTTGGTTGTTAACCGCGCAGGGCGAAACCGATCGACCTGCGCAATGGTTTCGCCCTGTGGTCGGAACGTCGAGCGGATTACCCTCGCGAATACCGAGGCGAAATAGGTCCGAAAACTCACCCTGACCAGCGGTTACCCCGGTACCGAGGTTACCGACCCTCCGGAAACTCTTATAGGAGCTTTTATAGGAGCCCCTATATAGATCCTTTATTACTACTTCTTCTTACTACTTTAAAGAAGAAAAGAGAGGGTAATCGGGTAAGAGGTGGTCAGGGTGGGTTTTTGGGAAAAGCTTGCTCGGGTACGTAGGGGTATTCGCAGGTCCGAGAGTCGGGGAAGTCGGGTCGGTCGTCGGTAACGGAAATGCTCGGGAAATCGGGCGAAACTGAGCATTGGAGCGAGTGAACGTGTATTACGAAACCCCGACGCGTGCTGCGGAGAAGGAACGCAAAAGGCTGGCTGGAGATCGGGTGAAGTGGGAGAAGGCTGAGGCGGCGAAGTGGGCGGAAGTCGATGCGCTTGCCGAGGTGGTGGTTGTGAAGAACAAGCTGACCGATGAGAATTTCGGAGCGTTAGTGCCGTGGGATGGGGTGGACCCTGGATCTCAGGCCTTCTAGAGGGTTCCCTACCTTGCAGGTAGGAATCGAATAATCATCGGCCTAGGCGATTTTCTGCCTCGTCTCTCCGCTCAGCTCTCTCCTCGCGGAACTTCCCGATCGGGATTGTTTTCCAGCCCACGAGATCCTGACCACCCGACAGGTCGCTTTCGCCGTCGCGGATCGCCTATCGTCCGCGCCTCGTCCCGCTCGACAACCGACGATGCAAATTGCACCCACCTGATCCACAGCCTCGCCAGCTCGAACGCCCTCGGCTAGGGATCGGAGGGTACGAGACCTTCAGCTCCTTAGAGACAAAATGCGCTGTCTGGCAATGCAATCCGCAAAATAGCTTGTCGCCATCCGGTGGCGGCTGGCGTAGCTTTCGGGGAGTCGGAAGCGTCGTTACCGACCCCTTTAGACGCTTTCGACTCCCGTTCGTCGTCCCCACCGAACGGTTCAAACGAACTGAAAGGTAGTTGCAATGACTTCAAATACCCAGTCTCTCAGCGGTTTGCGGGTTGTTGGATACGCCCGAGTATCGACACAAGCGCAGGGAGAGAAGGGTTATGGCCTCGCTGCTCAGCAAGAGGTGATGAGGCAGTACTGCGCTGCGAACGGTTTGCAGCTCCTCACGATCACTTACGACGTGGTGAGTGGCGGAAGCGTGGAGAAGATGCACGGACGAGCCACAGCAATCGCAGCTATCGAGTCTGGCCTTGCTGACGCTCTCTTGGTGCGCGCTCTCGATCGCGCTACGCGGGACCAGCTCGACGCGGCATCAATATTTAAGCGCGCCAACAAGAACGGGTGGAGGCTCTTAGATTGCGACAGGGCCGATTCCGGCGACCCGAGCCAGCGTCTCCTCGCGGATATCAGGATCGCAATGGCCGCAGAGGAGAAGCGCAAGATCAGCGAACGCACCCGAGAGGGTATGCGGCGGGCCAAAGCTCAAGGCAAGCACATCGGTCGCCCATCGCGGATCGACCCCGTTGTGGTGGAGGGAATCGTGGAGATGCGGAAGCAGGAAGGGCTGAGTGCCAAGGCAATCGCGGAAGCGCTCGATGACACGAACATTCAACCGCCTGGTGGAGGTCACAGCTGGTCGGACTCAACCATCCGGCGCGTTCTCGCACGAGAGGGCGTGGCGTGATGAGCGACTTCTGGATTTGGGTGCTCATCATCCTCAGTTTCATCGGCACAGGCGTACTCGGGTCGATCTTCGGCAACAACGGAAAGAAGTAGGCGCAATGGCATTCGTGGAGAAATCAGCAACCAAGCGCACCAAGGACGGAAAGCCGCAGCCAAGCTATCGCGTGCGGTGGATGGAGAATGTGCGCGACGAGATGGGCCTACCGATCCCGCTCGACCCATCTCGACCAGACGGCCAAAAGAAGCAAGTCCATCGCCGAGAGACGTTCCCGTCCAAAGAACTAGCGCAGGAGCGTTGCGACGAGCTCAATGCGGCCCGACACAGAGCAGCGCCGCACACGCCCTCGGAGTTGCGGAAGCTAGGGGACCAGCCGCTCGGATACTTCGCTTCGGCATTCTTCGATGGGATGCTCGGGACGGTTAAGCCGCGCACGCTCAAAGAAACCAAGGCCGTGTACCACCGATACCTCGCGGAACCATTCGGCCCGAAAGCCGTCGCCTCGATCACTGCGGCGGACGTTCGTCGGTTCCGCGCGAGCTTGCTCAGCCCGCGACCGAAGCGGAGGTATCGCCCCGACGAGCAACCCGTGATGGTGACGTTGGCGCGCTCGACGGTGAAGCACGCGTACGACGTCCTACGGCGGATTCTTGACGTTGCCGTTGTGGATGGGGCGATCCCCGCTAACCCATGCCACTCGGTTCGCCTCCCACGGAAGACCAGCGCCGAATCGGACAAGCCAGAGTTCGCGCCTCAACCGCTCACTTCCGAGCAGATCTCTTCCGTCGCGGACCATATTGCCCGAGTCCAGGGCTACCCGATCTACGCGTTGGCCGTCACATTCAGCACCTTTACCGGCGTCCGCGCGGGCGAATTGGCCGGCCTCAACGTCGGAGACATTTTGCTCCCGGAGGTGGAGGGGAGGGGAGGCGCGGTGAGGGTGGTGCGGACTCGTCGCCCCATCCGCGGAGGTTGGGAGACGGGCACGCCCAAATCGAAACGGTCGCGCCGAACCGTGCCGATGGATGGGTGGTTGACCGACGGCATTCGGCGATATCTGCTCGACGTTCACCCGCACGGCGACCCCGAATCATCGAACTTGATCCGGAAGCCCCATTGTTCCCTGGTCGGTACGCGAAAGGGGAGGCGTTGCCGGACGGGTTGTCGCGAGAAGCGATCGGCTCGGAGCGGGCGACGACGTTCAGCGCGGAGGTTCGGAGGAAAGACGGCCAGCTCGACCGCCGCAATTCCGTCGCGGACCCGACCGCGACATGTCTGCGGGTCGCTCCACCCGACGGGTACAAGTGGACCGCACCGATCAATCCGGCCAACGTCGCGGACCACTATTTCGACCCGGCGTTGAAGGCGCTTGGGCTACCCCATAGCCGCTGGCACGACCTCCGCCACACGTTTGCGGTTCTGAGCTTGAGCGCCGGGGAGCACTACATGGCCGTATCGAAGTGGCTAGGACACGCGTCGTTCGTGACCACCCTCAACGTCTACGCGGACTACATCGCGGAAGACGAGGGCGGAAAGAAGGCCCCGTTGCTGCGCCCCGGTGGGGTTGCGGCCGAACGCGAAGCTACCCAGGCTCAGCCGCAACCGTCGAACGTCGTTCCGCTATTTGGTCGGAGGTCGGTCGGCTAGCCGAAGGCGGTGGCAGATTGGCTGATCGAGCGACTCCGTCACCACCCCTTCGCTGCTGCAGTCACCGCCGCTTCGTGATCCGGGCAAACGTACGTCGCTGACCGATGCGTGAGGACCTTTGCCTCGAAATCATCCCAGCCTTGGACCTTTGAGTTCGACTTCGACGCATAGTCCGTCCTCAAACGGACTAGGGTTTCGTCAGCGACCGCGACTGGAGTCTGGCCAGCGTCGAGCTGGCTACAGATGATTTCTGCTTGCTTCATCGGCTCGACTTTCAGCAGATCTCCGTTGCCTATGCCGAGTTCGTTCAGGAATCCAGCTGCGTCAGCGGGCTGACGGGCAGCGTTAGTTTTGGGCGCCGCTGCGGTTGCGGAAACGGATTTTTTGGTCTCGTCATAGAAGCGATCCCACACCGGGCCTGCGCATTCCGCATCCGTGGACTCGTTTGCCGGCAGTTTTATTAGCGCATTGTATTTGTCCGCTGCCGCTTGGCGTTCCGCAGCTGGGAGGCTTTTGTCGTTCGCATCAGCAATCAATTGGCCTCCTTCGACCGCGTGCGTCGAGTTTTCCATTCTCTTGAATGATTCGCACCATTCCGCGGCCTGAGGGTCATCAGGGGGTGAGTTTGTTGTCTCGTCACTCCCGCACGCAGCGAGTGGAAAGATAAGAGCAGCGCAAACCGCCAGCAAAGTTCGTCTCATGAGAGAACTTTAGGCGACCGTCGCGAAAGGACTGCCCCCCCTAATTATTCTTTCGATTAGAGCGGTGGATTGACGTGGTAGCGGAATGTCACTGAACCGTCGCCATTGTGGTCTCGGTGGTACTTGCTTGAATTCCCCATGCGAACGCTGAAATAGCGCCCCTCTCCGACGTCATCCTCAGACACCAGCCAGTCGAAGCGCGTCTGTGCGCCCTTGGCCACTCCTAGGGAGTGCCCCGGCTGTGCGCTGCTGTTTCCTTGTAAATGGAACATCCACGTAATTTCTCGTCCTCTGGGGTCGGAGGCTGAGCATTCGAAAGAAACAGTTTGGCCGACCTGTAGCCGCGGTACCGTCGATTGCTCATCGGCATATGACTTGATTTCTTCGCCGAATGAGTCTCTTACGTAGTTAATGGATGCATAGTGGGCGTCTGGCCCCTCGGAGGTACTGCGATGGACCGCGAGCAGATTCTGGATCTGCCCCGCGACTCCAGCCAAGAGGTGTCGTTCAAACGACGCCACCGGTCGAGCGTGGGCAATGGTATTGCGCACGCTCAGCATCAGTTTGAGGTGGACTTCGGTTCGTTTCTTGTCTTTGAGGATCGGCTGCACAGCTTCCCAGTGCTTCATCAGCAAAGATTCGAGGTGATATGCCTCTGTGTAGTCCAGCAGGTCCTGGCTCACAGTGATGCCGTCCCGTCGTTTGTCTTCTTCTCGTCTCTTGGATTCCAGGCCCTCAATCTTGGCCTCATCGAAATCGCCAATCCAGTTCACGCCGATTGCGGTCCGGACGACCTCTCGAAGCGCAGTCTCCGCCGCTACCAGCTCGTTGTAGGGGTCTATCGGGGTGAGCGGTGCACTATCTGGCGAGTCAACACTCGTTGAGGGAATCGGGACTTGGAGAAACTTCGCGAGGCCAAGCAGCTTTTCCTCGTCGGTGTCCTGCAACGATTCCCCGATGGACGGGCCCTCGTACCCATTGCCATCCCAGACGCCGATTTTGTACTGCCTCAGGAGCAGATAGGAATCTTCCTGTCTCAATGCACTGACTGCATCCCGAACATCAAGAACTAGGCGGAAGTGGTCCGCCAGATTCAGCAATCGGACTGAGGTCTGGTCTGTCATGGATTGGATTCTGCCAGGCGCGTGGGACACGCCCCGGCCAATCCCGCTCGCCACGCTAATTTCACGCTCTTTTACGTCCCGCAAAACGAAGAAAAGCCCCAGGTGAGCGGCGTTAACCGTCTCGACCTGGGGCTATATCGGTGCCCCCAGTAGGACTCGAACCTACGACCTGCGGATTAAAAGTCCGTAGCTCTACCAACTGAGCTATAGGGGCGCGGCGCAGAGTCTAACGGGACCGCAGGGTTCGTGAAAACACCACCCCCACCAGAAGTGCAATTCCGATGATGGCGATGGTCCCACCGGTGCGATGCAGACCCGCGTCGTCGATGGTTCCGCGCATGGTCAGCTCGATGACGACGGCAGCAAGATTGGCGCCGATGTACTGGATTGTTCGGTACAGGCCGATCGCCGTTCCGACATCTGCAGAGGTGGTCACCGAGTTGATCAGGTTCTGGTTTCCCATGTTGTTGAAGCCGTTGGGAATGCCCAGGATCGCCGCAATCAGTAGGAGCGCCACCAGTGGCGTCGAGCTCGATTCGACAAAGGCGATCAGAACCCCGCCCACCGCCAAGGCGGCGGTGCCGATCAGCAGGGTGGTCCGTGCGCCGAATTTCCCGTACACCCTCGATGCGGACATGGTCGCGAAGATCCCGACCGCAGCGACAGGGAGCATGAAGAGTCCCGCGCTGATCGGTGACATTCCTCGGGCCACCTGCAGCCACTGGGGGAGTCCGAAGAAAATGCAGTAGAACGCCGTGTAGGTCAGAAGGGTCCGGCCGAGAGTCATGCTCAACGCTCGGTTTCGCGCGACAGCTCGGACGTCGATGAACGCCGAGGTGGTTCGCCGTTCCCACCAGACGAACAGGAACGCGAATAGAGCCGTCGAGGGGAGGAGGTACCACTTCGTGTGCTCGGCGAGAGAGAGGAGAAAGAGCATCGTCGATGTCGTCAGTGCCAGGAACAGGGCGATGCCGAGTGGGTCGAGAGACTTGAACAGAGCAGCGGCACCGGCCCGGTCGGGCAGGGCGGAGTCGCTCGGAGCGGCGAAGAGGACCCATATTGCAGTAACTACGACAAGTGGGAGGTTCACCCACATGATCGACTGCCAACCGAGTGTGCCGACCAGCAACCCACCGAGGGTAGGCCCCAGTGCGACTACCGATTGTGCACAAATGGTGAGTGTTGCGATGGCTGAACGGGTTTGAGCCCGGTGGCGATCGGCATATTCACGGATGACGGTCATTGCATTCGGATACTGTGTCGCGGTGCCGATTCCGAGCAGGATTCGTGCGGCGATCAGCCAACCCAGTGACGGAGCGAGCGAGCCGAGGATCGATCCGGCAGCGATCAGGCCCAACCCGGCGAGGTAGACGCGTTTGGCTCCGAGAATAGATCCGAGTCGCCCGGCAGCCGGGGCCGTGACAGCAGTCGCGATGTAGAGGGCCGAGATCACCCAGGCCGTGCCGGAACTCGAACCGAAGTAGGTGGCGATCGGGACGATTGCCACCGCAATCATCGACGAGTTCAGTGCCTGAAGAACGGTTCCCGAACCGAGAGCAAGACTCAGCTTCAGCGGAACGGAGGTTTGGGGTGTCGACGTTTCGACGACGGCGGTCACGGGTTCATCAGTGACTCCTCTGTCGCGGGTACGGATGTTGATGTTGATGTTGGGGAAGCGTCCTGGCCGAGGTTGCGCAGGATTCGGCCGGCGATCAGCAGCAGGTCGCGCTCGGCTTCGGTGCACTCGGCGTCGATGACCTCGGCCAGCCACGCTGTTCGTTTCGTTCGGTCTTCGTGGAGGGTCGATGTTCCGAGTTCGGTCATCGTGACCAGGACCGCGCGACCGTCCGATGGATCCGAACTGCGTGTCACCATCCCCTGCTCTTCGAGTGCGGTCACGGTCTTTGCGATGGATTGCGGCGTGACTCGCTCGAAGTGTGCCAACGCTTTTGCGGTCAACGGACCTTGTCGATCGAGGTGGCCGAGGGCCTGGATTTGGCTGGGCGTGAGTTTGTGGTCGTTGCGTTTGGTGCGGAGCCGCCGGACGAAGGCGCCCAGATCATCCCAAAGTACGTCGATGTCGTCTCGGGCTTCCTTGGGATCCTTACCCACATTCATTTAGACAGTCTAACTGTGTTGTTTCAATGCTGCCAGTGCGGTTTCGTTGAAAAATAGGGAATAAACAATCGCTTTGGTTGTTTAAAACACTGGGACTGCAACGCCTTGGTCGGCAAAGTGGTTCCGCCCGAATGGTCGGATTGTCGACGTCTCAGGCAATAAAAAGCTCGGATGCGCACCCCCTGTGCCGCACCCGAGCGGCCAAAACCATACCACTTGGTGTCCTTTGGGCATAAAGTCGGTTGTTGTCCCCTGAACAGCCGATTGCTTCTAGTACTTTTGGCGGGTATCGCTCTAGTCCTTACGTAGGGTGTGTTTGAGGGGATACTGTGAAGTTTCGGGGGGATGACAGGCGCCGATCACGGCGATTCTGCGTACCAACTCTGCGAGAGGCACAACACCGTAAATGGCACGTCAACAAGAGCGTGCGCGGCGTACCCGCGCCGCCCTGGTCGAAGCGGCTGCAGTCGAATTCGCCAAGCGCGGCTATGCAGCTGCGTCGGTGAACACGATCCTCGAGGGCTCCCGCGCCACCAAAGGCGCCATGTATTTCCATTTCCAGTCCAAGGAAGAGCTGGCGCGAGCGGTTCTGACCTCGGCCATCGAAACTTTCACTGGAATCACTGATCGTTGGGCCAAGAGAACAGACCTCGATCCATTCGTCGCATTGCACGGACTCGTGCTCGACATTGCCGAAGTCTTTCGCGCCGAGGTAATCGTGCAGGCGGAATTCCGGCTGATCATCGAGCCCGAGTTCTACAAGGATGTGCAATCGGGTGGTGGGCAGGTCTGGGGTAAGACCGCTTACGAGTTGGCGGTGCGTGCCAAGGACGACGGATTACTGCGAGAAGATGCCGACCCGGTCAAATTCACGCGTGTACTGGCAGCGAGCCTCGCGGGTCAGCGGTACATGGCAGACCTGATTGCCTCCAGCGGAGATCTGGGCGAGTGGTTCGAGGAGTCTCTCGAAGTGGTCCTCGAAGCCATGGCGACGCCGCAGTGGTTGGAGACGTTCCATCGTGACGGATGGCCTCAGGTGGAGTTCCCTGACACCGAATAGCGTACTTTTTCGCCCGTGAACAGGCGATTTGTGATTTCCGAATGCCGTGCCATAAGCTATCCAAGCTCCCAACGGAACGCCGTTGGGGTACTAGTTCGGAGAGATCCGGCGGGCCCCCTTCGTCTAGCGGCCTAGGACGCCGCCCTTTCAAGGCGGTAGCGCGGGTTCGAATCCCGTAGGGGGTACGTTTTGCGAAAGCGAAACGATGCAGTATGGTTTGACCCGCACGACACGCTTTGAGATGCACAAATGCCAGGCCAGGACAGTGGTTTGGGAGCGGCTCGAAGATGTAGTACGGTTTCACAGCAAGGAAAAAGCAAGGCCCTGTGGCGCAGTTGGTTAGCGCGCCGCCCTGTCACGGCGGAGGTCGCGGGTTCGAGTCCCGTCAGGGTCGCAAAGCGTTGTTCTCAGTCACTCGATTGAGAACAACGCAATGCGATAGGCATTCGGTTCGGGTGCCGTCCGGCCAGGTAGCTCAGTTGGTACGAGCGTCCGCCTGAAAAGCGGAAGGTCGCCGGTTCGATCCCGGCCCTGGCCACCATAATCTTTGAGAAAGGCTCCAACATCATATTTTCGGACATGACGTTGGAGCCTTTTGTCGTTCAGTGGTTGTTTCCGTCCAGAGGAAACTATTCCGACCCGAACTCGATGGAACGCTGCAACGGGTAGCTGCAAGCCTTATTCCGGCGTTTACAGCTACCCGTCGCGCGGTCCAAACCTCAATCAAGCCGCGGCATGAGAATCCGATGCCGTCGGGGGATGCTCTCATTGAGGTAGGAATTCTGGTGTAAAACCTTGTAGTTCAGACCCTTTCGACGAACGTGCCTACTCGGGCCACGTCTGTCATGTCTGTTCGCATCGAGCGCTATCAGGGGGCGCCCTCATCGGTCTGCCCGCAATAGTCAGCGAGTTGTGATGACAGAACAGTGCGAACCGCCGGGAAGCTCGGCACTTCGAATCCTGGCGACGTATCGATCGACCGCTCTGGAAAATCGGTGACGTGGTAGGAATCTTCACCGTCTCAGGACAGGGCGCGACCCGACGTTTTCTGTCCCAAAACCACCACAACAGCGATCGCGGTGGCCAGTAGGGCAACGAGGCCGAGGAAGATCTGCGCAAAACTGATCCCAGCCGCGGAGAGGTAACCGATCGCGATTGGTGCGATGATGGCACCTATTCGCCCGACTGCGGACGCCGCACCCATGCCTGTCACTCGGATCGAGGTCGGATAGAGCTCGGCGGTGTAGGTGTAGTAGACGGCAGCGACGCCGTTCAGGAACGCCGCGAGCAACGCTGCACCTACAAGCAGCATCGCTTCCTTGTCGGATAACGCCACCACCAAGGCGGAACCGGTTGCACCTAACACGTAACCGGCGATCAACCATTTGCGCTCGATTCGATCGATGAGCAATTGCGCGACGTAGTAGCCGGGGATCTGCGCGATCGCGACCACCAAGGTGAACAGGAACGACTTGGTGATTGTGAATCCTTTGTCCGTCACAAGCAGCGTCGGCAGCCAGGTGGAGAATCCGTAATGGGCGCCCGTCAGTGCGAACCACAACAGCCACAACATCAACGTCGTGCGTGCCATTGGCCCGGCCCACAACTTCGCCAACGGCGCAAACAGACCCCCGGCACTGACGTTGGACTGCGTTGGTGCGCTCGCCTGGGTCTGCGCGGTTTCAGTGAGAGCCTCGGGATCGACCTCGCATTTTCGTTCGAAGTCCTCGATTATCGCGGTGGCTTCGGCGACCCGCCCACGTGAGAGGAGGTAACGGGGTGACTCGGGCATGCTGCGCCGCCACCAGAGAAGCAAGACTACGGGGAGTGCGGCGATCACTGCCGCGATCCGCCAACCGGTTTCGGGGTGGGGTGCGATCACCACTGGCGCCAGTATTCCTGCCAAGATGTATCCGAGCGCAAGGAAACTGATGGTGCGGGCGACGAATCGGCCACGGACACGAGCCGGCAGAAACTCGGAGATATACGGCGCGATCAGGGTGGCCTCTGCGCCGAGTCCCACGCCGGCGAGCGTCCGCCAGACAAACAGTTCGGGAACCGTCGTCGATGTCCCTATCAGAAGACTGCAAAAACAGAACACCAGGAGCGCGGTGAGCATCATTCGCCGACGGCCGAAGCGGTCCGCCAAAACGCCGGCCACCAGAGCGCCCACCAGGTAGCCGGCGAAAATCGACGACAGCAGCCACCCTGCCGTGCTTTTCGGGATGTGCCAAACCACGATGAGCGCTGAAATCGCGTAGCCCATGAATGCGCCGTCGAATGCATCGAAGGTGTAGCCGAGTCCACCCATCACCATCAGCTTGCGATGAGGGCGCCCGGGCTTGAGTCGATCGAGGCGGAGCAGCAAATCGTGCTCATTCGAAACTGCACGTGTAACGGGTAATTCGGTCAAGATGCCTCCAATCGACGGGAATGTCGTCGGCAACGCTAGCTGCATGAACTGTGATCTGCAATACTTGTTGCACGAAAATTATGAGTTTGCTCACGGCCGAGGTGAGGCCTGACCGGCCTCGGCAAGAGTGGGCGTTTCCACTCGCGCGCGTCCGGATTCGTCCGTTCAGATGAATTTCCGGTCACCGGGAACGTGCTGCGCGTCACTCCGCCATGAACTTCACTATTAGCGGGTTGCGGCCGAACCCTGGCCGCGTCTATTGGAAGTGAGGTGGAATCTCCGTGTCGCATTCGAGATCTTGGCGTATCGGGAAAGTCGGCCGTGTCGCCGTGGCGATGATCGGTGCCGGTGCCTTGTTGGTGGGCTGCGCGAGCAGCAATGACGACAGCGGTACCGACACGATGACCGCGTCGGGAGACATCGTGACCGGCATGGTCAACGAGCAGCCTGATCCTGGGAGCGCTGTCGCCGGCGGGACCATGACGTACGGCGTGCAGGTACTCGTTCCCTCTCTCGACCCGACCAAGACTGCCGCTCGCGGCGGTTCCGGCGGTGAGGCCTTCGCTGCTGTGTACGACGTCCTGATGAGCTACGACACTGCCAGTGGCGAATTCAAGCCCAAGTTGGCCGAATCACTTGCGACCTCTGACGACGGAGCCACCTGGACGCTGAAACTTCGCGACGGTGTGAAGTTCAGTGACGGCACCGCCCTCGATGCCAACGCGGTGATCACAAGTATTGATCGGTACAACGCAGGTAAGGGTAACGGCGCAGAACTGTGGCTGGCATCGGTCGCCTCGATGAAAGCTTCGGATGCCACTACCGTGGTCTTCAATCTGAGTACGCCCTGGATGCGTTTTCCGTCGATGCTGGCCCTCGGCCACGGAATGATCGTCGCTCCCAGCTCGCAGCAAGGTGACAAGTTCACTGCGGTTGGTGCCGGACCGTTCACCGAAGGCATGTTCAGCCCGGGTGTCGAGCGAATCTTCAAGGCCAACCCCGCCTACTACGGTGGTGCTCCCAAGCTTGAACAGCTTCGGATGGTTGCGCTCAACGGCCCGCAGGCCAATCTCGAATCGCTGAACAGCGGTCAGTTGGACGTTGCCTACATTCGTGGTCTGACGTCGGCGATCAACTCAGCCAAGTCCGCCGGCTATCCCGGTTACATCGACGTACTCAACGCCGGCAGTGCGGAGATCATCAACAACCGTGCGGGCCGTCCGGGTTCGGATGTTCGTGTCCGCCAGGCTATCGGTTACGCACTGGATCCGGAGCTGATCGACCAGCGCGCCGAAAACGGTGAAGGACTCCCGGGTTCGGAGCTGTTCGGCACGACGTCACAGTGGCATGTAGACACCCCGGGGATCGCGTACGACCCCGCCAAGGCCAAGGAGCTTCTGAACCAGGCCAAGGCCGACGGATACAACGGCACGCTCAACTACATCGTGCTCAGCGAGCCGAAGGACCATGCGATCGGTTTGGCTGTGCAGTCTCTGCTTCAGGCCGTCGGGTTCGAGGTGAACCTCATTCTTGCGAACAATGCCGGCGACATCGTTCAGAACGTCTACGTCAAGAATGATTTCGACCTCGCTCACGCCGGTATCGGTCTGTACGAGTCGATTCCCGATCTCGGTCTGTACTCGACCACCAACAGCACCTCGAAGTCCAACACCGCGGGTTACGCCAACCCCGCTATGGATCAGTTGATCGCTGATCTGCAGCAGACGAAGGACAACGCGTCGGCGCTGGCCGTGATCAGCAAGATCCAGACCTTGTGGAACGAAACGGTTCCGTCGGCTCCGGTCGGTGGATTGGCCTCTTTCTGGGCTTGGCAGAAGAACGTGCACGGTGTGGTTCCGACCGCAACGGGCATCATGTTGTTCGACCAGGCATGGATGGGCGCTAAGTAGCCTTACGCGCAACCCGAGAGCCCCGTCCGACGTGAGTCGGGCGGGGTTTTGTCGTGTCCAGCTCGATAGCGTAAACACGCAACCCTTTCGATCATCGTGATTCTTTTGAAATATGTTGCTAGTCAAGGTAATTCGAATGTTCGAATTTGACTTGCCTGTCGTGGTCGACATAGATTGCATCCACCATCCAGAGTGGCTGAGAGACCTGGCTCGATGATGCCGCAGCAACCCGCTACCTAACCGCAGTGTGGGTGCTACCGCCAGGACCGATGGAGGACGCATGACTGTTTTTGCCGTGGGTATCGAATTGGACGGCGAGGGTACTCACCCCGCTGCCTGGCGTCGAAGCTCGCACCGCCCGGACCAGCTGCTCACGGGTAAGACCGTGCGCGATCGCGTCGCGGCTGCCGAGAATGCGGGCTTCACGTTCGCGACGTTCGACGATTCCATCCTTCCTCCGAGCGGTGACGTGGTCGGTCGTATCGACGCTGTCTCGAGGGCGGCGTACGTGGCGGCGACGACCAGCACGATCGGGCTGGTCCCCGTCGTCGGGACCACGTACGCCGAACCATTCCATACCTCTTCGCAATTGGCGACGCTCGACTACTCCTCCCGCGGGCGCGGCGGCTGGCTTGCCGTTCCGGTCGAGGACGACGCTGCGGCGAGGGCGTGGGGGAGAGCTCCGGTGGCAACGGAGTCGGCGCGTCGGCAGGAGCAGCGGGATTCGGTCACCGTCGTGACTGATCTCTGGGACTCGTGGGAGGACGACGCCGTCGTCCGTGACTATCTCAGTGGACGGTTCCTCGAGCGTGATCGTTTGCATTACGTCAATTTCGAGGGCGACTCGTTCTCGGTGAAGGGGCCGGCCATCGTTCCGCGGCCGCCGCAAGGCCAGTTGGTGGTCTTCGGCCGCTACGGCGCCATCGAACCACACCAGGCGGATGTTGTTCTCGTGTCAGGTGATTCGGTGGAGGCCATCGCACGGTCGGCTGCCAAGGCGCGCGATGAGGGCGCGTCATTGGTGGTCGCCGAGGTCGATGTGGCTTTCGATACGCCGAATCTGTCTGCGGCGCAGCGACTGACCGAGCTGAACTCGCACGGGAAAGCCGTCGATAGTGGTCGACTGCTCCTGGCTGCAGATCCGGGGGAGGCGGCCGCAGTTCTGAAAGAATTGGCCGGGCACCTCGACGGTGTTCATTTCCACGCTCTCGTGATCGACGAGGACCTCCCTGTGCTGGCCAAGTTCGTGCTTCCGGGGTTGTCCAAGGCCGGGTTGACTCGACGCCCGGTCCCGGGATCGACGCTGAGGGGCAACCTCGGGCTGCAGCGGCCCGCAAATCGATTCGCCCACTCTTCCTGACTTGACTTCGTGCTAAGGATATTTCGGCTATGACTGCATCACGCTCCGCCGTGCCTCGACCCGACGCTCACGTTCACTTCGGCGTCTTCTTCCAAGGGGTCAACCACACCACCATCTGGTCCGATTCAGCCAGTGGATCCCAGATCGACTTCGAGACTTTTCGGCGATTGGTACTCACCGCCGAGCGAGGTCTATTCGACGCATTCTTCCTCGGTGAGGGCCTGCGGCTTCGTGAACAGAACGGCAAGATTCTCGATCTGGATATCGCCGGCCGCCCGGATGCAATAGCGCAGTTGGCCGCACTCGCCGGTATCACCGACAAGATCGGGTTGGTCGCGACGCAGAACACCACGTACAACGAACCTGCCGACCTTGCACGTCGACTCTCCGGCCTCGATCTACTTTCCGACGGACGGGCCGGCTGGAATGCGGTGACCACCGACAACGCGTGGACGGGAGAAAACTTCCGTCGCGGTGGTTTCCTCGACCACGCCCTGCGCTACGAGCGTGCCGGGCAGTTCATCGAAACTGCTCGGGCACTGTGGGATTCGTGGGCCGACGACGCGATCTCGAGCTCTCGTGCGTCCGAGAACTGGTCGAATCCGGGAGCCGTCGGCGAGGTGCATAGGCAGACTTCGCAGTTCGACATCTCCGTGACGCCGACGCTTCCCCGAAGCCGCCAGGGGCATCCGGTCATCTTCCAAGCGGGTGATTCGCCGAGTGGACGCGATTTCGCGGCGACGCATGCCGACGTCATCTTCTCGCGACACGGGACACATTTCGACGGCGCTCTCGACTTCGCCGAGGACATTCGGGCTCGGTTGAGTAAAGCCGGGCGACCCGAAGACGACGTCAAGATCTTGCCGAGCACGCAGATCGTGTTGGCGGAGAACGAGTCCGAGGTGGAGGAGAAGGCTCGGTGGGTCCTCGAAGGTCAGTTCACCGGCCAAACCGCACTCTCTCTCGTCGGTCTGGTGTGGGGCAAGGACCTTTCCGATCGAGACCCCGACGGTCCACTCCCCGAAGAAGATCCGGTTGCTCGCCCGGTTTCGGAGACGCGCGGTTCAGCGCGGGACGGTAACGACCCAATTGCGATTGCACGTGAATGGCGCGCTCTCGCGGAGGCAAAGAATCTGTCCCTGCGTCAGGTCGCCATCGAAACCTCACAGCGTTCGGGTTTTGCGGGCACTCCCGGGCAGGTCGCCGACCAGTTGGTGCATTGGGTGCGCAACGGAGCCTCGGACGGCTTCAACATCTCGCCGTACCTGGTGCCGACCGGACTCGACGAGATCGTCGACTGGTTGATCCCGGAACTGCAGGAGCGTGGGGCGTACCGCACCGAGTACTCCACGTCGACGCTGCGGGAGCACCTTGGGCTGCGACCGGCGCTCACGCGTCGGGCTTCTCACGAAGCTGCGGGGTAACGGGTCCTGTCCCACACAGTCACAGCGGCGGCCGAATCCACCAAGCTCGATTCGGCCGTGCGCTGGGAGATCGTCGTCTGCGTAGCGGCGGGTTTTACCACCCTTCTCGATTCAGCGGTGCTCGGAATCGGGGTCCCGTCCATCCGGGCGTCGCTGGGCGCGTCGACCTCCGAGGTGCAGTGGATCCTCGCGAGTTATTCGCTGACTTTCGGCTTGGCCCTGGTGCCGGCGGGCCGACTCGGTGACGTCGTCGGGCGTCGACGCTTGTTCTTGGTCGGGCTCAGCATTTTCGCGGTGATGGGAATCCTCGGAGCGTGTGCGTCGGACCCGTCGATGATCGTTTTGGCTCGGCTGGGACAGGGGATCGGTGCAGGCACCATCAGTTCGCAAGTGCTCGGCATCATCACCGACCGGGTGTCCGGAAAGGCACGGGCGAAGGCGTTGGGCGCGTACAGCACCGCGGGTGGTCTGGCCGGCGTTTCCGGACCGATCCTCGGTGGTGTTCTGCTGAAGTATTCCGATCCTGACTTCGGGTGGCGGCTGCTCCTGATCCTCAACGTGCCGTTTGCCGTGGTCACACTGCTTCTGGCGTTTCGCTTTCTGCGCCGTGATCGAACCACCCGATCCGGCGCGTCGATAGATCCGGTGGGGTTGTGCCTGCTGGCGGCTACGACCGGGCTCCTGTTGTGGCCCATCGTGACCCGAACGAGTGTCACGGTGGCCGCGGCTTTCCTGATCGGTGCGTTCGGCGCTGCTGTCGCCTTCTGGTTCTGGGAACGTCGGTATGCCGTCCGCGGTGGCACACCCGTGCTACTTCCGTCGTTGATCGCCTCTCGGGGATTTCGACTCGGTACGACCGTTGCACTCTTCTGGTTCGGATCCATCCTTGCCGTCAACGCAGTGCTCAGCCTCTATCTGATCGAAGGTTTGGGCTTCGCGCCGCTGAGTGCGGCGTTGATCATGACCGGCAGCTCGCTCGCGATGGCACTGACGTCGGCCTTCGGGTGGCGGCTGGTTGCCAGGTTCGGCCGAGGTGCGGTCGTTGTTGCGATAGTCGGGGAGATACTTGTCATCCTCGGCTACATCGCGGCGGTCAATCTGATTCCTCGGGAGTATCTGATCCCGGTGCTGGTAGTCCTGGCCGTGTTGTCGGGAGTTGCCAGTGGCTTCGTCGACGCACCCAATCGGGTGTTGACTCTCGAATACGCGCCGGCGGGCGCGAACGGAGTTGCAGCGGGCTTCCTTCAACTCTCGCAGCGCTTGTCGGCGACCATCTCTCTGGCAGCGGTATCGGGGTTGTATCTCGGTGTCCTCGGGTCGTCGACCGACGGATACGGACGTGCGCTCGGAATCGCGCTGGCCGTCTGCGTCGTCATGTTGATGCTCTCGTTGGCGGGGGCGGTGGCAGACAGCCGTCGGAGAAAGACGTGAACTGGCATTTTGTGGGTCTCCTCGGTCCTTCGGAGGCAGAGCCCGTGTGACTCGTGGGACTTGTGTTACCCATGGGTTAGGAGTCGTGGGACGATACTTGTGTGGTGACCGGTCGCAGCGAAGACAAGCCCAACGGTCGCGGGAGTGGAGAGCCAGTTAACTCACCCCGCGGATCGTCGGACAAACGTGACCGCACATCGACGCCCTTTCGCGCTCGAACGGCGATGTGGACGAATCGGCCACTGTTCGATTTCCACATGATCGTCGGTCTGGTCGTGCTGATCGTCGCATTCGGACTACTGATGGTGCTCTCGTCTTCGGGCGTCGAGTCCTACGTTCTGTCCGGGACGTCGTACGCCAGATTCTGGCCGCAGTGCATGTTCGCAGCGATCGGTCTGGTGATGTTCGTGGCGGTCGTGCGCTTACCGACCGAAACGATGCGCCGAGCGTCGCCGTGGCTGCTGATCCTGTGTCTTGTTCTGCTTGTCCTGGTGCTGATTCCAGGTATCGGTTCGGAACAGATGGGCGCTCGCAGCTGGTTCGTGATCGCGGGCATCTCCTTCCAGCCGTCGGAGCTTGCCAAACTTGCTTTGGCGATCTGGTCCGCAGCGACTGTTGCGTCGTTCTTGAACGCGCGGATGGATGTCAATCGCGCGCTGCCGGTGATCGGCGGTACGACGCTGCTCGTTCTGGTCCTGGTGGTGTTGGAGAAGGACCTCGGAACCACCATCACGATCGGCATCATCTTCATGTCGGTGCTGTGGTTCGGACTGTTCCGGATGAAGACGTTCATCAGCCTCACACTCGGTTCTGCCGTCGCGTTTCTCGTGCTCGGGCTTACTGCTGGTTACCGATCGGATCGCATCAAGGCATTCCTGAATCCCGACCTCGACCCGCAGGGGTTGAACTTCCAGAGCACTCAGGCCAAGTACGCATTGGCCAACGGCGGCATTTTCGGTCGCGGTCTAGGACAGTCCGACGCCAAATGGAGTTACCTGCCGCAGGCACACAACGACTTCATTTTTGCCGTGATCGGTGAAGAGTTGGGTTTGGTCGGCGCCCTGATTGTCGTTGCTCTCTTTGCCGCGGTACTGATCGTCGGGTTGCGGATCGCGAAGCGGTCCACCGATCCGTTCCTCAAAGTCATGACAGCGACGGCAACGACGCTGATCGTCGTCCAAGCGTTCATCAACATTGCTTACGTGGTGGGCCTGATTCCGGTGACCGGTCTGCAATTGCCGCTCATCTCGGCGGGCGGAACGTCGATGATCACCACCCTGCTGATGTTCGGGCTGATCGCTCATGCAGCCTTCCGCGAACCGGAGGCGGTCGCCTCGTCCGAGAGCAGCGGTCGCGGCTGGATCCCGCTGGTCTTCGGCAAGCCTCGGTTCGGCATTGCCAAGAAACTACAGCCTGATCGACGTAGGCCGCCCGCTCGCCGCGCCCAACCTGCTCCAACTGGGCAACGCAGACCGGAACGACGCGCGCCGCAACCTGACAGGCGCCGGGCTCCAGCTCCGGGCCGACGCGCACCGTCGCGTGACTGGTCGGAAGATCCACGCAGACGTGGCCGCTCCGATCGACCCCGGCGGGCTTCCTGATCTCAGCCAGTCCTACTGCCCGGCAACTCGGAAGAGGGCAGTCACGCACCCGCCAATTGCGGTGGGCGACTACATTGGGGATCGGCAAAACGACGTCTAATGAGGGTTGTGGACATGGCAGGTGGCGACAAGGCAGACCAGTCGGTGGTCGAACGTAGCTCGGTGACCGGACGTCGTACGACGCCGTCGCAGCGAGCGCGTTTTCGCCGGATTGTCGACGCCGCAATGGAATCCGCCTCCGAAGGTGGCTACGACGCGGTGCAGATGCGATCGGTCGCCGATCGCGCCGGCGTCGCGATCGGCACTGTTTACCGGTATTTCCCGTCCAAGAACCACATGCTCGTTGTCGCATTGTTGTGGATGTTCGAGGGTTTGCGTGACAGATTCCAGGACTTTGTAATCCCGGGTGAGACTCCGTCGGACCGGATTCTGTTTGTGCTGCGCAAGAATACGGAGGTCCTCGAGACCGATCACCTCCGTTACGAAGCGTTGGTTCGGGCGTACATGTTCGCGGACGCGTCGGCGACTCCGGAACTCAATGCGCTCGGTGGGGTCGTGACCGAGATGTTCGCGAAGGCGATCGGCGTCGAGGAAGTCTCGCAGCAGCAGTTGGACGCGGTGAAGGTCATCGACGACGTCTGGATGTCGAGTCTCGTCTCGTGGGTTGCCGGCCGGATGACGACGGACGAAGTGATGGCGCATCTCGAACTTGCAGTGCGCCTGGTCTTTCGCAAGTTGGGCGGATAGTCCTCACACGGTGTAGCCGCCGTCGACGTTGAGCTTCTGGCCGCTGATGAATCCGGCGGCATCGCTTGCGAGAAAACATACGGCTTCAGCGATGTCGGTTGCCGATCCGAAGCGCTTCAACGGGATTCGGCTCATGGTCACGTCGAGTGCGCTCTGATCGAGTTCGGCCGAGTTGATCAGCCGCTCGGCCATTCCGTCGGTCAACATGCCGGGGCCCACGGAGTTGAACCGGACGCCGTAGCGCCCTTCTTCTGCGGCGAATCCGCGAACAAGTTGTTCGACAGCCCCTTTGGTACCTGCGGAGAGTCCGTCGCGCACCGGAAAACGATCCGTTGCCGCGGTCGTCACTGCTACCACCGAACCTGAAGATGCACGCAGCGAAGGCAGAGCGGTGTGAACGAGGGTGAAGAACGCTGCGGCTTCCTGGTTCAGTTGTTCGGTGAAGAACGCCGGCGTCACGCGTGAGAGGTGCGTCATCGGGACGTGCGGTCCGGCAGCGTGGACCAGCGTTGTCAACCTGCCCAGATCACTGACCGCATCGCTCACGGCGGCGCTGATCGACAACTCGTCCGTGAGGTCGAGAGGGTACGAGTGGGCGCGCACTCCATGCGTTCGAATCTGCTCGCTCAGTTGCTCGGCGGCGTCCTTGTTGTTTCGGTAGGTGAAGGCGACGTCGTGTCCGCGTTCGGCGAGAGTCAAGGCGATCGCCGACCCGATTCCGCCGGTTCCGCCGCTGACAAAAGCGGTGCGTGCTGCGCTCACAGTGCCTCCAGTGGTATGCCGATTCCAACCTAGCAAATGCTTGGTTGGGATGCCGTTCGGAATATATCACTGCGCGAAGGACAGGCTCAGATTGCTATCGCAACCGGACTGATCGCCCTAATCTGGTGCCATGTCCGGAGACAGTGTGCAGTTGACCGATGGGGCGCCGGAAGGGGAACCAGAATCCCATGCCTCGGAACCTCACGCACCGAGTTTGAACAATCGCCTGAACTGGCTGCGTGCCGGTGTTCTGGGCGCAAACGACGGAATCGTCTCGACCGCAGGCCTCGTGGTCGGTGTTGCGGCAGCGACAACCGAGCGTTCCGCGATCTTCACGGCTGGTTTTGCAGGTCTGGTCGCCGGCGCTGTATCGATGGCGTTGGGCGAGTACGTCTCGGTCAGCGCCCAGCGAGATACCGAACGTGCACTCCTGCAGAAGGAGAAGAAGGAACTCCTCGAGACCCCGGAGGCTGAACTCCAGGAACTGACCGAGATCTACGAGAACAAGGGATTGAGTCCGGAAACGGCCCGCCGCGTCGCCGAAGAATTGACCGAGCACGACGCGTTCGCGGCGCACGTAGAAGTCGAATTGGGTATCGATCCAGACGATCTCACCAATCCGTGGCATGCGGCGATTTCGTCGGCAATCTCGTTCACGATCGGCGCGGCGATCCCGCTGGTCGCAATTCTGGTGCCGCCGACGGGTATCCGTGTCCCTATCGCATTTTTCGCGGTGCTGATCGCACTTGCGCTTACCGGAACGATCAGCGCGACGCTCGGCGGAGCCCGCAAGACGAGAGCGGTGCTACGCGTGGTGATCGGCGGCGCACTCGCGATGGCTGTGACGTACGGGGTAGGTCAGTTGGTAGGCACGGGCCTCGCCTGACCCTTGCTGTGCGCCTTTATTAACCCCCCGCGGTTAATAAAGGCGCACAGCAGATTCAGGCACGACAGATCATGACCGGCCCCGGCGCATGGTGCAGCAGATTCTGGCTGGTCGATCCCATTACGGCGCCGGCCATCGCGCTGCGGCCGTGACTTCCGACAACTATCAACTGCGCGTCGTCGGCGTATTTGAGCATGACCGGGGCAGCGGCACCGGGTTCACTGATGCGGGTGACCGGCACGTCGGGGTACTGGTCGGCCATGCCCGCGAGATTCTCGGCCAGCAGTGCCGATTCCTCCTGTTCGACGGCCTCCCAGTCGATCAGAATTCCCGCTCCGCCTTCGCGGAAGGTGGACGAACCCTGCCAGGTGTGAACTGCGATGAGCGGTGCGTCGAACTGATCGGCATAACGAAACGCGTACTCGACGGCCTTCTTGCTCAACGCGCTTCCGTCGACTCCGACGATGACGGGACGCTGATCCGGACCTGGATTCTGTGCCGAACCGCGCCACACGGTGACCGGACAGGTTGCATGATTGGCCACCTTCAGTGCTGTCGATCCGAGCAGCCGTGAGCGCAGTGCACCCGATCCGGTCGACCCCATCACGATCAGGCGTGCGGTACCCGAGGATTCGAGGATGTGCGTCGACGCCGGCCCTGGCGCGATCTCGGATTCGATGGTCAGTTCCGGGAATTCGGCCGAAATCACTGTGGCGGCGGCTTCGACTATCGCTTCGCCGTCTTCGCGGATCTGGCTGAGGAACTGCGACTGCAACATCACTGCAGCGGGACTGTAGATCGGACCCTCTTGCGGCAGGGCATGCGCCAGAATCAGTCGTGAATTCACCGCGTTGGCGATCAAGGCTGCCCACCGGGCCGCGGCCGTGGAGGCCTCGGATCCGTCGATGCCGGCGACGACATCCTGGTGTCCTGCAAGTGTGTTCATGTCTACTCCCTCTGAAATGATCGAGATCGGTCGACTGGTTACAGCGAAGTCACCAGAGTGACGACGCCGACTTCACGGCTTCCTTCCACGTCTTGCGCAGCAGGGTTGATTGCCCGTCGGCGATTTCCAATTCCCGCCGATAGGCCATGCCCAATCCAAAGCTGGTCAATGAAGTGTGTTCCTGCTCTGCGGCAATTTCGAGCAGATGATGTTGGGCGACAACGGAATCCTGATGCTCACCGAGAACGTCCTGGAAGTGGCTGAAATGCTTCAAGGCGCGCTTGGCTCGACTCTTCGACACGGGTTCCATGACCTCGATCGCGTACTTCATCCGCTTGGCTCCCTTGCGGGCGCGATGCATGCGCTCGTCACGATCGGTGCGGGTATCGGCGTCGAAGACGTGATCGACTCGCTTACCCACCTTGTGTGCCAGGTGGCGCAGGGTATGAGCCAATTCTCGCGCCGACGCCTTCTTTCCCACGCGGTGTGCGACTGTGTCGAACTCGAGGTCGCCGACGTACTCGTCGAGACGATCGAGCAGCGTGGTGTATCGCTCGGAATCGAGCGCCTCGAGGGCTGTTTCCTGGGCGGTTTCACCGCGTGCCGAGAAGAACTCGTCGATTCGAGCTCGCACAGCTTCTCGTTCGGGCATCTCGTCGATTTCGCCGAGGCGTTCCACAAGACGCTCCCACTGGACCTCGACGTCGCGGGCGTCGCCGAACTTTCCACCGATCCATCGCAGATCCGTGATGAGATCGTCGGTCTTGGGGGAGTGGCCGGCGTACGACTGGAGAGCGCTTCGGATGCGACGTGCTGCGACCCGGAAATCGTGAACGGCTTCGTCGTCGGCCCGGCGCGTCCCGAGATCCGCTGCGACCAGTGCGCGCTGTTGTTCGATGAGGTAATTGCGCAACAGAATCCGCGGGTTCGACGCTTTGCCCGTGGTGACCTCGTGGCCGACGTACGGCGTGACCGAAGTGCCCAGTGCTCGTTTGAGTTTGGACGGACTCGCAGAACGCTCGAGTCCGGCGTCCAGTAGAACCGACTCGATGGCGTCGGCGAGGTCTTGTCCGCCTGCACCTTGTTCGACCTCGACTTCCTGCCACGTCGACTCGCCGGAACCGTCTGCCTTGCATGCGATGACGGTGTCGGAAACCACTTCGGCAAGCAGAACACCGTTTTCGCCGTTGAGCCTGGTGCGCTCCCGATCGGTGATGATCAGGGCAACCGGCACCAGATCGTGTCCGCGGATGATCGCCCGGATCAGACTCGACAGCGGCGAGGGAACATCGGTGCTCTCGTCCGGCGGAAGCTGGATTTCGGTTCGAGTGTCCTGGCCTGCGGGAAGTTTCATGTGCCATCCCGCGTCATCGCCGCCCTCACGCTTGCGCAGCGTGATCTTCTCGGCGAGCAACCGGAAGTCGGCGGTGTCGAAGTAGGTGGCAGAGAGCTGTATCGAATCGTGGACCGGTTCGCCGACAACACCGGGAAGCCCGCCCAGTGCGGGAACTTCCTGCTCGGCCGGCGCCTCGTACTTACGCTCGATCTCCCGTACGGCTTCGGGTACGTCAGCGGTCTTACTCATCTGGTCTCCTCTTGCGGTGCGGTCTGCGCTTCCATCCTCCCGGTATCGGTGGCGCAGTGGAAGGGTCCGGGGTTCCTACGGCGAGTCGCCATGGGCTGATTCGTCCGGCCAGGACAGGGTCCGCCTACTTTCGAACCGTTGCAGGCGGCCGGTAGTCGGATCCTCGAACTCGAGAACCTTCGACAGCAGGCGCAGCGGATTCGAATAATCCTCTGCGGCAACGTCGTAGAAGTCGGGATAGAAGTTGTCGCCGTGGATCGGTAGCCCGAGCGAGGTCATGTGCAGGCGAAGTTGATGAGTCTTGCCGGTATGGGGGAGCAATCGATACCGCGCGAAGCCGTCCCGCGTCTCGATCAGTTCGATTCGCGACTCGCTGTTGGGCTCGCCCTCGATCTCCTCGGCCTTGAGTACCCCGCGTTCTTTCACGATGCGACTGCGCACGACTACGGGGGTGTTCACCTGAGCGTCGAAACGCGCGATGGCCTCGTACTCCTTGGTGACGCGGCGCTCGGCGAACATGGTCTGGTAGTCGCGCCGGGCCGCCTGATGCACGGTGAACAGCAGCAGTCCCGCCGTAACGCGGTCGAGGCGATGAGCTGGACTCAGCTCCGGTAGATCGAGGTCCCGACGCAAGCGGACCAACGCCGATTCGGCTATGTATCGGCCGCGCGGGGTGCTCGCGAGAAAGTGCGGCTTGTCCACGACAAGGATGTTCTCGTCCCGATAGAGGATGTCGATCTCGAACGGCACCCGCGTTTCGACGGGAGGGTCGCGATACAGGTAGACGAACCGCCGGGGAGCGTAAGCGCTCGTCTCGGTGATTCCGACGCCCTTCTCGTCGACGACCTCCCCGGCTGCGACTTTCTCCCGCAGGCGGACGGCATCCTGGGGAAACCGTTCGAGCAGGTAGTCGAGCGTCGTCGCCCACATGCCGTCGTCGGGCTGACGGATGCGACTGGGGTTCAGGCCGTCGCGGACGGGAAGGGGTGATCGTGACACATCTTCAAAGCTAGCCGTCCGGTCGGCATTCAGACCTATTGACGACATATGGGACGGAAGTTACTATCCGGTAAGTTCGTGACACCGGTCACTGTCGTGGGGGCAGGGCAGGGTCATCACAACAGAAAATTGGGGTTTTCGTGAGGACACGACTTCTACGTCGAAGGTCGACAACGATTGCGGTGGGGCTGTGCGTCGTGGGATTGACGGTGCCGAGCGCCGTCGCTTCTGCGGATCCGACGGGAGGCTCGGACGGGCAGGCCTGGCTCGCGGCAACGGAGGCGACGCCGCAGTATCCGGGGGTCTCCATCGAGTGGGACGTGCCCATCACGATGAGTGACGGCATAGTTCTGCAAGCGAATGTGTACCGACCGGCGGATGCATCCGGGCGGGCCGTGGAATCGAGGACGCCTTCGGTCCTCAACATCACGCCGTACACGAA
This sequence comes from Rhodococcus sp. NPDC055024, assembly GCF_053608585.1. Taxonomy (NCBI): domain Bacteria; kingdom Bacillati; phylum Actinomycetota; class Actinomycetes; order Mycobacteriales; family Nocardiaceae; genus Rhodococcus; species Rhodococcus sp. NPDC055024. The sequence continues at coordinate 40,987 of NZ_JBSGVT010000007.1, forward strand.
ACTGCTGGACACGCTGGTGGATTCAGCTCTCTCGATCCCGCAGGTCGGAGAGACGTTGATGGACGTGGCGAACTCGCTCGACCTTGCGGCGCCGTTCGACGGAGTGTCGGAGTTGACGGGCGTCATCGCCGGCGGAGGTGCCAGGGTGCTCGGCGTCAACCGTGATCTGGTCCAGAACGGATATACACAGGTTGTGGTCGACGCACGTGGAACCGGCTTCTCCCAAGGTAATTGGGACGTGCTCGGCAAGCGTGAGCAACAGGATTCGGTCGAGGTCATCGACTGGATGAGCAAGCAGGGGTGGTCCGACGGGAAAGTAGGGATGGCGGGCATCTCCTACTCCGCGATCAACTCGGTGCAGGCGGCGAGCAACAATCCACCTGCACTGAAGGCGATCTTCCCGGTCGAACCGAGCAACGATCTGCTGCGTGACATCGTCGGAACCGGCGGCGGCCTCGGCGTCGGGTTCATGCCGTTGTGGTTGGCCGCGGTCAACGGGCTCAAACTTGTCCCGAACATTCAGGACATCCTGCAAGGAAACTTCGATCCCCTGTGGTTGGCGAGCCGCCTCGCGGATCCGGGAACGCTGATTCCCGAACTGGTGCAAGCGATGACGGCTCAGAGAATCGAGGACGTGTCACCGTCGACTCTGCAAGTCGCGCAAGACGGTCAGTTCTATCAGGACCGGTCCGCAGACGTCGGAAACATCACTGTTCCGACGATGGTCTACGGCGGGTGGCACGACATCTTCGCCAACAGTGAGCCGCGGATCTACAACGGAATAGATCTGCCGCCCGGACAGAAGCAGTTGATCATGGGGAACGGCTATCACGTCACTCCCGGCGGTGGGTTCGGCAAGGACGGTGCGCCGCCGCGCCTCGACGTGCTCGAGCGTGCGTGGTTCGACAAGTGGCTCAAGGGCATCGACAACGGAATCGATGGATACGGTCCGGTGACGATGTTCCAGCAAGGTGGCGGATGGATCACGGACGATCAGTTCCCGCGCGCAGGTGCGAGCTACGAACGTATGTATCTGAACTCCGCGCCCAGCGGTACTGCCGCTCATGCGGCGTACGACGGTTCCCTGACCGATGACCCGCCCAGTGCCGCAGCGCGATTGACAGTTGCACCCGGACTGCGAGGCTTCTGCTCCGGTGACGGAACCCAAGGCACTGCCGGTATTTCCGTGGTGCTCGGTGCGTCGTGTTCCAAGGATTCCCGATTCCAGGAAGCGGAGGGTCTCACGTTCACCGGCGAGGCAGTGACCGAGCCGACCACTCTCTCGGGCCCGATCAACGTCCATCTCGAGACGGTCTTGGACGCGACGGACGGATTCTGGGCAGCGACGGTCAACGACGTAGCGCCGGACGGAACCTCGACGCCGATCACGAACGGCGCACTGACCGCGTCGCTCCGGGCGGTCGACGATTCCAAGAGCACCCGCTCGGCCAACGGTGACTACAGTGAACCGCACCACTTTCTGACGATCGACACGCGTCAGCCGGTTGTTCCCGGTGAGGTCACCACCGTCGACATAAACATGCTCCCGACGGACGCAGTGCTGCAACCGGGGCACCGACTTCGCGTCGACGTCTACGCTGCCAGCGTGCCGCGTTACCTGGCCCTCGGGCCGATGCTCGCCGACAGTCAACTCGAGCCGCAGCACATCGAGTTGGCTGCAGACCGGCCGAGCTTCGTCAACGTCCCCTTCGTCGGGGGTCGCTGACCCGGACTGCGACGGCGGCGTGAGAACCTGCGGGTTCGCGGAGGTTCTGAGAAGATCGTCCGATGACAGAATCCCGACTCTCCGCCGCCGTCCATGATCGTCTGGACGAACTTCTGGACCCGGTGGACGAGCGGCTCGCGGCGCAGTACCCGGGAAACCGTGACGAGATCCAGCCAGTGCACACGATTTACGTCAGTGCCGCTGATGCAACCGTCGACACTCCTCGTCTCTGGGGTGAGCAGGCGATTGCGCTTCTCGATTCTCACGCGCATGTGTTCGCCGATCTCGACACCGAGAATGCACTCGCCGATGTGCGAGTTCAACTCGGCCGCAAGCCGGTCCAAGACTTTCGAATAGATTTCGAGGACGGATACGGACGCCGCAGCGACGAGGAAGAAGACGCTGCAGCGACGTCGGCCGGGCGGACACTTGCAGCGCTCAGCGCTGATCCTGCCGGGCCGAACTGGGGCGGCATCAGGTTCAAGGGGCTGCCGGCCAGTGAGCGTCGCCGCTCGATCAGGACGCTCGAGTTGGTGCTCGACGCGGCCGGCGGAGTGCCGGACGGATTTGTCTTCACCGTCCCCAAACTGCGCGCGGTGGAGCAGGTCACGGCGACGGTGTTGCTCTGTGAAGAACTGGAGAAGGCTCACGGACTCGAGCCGGGTTCGCTTCGGTTCGAGTTGCAGATCGAGAGCCCGCAGGCAGTCATCGCTGCCGACGGAACGGTGGCTGTTGCTCCGGCCATCCACCGCGGTGCCGGTCGTCTGACCGGTTTGCATTACGGCACTTACGATTACAGTGCGGCGTGCGGAATTGCATCGCGTCATCAGTCGCTCGAACATCCGGTGGCAGATCACGCAAAGGCTGTCATGTTGGCTGCTGCCGCGCAGACCGGCGTGTGGGTGTGCGACGGGTCCACTCAGGTCGCGCCAGTCGGGAGTGCCACGGCAATCCGCGACGCGATCACTCGGCACCATGGGCTCGTCACACGATCCCTGGAACGCGGTTACTACCAGGGCTGGGACATGCACCCCGGGCACCTGGTCACCCGCTGGCTCGCCACCTTCGGTTTCTACCGCAACGCGCTCGGTGCCGCCGCTCCGCGCATCGAGTCGTACCTGGGGCGCCAAGGTGGCGATGTGATGGACGAACCCGCAACGGCACAGGCTCTGGCGGCGGTGGTTCTGCGCGGGCTCGACGCGGGGGCCTATCCGGAATCCGAGGTTCTCCGGCTCGCGCCGAGCGCCGACACCGACGCACTCCGCCATCTCGTAGGACGCACCACACCGATCACAGGAGAACACTGACCGATGAGCACCACCGAATTCACCTTGCTGCCCGACCTGGCACTGCGCACCCTCGGCGGAGCCGTCATCTGGGCCAACGACGAGGCATTCGCCGAGCGTGAGGCCTTGATCCGGCCAGGCAAGGCCGGGTACCAGCCGGCGACGTTCGGGCACAAGGGGCAGGTGTACGACGGTTGGGAGACGCGTCGTCGCCGGGTGGCAGGTCATGACGAGGCGATCGTGCGACTCGGTGTTCCCGGAGTGGTGCGCGGTGTCGTCGTCGACACCGCTTGGTTCAAGGGCAACTACCCGCCCGAGATCTCGGTGGAGGCAATCTCCGTCGACGGCTACCCGGATCCCCTCGACCTCGCCGGCTCCGGCGAGTGGACAACCATCGTCGAGCGCTCGACCGTGCAGGGCGACTCGGAGAATCCGTTCTCGGTGGCGTCGGAGGAGCGGTGGACGCACGTCAAGCTGACCATTTACCCGGACGGCGGCGTGGCGAGATTCCGTGTTCACGGTGAAGCGCGGCCGGACCCACGTTTCCTCGACGCCGGGCCGTTGGACCTCGCAGCACTCGAAAACGGTGGCCGCGTGACCGATTGCTCCAACATGTTCTACAGCTCACCGCAGAACATCCTGTTTCCCGGACGCGCTGCTTCGATGGGTGACGGGTGGGAGACCGCCAGGCGCCGCGATGACGGAAACGACTGGGTGCAAGTACAACTCGCGGGTGAAGGCGTGTTGAGCTTCGTCGAGATCGACACTTCGTATTTCCTCGGAAACAGTCCGGGTGAGGGTGCTTTGGCCGGCCGAACGACGGGAGGGGAGTGGATCGAACTGCTGCCGCGCACGACGCTGCGTCCGGATACGCGTCATCGCTTTCCGATCGAATCCGAAGCCCCGGTCACCGATGTCCGTCTGGACATCTTCCCGGATGGTGGCCTCGCGCGGCTGAGAGTCTTCGGCGTATTGACCGACGCTGCTCGCGCTGTGATTTCCGGGCGCTGACGGTAAAGTTGTTGACATGAGCGACTATTCCCGCGAGAACGATCCCCGGGACACCTATCCCCGGGACATGGTGGGATACGGGCCTCATCCGCCGCACCCGCACTGGCCCGGCGACGCGCGGATTGCCGTTCAGTTCGTCCTCAATTACGAAGAGGGAGCGGAGAACAACGTCCTGGACGGGGACGCGGCTTCGGAAACATTTCTGTCGGAAATGACTCCGGCAGAGGCGTTTCCGAACCGACACATGAGCATGGAATCGCTGTACGAGTACGGCTCCCGGGCCGGGTTGTGGCGTGTACTGCGAACCTTCGAGCGGCGAAACCTGCCTCTCACAGTCTTTGCGGTGGCGCGGGCGATGCAGCGTAACCCCGAAGCAGTCAGTGCTTTTCAGGAGTTAGGCCACGAGATCGCGTGCCACGGATTGCGTTGGAAGTCTTACCAATCCGTGGACATCGAACGCGAACGCGCAGACATGGCCGAGGCAGTGCAGATTCTGCGAGATCTGACGGGTTCGGCGCCTCTCGGTTGGTACACCGGACGCGATTCACCGAACACTCGTGAACTGGTGGTCGAGCACGGCGGCTTTGTCTACGACTCCGATTCTTACGCAGATGATCTGCCGTACTGGGTCGACGTGCCGCGTGGCGCAGAGTCGGTGAAGCACCTGGTCGTTCCGTACACGCTCGATACCAATGACATGCGTTTCGCCTCTCCCGCAGGATTTCCCAGCGGCGATCAGTTCTTTGCGCACCTTCGTGACGCCTTTGACGTGCTGTATGCGGAGGGGGCGGCCGGATCGCCGAAGATGCTCTCGGTCGGGTTGCACTGCCGCATAGTCGGCCGCCCCGCCCGTGCTGCCGCTCTCGAACGATTCCTGGACCACGTGCAGTCGCACGAGAAGGTCTGGGTCGCGCGGCGCATCGACATCGCCGAGCACTGGAAGTCCGCGCATCCCGCTTAGGGGTCACGGTCGGTCGACAAAAGACTTCATTCGAGCAGTTCGGGTACTTATTCGACCGGCGCGCATTCCGCCAGCGAATTCTAGGCCATTGACAACTGGCACGGTTGTGGATGACTCTTTGTAGATGGAGAAACACACAGCAGTCGAAGCGTCTTCAAAGTGAGCCGACCAGTGCCAACCAAGAAGCCGACCAAGAGCCGCGAATGGAAGTTGTCCCACAGTGCCCGCGCGGTGGTGACCGGCGCCGGCAGCGGAATCGGCCGGGCCTTTTCGTTGGAGTTGGCGCGCCGAGGCGGTGAGGTGATCTGCGCGGATATCTCGCTGGAGCGGGCCAAGGAAACTGCGGCACTCATCGACGAGATCGGTGGTACCGCACACGCCGTCCAATGCGATGTGTCGATTCGTGAGCAGGTTCAGGACCTGGCGTTGTTCGCGGAACTCGAACTTGCGGGACCGCTTTCGCTGGTGATCAACAATGCCGGGGTCGGTATCGGTGGGAAACCGGTGGGTGAGATCGGTTTCGAGGATTGGGAGTGGGCACTCGGGATCAATCTGTGGGGTGTCGTGCACGGCTGTGAGATATTCGCTCCACAACTGCGTGCGAGCGGCGCCGGGGGATTCATCAACGTGGCCTCGGCCGCTGGGTTTGCGGCTGCGCCGCTGATGGCGCCCTACAACGTCGGCAAAGCGGCCGTGATGTCGCTCTCGGAGACCTTGTCTGCTGAACTTGCCGGTACGGGAGTGCGGGTGACGGTGCTGTGTCCGACCTTCGTCAAGACAAATGTTGCTCGCGACGGTCGAATCACCGCGGAAGCAACACAATTGGCGCAGACGTTGATGCGGCGAACCGGCTTTTCGCCGGAGCGCATCGCCGTCACCACTCTCGACGCCTACGACAAGGGGCGACTCTACGTGGTGCCGCAGTTCGATGCGAAGGTGATCTGGCGACTCAAGCGGTATCTACCCGTTGCATACACGTGGGGCTGTGGAGTTCTCAATCGCTTTGCGCCGAAACAGAAGTCGGGATCATCTGGAGCCTCGGCGGTGCCGGATACGAACTCGCTGAGCACGAAAGGAGCGTGACATGTCCTTCGATTTCGACGGAATGCTGCAGAAGATCAAGGACCGCCAATGGGCTCTGGTGGAGATCGACTGGGATGCTCCCGGTGCCGAGACGATCAGTCCAGAGCTTCACGCGAAGCTGAAACCGTTCATGTCGGACCTGATGTGGATCGAGAACGTCGGTGCCCGCGGCTTCGCTGCGATGGCTCTCAAGGCGCCGACTGAAACTCTCCGCGACATCTATCGGCATTTTCACGCCGAGGAACAGAAGCACGCCAACGCCGAACTCGCGCTGATGCGTAGGTGGGGAATGCTCGACGGCGACGAGATGCCCGAGCCCAACATCAACGTCAAGCTCGTCATCGACTGGCTGGACAAGCATTCCGACGGTTTGTCTCTCTCGATTCTCGGGACCGTCATACCGATGCTCGAGGTGGCGCTCGACGGAGCCCTGGTCAAATTCATCATGGACGAGATCGAGGATCCGGTCTGTCAGGCTGTGTTCAAGAAGATCAATGCAGACGAGTCCAGGCATCTGGCGGTCGATTTTGCGGTGATCGAGATGCTCGGGCACTCGACGACGCGCAAGCTCGTCGTCGAAACCGTCGGCGCCTGGATGAATCCGGCGTTGATCATCGGGACACTTCGATACATCCCGCTGCTGAACAAGATGCGCGACAACATCGTCGACATGGGAGTGAACGAGGAACGGCTCTACACCGCGATGAAGCGGTTCAGGAACGTAGGCGAACGGAGTCCGGCCGCGCTCCGCGTCCCGATGTATCGGGTGGTGAAGTGGCACGGCAACATGGTCATCAATCGCAACCATCCCTATCATCTGCTTGCCGATCGGATGGTCAAGGTCACTGGCCGACTTTCCGGCAGCAGGCTCAATTCCGAGCCGACCTGGGCCAAGGAACTGACGTACGAGCCACTCGCATGAGTACTGCCGAGCCACTGTCAGTGGCGATCATCGGTGGAGGTTTCGCAGGAATCGGAGCGGCGATTCGGTTGAAGCAGAACGGTATCGAGGACTTCGTCATTCTCGAACGGGGTATGGAAGTCGGCGGGACGTGGCGCGACAACACGTATCCGGGCGCTGCGTGCGACATTCCGTCCCGTCTGTACTCGTACAGTTTCGCCCCGAACCCCGACTGGTCGCACACCTACTCAGCGAGCGCGGAGATCCTCGGCTACATCCGAACGATGGTGAAAGAGTTCGGCCTCGATTCGAGAATTCGGTTTCGGTGCAACGTCACGGGCATCGTGTGGGACGAGCAGACCGGCGCCTGGACGATCGCGCTCGAGGGCCGTGAAGCGGTCGTTGCCAGGACAGTCGTCATGGCGTCGGGTCCGCTCGCGAATGTCAGCTTTCCTGCTGTTCCGGGTTTGGAGAGCTACGAAGGGCACAAGATTCACAGTGCTCGCTGGGACCATGACTACGACTTCACCGACAAGCGGGTCGCAGTGATCGGAACCGGGGCCAGTGGAGTCCAGATCGTCCCGGAACTCGTGAAAACTGCACGATCAGTGAAGGTTTTCCAACGAACCCCCGGATGGGCATTGCCGCGAGCAAATCTACGCACACGACCTCGCACGAAGGAGCTGTACCGTCGTCATCCGGTCGTCCAGACTCTGGCGCGTCGGGCTTGGTACTGGGGACACGAATCGGTAGCGCTCGGGGTGGTCTGGGAATCCCCGTTGACGAGGGTGGTGGAAACAGTCGGGCGTCTTCATCTGCGCATGCAGGTGAAGGACCCGTGGTTGCGGCGACAACTCACTCCCGATTTTCGGGCAGGGTGCAAGCGGTTGCTGATGACCAGCGAGTATTACCCGGCTCTCCAGCAGGACAATTGCACACTCGTGACCTGGCCGATCGCGAGATTGGCCCCACATGGCATTCGCACGGTCGAAGGGATCGAGCATCAATTCGACTGCATTGTGTTCGCCACCGGCTTCGACGTTTGCAAGACCGGAACACCGGTCCCGATCATCGGACGGGACGGACGTGTGCTCGCACAGGAGTGGAAATCCGGGGCGCGCGCGTACAAGAGCATTGCGGTATCCGGTTACCCCAACCTGTATTTCACCTTCGGACCCAACTCTGGTCCGGGGCACAGCTCCGCCCTCGTGTACATGGAAGCGCAACTCGACTATCTCGCCCAAGCGATCAAGATCGTCCTCGAGCGCGACCTCAAGGCGCTCGACGTTCGTCAAGATGTCGAAGATGCGTACAACGTCGAGTTGCAGCGTCGGCTGTCGAAGACCACGTGGAACTCGGGATGTTCGAGTTGGTATCTCACCGACGAAGGTTTCAACGCCACGATGTTTCCCGGCTTCGCGACCCAGTACGTGAACCAATTGAAATCGGTGGATCTTCGGGACTACACGAGCAGGGTGCGCGAGAAAGACACTGCGCAGACCTGATCCCGGGTTCTGATCGGCCTGGTGTTGCCACTAAGTTGGAATCGTGACGACCGACGCGGCAGAGGAGACGAGGCGGTGACCGAGTACCGCATCGACGATCTAGCGCGCGCTGCGGGCACTACCTCGCGGAACGTACGGGCATATCAGGAACGCGGATTGCTTCCTCCGCCGGAGAAGCGGGGGCGGGTAGGCATCTACGGCGACGCGCACCTCGAACGCCTCAAACTGATCGACACACTTCTTCAACGAGGTTTCACCACTGCGCATATCGACGACTTCATCACCGGTTGGGAAACCGGGAAAGATCTGACAGAGGTGCTGGGTCTGCAGCACGCGGTCACCGAACCATGGTCCCGCAGTGACACCGTGAGTATCGAGATGGCCGTCGTACGCGAGTTTCTCGGGGGCGATGCGGATGGTCAACTCGATCGTCTCGTAGATCTCGGACTGGTGCAGATCGAAGGAGAGAACTGTGTTTTCACCGATCCTGCTTTGCTCAGCGGGTTTTCGAGTCTCCTCGAATACGGTTTTACTCTCGATCAACTTGTCGATGTGCATGAAAAGCTCCACAACGCTGTGGACGGGATCGCCAAAGACCTGATTCAGGCGGTGAAGGACCGCATCGTCGATCAGCACGGGGTCGGTTGGCTTCCGGAGGGCGACGAGGTTGCCGGTACAGCCGAGATGCTCCAGACGATGCGTGAACTCGGTGTGGCGTCGGTACATTCGGCACTGGCCCGGGCGCTCGACGCGAACCTTCAGCGTGAACTCGGCGACTACCTCGCCGCTGCGATCGGCTCGCGGAGCGACGTCGACGAGTCGACTTAGCAGCTTCGATCACGTTCGGGATGCGCTGCCCCGTCGCGGTGCGCTCAGCTTTTGCGTGCCTCGATCAGGAATCGACTCGAGTACGCGACAAACGATCCGTCGCGACGGATCTGCGCGTCGAGTTCGCGGAGTCGGTCTCGGTACTGCGCCACGGTGAATCCCGGAACCATCCAGATCACTTTGCGTAAGAAGTAGACAACGGCGCCGATGTCGAAGAATTCCATGCGCAGACGCTCGAAACGAAGGTCGACGACAGTGAGCCCGGCCGCAATCGCGTCGGCAGTTTCATCCTCGTAGTGCCGTCCACGACGAGCCTGCGGCTGAGGACCGAGAAAGTACTCGACCAGTTCGAACACGCTGGCGTGACCCACATGTTGAGCGAAGTAGGTTCCCCCTGGTTCGAGTACCCGAGCGATTTCGATCCACCACACCGTCGCTGGGTGCCGGCTGGTCACCAAGTCGAAAGCCGAATCCGCAAACGGTAGCGGCGGCTCGTCTGCGTCCGCGACCACCACCACACCTCGGGGACGCAGAAGGGCGGTGGCCTTGGCGATGTTCGGTGGCCAGGATTCGGTTGCTGCCATCACCCGCGGGAGTGACGGTGCAGCGGCGAGGACTTCGCCGCCGCCGGTCTGGATGTCCAATGCGGCGCCGGCGCGGCCGAGGCGCTCACCCATCAGCCTCTGGTACCCCCACGACGGACGCTGCTCCGTGGCGCGTCCGTCGAGCCACGAGAAGTCCCACCCGTCGACGGAGGCGGATTCGGCTTCGGCGACGAGTTCGTCGAAACCTCGTGACATCCTCTGTGACTCGCCTTCAGGCGTTCCTACCGACATCACATCATCATCGTCGCGGAGAGTCGAAGGTGCCACTTGTTTACCGCTACTTCGGGGTGGCGCCGAGCATCGGTGCGAGTTGAGTGGCAATCGGGTTCAGGTTGAGCCTGTCCGGGTCCACCTTGGGCTTGCTGTCCCACGGTTGCGAGGTGTTCGGGTCGGCGAAGGCGATGCGGTTTGCACTACGAACTCCCGTTTCGCTGCCCTGAGGCGCCTGGCAGTTGGCGGCAGTGTTCAACGGGAAGTTCTGCGTGGTGTCGTCGAAGTTCGGGTCTTTGCGCTTCATCTCGTCGAGAATCGCCATGGTTCCTTCGTAGCCGACAGTGCACGAGAGTGGGTTGTTGGTCTCGAGTACCAAGCCCAGATGAACAGTCCCGTCTCCCGGCGCAACGGTGGGCGCCGCCCCGGCGAGCGCAGGTAGAAAGAGTAGGAATGGCTGCAGGGAAGGCAATGTCGGTGCAGTCGCAGCTGCAACGGCGGAGAGGTTGGAGAGGTTGGTGGTGAGTGCGGGGCCGGCTTCGGTGACGAGTGCGCCGACTTGGTCGCTGGCCGGTATGCCGTTGTCGATCACGCGTCGGATGTCGGGGTCGCTGGTGCGCAACTGCGCGGTCAGTGCGTCGAGGTCGGTGCTGAACTGCTTGATCGCCGACGATTGATCGGACTGGGTCGTGAGCACCGTCTGGCTGTCGCGGATCAGTCCGAGGGTCTGGGGAAGGGTATCGAGGCCCGACTGGGAAATCCCCGACAGCGAGTCGGCGAGTACCTGCAGATCTTCGCCTTTGCCGTTGAATGCCGCGCCGAGTTCCTTCGCGACGGTGTGCAGTGCGTCGACGGGAACGGAGCGCACCAGACCGTCGGCGCTGGTCAAGACGTTCTCGATCGGGATCGGCGTGGTGGTGTCGCCCACGGCGATCACCGAGCCGTCGTCGAGGAACGGACCCTGGTCGGTATCGGGCTGCAGGTCGACGTACTGCTCGCCGATGGCAGAGCGATTGGCCACGACGGCTCGCGCTGATGCGGGGATCTGGGGAGCACTGCTGTCGATCAACAGGTCGACTTCGATTCCCTCGGACGTGAGGGACATGTCGCCGACGCGTCCGACGGGTACACCGCGGTAGGTCACTTCGGCATTGGTGAAGATGCCGCCGGACGTCGCCAGTTCGGTCTTGACCGTGTACTGGCCGAATCCCAGAAGGTTGTCCAGCCGTACATATTTCGCACCGACGTAGATCAACCCGAGTAGCGCAACGGCGACGAGAGCGACCAGCTGCCATTTGGCGAGCCTCGACATCACCATCGGAGATCGAGCCCGAACTGATGTGGTGTGCTCATGGTTCGACTCCCGAATGACAAGCCGGGTACGGCTGCTGTTGAGCGAATTGTGTTCACCCACGGACGTTCTGAGGTGAACCGGAAAGTTCCGACAATTCGTTGTTGGCGATAACTATAAACAAGTCGTCACAGATAGAAAGTCGGGCCGTATGTTTCCGCAGGTCGCTGAAAATCAAGTGGCACAGCTCACTTCACGTGTAGAGGTGTGATGCACAACCTTTCGCGCGCCGTGCAGGCTTGACTTAGCCGGTCGTATCTATAAAAGTAGATGCGTTCCGGTCGGCGAAGGGTGAGGTGTGATCGATGGATGCTTTGGCGATCTTCAAGTCCCTGTCGAACCAGACTCGCCTGCAGATCATGGAGTGGCTTGCGCATCCGGCGAAGTACTTCGACGAAGACTCGTACACGCAACAGGATCTCGGTTTTCACATCGGAGTCTGTGTCGGTGACATTGCTTCGCGATCGGGGCTCGCGCAGTCGGTGATCTCGGGGTATCTGCAGGGCATGAAGGATGTGGGCCTGCTCGAGTCCGAACGTATCGGGAAGTGGACGTACTACCGGCGGAATGAAGCCGTGATCGCCGAGTTCAGGGAATTCGTTCGCGAAGAACTGTGACAGTCGGTTTTTTCGCGACGATGTGCGCCTCAACATATCTACATATCTAGATATATATCTGTTTCGCGTCCCGTGTGGCGCAGTAAGAGGAGTGTGTTGTGAAGTCGAAATTATTGATTCCCGTTCTGGCATTGGGCGTATTCGGAATCATCACCACCGAAATGGGGATTATCGGAGTTCTGCCCCAGGTCAGCGACAAGTTCGGCATCACCGCGTCCGATGCAGGATGGTTGGTCGGTGTGTTTGCGCTCGTCGTGGCGGTGACCGGTCCGTTCACGACGCTTTTCACTTCGGGAATCAACAGGAAAACCGTTCTGCTGGTGGCGATTGCAGTCTTCGCGATTTCCAATCTGGTGTATGCGACAACGTCGAGTTTCGAGGTGATGTTCGCTTTCCGGATCATCCCCGCCGTCGTTCATCCGGTCTTCTTCGCTCTCGCGCTCGCGAGTGCGGTTCGTCTGGTGCCACCGGAGGAGGCAACTACTGCGGTCACGAAGGTGTTTGCCGGTGTCACCGTCGGATTTGCGTTCGGTGTGCCGTTGACGTCGTATCTGGCCGAGAATTTCACGGTGTCGACAGCTTTCGTTTTCGGCGCCGTGGTCAATGTCCTCGCGTTTTTCGGAATTCTGACACTTCTGCCCTCGACCCCGGTGACACAACGCATTTCCTACGGCGCGCAGGTCGGAATACTTCGACGGCCCCGCGTGTGGTTGACCATTCTTTCCGTCACGTTCGTCTTCGCAGCCATGTTCTCGGTGTACGGATACTTCGCCGAATATCTCGGCGGGGTGACCGGAATGAGTGGATCGTGGATCAGCGCGATGCTCTTGGCTTTCGGTGTCGTGATGATCTTCGGGAACTTCGTTTTCGGCGCGATGCTCGGAAAGAATGTGGTGCGAACGGTGGTGGCTTTCCCGTTGCTCTACATCGTCGTGTACGTCGTGATCTATCTGGTGGGGCCGTACTTTGCCGCGATGACTGTTGCCGTGTTGGTGTGGGGCATGGTGCATTCCGGTGGATTGGTCGTTTCGCAGAGTTGGATGGGACGAGATTCGGTTGATGCACCTGAGTTCGGTAACAGCCTGTTCATTTCGTTCTCCAATCTGGGGATCACGCTCGGAACAGCGACAGGCGGCCTGTTTCTCTCGCATCTCGGAACACGGCAATTGGTCTGGGCCGGAGTCTTGTTCGCTGCCCTCGCCCTGGCAATGATCATCGCTCGATTGTCGCTCGGGCGGGTTCACAACGAGAACGGCGCCAAGGTGCCGGCGTAGTTCTTGGGAAGTGGCCGCGAGAACTCACCGCGCGTACTGGTCGACAAACCAAGCGTGATCAAGGATTGAACCATCGTGACGGCAGCGGCAACGCCGTCCACTACTGGCACCCCCAGTTCGGCAGACAGTTCCTGGCAGAGGTCCGCCATACCTGCACAACCCAGAACGAGGACGTCCGAGTCGTCTCGTTCCAATGCGTCGAAGCAGGCTTCCAGGATCACTTTTCGCGCATCGGGATCACGATCGAGTTCGAGAACCGGAATCTCGCAGGAGTGGATACCCCGGCAGCGGGCCTGCATCCCGTAACGGTCCACCAGGTCGGCAGCGCGGCCACGGGTTCGGCCGAGGGTGGTCACAACGCTGAAGCCACGGCCCAGAAAGCCTGCGTAGTTCATCGCCGCCTCGGCGATCGCAACCACTGGACCCCTGGCCAGTTCGCGGGCCGCATCCAGACCTGGATCCCCGAAGCAGGCGATGACGTATCCGTCGACACCATTCTTCTCGCCGGACGCGATTTCGGCGAGAATCCCTGGGACGCTCAGAGCTTCGTCGTAGTGGCTTTCGATCGACGCGGGACCCATGGCAGGGCTGACAGCCTCGACGAATGTGCCCGGACCGGCGACGGCCCGGGCACATTCCTCGATCTTGGCAGTCATCGCCCACGTGGTGTTGGGGTTGATCACCTTGATTCTCATGACGTTCAGTCGACCGTCGCGGTTTCCGCGGAGGAAGTATTTCGGACAGCAAGGGGGGTGCGCGTGGCGAGTAAGTAGTAGACGGCAAATCCGAGTCCGCAACCGATGAACCAGCTGTACTGTGCTGCCGTGTACATCCCGGTGAGATCTTTTGCCAGCACCGGGACCATCGCGACGACTGCTCCCACGACGGTTGCGATCACTGCGGCCGGGTTGTATCCCTTGCTGTACCAGTAGGTTCCGGTAGGTGCCATGCTGAACAGTTCGTCGACGATCACCTTCTGCTTGCGCACGAGGTAGTAGTCGGCGATCAGGATTCCGAACAGCGGACCGATGAACGCTCCGAGGGTTTCGAGCGTGTAGTGGATGACGTCCGGATTGTTGTAGAGGTTCCACGGGGTGATGAGGATCGAGCCGATCGCTGCGATCATTCCGCCGGCGCGCCAGCTGATCTTCTGTGGGCTGACGTTGGAGAAGTCGAAGGCCGGGGAGATGAAGTTGGCAACGATGTTGATGCCGATCGTGGCGATGGTGAAGGTGAGTGCGCCGAGGACGATGGCGAAGGTGCTGTCGATTCGTGCCACGGTTGCAACGGGATCGGTGATCAGTTCGCCGTACACCGGCAGTGTCAACGATGCCGTGACGACGACGAGCACCGAGAACACGAGGAAGTTGACCGGCAAACCGAGGAAGTTGCCCTTCTTGACTGCAGCGAACGACTTCCCGTAACGGGAGAAGTCGCCGAAGTTGAGCATCGGTCCGGAGAAGTACGAGACAACCAGAGCGATAGCACCGAGCATGACGGGGACGGCGTCGAAACCCGAGTACTTGACGTCGCCGAGCGTGAGATCGATTGCGCTCCAGCCTGCCTTGTAGATGAGGTAGCCGCACAGCATGAACATCACGACGTACACTGCCGGCCCGCAGAAGTCGATGAACCGACGGATCGACTCCATGCCTCGCCAGAACACGCAGGCCTGCAATACCCACAACAGCATGAAACTTCCCCAGCCGAGAGCGGAGAGTCCGGCGAATCCGTGGTCTTCGACGACGGCATAGGGCGCGAGTGACGGAAAGAGTTTGATCAGTACGACATCGAGCGCTGCCGAAGCGAGGAAGGTTTGAATCCCGTACCAAGCCACGGCAATCAGGCCACGGATTATTGCCGGGATGTTCGCGCCGAGGACGCCGAACACGCTGCGGCAGATCACCGGATAGGGCACGCCGGTGGCCTGGCTCGGTTTGGCGACGAGATTGCAGAAGAAGTAGACGATCGTGATACCGACCAACAAAGCGACGAGGACCTGCCAGCTGGCCAATCCCAATGCGAAAAGACTGCCGGCAGTGACATATCCGCCGACGCTGTGGACGTCGGACATCCAGAAGGCGAAGATGTTGTACGACGACCAGGTCTGCTTGCGAAGCGGCGCCAGATCCTCATTGGTCAAACGTGGGTCGTAGCCGGGCTTGATCAGTCCGCTGCCGACAGGGTGACCCGCGGCTTCGACCAGGTCACCTGGGCCGGTTTCCATTGCGGGAGTAGGTGTAGAGGTCGTTCGAGACGGAAGAATGTCGGTCATGACAGCTCCTGTGCATCAGTGCAGGAAATCAGCGGACAGAGCACAAGCTCTCAGCGTCAGTGATGAAAACCGTGTTGAGAGAAAGGTATCGGCGCTGTGTTGCACAGTTATTGCGCGATCGGTATATCTTTTTCGGACAGTAGACCGGTGTTTGTGGGCAGAGTCGCAATGACGGTATTGAGTCGGCGATGATGGATTTCGGAAGCACTCAGAAGGGCGGCTGCGTCCCGGTGCAGGAATGCGTCCAGCATGGCGGTGTGGTCCGAGTGCAGAACCTGGCGATCGACGCCGGCAACATGGACCATCGGCTGAACCGGTTCGGTGATGTTCCAGGCAGCTTCGAACATGTGCAGAAGTCGAAGCATGTGCGACGGTCGAGTCAGCGCGAGGTGAAAGTTTCGGCTCTCGCAGTGATAGGACTGAGAGTCGTCGTAGCGCAATGCGATCTCCAGACGGGAGTTCACCTCGACGGCGTGTTCGTGATCCTCCTCGGTGGCCTGCTCGACCGCGACGGCCAACGCAGCTGATTCGAGAGTTTCGCGGACGATGTACATCTCACGCAATTCCGCCGGCGTCAACTGAGCAACGGTGTAGCCGAATTGATGTCGGTGGTCGACCAAAGATTCTCCGACCAGGGTTTTTAGTGATTCCCGCACTGGTATTCGGCTGACGCCGAAAACATCAGCCACGTCGCCTAGAGGAATCGGGGTACCCGGAGGTGCCGAGCCGGACAGAATCACTCGCCGCAGTTCGTCGAGGATCGCTTGTTGTGGACTGCCGGGAGCATCGATTACCAGTTGCGTCAGCAGTACCGATCTACGGCGCGGCGGCATGTCGCTCTCCCTTCGTGTATCTGCCAGCGTAGAAATACGTTGTTTCGCCCGCGTGACACCGGTGTGGCCGTCGTGAATCGCGCACTCGATGGAGAACCTGAGGGCTCCGATCACAGGCACGAGTGGGTGCTGCTCAGGAGGCCGATCGTGGGGGTAGCGTTGTTGTGTAGTGGTATGGCAGAAAGCGAGTCGGTCGATGGCATCCGCTGTGCACTCAGAAGCCGACCAGCGAGTTGTCGGTAACTTGCCCTTGGAGCTGACAAGTTTTGTCGGCCGCCGGCGCGAGTTGGCCGACGCCAGGAGATTGTTCGAGACGTCCCGTTTGTTGACACTGACCGGGATCGGTGGCGTGGGCAAGACACGGCTCGCGATCCGACTTGCGGGAGCGTTGCAACGGGTGTTTCGAGATGGTGCCTGGTTGGTGGAACTGGGGGAGCAGACGGATCCAGATCTCCTCGAAGATTATGTCGCCGTGACCCTGGGTGTCCGGTCAGTCTCGTCGGCGGACCCGCTGCAGGCATTGATCGACTACTGCGCCGATCGGAGTCTGCTCTTGGTGCTCGACAACTGTGAACATCTGGTCGACGCGGTTGCCCTGTTCACCGGGGCGATCCTGCGTCGATGTGCCGGTGTGAAGATCCTCGCGACGAGCCGAGAGTCGCTGGGTGTGGGTGGTGAAGCGACGATGCGGGTTCCCTCCCTGAGTACCCCGCTGCACTATGACTCGGGAGCGTTCGAGGGGCTGGCTCGGTACGAAGCCGTGTCACTGTTCACCGAGCGTGCGGCTGCGGTAGTACCAGGCTTCGTCCTCACGGAGGGGAACAAGCTTGCTGTAGCCCGTATCTGCCATGATCTGGACGGCTTGCCGTTACCGATCGAACTGGCGGCAGCTCGCCTGCGTAGTATGTCTGCTGAGCAGATCATGAACAGGCTCTCGGATCGATACCGCCTTCTTACAACTGGTGGACGCGACGTTCCGAGTCGTCAACAGACGCTGCGATTGTCGATCGATTGGAGCTACGACCTCTGCTCGCCATCCGAACAACAGTTGTGGGGGAGACTGTCGGTATTCTCGGGTGGGTTCGATCTCGACGCCGCCGAGGGTGTGTGCGGGCAGGATCTGAATTCGACCGAAGTACTCGATCTCGTCACCGCTTTGGTCGAGAAGTCCATCCTGATTCGTGAGGAAACCAACGGGGATGTTCGTTACCACCTCCTCGATCTTCTGCGGGAGTACGGGCATGAAAAGTTGGAGTCCGCCGGTGAGTATTCCGATCTACGTCGAAAGCATCGTGATTGGTTCGAATTCCTTGTTGTACAGGCTGATTTCGAATGGATAAGTAGCGGGCAGGCTGGGTGGATCGAGTGGCTGAGTCGTGAACAGCGGAACGTGCATGAAGCGCTGGAGTTTTCGATTTCGACGCCGGGTCAGGCACGGTCGGCGACGCGAATGGTCGCGGCGTTGTACCGATTCTGGCTCAACGGCGGGCGGATCGGTTCGGCGAGGCGCTGGGCGGATCGGACGCTGAGCGCATCCGATGGAGAGCCGGACATGTATCGCCTGGAAATTCTGTGCATCGATGCTGTGGCACACGGCATGCAGGGTGATCTCGTTCGTGCACGCAGACAGGCGGACGAGAGTTTGCGCCTTGCCGAGATCATCGGAGACGTGCGCTCGCGAGGCCTGGCCGGATGGGCCGACGGGTATGTCGACGCGTTCAATGGCGAATTCCACACTGCCACTGAGAAGTTGGAACTTGCCGTAACGCTGTTCCGATCAGCTGAGAATCTGCAGCACAAAGTGATCGGGTTGGGCACCCTCGGGCTCGCGTACGTCTTCACCGGTGCGTTGGAGCGTTCTGTGGAGTGCTTCGACGAGTCCCTTGCGATCACCGCACAGCTGCACGAAGTGATGTATCAGGCGTCGACGTTGGCCAACCTCGGGCTTGTGGATTGGCTTCGGGGTGACCTCGAGCGCGCCGGTGACCATTTGACGCGAAGTCTGCGAACCACCGACGCCTCGTTGAACTCGGCATGGTGTGTCGAACCGATGGCTTGGATTGCTGCCGCGCAACGTGATTGGAAGCAAGCAGCGGTTCTGCTCGGTGCCGCAGCGATGTTCTGGCAGCGGGTCGGGGGTCGACTGAGCGGGCTTTCGAGTTTGTCAACCCACCACGACCTTGCTGCCGTTTCCGCTCGAAAGGCATTGGGTGAGAGTGCTTTCGAGAAGGAGTTTCGTAGAGGATTCGAGATGACCGAAGGTGAAGCTGTCGCTTACGCGCTCGACGAGCGTCGTAGCGCCCCGGCCGCGTCGCCGATCGACGCACCTCACCTGACCCGTCGTGAGCAGCAGGTCGCCGAATTGGTGGCTCAGGGACTGACCAACCGCGCAATCGCGGAGCACTTGGTCATCTCGTTGCGCACGGCTCAGGGGCATGTGGAGCACGTGCTGACAAAACTGGGATTCACTTCCAGAGCGCAGATCGCGGCGTGGTTCGTCTCGACCGCGCAGGAGACCGACTCCCGAGGCTGAGTCCGCGGGCAGAGGTGAGCGCTTCTCTGGGTGCTGTTCGCGGGGGTAGCGTTGATCTGTAGTGGAATCGCAGAAAGCGAGACGGTCCATGGCCCCCGCTGTGCGCTCAGATGCCGATCAGCGAGTTGTCGGCAACTTGCCGTTGGAACTGACGAGTTTTGTCGGTCGACGGCGTGAGTTGGCCGATGCCAGAAGATTGTTCGAGTCGTCCCGTTTGTTGACCCTGACCGGTGTTGGTGGCGTCGGTAAGACGCGGCTTGCGATCCGACTTGCGGGAGCGTTGCAACGGGTGTTCCGAGACGGTGCGTGGTTGGTGGAACTGGGTGAGCTCTCGGATGCGGATCTGCTCGAAAACTACATCGCCGCGACTTTGGGTGTACGGCCGGTTTCCTCGTCTGACGCACTTCAAGCACTGATCGACTATTGCAGCGATCGGAGTCTGCTGTTGGTGCTCGACAACTGTGAGCACCTGGTGGATTCGGTTGCTCGGTTTGCCGGGACCGTCTTACGCCGGTGTGCCGGCGTGAAGATTCTGGCGACCAGCCGCGAATCGCTGGGTGTCGGTGGCGAGGTCACGATGCGAGTTCCCTCCCTCACGACTCCGGAACTTCGGGGGCCGAGCGCTTTCGACGGTCTGGCCAGGTACGAGTCCATTCTGTTGTTCGCGGAACGAGCCGCAACAGTGGTGCCGGGCTTCGTGCTGAGCGAAGAGAACCGGAATGCCGTTGCCCGTATCTGCCACGATCTGGACGGCTTGCCTTTGCCGATCGAACTGGCGGCAGCTCGCCTGCGTGGTATGTCTGCCGAGCAGATCATGAACAGGCTCTCGGATCGATACCGACTTCTGACAACGGGTGGACGCGACGTTCCGAGTCGTCAACAGACGCTGCGATTGTCGATCGATTGGAGCTACGACCTCTGCTCGCCGTCCGAACAACAGTTGTGGGGCAGGCTGACGGTGTTCTCGGGTGGGTTCGACCTCGACGCCGCCGAGGGTGTGTGCGGGCAGGATATGGGTTCGAACGAAGTGCTCGATCTGATTACTGCGTTGGTCGGGAAATCCATCCTCATTCGTGAGGAGATCGACGGTATCGTCCGCTACCATCTTCTCGACCTACTCCGGGAGTACGGGCGTGAAAAATTGGAATCCACCGGGGAACAGCTCGAACTGCGTCGCCGACAACGTAATTGGTTCGAAGATCTTGTCGTCCGTGCCGAATCCGACTGGATCAGTAGCGGGCAGGAGTCATGGGCGGCGCGGCTCGGTCGTGAACAACACAATCTGAACGACGCGCTGGAATTTTCGATTTCATCCGCTGGTGAGGCGCGGTCTGCGACTCGTATGGTCGCCGCGTTGTACAGATTCTGGTTGTCCGACGGATTGATCGGCCAGTTGCGGTATTGGGCCGATCGAACACTGAGCGTCCCAGACGCTGGGCCTGACATGTTTCGCGTGGATGTTCTGTGTGTAGACGCCGCGGCGCATGCGATGCAGGGCGATGTTGTTCGCGCGCGCGAATTGATCGACGAGGGCTCCCGCCTTGCCGAGGCTCTGGGGGATGTGCGCTCGCGGGCGCTGGCGGCTTGGGCAGACGGGTACATCGACACGGCAGCGGGCGAATTCGGCAATGCCACAGTGAAGTTGGAAACTGCAGTGTCGTTGTTTCGAATCGACGAAAATCTGCAATACGTCGTCATCAGTTTGGACACCCTCGGCCTTGCATACATCCTTGCAGGTGAACTGGAGCGGTCGGCAGAGTGTTTCGACGAGTGTATCGAGATCACCGAGCCACTGCGCGAAGTCACATATCAGGCCCACGCGTTGGGGTTTATCGGACTCATCGCTTGGCTTCGCGGCGACTTCGAACGCGCGAGTGAGTATTTGACGCGCAGTTTGCGGACTGACAAATCTTCGATGAACGCGGCGTGGTGTATCGAACCGTTGGCGTGGACCGCGACAGCACAACGTGATTGGAAGCTAGCAGCGATTCTGCTCGGCGCCGCAGCGATGTACTGGCAGAAGATCGGGCAACCGCTCACCGGATTCCCGAGATTGTCGCGTTTCCGTGAGAACGCGATGGAGGTTGTTCGAAAGGCTTTGGGTGAAAGTACTTTCGACAAAAATTATCTCCGGGGAACGGTGATGACCGAGGGCGAAGCTGTGGCATACGCGCTCGACGAGCATCGCGCCGCCGAACCTGCATCGTCGACCGACGTGATTCGACTTACTCGTCGTGAGCAGCAAGTTGCGGAATTGGTTGCGCAGGGGTTCACGAATCGCGCTATCGCAGAGAGCCTCGTCATTTCGGTACGCACGGCTCAGGGGCATGTGGAGCATGTGCTGACGAAATTGGGCTTCACCTCCAGAGCGCAGATCGCGGCGTGGGTGGTGTCGACTGCGCCGGAGCGTGACTCGCGCGATGTCAATGATTCAACAGACCGGAACTGAAGTCCGATCGCAGTTTTCCCCGGTCGTCGCGGCACAGGCAGAACACCGGGTAACGCTTACCCACTTCCCTCCGTTGAAACGACACTCGCAGCGGACCCGACACACCTACACGCGGAGATTCCGTGAGCAACGTGTACAACCACGGGCCCTCGTCCAATTCGACGATGGCGAGAACGGTCGCGGGATCGCCGCGAACCGTCCGCCAGGACACGACAGTGCCGTCTCCGCAACACTGCGTTACGTCCAACCGGGCCCCGCGACACCTGGTGCAGACGGCGCTTGCGGGGGAGAGGATGGCATCACATTCCGCGCAATGGGGGAGCGTCAAGCATTCGGATCGCGACGAGTGTCCCGAATAGCGCTGCGATACAAGATGTTTCATCAGGCTTACGTGATACATGTCAGTAACGTCGGGCGAGGTAGTACGGCATCGAGTCCACGGGCGCGCGTTTGACCGACTCCCCAGACGTCGGGGCGTGAACTACTTGACCGCCTCCGGCATAGATCCCCACATGTTCCCCGCCGTAGTACAGGACCACGTCACCTGGCTGGAGGTCGTCCCGGGAAACCGGAGATCCGCCGACCGCCTGGTCGTAGGTAGTTCGCGGAATCGAAACGCCCGCTTGTGCATAGGCCCACTGAACAAGGCCGGAGCAGTCGAACGAGTCCGGTCCGGTCGCGCCCCAGACGTACGGGGCGCCGATCTTGGACTCTGCGGCTGCCAAGGCGCGGCCTCCATCCGAGGAAGCGAAAGCTGACACTTTCTCCGGATTCGTGACCGCAGAAACTCCGGCGATGTTCCAGTCCGGAAGCAAGGGTGCCTGAGCGTTTGCGGTGTCGATACTCACGGCGAGGGTCGTCAATGACAGAGCGCCGATGACGATGACCCTCCCGAGTGTGTTCTTCGTCGTGCGGGGGTTAGTGAATCGATGGTGCGACATTTCTCGTGTTGCCTTCGTGTCGATGCGTCCCGAAGCAGGTATTCAGCTGGGCGTGATCGGGCTTCGGCTTGTGACACACAGCCTGGTTTCGCATCGACGCGTTCGCGCCGGTCAGTTGGACGGGGTGCATACCTGTTTTTCGTGTGGCAGCACTTCGCGGCATTCCGCGAAATGTGACGCCGGAAGGAAGAAGTAGGTACCGATGCAGGTACCACGGTCGTCGCGGCGCCGGAGGGCGCACGGCAATATCGAGTTCGATACTTCATCCGAGGAAAAACCACACCTGAACTGGGATTTGACATGACCGTCGACGCACGCCGAACCGATGAATTCATCGAGTGGCGCACAGCCGTGGTCGATTCTCGACCTGTCGACTTCGGCGTCGGCGGACACGGCGAGACAGTGGTCTTTCTGCACGGGTGGGGGTTGTCGCCTCGTGCTTATCGATCTGCCCTTGCTGCTGTTGTTCACCGGGGATACCGGGTGATCGCGCCTGCGCTTCCAGGCCTTGGTGGCACGGCCGAGCTCGACCGAGCCGATCGCACCTTCGAAGGTTATGCCGCGTGGGTGACGCGGTTTCTGGAGGCGGCCGGCGTTGCCGGCCCGGTGACGGTCGTCGGGCATTCGTTCGGCGGCGGTGTGGCGACAGTGGTGGCGCGGGATTTCCCCACCCGAGTCTCGCGCTTGGTTCTGGTGAACGCGGTCGGTGGCGGAATCTGGTCGAGTAGCGGCGGCCGGGAGCGCTCGATTCGTGAACGGCCGTGGTGGAACTGGTGTGGGTCGGCGATGGTCGAAGCGGCCGAGACGGCACACACTCACAGAATCACACAGTTTCCACTCGACGAGTTCGCGTTCAACGCGCTTCGCAACGTCGGTGCGGTGTGGCGAACGGGCAACCTCGCGCGGACTGCCGATCTCATCGATGCGCTCGAAGAGATTGCAGTCCGCGCGATGCCGGTTGTCGTGTTGTGGGGCGCCGGTGATCGTGTCATTCCGCGCGCGAGCTTTGATGCTGTCTGCGCTGCTTTGCATGATCCCGAGGTCCGTGAGGTTCGCGGTAATCACAATTGGCTGATCGACGATGCGGAGTTGTTCGGCCAGGTACTGACGGAAGAACTAGCCGGTCGAGATGTCAATGCGCCAGTTCTGTTTCCGTCTTTCGCATCTTGTTCGACCATGCGGATTGCGCAGTGACCAGGCTGCCGGCGATCAGGGGGTGCGAGCACCCACACGTTTCGACATCCAGACGTGGCCGGACCCACGGACCGATCGACGACGCGTTGGCTGCGGTCGGACTGCGACGGCGGCACGGTCGGCTGGATCACGATCCTGCTCATGGATGGCTACGCGGACATGTCCGTGAGGCAAGCGTCTAGCTGAATTCGGTGGTCGTTCTGTACTCTCGCAGTCATGCAACAGCGGAGTACGGGAACAGTGACGCGATCACTGTTGCTGCTTCTGTTGCCGTTCATCGCCCTTCTCGCAGTGCCTCCGCTTGGTTCCTCGGGTAGCGCCGCGGTGCTGGGAACTGCGATCGCCGTCTTCGTGGTCGCTGCACTCGCAACCTCCTCGAAGTACGAACTTCTCCAACTACGCGCGGTTTCGGCCGCCGGCCCGTCGGATGACGAACGCTGCCTGCGTGGCGCTTTCCGCAGGCAGAGCAGCCCGGACGCGCCTGGCCGTCCGCAACCTCGAGCACCCGGAATCGGTCTGTAGATCGGCCGTCGGCGGGGGTGAACTCGTCGTAGGTCGGTCAGACGTCTTGCGTCCACGACCATTCCCGCGCTCTCGATTGCCTGAGCGTGCCTCTCGGTGAGGTTCATTCGTCATGCTCGATTTTGTCTACTACCCCGTGTCCGGAATCCTCTGGTTCTGGCACAAAGTTTTCTCACTGATCTCCGGATCACCCGACAACGGCGTCGTGTGGGCGTTGTCGGTCGTATTTCTGGTCTTCACACTCAAGGCCTTGCTGTTCAAACCATTCGTCAAGCAGGTTCGAACCCAATTGGTCATGCAAAAGCTGCAACCACAGTTGAAGGCATTGCAGAAAAAGTACGCAGGCGACCGGCAGAAACTTACTGTCGAGATGGCAAAGCTGCAGAAGGAACACAACTACAGTCCGCTGCTCGGATGCCTGCCGATGCTCGTCCAGGCACCGGTGTTCATTGGTCTCTACCACGTCCTGCGATCATTCAATCGAACCGGAGCGGCATCCCACGTCCCGTTTCTGAGCCCGACCGAACCGATGTCGGTGGCGGACAACGCGAACACGGCCAACTACTTCTTCAGTGCCTCGGACGTGCAGTCGTTTCTCGACGCCAAACTGTTCGGCGCGCCGTTGTCCGCCATGATTTCGAGTCCGGCAGCGCAGCTGGAAGCGTTCGGCGACGTCAGCCGGATCTCCATCATTCTGGTTGCCGTACCGCTGATGATTTTTGCCGCCGTCGCTACACATTTCACGTCGCGGGCGTCCATCGCGCGTCAAGTGGATACCGGAACCGTCAATCCTCAAACGGCAATCATGAACAAACTTGCTCTGTGGGTATTTCCGGTCGGTGTGATCGTCTTCGGCGCTTTTGCGCCCGTCGCGATCCTGCTCTACTTCGTGAGCAACAACTGCTGGACGCTGGGGCAACAGCATTTTGTGTACGGACGCATCGCGGCGGAGCAGAAGAAAGCCGAACTGTCGCCGACACCCGCAGTGGCCACGCCCCCGGCACGTGGAGCGGGCGCCCCACCGGTGCCAGGAGCAAAGCCGATCCGGGCCAAGCGCAAGCGATGACCGAAAAATCGGCCCTCCCTACCGGCGGGTAAGGCACGTACGCTGGAATGCATGACCAAATGGACCGCAGAAGACGTAGTCGATCAGACCGGCCGCACATTTGTCGTCACGGGGGCGAACAGCGGACTGGGTGAGGTAGTCGCACGAGCGCTGGGCAAAGCCGGGGCCGACGTCGTCCTCGCCTGTCGCGACACCACGAAGGCCGACGCCGTAGCCGTCGAGATCGGGTCCAACGCGGTTGTCCGCAAGTTGGACCTCTCGGATCTGTCGTCGGTACGAGCCTTTGCCGACGCAACGGAGAAGGTCGACGTCCTGGTGAACAACGCCGGCGTGATGGCGGTCCCGTTCCGCCGGACGGTCGACGGATTCGAAATGCAGATCGGCACAAACCATCTCGGGCACTTCGCGTTGACCGGGTTGCTGAAAGACAAGCTCACCGACCGAGTTGTGACGATGTCCAGTGCCTTGCATCAGCTCGGGACCGTCGATCTGGACGATCTCAATTTCGAGCGTCGGAAGTACAACCGCTGGTTGGCCTACGGGCAGTCCAAGCTTGCCAATCTGTTGTTCACGTACGAACTTCAGCGCAGGCTTGCAGCTTCGGGATCTCCGCTCAAGGCGCTCGCTTCACATCCGGGATATGCGTCGACGAACCTGCAAGGGCACACCGAGTCGATCCAGGACAAGCTGATGGGAATCGGCAATCAGATCTTCGCGCAGTCCGCGGAGATGGGTGCGCTTCCCGAACTGTGGGCGGCAACCGCGCCGGATGCCTTCGGCGGCAGTTACATCGGACCGGACGGTCCGTTCGAGCAGCGCGGGTATCCGAAGGTCGTGGGGTCGAACAAGAAGTCACATGACACGAGGACCGCCGCGGGTTTGTGGACCCTGTCGGAGAAGTTGACCGGAGTGTCGTTCGGCATCTGATTCGGATACGACTGTGGCCGCGAACTCCGAGAAGTTCGCGGCCACAGTCATATCTGTTTCAGTTACAGACTGTTCGGGTTACAGCGTGACAACCATCTTGCCGGTGTTCGCGCCGCGCATCAGGTCGATGAAGGCTTGCGGTGCGTTCTCCAGGCCTTCGACGATGGTCTCGTCCCACTGAATCTTGTTGTCGGCGAGCCACGCTGCCATGTGGGTGCGGAATTCGCCGCCGAGGTGACGGTAGCCACCCACGAGGAATCCACGCAGGGTGAGCTGCTTGCCGATCACCAGTGCCAGGTTGTGGGGCGCGGTGGGCTTGTCGGTGGTGTTGTACTGAGCGATGGCTCCGCACAGGGCAATCCGGCCGCCCTGGTTCATGGCATCGATGGCGGCTTCCAGATGTTCGCCACCGACGTTGTCGAAGTACACGTCGATGCCGTCAGGGGCAGCAGCGGCAAGCAGTTCGGTGATCGGGCCGTCGTGGTAGTCGAATGCCGCGTCGAATCCGAGCTCCAGCAGTCGGGCGACCTTCGCCGGCGAACCGGCGCTACCGATAACTCGCTTCGCACCGAGCAACTTGGCGATCTGACCGACGAGCGATCCGACGGCACCTGCTGCGCCGGAGACGAATACGGTGTCGCCTTCCTTGAACTCTGCAACCGCGGTGAGGCCGGCATACGCGGTGAGACCGGTCATGCCGAGGGCGCCCAGGTAAGCCGTCGCCGGCGCGATGGACGTGTCGGCCGGAGTCACTGCGGATCCGTCGAGGATGGCGTATTCACGCCATCCGAGGCCGTGGACGACGACGTCGCCCACGGCGCGATCAGCCGACTTGGATTCGACGACCTCGCCGACAGCACCACCGTCGAGCGCTGCACCGACCTGGAACGGCGGAAGGTAGGACTTCACGTCGTTCATCCGGCCGCGCATGTACGGGTCGACGGAGATGGCGATGTTGCGGACCAGGATCTGGCCGTCTTCGAGTTCGGGGAGTTCTACCTCTACGGTGGAAAAATTCTCCTGGGTAGGCCAACCGTTGGGGCGTGAAGCGAGATGGATTTCTCGGCTGACAGTAGTGGTGGTGCTCATTCGTCGTCCTTACTTACTTCGAGGGTGACCTCGATGTTGCCGCGAGTCGCGTTGGAGTACGGGCACACCTGGTGCGCCTTCTCCGTCAGCTCGACGGCCTGATCGTGGGGCAGATGGGGGAGAGAAACTTCCAGCGTCACAGCGAGTCCGAAACCACCTGCACCGTTAGGGCCGATGCCGACTCGCGCGCCGACTGCGGAATCGGCCACGTTGGCCTTCTCGGCGCGGGCGACCATCTGCAGTGCGGAGTGGAAGCAGGCTGCGTACCCGGCGGCAAAGAGCTGCTCAGGGTTGGTGCCTTCGCCGCTGCCACCCATTTCCTTGGGAATGGCGAGACCGAGATCGAGGCGGCCATCCGAGGTGCGAGCGTGACCGTTGCGGCCTTCGCCGGTGGCAAGTGCTTCTGCGGTGTAGACGATGTTCATGACTTCTTCTTTCCGTCGGAGTGGGCATTGGATGCTTGAAGTGACTCGCCGAGACGAGTGAGAACGTCTCGGAGCTCGGTGAGTTCGTCGTTACTCAGACCAGTGGCGCCTGCGAGCTTGGCCGGGATGTCCTCGGCCTTGCTGCGCAAGGCGGAACCCGACTCGGTCAGGTGGATCTCGACGCGACGCTCGTCGGTGGTGAGGCGCCGGCGTTCGATGAATCCCAGGCCCTCGAGCCGCTTGAGCAGCGGCGACAGAGTTCCGGTATCGAGATCGAGCGCCTCACAGATCTCTCGCACGCCGCGGCCGTCTCGTTCCCAGAGTGTCAGCAGGACGAGGTACTGGGGGTACGTGATCCCCAGGTCGTCGAGCATTGCTCGGTACGCGGCCGTAGTAGCCCGCGACGCCGAATAGAGGGCGAAGCAGACCTGGCGTTCGAGGGCGAGTGGGTTGGTCACGAGAACAACTGTAGCGCACAGTTAAGTTGTGCACAACAAAGAGGTGTCAAATAGACCTTCGGATGATCGGCAGTCCGTCTACGGCGTCGACAGAATCTCGGAGACGCACTCGAGGAAGGTATGCACTGTCCGGGCCGCAGGTGCCGGAAACCTGGTGCGCACTGCCAATCCGTCGTGAGTGCGTGAGAACCAGAACTGAACGTCGTCCGCGCTCGACACGCGACTGAGTTGCTGCGGATTGATCGGCGCAGACTGTGATTCGCAGGTCTGTGAGTTGCAGGACGGCGATTCGCTGGACTGTGATGTACGGG
This sequence comes from Rhodococcus sp. NPDC055024, assembly GCF_053608585.1. NCBI lineage: Bacteria > Bacillati > Actinomycetota > Actinomycetes > Mycobacteriales > Nocardiaceae > Rhodococcus > Rhodococcus sp. NPDC055024. Next base: position 69,368 of record NZ_JBSGVT010000007.1, read on the forward strand.
GGCGCGATCCACCAGGCATGCTTCGGTAGTCGGCGTAGGACACCGAGAAGATGTCTCTGCGAGTGGGCGAAACCTCGGGCCCCAAGCTCTGCAAGACTTGTCTCGACGACACGGACGACAGTGAAAGTGACTCGTGGAAAGCGAGATTGACTGCCCGAGCAGTGCTGTGAAGATTGTCCATGCTCGTCACGGTGATGGGCGCATTGGCTACCAGCCATCCGAAGGTGTGGTTGTGTCGCGGTTCCCGACGGGTGTGGACCGGGAACAGTAGGTGTGTGTCCCTCTTGCCGGTCAATTGTGTTGTGGCCAAACCGATCGACGCGAGAATCGCGCCGAACGACGAGTGTCGATGATCGGCGCAGTTCTGGTCGAACAGCTCTGCTTCGCCGGCGTCGAGGAGCATCCGGGTGTCTGTGCCCTGAGGTGACATGGTCCCGGCGGGCAGTCCCAGATCTACGGGAAAATGTGGAGTGTCACCCCCGCATGATCGGAGGAAGGACCGCCAACCCGCAATGCGGTGGTCGCCGGGCTCTGGATCCGCGGTTGCCGATTCACGGAAGCAGTAGTTGAGGAAACTCCCGGGCTCCGGCAGGAGATCCGACGCGATCGGAACACGGTCCGCCTGCGTGTATTCGCGATACAGAGTGCTGATCTCGGTAATTGCGATGCTCATGGACCAACCGTCGCAGATGGCATGGTCGAATCCGCAGATCACTGTTGACTGGTCCTCGCGGGTGATGGCACCGAGAAAGTACGCGGGAAACGCAAAAGGATTGCACCATCGATCCAAGCGCTCGCCCAAGAGTTCTCGCACCTGTTCAGGTGTTCGTGCGTCAGCCACTGTTTCCTCACGCAGGCGCAGATCGCCGACGTCGGCGACGTCGACGAACAGTGCCGAGGATTCGCCCGGTTCTTCGGCCTGGGAGAACGAGCACGACAGGGCGTCGTGACGGGACGTCCATTCCTCGAAGCTGGCCTTGAGTGCGTCCGTGTCGATGGGGCCGGGAACGTCGAAAGTGGCAGCGAGCCAGGTCGTATCGCCGCGGCTGCCGGCAAGGTGCAGCTGCTGATTGGAGGTCGGAGGAACCGGATACGTCGATCCGGTGGAGATTTCGCTCGGCGTCCACTGCAGGATGCGGCCCGGCCGTGCCTCGAACCTGTCGAGAAAGGTGATGTGCATCAGGCGGTCTCCACTTCCTGACGCGCATCCGCTTGACGAACGACCCGGTAGTCGCCGGCATCAGCGACCGTTCTCAGGACGTTGCGGAGATGTCGAAGGTATCGATCCACCGATGTGTGTGCCTGCTCGGTGTCGGGAAAACTGACCATCACATACGTACGGTCTTCCTTCCTGTTGATCCACATCGACAGATCACCCGTCGTTCCAGGTCCACCCAGTGCACGCGCTTCGAGTTCGTCGTGGTGCTCGGCACCGGGAATCAGGCGCATGTCGATGTACGACACCATCGGTGGGACCGACGTTCCGCCGAAGTCGGATCCGGTCAACTTCGACACCTGGGCGATCACCGAATGGATGGACACGTCCGCGAGCCCCTTCACTGCGGCGCGAGCAGCATGGGCAAGGGGGAGTGCATCGGTGAAGCTGGTGACACCACTCAGCGTGAACGAGACCGGGACGAGATTGATGAACCAGCCTTGAGAAAAACGGTATCTCGGATCGGAGCGAGTACCGACTGCGTTGAGCGCGAAGTAGTTCGCTCTGTCCGAGACCTCGATCTCGGTGAGGGCGAGGGCCGCGAATATCCCCGTGGAGAAGCCGACGCCATTGGCCTTGCACAGCGCTGCGAACGCGGCCGACTCGTCGCTGTCGAGAACGTCGATATGTGTGCGGGTCGACCGGGTCTGCTCGCCCCGTGGCACGCCGAGGTCGAGGGGGAACGTCGGGAGTTGTCCGGCATTGGCCGCGAGAATCGAAATCCACTGCTGCACAGGGGCTGCGGAGAAATCGAGGTCCCCCGCGGCTGCCCGTTCTTCACCGCTGTACTCGACATAGCTTCCGGGGGAGGGAAGTTGAGCGTCGATGCCGGCGCTTTCGGCGACGTACAGCGCACGAAGTTCTTCGACGCCCAGCATCAGCGACAGGCCATCGGTGTGCGAGTGATCGACGCCGTAGTAGATGGTGAAGCCGGCGCCCGTGCCGTGTTCGACGGCGCCACTGATGAACGAGGGCCACTGCAGTGGGCTGGTATCGCCGGCGAAACTTCGGCTCACGTGTTCGCGAACCGCATCTGTCGTGTTCAGGGGACCGACGCTGTGTGACGTGAGTTCGATCGTCGACGCCTCCACCACCCGACGGTCGATGACCCCACTACCAGCGGGATCTTCGGATGGTCTGACCTCGAACCAACTGTGCAGTGTGTTGTGCCGCAGGACAAAAGCCTGCACTGCCCGCCGCAGTGCCTCCCGATCGAGATCACCGGGCAGCGTGAAGGTGAATCCGATCCACGGTGACCAGTCGACGCCTTGCGCGCGCTTGTGGTCGGCGGTACGAATGTGTCCCTCTTGTAGAAACGAGAGCGGTTGGTCGCTCCGCGGTGCCGCGGATGCCGCCGCCAGGGATTGCTCAGTAGGCCTGAACTCGGTGAGTGTCCCGGCTTTCGGTGCCCAGAGATCGATCGGTGTCATTTCCATGGGAGTTCTCCTCGATCGTTGCAGCGGTGTTAGTCGGCGCTGTGGATGTTTCGGTCAGGAAGGCAAAATCCTCCATCTCACGGCGGAGAAGGCCGGCGAACTGATGGATGTGGCGACTCGTGCGTGCATTGCCCGGGTGACGTATGGCCAGATTGAGTCCTTCCGGCGTTCGTGTCAGCCAGATGTAGACGTCGGTTCCCGAATGATCGCGACTACGAAGGCCTCTGGTCTGCCAGCTCGTCCACTGCTCGGCACCGGGAACGTGACGAACGTCCATGTAGGAGAGCACGAACGGCAGGTGCTGCGGGCAGTCGATCAGCTCGCACACTTTCGAATACGGCAAGGCAGCTGAGGGTCGGACGCGTCGTACCTCCGCGCCGGCAACCTGGGCCAGGTCGCTCACGGTAGCGGCGGGAGAAATCGGAATCCTCACCGGCACAACACCGATGAACCATCCCAGGGACGCGGCCCATCGAAGATCCGAACGGGTGTGTTGCGGCACGACGACGCGGAATTCGTCTGCACCGGTGAGATCGCCGGTCACTTTGGCCGCGCACGCGAGTATCGCGGCCAGGAATCCTTGGTTGCTGCGCTTGCTCGCTTCTGCCAGGCGTTCGGCTCCCCGGGCGCTCAGAAGCCAGGCGGACAGGCTTTGCTGAGGAACTCGGCGTCCGGTGACCGGTTCGGGTAACGCCGGAAAGAACGGAGCCTCACCGTGCGTGTAGAACTCACGCCACGTCTGCACCGCAGGGTGGGAGCAGTCCGCGTGTTCCACGAGATCTCGTTCGGTGGTGCCGAAGTCGATGTAGCTCCCAGTCTCCGGTGGTGAGAGAGGGTTCCCCTCGCTCAACGATCGGTAGATCGCCTGCAGTTCGTGCGCGGTCAGCGCAACCGAATATCCGTCCAGCAGAGCATGATCAGCGGCGAAAACGACAGTGAAATGATTGGGACTTTCAATCGTCGCGAATTGATACGCAGGCCAGACGAGTGGATCGGTCGACCGGTCGAGCAGTTGCTGCAGGTGTGTGAAGACGGACATCGAGGACGCCAGGTGTCCGACTTCGGTGCCCAGAATCCGGACGTCTCCGGGCCCCGCGGTGCGTCGGACTATCGCTTCGCCCTCTGTGGCGACGTGTGTCCGGAGCACTTCGTGGCGATCGATCCAATGATCGAGTGCAGCCGCCCAGATCCTTCGGTCGAGTCGATCGTGGATGCGAAACGAGGTACCCAACCAGGAGGGAGTGCATCCGTCGATCTGATGGTGCACCTGCTGTTTCACCTGTTCGGCATGTTTCAAGTGTGCTTCGTGAATGTAGCTGGCGGGACGCTGGTCGACAGGCCACTGCTCGGGCGGATTCACCGCAGCGGGAGCCCACTCGGTGACGGTCCCAGGCGGTAAGGGATAGTCGGCAAGTTCCGTGAATTCCATTGGGAAACCTGATCTCTCGAGATGGCGAAAGGTGGGGATCGTGAACGGGGCGGATGTTTGTAACCGAGAGTGACAGATGATTAGTCAAGGCAAGTAGAACGCGACCCGAGGCTGCGCGCAACTGCTTCGGTCCGGGATGTGACGAGGAACATTCCGCTCGTTATTTCGGACAATTCGAATACTGGACATCCGGTTTACAGCCCTGGTCAGCTGTCAGTTTATCGATCAATCACTCTGTGGTGAAACAAATTTCATCAACCTGCTCAAAAGCTGTGAGATCGCGACACATTCGAATATGTAAATAGTGGAATATGTTTGTGTGTAGTAAGTTTCGTAGAGATTCTGGTGTATCTCTTTCTATTGCAACACGGTTCGTGTAGGTCCGGCGTGCGCACTCGGTGCCGCGGATTGTTCACCGAGTATTGACATGCTCGGCATCTGCCGGTCGTATGCAGACGGTATCTGTAAGAGATGACTGATCCGATGGAATACGACCTGGTTGTGATCGGCTCCGGCCCGGGTGGGCAGAAGGCTGCCATCGCGGCCGCCAAGTTGGGTAAACGGGTGGCGATGGTCGAGAAAGGCAACATGCTCGGGGGAGTGTGCGTCAACACCGGCACCATTCCGTCGAAAACACTGCGCGAGGCGGTTCTCTACCTCACCGGGATGAACCAGCGCGAACTGTACGGCGCGAGTTACCGCGTCAAGGAGAACATCACTCCGGCCGACCTGCTGGCGCGAACCCAGCATGTCATCACCAAAGAGATCGAAGTCGTGCGATCTCAACTCCTGCGCAACCGTGTCGAATTGTTGGTAGGGGTCGGCTCGTTCGTCGACGAGCACACCATCCTCGTCGAGGACGCCTCGCGCGGAGACAAGATGACGATCACTGCGAAATTCGTCGTCATCGCGACCGGAACGTTGCCTGCCCGTCCGTCCGGTGTGTCCTTCGACAGTCACCGGGTGCTCGACTCCGACGGAATCCTCGATCTGACCTCCATCCCGACCACCATGGTCGTGGTGGGTGCGGGAGTGATCGGTATCGAGTACGCGTCGATGTTCGCGGCGCTCGGCACCAAGGTCACCGTCGTCGAGAAGAGAACGTCGATGCTGGACTTCTGTGACCCCGAGGTCATCGAATCGCTGCGGTTCCATCTGCGCGATCTGGCGGTCACCTTCCGATTCGGTGAGGAAGTGACGGCCGTCGACGTCGGAGCGAACGGAACGCTCACGACGCTGCGCAGCGGCAAGCAGATTCCCGCCGAGACCGTCATGTACTCGGCTGGACGTCAAGGTCTCACGGCGCCACTGGCGCTGGAGAACGCAGGGCTGGAGGCAGACGAACGCGGGCGTATCTACGTCGACGACAATTTCCGCACCAAGGTCGAACACATCTACGCCGTTGGTGACGTCATCGGATTCCCGGCATTGGCGGCGACGTCGATGGATCAGGGTCGACTCGCGGCCTACCATGCATTCGACGAACCCGGCGCGAAGCTGATGGATCTGCAGCCGATCGGCATCTACTCGATTCCCGAGGTGTCGTACGTCGGCGCCACCGAAGTGGATCTGACCAAGGAGTCGGTGCCGTACGAAGTCGGGGTTTCCCGATACCGTGAACTCGCGCGTGGACAGATCGGCGGTGACACCTACGGAATGCTCAAGATTCTGGTGTCGACGGATGACCTCAAACTGCTCGGTGTTCATATCTTCGGCTCGGGTGCAACGGATCTCGTGCATATCGGTCAAGCGGTGATGGGGTGCGGCGGGACCGTCGAATACCTTGTCGACGCCGTCTTCAACTACCCGACGCTGTCCGAGGCGTACAAGGTGGCGGCGCTCGACGTCATGAACAAGATCAGGGCTCTCAAGCAGTTCCACTAGGGGTCGGGTGTCCTCAGGTACCGGTCAGGGTTGGTCGGTGTACTTCTCGGGTAGCACTTGTTCGAATACCTGAGGGTGATGTCAGGACTGGGGAAATAGGGCAGGGTTTACGTCTATGACCATTGCCCTGGAACTTCGTGTGGACTTTCGATGCTGATCGGACTGATAGCCGCAATCGTGGCGTGTGTCGGATACGGCGTTGCGTCGGTGCTGCAGGCGTACGGTGCGCGCAAGTCGGCAGCAGCCGCCGAGCAGCGGGGCGAGTCCGGGCACGTGACGGCGTCGGGTGGCCCGACCTTGCGGTCGACGTTCGCAGCCGCGCTGACGGCGTCGTTCATTCTGGGCACCGTGCTCGATGCGGTCGGATTCGCCGGTAGTGCGATCTCCGCGCGGCTCATTCCATTGTTCTTGTCGCAGACCGTGGTCAGCGCCAATCTCGTCATCACGGCGGTGCTGGGGACCGTGGTCCTGGGCATCCAGCTGCATCGCCGCGACTGGTTCGCGATCGCCGCTGTGATCGGATCGCTCCTGCTGCTCGGCTTGTCGTCGGGTCACGCGGGCGGCGGGAGTTCCAATGACGTCGTCCACTGGGGCGTCCTGGTGGGCTCGGCGTTGATCTTGTCGATCGGCATCGGTTTGATCCGATGGTTGGGTTCACGCGCAGCAGTTGTCGCCGGATTGATCTCGGGTGTGCTGTTCGGCTGTCTGGCCATTGCCGTACGCGTGGTCTACGGAATCGATCCGTTCGAAATCGGCACGATGCTCCGCGATCCGGCCGGGTGGGCAATCCTCGTCTCGGGCCTGGGCGGTTTCTATCTGCACACGGTCGCGCTGCAACTGGGGTCCGTCAACGGAGCGACGGCGGCTCTGGTTGTCGGCGAGACGGTTGTTCCGGGAATCGTCGGCGTCGTGGTACTCGGTGACGCGTCGCGACCGGGCCTGGAATGGCTTGCCGTCGTCGGCTTCGTAGGGGCGATCGCCGGTGCCGTCGCCGTGGCAGTCTTCGGCGCCGCGACCCACGAGGAGAAGCCGGTCGAAGAAGTGACCGTCTGATCCGTTAGCGAAAGTGTCCTCGAGGACACGACGGCGAACACGACTACAGACGTGTTAGAAAGGCAGTTCAGGCCGATCTCGGAGGGGCAGCGATGCACGGGGCAGAAGCGAAACACGAGGCCGAGGCCATCGCCGGCAACAAGGCGAATTGGGATGATCGCGCCGATGTGCATGTGCGCTCCGAAATGTACGACGTCGGAGGGTTTCTCGCCAACAGCGCGACCATTTCCACAGTTGTGCAGAACGACTTGTCGATTCTGGCCCCACATCTGCCGGAGTCAGGAGTGCGGGGTCGCTCGCTTCTGCATTTGCAGTGCCACATCGGGATCGACACCATCTCCTGGGCGCGACTTGGTGCGATCGACGTGCACGGGCTTGATCTGTCACCGAATTCTCTGCACCACGCAGCTCGTATCGCAAAGGCCGACAACCGCCGGATCACCTGGGTGGAAGGTGATGCGCGATTCGCTTCGACGCTTGTCGACAGGCGTTTCGACACGATCGTCACCAGCGCCGGGACCATCGTCTGGTTGCCGGAACTCGCCACCTGGGCTCGGTCGATCCACGACCTCCTCGAGCCGGGTGGGGTGTTTCAGATCCGCGACGATCATCCGATCCTCGGCGCAATGGCATTCGAACCGTGGACGATCACCGACGACTACCTCTCCGGAGGCGGTGTGCGTTCGTACGAAGACTCTGCGACCTACACCGGGAACTCCGACGGACAGATAGCGCACGCCACTAACCACGAATGGCGCCACGATCTAGGCGAGGTCATCGGTTCCTTGCTGGATGCGGGCCTTCATATCGAATCAGTTTCGGAACTTCCCTACATGGACTGGCCGGCCTTCCCGGAACTCGTTGCGTGCGCCAACGGATGGACTCTGTCGGACCACGCTGCGAGGATCCCCCTGAACTTCGCCATCGTCGCCAGACGGAATCAGTGACGTGAGTAAGCAGGGCTGATTCCCTTGGGGGACTTCGCTAACTTCCTGGAGTCGCGTGCGGCTTCGGTGCATGACAATCGAGCGGCCAACTCGCCTGATCGCCGTCGGTGCGCGGTGGGTGTTGTGCGCCCGGAAAACGCGTGGTTCGTAGTTCTTTCGAGCTAATACTTTTGGTGGATAGCGCTTTTCGCTCGAACTCTGCATGGCGTTGTTGCAACCGTTCGACGGCATCTGCAGTACCAGGGTTCGCAGGAACAGGTGTCGCTGTTCGGTGGGCCCAGCGGTAACGGAAACCGCTTTCTGGCAGGTAGTTCTAGTGCGCGACCGATGCCTCGCATACGTCATGTGGTCACAGGCAGCGGGATGTTGACCGGAGGAAATCAATGAGCAGCTTGGACATTCAACGTTGGTCGAACGACTTCACCGCCCTCACCAAGGTCATATCGGAAGGCATCGAACAGTTTGTTCTTCGGTTCATTTCGAGCTGAAGTGATCTGAGCTCGCTGCCTGGTGCGGATGGTTCCTTGGCTACTGCCGCGATTCGGATGCTGAATTGTGATGAAGCAGAGTTGCTTACGGAGTTTCGGAGGCCTGGGCCGGTGCGAGCACGTAGGAGAATACGTACGTCACCAGGGCGATGACCGCAAGTACGATCAAGGACGTCGGGAATCCTCCGGCATCTCGCACCGGTTCACCCGTAGCGATGACAGCCGCCACGAACACTGTGGCCACCAGTAACGCCACCGCCATTGTCGAATACGCCGCGAACCGATGCTTCCAGCGGTGGACTGTGCGCGCCGGCCATCTCCGGCCTGTGCTCAGCGCACTGCGCCCGCCTGCTACTGCGCTCGAGCCGACAATCAGCCCGACCAGTGCTCCGATGAAGGCAGGTATGAACAGTCCTACCCAGGACCAGGCTTCATCGCCGACTATCGGGATCATCACGGCGACACCTGTGACCGCACCGGTGAGCGCGGCCAGACACAGCTCCTTGTCGACCCAGCTCATCGATCAACTAGAACACAGGCACGATCGCGGGGCTGTGAAGTATTGCGATTCAAGGGCTAAAGAACTCGAGGCGGCGGTGCAGACGCGAGATCGACGGGTCTCCGATCGTGCGTCTGCCGTCTGTGCGTGCCTGGCTCGGGGTCATCCCGTAGAAGTCCTTGAACGCGCGCGCCAACTGGGACTTGGACGTGAAGCCGCAACGCTGCGCCAGCGCTTCGATCGTTTCGTTCGGCATCTCGGCTCGGGTCAACTCGCGATACACGAGTTCGAGACGCTTGCGCCGTATGACAAGCGCAATTCCGCCGTCGGACGCGAACGCGCGGTAGAGCTGGGCCCGGGAGACCGACAGGGCCGCGCACATGGTCGTAGGCCCCAGCCAGGTCTCGGAGAGATGCTCGGCAATGTAGGCGTAGGCACGATCGCGGAGAGAGTAATCGGGCCGCGGCAACAAGTCGGGCTCAGCGATACCCAAGCTGACGCGGAGAAGTGAAGCGACGACGTCCTCGTAGCCGGCCGCAGCATCGGGGTCGAGATGTGGCAGCGCCAGTACGACCGATTGCAGGCACTGAGCGAGAACGAAGGCGGGAACTCCGCGCAGGACAGTTCCGTGGAGGGAACGACCCTTGGACTCTGCCTCCACGAGAGAGCGCGGGGCGAGGAGCGTGATGGTGCGCCCTGTCGCCTCGGCTTCGGCGGCGGCGGTCCAGGTCCGCCCTAGGTCGAAGAACGTGACGTCCCCTGTGCGGGCGACAAAATCCACCCCCTCGGCATCACCACTCACCTGCCCGTCGAGGACGACCTGGATCATGTACTGATCGTCGAGCCCGCTCTCGGCGATGACGATTTTGTTTCGGGTGTACTTCTGCGCATTGAAGGTAGTTTCACCGATCAGCGAGGTCCCGATGGGCAGAGCGGATATCGAGCCTTCGAGCGGAGCGTCGGCAAGCACCGGTTCGGTGACGAAGAACGGACGGGTCGCGCCGCGCCAGAAGTCGTCGGCATCTGCGGGGTCGACCGATCGGGTCGACACGCGAATGCGGGCGGAATTGATCGACACGCGGGCATGATATGTCAGATCCTGCAGGCCGCAGTCACTCTCCCGCAAATAATCACCGATAGTGATCGAGCCCACATATTGAGACAAAACGGACGATTTTTTGAGACGCACGGCCCTCGCGTGTCGTGCAGATTCTGTCTATGTTGTTCGTTATGGGTGGACAGGCTGTGAGTTCGGTTCTCGAACGAAATCTCGAATTCGGCGGGCCTCGCCTGCTCACTGGCCGGCAATCGTGACGACCCCTTCGAATCGATCGCAGCTATCCCGAGCAAAGCGAAACCCTCGCGGAACGGGTTCGCTGCATCGGCGTCTCGCGGGGCGTGGACCCACCGCGGTGCGCCCTCGCCTCCTCGCTTTGATGGAGCGCCACGCGGGGTTGACGGTCATCGACTCGCCCCGAGGGTTCGGCAAGACAGAACTCGCAGCCTTGTGGCTGACAACTCTGGGGCCGGTGCCGAGTCGACCGGTTGTGTGGGTGCCGGCACCGTCGAAACGGATGACACCCGTCGACTACTGGAACTCGGCGCGCGCCCTGATTCAGGATTCGTTGGAATCATTGAAGGCTCCGCCGCAAATACTCGACGATCCTGTGGGAGCCGTCGAATCACTTCTCCACTCCTCGGCCGTGCCGTTCGTATTGGTGTTCAATCGCATCGACCTGGTCGAGGGAGACGAGGTGGGCCACCAACTTGTGGATCTGATCGTGCGCTTGCCCGGGTTGAAAGTGATTGTCACGCTCCAGGACCGATCTGCAACGGACTTGCTCGACGGTGTACGCGTGGACGAGTACCTATGCATGAACGACCTCAGATACACACTCGACGAGTCCACGATTCTGTTTGCGGACGCCGGGATTCACCTTCCGTCCGGCATCGTGCATTCGATCTGCGAACGCGTTGCGGGTGTCCCTGTTCTGATGAAGGTTGCTCTGAGCGCGGTTGCGGGGCTGAGTGAACCGAATCGCGGGCGTGAACGCGTTCAGAAGCGGGTGGACCAGGCGATCCTCGCTTACGTCAGTCGGACCGCTCCTCGATCGGGCAAAGCGCTCGAGCTGTTCGACTTCGCGACGACGATCGCCGCAGCGCGCACGGTCACGCCTGCGATCGCGGCCGTCGTGTCCGACGACCTTGACGTGACGGGCAAACTCGACGTGCTCGAGTCTTTCGGACTCATCTTCCGGGACGGCCGCGCCGGGGAGCCGGCCTGGTATTTTGCGCCATCAGTTCGACTGGCGCTCATACGGATACGGTCCGAACAAGGGGCGAGATTCGAAGACCCCTTTCCGATGCTCGTCGACCACGCTCTCGCGACTTCGGATTTCGCCAGTGCGGTCCGCTACGCGATGGACGGTCGTCAGTGGCTTCGCGCGCTCGACATACTCGAACGGCACTGGGCCGATCTCTTGGTCGATCACACTGGACTGATTCGAACGGCGTTGCAATCGATTCCCAGTGACGTCTTGGCCGAGAACCCCTCGATCCTGGTGGGGCGTGACCTACTCGAATCACGCCTTCGTCCACAGTTGATGAACGGCGATTCGCTACCGACGGAACCTGCGGAGTTGCGCGCAATAGGCGGTAGTTCGCAAGCATGCAGTTTGTTGAACGTCGGGACCGTCCAATCCGTCGTACTGAGAACGTCCGGAAAGTACAAGCGCTCAACCGACATCACACGCAAGTTGGCGCACGTCGTGTACGGACTCGGCGACGAATCGTTGGGCGCGTTGGGGTCTCAACTGCCCGCCCTGCGGCTGATCTGGGGAGTCTCGCACCAGTTGACCGGTGACCTCGGTGATGCCGCGGTGGAATTGCGGCTCGCGTATCACGGCGCCGTGCAGCACGGTCCGGAGTTCGTCCTGCGGCACGCCGCAGGCAACGCTGCGCTCAACTCTGCACTGATCGGCGATGTCACACACGCGACAGAGTGGCTTCACCTCGAAAGCGCGCACCCGGACGTTTCGGGATGGCTGGGGCCACCTTCGCACATGGGCGGAGCGATCGCGCGTGCACTCGTGGCGTACGACAGCGTGGACCGGATCGCGGGCGCTGCCGCGATGGACGTGCTCGCCGAGATCACGCCGCCAGGAGATCTCTGGGCATTTGCCGCCTACGCGTACACGAGATTCGCACTGCTGCAATCAGACCCGTTCTCGGGCCTGATTTCATTGCAGCGTGCAGTAGCTACGCATGGGCACGTGAATCCGTGTGAACGATCGCTCGGTGACGCACTTCTCACCGCAGCACGCATCGATCTTCTTTTGGCGTCCGGGGAGGGTACGAAGGCACTGGAAGAAGCAGTTGCTGCCGCGCACACGTTTGCTGTTGTCACGGTTTCTGTCGCTCGTGCGCATCTACTGACCGGAGCGCCGGCACAGGCTTTGGAATTGTGCCGTGAAATTGACTGGAGTGGAGAGTATCTCACCAGAAATCGTCTCGAATCGCTGTTGATAGAATGCGTAGCGCTGTGCGAACTGGGCACAATCGCCGCTGCCGCGCGTCCATGGGAGCAGGCTCGCGGACTGCTCGAAACCTCGGGTGTCCTGTCGGCGCTGGCGACGATACCGCGGGATCTGATCAGGCGACTCGAGGAGCGGGCCGAGGGGTCGAGCAGTGCCGTCGCAGACTTTCTCGAATCCGAAGCGCCGCAGATGTATCCAGCGGTGATCGTTCGAGTCCAATTGACGAAGCGGGAGATGGACGTTCTCGTGGAACTCGGTCTCGGCATCCCGATCGGTGAGATAGCGCGAAAGTTGTTCGTATCCAACAACACGTTGAAGAGTCACCTGCGAGCCCTGTATCGCAAACTCGGTGCGCATTCCCGCGAAGAGGCCGTCGCGGCAGCGCACCGACACAACCTGCTCGGCAGCGGGCAGGACTGATTACCCGTTACTGCAGGTTGCGCTCGGCGTAGACCTTCATCGCATCACGAACCAGCACAGCGGTGCCTTCGCCGTACTTGTCGTAGTTTGCAGTGAAGCGAGGGTCGTCGACGTACATCTGTCCGAGTCTGGTGAAGGCATCGGCGCTGGGAGTCCTTCCCTGCCAACCGATTTTTATCCACTCGAACTGTCTCTGGGTAATCGACTGGACGTCGTCGCTATCCGCGGACAGACCGGCTGTCAGTGCGGTACCGAATGCTTCTGCGATGTCAGCTTGGTTCTGCAGATGCGCTTTCCGGTCGTGCTCGGGCATCGATCGCCACCAGTTGTCCCCTCTCGTGTAGGCGTCCTTGCCCCAACGCTCGATGACCTCGTCCTTGTATCGGGTGTGGTCGAACCCGTCGAAAACATCTTTCGGCATGAGTGATTCACCTTTCTTCGTCTTGTCCAAGGTCCTGTAGACCGATTCGATCTGTCTCGAGATCCGCGTGCGCTCTTGCTCGAGAAGTTCGAGGTGGGTACGCAACGCGGCGGCCGTGTCGCGTTCACCGGTGAGGACTTCGGCGATGGCCGGCAATCCGAGTCCGAGTTCTCGGAGCAGCAGGATGCGCTGCAACCGCACCAGGGCGTCTTCGTCGTAGAAGCGGTAGCCGTTGGCGCCGATGCGGCTCGGTTCCAAGAGCCCGAGATCGCCGTAGTGACGCAGCGTTCTGCTGGTGGAACCGGCGGATTTGGCGAGTTCTTGGATGGACCATTCGCTCACGTGTAGTTCCTACTCTCGGATCGGTTGTGCTCATTCAGCTTGCAAGTTGACGTTGCGTCAATGTCAAGGATGTTTTCGGTTTGCATTGTCGGGAACGTTTTATGTCCGTTTCGCCGTATCGCCACGAACGGGTCTCCAACTGATTGATTCGATGACCTAGGTCACGTGATTTGGCTCACAAATTGTCAATTTGAATAGTTGAACAAGACTCTGTTGACGCTTTCACATACCTCGACCACGATCATCTGAACAGATCGAGTTACGCGGTTGTTGAAAATGCACGGTAGTTGAAATGCACTGCAGACGGAACGGTGGTCCACGATGACTGAACTGGTGTCGGGCGTAGCCCAGACCAAGCCCTATGACCTCGATGATCGGTACCGGTCGGGATCGGGACCGGTGTTGCTGACCGGTGTTCAGGCAATTGCACGCGGCTTCGTCGAGCAGCACGTTCGCGACATTCGGGCAGGTAAGCGTATTGCCACCTTCGTGTCCGGTTACCAGGGCAGTCCGCTCGGCGGCGTCGACAAAATGCTTCACGGCATGCCGAAGGTACTCGCAGAACACGACATCACCTTCATCCCCGGCTTCAACGAGGAACTTGCTGCCACCGCGGTGTGGGGAAGCCAGACGGACCTCCCTGCAGGAACCGCGACCCATGACGGCGTGACCGGCGTCTGGTACGGTAAGGGCCCCGGCGTCGACCGCGCTACCGACACCATTCGCCACGCCAACATGTACGGCGTGAACCCCAAGGGCGGCGTCGTCCTCCTGGTGGGCGACGACCCGGCGTCGAAGTCGTCTACGGTTCCTGCCGTCAGTGAGCGCTCGCTTGCTGCGATGGGTGTACCGGTTCTGTTCCCGCGCAATGCCGAAGAGATCATCACGATGGGTATGCATGCTGTTGCACTCTCGCGTGTGTCCGGTTGTGTCGTGGCGCTCAAGATCGTCGCCGACGTCGCCGACGGTGCCTGGACGATCGACGGCAGCATCGCGGACTTCGACATCGTGGTTCCGGAGGTGCAGTTCGAGGGCAAGCCCTTCGTCTACAAGCAGCGTCAGATGGCCGCGCCGCCGGACAGCGTCATCGCCGAGGCCGATCTGTACGGCCCGCGATGGGATCTGGTGCACGCGTACGGAACTGCCAACAATCTCGACGTCATCGAGGTCAACCCATCCGGTGCGAAGATCGGTATCGCGGCCACCGGTACAACTTTCGACTCCGTTCGCCAAGCGCTGGCAGACCTCGGTGTCGACGACGCCGCGCTGCACCGCGCGGGTATCCGCCTCCTCCGCATCGGCATGTGTTATCCCGTTGTGGGCGAGAAGGTTCGCGAGTTCGCCGAAGGTCTCGAGCAGATCGTCGTGGTCGAGGACAAGACCGCGTTCATCGAGGCGCAGATCCGGGAAGTCCTGTACGGCACCGACGATGCCCCACGCATCATCGGCAAGCGTGACGGCCAGGGCCGTCTGCTCATGCCCGCCAGCGGTGAGTTGACCGCAGGTCGGCTGCTGGCCCCGCTGCGTCGCGTGCTCAAGCCGCACGTCGAGCTCAAGCGCACCCTCCCGGCGCCGCTGTCGCTGAACGTGCTCTCCGCCAAGCGAACCGCGTACTTCTGCAGCGGGTGCCCCCACAACCGTTCCACCGCTATCCCCGAGGGTTCCATCGGCGGCGGCGGAATCGGTTGCCACACACTCGTCACCATGTCCGGCCGTGAGGACAGCGCTGTCACCGGTCTGACGCAGATGGGCGGCGAGGGCAGCCAGTGGATCGGGCAGGCACCGTTCACCGACGTGCCTCACCTGTTCCAGAACATCGGCGACGGCACCTTCTTCCACTCCGGTCAGTTGGCTGTCCAGGCGTGCATCGCTGCAGGCGTGAACATCACCTACAAGTTGCTCTACAACGAGGTAGTGGCGATGACCGGTGCGCAGGACGCGGAAGGTGCCCTCTCCGTTGCTCAACTCAGCCACAAGCTGACCACCGAGGGCGTCAAGCAGATCATCATCTGCGCCGACGAGCCTTCGCGTCACAACAAGCGCGCACTGGCCAAGGGCACCAAGCTCTGGCACCGCGATCGCCTCGACGAGGCCCAGAAGGAGCTTCGCGAGATCAAGGGCGTCACAGTGCTGATCTACGACCAGCACTGTGCGGCCGACGCTCGTCGTCAGCGCAAGCGCGGCACGCTGCCCACTCGCAACACTCGCGTCGTCATCAACGAGGCGGTGTGCGAGGGGTGCGGTGACTGCGGCGTCAAGTCCAACTGCCTCTCGGTCCAGCCCGTGGACACCGAGTACGGCCGCAAGACGAAGATCGATCAGACGTCCTGCAACACCGACTACACCTGCATGGATGGCGATTGCCCGTCGTTCGTGACCGTCGAACTGGTACCGGGCAAGAAGGCTCCCAAGGCCGCACGTCCCGTCCCGCCGGTCGTCGCAGATCCTGATTTCGGCCCGCTCACCACCACGCAGAACGTTTTCCTGGCGGGTATCGGCGGAACCGGCATCGTGACCGTCAACCAGGTGCTCGCCACTGCTGCATTGCGCGCCGGCCTCGAGGTGGAGAGCCTTGACCAGATCGGACTGAGCCAGAAGGCCGGACCCGTTGTCTCGCACCTGCGTTTCAGCTCCAGCGCGCTCGAGCCGTCCAACCGCCTTACCCCGGGCAGTGCGGATTGCATCGTCGCATTCGACCTGCTGACCGCGACGGACAACAAGAACCTCGACTACGGCAACTCCGAGAAGACGGTCTCCATCGCGTCGACGTCGCAGACGCCGACCGGAGACATGGTCTACGACAAGGCTGTTCGCTACCCCGAGGAGACTTCACTCCTTGCCCGCCTCGACAAGGTGTCGCGCACCCTGCGCTCCTTCGACGCCCTCGCAGCGGCGCAGGAGCTGTTCGGTAACACCGCAGCTGCCAACTTCCTGCTGATCGGTGCGGCCTACCAGAGCGGCGGACTTCGTCTGCCGGCCGAGGCCATCGAAGAAGCGATCGGCATCAACGGCGTTGCCGTGGACGCGAACATCGCGGCATTCCGTTGGGGTCGCGCAGCAATTGCCGACACCGCTGCGTTCTCGGCCGTCACCACGCCGGCCAAGTCCGTCCGCGAACCCGTTGTCGCACCGGCTCACATGTTCGCCGGAACCACCTTCACCGGTGAAACCCTGCGACTGGTGGAACTGCGTGCTGCGCAGCTCATCGAGTTCCAGTCCGTCAAGATCGCCCAGCGTTACATCGATCAGGTCCAGGCAGTCTGGACTGCCGAGCGTGCCGCAACCGAGCGGACCGACTTCAGCGAAGCGGTTGCCCGCGGCCTGTTCAAGTTCACCGCGTACAAGGACGAGTACGAAGTGGCTCGTATGCTGGTCGACCCCGCATTCATCGAGGACGTCAAGTCTCAGGTGCCGGCCGGGGAGAACCTGACCTACAAGCTCCACCCGCCGATCCTGCGAGTGATGGGTCGCAAGAAGAAGATCGGTCTCGGACCCAAGTCGCATGTTGCACTGAAGGTTCTGGCCAAGGGCAAGAAGCTTCGCGGCACCAAGCTCGATCCCTTCGGCTACATGCACGTCCGCAAGGTCGAGCGTGAACTGCTCGCCGAGTACGAGGCCATGATCGCTGACCTCTCTCGTACGCTCGCAACCGACGGATACGATCGCGCCGTCGAGATCGCGGCGCTGCCGGACGTGGTTCGTGGCTACGAGGACATCAAGCTCGGCAACATCGAGCTGTACAAGACTCGCCTGCGTGAACTCGGCGTCGGTGAGTAGGAGCGCCGGCGAGTAGCTCGAAGAAACTGTGCCCCAGCAACCGTTGTTGCTGGGGCACAGTTGTGTTCGGAGCCGAATCGTACGTGGACAGGTTCAGGAGGGCGGGAACTGCCCGTCGGCAACCACGGCGCTGCCGTTCCACGTGAAGTTCACGATGTTCGGTCCTCCTTGGGGGCAGCAGAACGCGTCGTCGTCCAGCAGCCAACGGTATTGGACGGATACGGAATCCTTGTTGCTGTCGATGACGTGTGTGTACGAGTACGGCTTACTGGTAGCGGTGCCCAGGTATATTCCGTCGTGGAAGAACAGGACGTGTGACTGGTAAGTCGCATCGCCCACGCCGTCGCCGTCGACCGAAACCCAGAGTAGGTCAGGGCAATTACCGACCTGCTCCTCGCTCGAGGATGTCGGTATCCAGTTACCTCCGTTGACGTCGGTACCCAGCGTGCTGATGGCATCGGTGACGAGCGGAGAGCCGACGTCGAGACAGGGACCCGAAGCGGGGATTGCTGTCGTGGATGCGCTTGTGCGGGTGTCCGATTGTGGCGGGGGAGAACTCGCTACCGTCGTCTCGGATTCGCTTGCAGTCGAAGACGCCGCAGTCGAACTTGCTGCCGTTGAACTCGACGCCGCTTCAGGTGTTCCTTCGGTCGACCCGCAACCGGCGACCGTCAGGGCAGTGGCCGTCACCAGTGCAATGGCCGCGGCGACGACCGAAATCGGAGCTTTCCTGCGCATGCGTCCTCCAGAGAGTATGGGTTCACGTGTTCAAGTCCCTCCTTCGTTCTGTCGCCGGGATATGCGTTTGCGTTATCGAACAACTGGTAACGATCGGCTATCGGGCTCGGTGTTCCGTGCTTGGGTGCTCTTGGCCCTGGCCGCGTCGTATCGCACGGATCCAGCAACGACGGTCATCGCAATCTCCGTGGTCAGGAGAGAATCGACCCCTTCGGTGAACGGATCTTGTTTCAGCACGACAAAATCGGCTGCATTACCCCGAACCAGCTGGCCGGTCACATCTTCCCACCTGCACGAGTAGGCAGCGTCGCGAGTTGCGTGTGCCAGCGCATCCGCGAGAGGTAGAGCGTACTTCGGCAGATTGGGTGCCAGCGACGGATCGATTGCGGATCGACGGGTGGTGGCTATGAACATGTTCGGCAGCGGCGGGTGGGGAGCGGTCGGCGCGTCCGAACCCAACGCCAGAACCGCTCCGGCCTCGGTGAATTCAGGCCAGGGATACGCGCGATTCACCCGGTAGTCGCCGAGCATCGCCTGCCAGTTTTCCTGGATTGCAGGGTCAGCGTGAACCGGTTGCATCGAGGCGATGATTCCCAGGCGGGCAAGCCTTTCGACGTTGTCCCGGGTGATGGACTCCAAGTGTTCCATTCGGTGCCTGCGGGGAATGTCTCCGTTGGCGGCGATCGCGTACTCGAGTGCAGTCAGTCCGATCTCCGACGCCTCGTCGCCGATCGCGTGCATCGCGATCTGCAGGCCTGCGGCGTCTGCGGCTGTCACGACGGGGATCAAGGATTCGAGATCCCAGATGGGCTCGGCGTTGGTGCCGTCCGAGTACGGTTCTTTCATTGCGGCAGTGCAGCTGTCGATCACACCGTCGATGATGATCTTGATTCCGGCGATACGGAGCCATGGACCTTGGACACGCTCGTGGAGTTCGATTGCGTCGTGAACTTGCCGGACGTTGTCGGCCTCGTTGTCCTCGCGGGTCATCAGCCAGTGAGCCGCAACTCGTAGCGGCAGAGTGCCGTTTCCGGCGTCCAAAGCTCTTTCCAGCGCAGCCAATTCGTCCGCGCCGAGGGCCATGTCCACCGCGCCGGTCACGCCGTCCTCGAGATAGTGGCGGAACGCGAGAGCGAGGGCGGCGTCCCGGTCCTCGTCCGAAGCGAGCCCCGCCAGTTTCGGCCAGACATAGAGCATCATGGCCGTCTCGTACAGCATTCCAGTCGCTTCACCAGTTTCAGGGTCTCTGCCGATACGACCGCCGATCGGATCGGGAGTGTCCGCGTCGATGCCGAGTTCTCGCAGTGCTGCGGTGTTCACCCAGACCGAATGTACGTCGTTGGCGTCGAGGTACACCGGGCGATCGGGTACGACGGCGTCGATCATCTCTCGCGTGGGGTGCTCTCCGTTCAGCGCCGAGAACAACCAACTGCGACCCAACAGTCGCGGCGCGTCCGGGTTCGATTCCGCGAATTGCCGGATGCTGGACTGAATGTCGGCAAGATCGGTGGCATCGAGGAGATCGAGCTTCTGCAGCGCGAATCCCATCATGACCAAATGTGTATGGGCGTCGACAAAACCGGGGAGCACGACCGCACCTTCGAGGTCGACCACCTCGGCGTCGGGAGCCAGGATTTCGGCATAGACGGTCTCGCCCACGAACCTGAGCTGTTGGCCCTCGACGACTATCGATTCGGCCCACCCTTCCTCGGCGGCCGTGAAGATCTTTCCGTTGCGGTAGTGAGTGATGCTGTCATTCATGACTTCTACGTGATCCTTACGCGATGACGGTAGTAGTGATGGCGGCACTGTGGTGACGATACGCACCCTCGGTACGTGCGGAGAGCCGCGATACCAAGGCGAACGGGACCAACAAGACGAAGCTGATCCCCGAGATGATGACTCCGAAGGTCGGATAGCCGAGGCTCGCAGTCACCGAAGTGCCGAACAACGGCGCAAACGCGGAACCGATGAGGTAGGTACCGAGCAGTGGGGCGGACCATCGGCCGGCGGCGTCGAGGGCCGCCGAGATGGCAACCAAGACGATGAACGTTGCCGCGTAGGTTGTGTTCCAGGCGATCACCAGGATGAGGTAGATCGTGGAATCGGTTGCGAGGCAAGCCGACAGCTTCAGAATTGCCCCGAGGATCAGGAGTGCCGAGATCGACACTGTCCGGCTGACGCGGGAACCCAGCGCGGTCAGGACAACTGCCGCGAGGACACCACCTGCCGTTGATGCGCTCAGCGCGAGCCCCATCTGTTGGTCCGAAAGTCCGGCGTGCTCCGAGCCCATGATGCCGAGTACTGCCCACAGTGAGTCCTCGCTGATCGCCCAGACGGCGAGCATCGCGAGGAAGGCGGTCCCGGCAAAAGTGAGTCGTTTCGCGCTGACCCCGGCGGGGAGAGTTGTGGTCGCCTTGGCGGACTTCGTCGCCTCCGGCGACTCTTTCACCGGGGATGACGGCAACCAGGTCACCGTGGCGGCGGTGGCAAGCGCCAGGGCCGCGACGATGCCGAAGGCGTTGGTCATATGTGTGCCGAGGATGGGAATGAGAGCGAGGACCGCTGTGACGACGACCCGATTCACAAGTCCGCTGATGCTTGATACCCGGTCCGGGTTCGTGAGCGCTGCCAATGCCGCGCCACCGACGGATGCGGAGCCACCAGCGCCGACGCCGCCGATGATGATCGCCGCACACGCGATTGCCGTGGTCGGTGCGATGGCCGCGACGCCGAATGCAGCCGCCATCGCGATCAGACTGATGCGGCCGAGCAGGTGACGACGCGGACCCGATGCGATCCGCGTGGTGGCGAGGCAGGTGCCCGCGCAGACCAGCAGCGACGCGGTCAGGACGGCACCAGCGGCAGATTCGGTGACACCGAGGTCATCGACCATTGCCACGATCATCAATGGGATGAGGTTCGCGGTGATGAACCCCATGACGCCGATGCTGAAGACGGCAACACCGCGGTTGGTGGTGAGTGGAACCCGGTCTGACTTCGTATTCGCAGAAGCGTTGTTTGGCACTAGGGCAACCCCAAGTCCTGAAGGGGGTGGCGGAACCGACCCCTGATGGCGTGATGCGAGTCACTTAATGAATGTGATTCGTTAAGTATGGGGACGGCCGAGGGCTCGGTCAAGAGGTATAACGAATTTGATTCGTTAATTGTATGTTTCGGGATATCGACTCCCGCAAAGTGGCGTCACCGGTCTGTTTCTTGTTGCGAGGCTTATGCTTCCGCAATGGCTGAGATCGAGGAACGAACCCGCTACTTCGAGCGCTACGTCACTTTCATCGACGCGATAGTTGCCATCGCGATCACGCTGCTCGTCCTGCCGTTGGTCGAATTGACCAGCGACCACCACGGCACCACGTCCGAGCTGCTGCGCGAGCACGCGGCGCAATTCTGCTCCTTCGCCCTGAGCTTTCTGGTGATCTTCCGGCTGTGGTGGTCGCAGCATCGACTACTTCGTTTTGTGATCGACGGGGACAAGGTGGTCGTGCGCGGGCTGGGGTTGTGGGTACTGACGATCGTGTTCTTGCCCTTCCCGACGGCGCTGGTTGCAGCGCCGTCTCAGGACCTGGGAACCAGGGCTCTCTACATCGGGACGATGGCCGCCAGCGCTGCGTGCCTGGCGGTGGTCGCGTGGGGTCTGGTCCGCAACCCGTCGTTGAGCGAAGAGAGTGCAAAGCCGCATTTCACGGCCGAGATCGTTACCTTCCTGATAATGCTGGTGGCACTGCTCGTCAGTGTGCTTGTCCCGGTGACGTCGTACTTCCCGTTGCTTCTTCTCCTCTTGTCGACCCCGATCGAAAAGCTGTGGGATCGAGTGGCGGTGAAATCGAGAGGCGGTGAAATCGAGAGGCGGTGAAATCGAGAAGCGGTGAAATCGAGAGGCGGCGAAGGTGAAATGAGCTAGTCGGCGCGCGCGGTCATCGCGGATTTCTTCGCCTTGTTTCCGCAGATGTTCATCGAGCACCAGCGTCGGTTGTTGCCGCGACTGGTATCGACGTAGAGGCCGGTGCACCCGTCGCCTTGGCATGCTTTGACGCGGTCACGGTCGGGACCGCCCAGTACCGCGATCGCGTCGGCAGCCACGATCGACAGGGCGTCGCGGATCGGATTGTCTCCGGTCGATGTCCAGAGGGCTCGACCGTTCTGAAGGACGAGGTGGGCGCTGCCGAGTTCGGATGCGGTGTTGACGATCGCGACATCGGCGCGTGAGGCCTGTCGGTTCTCGCACACGGCGATTCCAATGCGATGAATGGATTCACGTAAATCCTGCGCGTCGCGGAGGTCGTCTGCCGTCGCTCGTGCCGAGGTGTTCGTCAGATCGTTGGCGCGCAACCATAATTCGAGTCGATGCGGGCTCGTGAGTCGCTCGAACCTCGAGCCGTTCCGATTGGTGAGGGTGGCGGTGAAGCGGAACGCGAGCGTGTCGTTGTCGAGTCGAAAGACGTCCCGAGCGGATTCATCAGCTCCTGCTTCGTTCACTTTTGCCCTCCTTTGCGGTGAACCATCTCAACCGGTTCGACACCAACTGTACCTGTATGAGAGTGTTGAACCGTCTTAGATGGTTCAACACTTTCGAGAGGGAAATCCATGACTTCTGTTTCCGTGGTCGGTTTGGGCGCGATGGGTCGTCCCATCGCTCGAAATCTGATGGGCGCAGGGTTCGACGTGACGGTGTGGAATCGCAGCCCTGAAGCGGTAACCGAACTGGTCGAGGAAGGGGCGACCGGCGCGAAAACCGTTGCCGAGGCATTCGAGTCCGGTGTGGTGCTGTCGATGTTGGCGGATGATTCGGCCGTGTCTGCGGCCATTCTGGATCCCGCCTTACTCGCATCCGTTCCGAGTGGAACCGTGCACGTCAACATGGCCACCGTCAGCGTCGATCTTGCCAAGCGCGCCGCCGCACTGCACGCCGAGCACGGCATCGGTTACATCGCGGCGCCGGTGTTCGGACGCGTTTCTGTTGCTCAGGCTGGTCAGTTGAACATCATCGCCGGTGGCGACAGTGCCCTTCTCGAACGAGTACAGCCGTTCTTCGACGTCATCGGGGCTCGCACCTGGCCACAAGGTGAGCGTCCGGAGCAGGCCAACATCGTCAAGATCATCGGCAACTACCTCATCCTCTCCGCGATTCAATCCTTGGGTGAGGCAATCACATTGGGGGAGAGGTCAGGTGTGGACGGAAGCCAACTCGTAGAACTGCTGACCTCCACGATCTTTCCGGGGCCGGTTTACTCCAGCTACGGAAACCTCGTCGCGACGCGTCAGTACGAGCCTGCGGGATTCACCACCGCTCTGGGCTTCAAGGATCTGAAGCTTGCGCTCGACGCCGCCGACAGCGTCAATCTGGATTTGCCGTTCGGTGGCGTACTTCGAGGCGTGCTCACTCAGGCTCTGGTGAACGGTCAGGGCGAGATGGACTGGGCGTCGATTGCAGAACTGGTTCGTTCCGGCCAGTCGGGCGAAGGCAGTCCCGAAACACCGACGAGGTGAGCGCGAACGCGGACGGGACTGTGACTTCGGACGGGACTGTGACTTCGGTACTGGCGGAGACCGATTCCGTCAGAACACTACCTCTGGCCGGGTTGTCGGCACTCGCAACGGCAGGTTTCATCGCGATCACAACCGAAACCATGCCGGCCGGACTACTGGTGCAGATCGGGTCAGGACTGTCCGTATCTGTCTCCGGCGCCGGGCAATTGGTCACTGCATACGCGTTGGGCTCTGTCGTCGGGGCTGTACCGCTGATCGCAGTGACGCGGGGATTGCGACGGCGCGCGGTCCTGGTGTCGGCGATTGTAGGGTTCGGTGTCTTCAATCTGGTGACAGCGCTGTCGTCGAATCTTGTTCTCACCTTGGGTGTTCGGTTCCTGGCGGGCATGGCGGCAGGTGTGGTGTGGGGATTGCTTGCCGGGTACGCGCGCAGGATGGCGCCCCCTCACCTGCAGGGGCGGGCCGTTGCGGTTGCCTCAGTCGGACAGCCGATTGCGTTGGCAATCGGCGTTCCGATGGGGGCGTGGCTCGGGACCTTGGCCGATTGGCGCGTCGTCTTCGCCTTGATGTCGGGTTCGGCGCTACTTCTGGTGGTGTGGATACTCGCAGTGATGCCGGACTTTCCCGGGCAACAAGCGGATCGGCGGCTGTCGGTGCGGAAAGTCCTGGTCTTGCCGGGCGTACGACCGATTCTCCTTGTCGCGTTCTTGTGGATCCTCGCGCACAACATCGTGTACACGTATCTGGCGGCGTTCCTGGATCGCATCGGTTTCGGCGATCGGTTGGGAATCGTCTTGTTCGTGTTCGGACTTTTCGCCTTCGTGGGCATCGGTGTGGTCGGGGTGCTCGTCGACCGGGCGCTGCGAAGTCTCACCGTGTTGAGCTTGGTGGTCTTTGCCGCAGCTTTGACGGCCTTGGGTGTCGGCGGTGACAACTTCGCAGTGATCGCACTCAGCGTTGCAGTATGGGGTGTGGCATTCGGAGGCGCTCCCACTCTCCTTCAGACTGCACTCGCGGAAACGACGGACGACGCGGTGGACACTGCACAATCGGTTTTCGTGACGATCTTCAATTCGGCGATCGCAGCGGGTGGCGTCGTCGGCGGCCTGATCTTGGCGAACAGGGGTGCGGGAGCGTTGCCCTTGGTGGCGCTGATGCTGATCGTGGTCGGTGTTCTTGTGGCCAGTATCCGACAAATCGGACATCGCTTGTGATTCACTTCACGCATGCGGAAGTCATTGTTGGTGGTTGCGTTGGTTGCTGCTTGGTTTGTCGCAGGGGCGATGCCTGCGGGGGCGGCGGATGCGAACTGGTCCGGTGATTACTCGCTCAAGCGCTTCGCCGCGACCAAGACAGGTACAAGTCTGGCCGCCGGCCAATGGGAGCCGGATTTCTCCGATACGTACACGTTCGAGACGGACTGCTCGGGCGGAGTGTGTGTTGCCACTGTGGTGGGCGGGCCGGCTCCCGCCAATCCGACTTTGCCGCAGCCGGCGCAATACACCTGGGACGGAACCAGTTGGGTGCACCCCTATGACTGGGAGTGGGATTGCTACCAAGGTGAGGGTGTGCCCAAGGTGTGGGCGCCGGCACATTCGGACGCGTACTACACACCTCAGCCCGATGGCAGCCTGAAGGGTTCGTGGCGTACCGACATCAAGAGTGGTCCCTGCGAGGGATCGGTGATCATGCACATCGAGGCGTACCCGGTCGGTCGATCTACCGGATCTTTCGGTAGTTGAGAACGATCTTCGGCGCGAGGGTGTTGAAACAAATCTGAGCCCGCGGGAATTGATCGAGCCTTATGCACGTTAATTGAGTCAGTAACGCTCAACTTTCTGCAAGGAGGCTTCGGAATGCCAGCATTCTTCGGGCCCGAGGGTCCCGGTCGCATCGATATTTCCCGGCTCATGAGCAGGGCCACCCAGCAACTCATGGCTGACGCTGCACGCGTAGCGGCTGCTCGCGGTGATTCGGATCTCGATGCACTGCACGTTCTCCGCGTCATGGCGGAGCAGGATCCGGTCCGCACGCTCATGCAGCGCGCCGGAGCCGACCCGAAATCCGTGGTCGACGCCGTCGACCTGCGACTGCCACAAGGCCGTGAGCAGGGTGCATACTCAGCTCCCGCGCTCAGCAGCGCCGTCAAAACTGCTTTACTCGAGGCACATCAACTAGCCCGAGCCCTGGGATCGACGTACATCGACCCCGAACATCTCTTCATCGCACTGGCCGGTGACCCCGATCATGTCCCGGGTCGTCTGCTCGCTTCCGCCGGTATCACGCCGGAGAAGTTGCAGGCCGCAGTTCAGAATCCCGCGGCCGGTCCAGTGGAGGACGAGTCCACCACTCCGACGCTCGACAAGTACGGCGTCGATCTCACCGATCGCGCCCGCAACGGCGGCGTCGACCCGGTGATCGGCCGCGCCGACGAGATCGAACAGACCATCGAAATCCTCTCCCGCCGTACCAAGAACAACCCGGTCCTGGTGGGTGAGGCCGGCGTCGGCAAGACTGCCATCGTCGAAGGGCTGGCCCAGCGCATCGTTGACGGGGACGTCCCGGAATCGTTGGTGGGCAAGAAGATCGTCCAGCTCGAACTGTCGAGCATGGTTTCGGGTACCCGCTACCGCGGTGATTTCGAGGAACGGCTGACCAAGGTGATCGACGAGATCACCGCACACAAGGACGAGCTGATCGTCTTCATCGACGAGATGCACACCATCGCCGGTGCAGGCGGCGGTGCCGAAGGCGCGATGGACGCCGGAAACATCCTCAAGCCCAAGCTTGCTCGCGGTGAACTGCACATCGTCGGCGCCACCACGCTCGACGAATACCGCAAGAACATCGAGAAGGATCCCGCGCTCGAGCGGCGCTTCCAGCCCGTACAGGTCGGAGAGCCGTCGATCGAGGACGCGATCGCCATCTTGAGCGGACTGCGCAGTCGCTACGAGGATCACCACAAGGTGCACTACACCGACGAGGCGATCACCGCTGCGGTGGAACTGTCGGCACGGTACATCGGCGACAGGTTCTTGCCGGACAAGGCAATCGACCTGATCGACCAGGCCGGTGCCAGGCTCCGTTTGAGGACGGCCACCGTAGACACCGCTGCCCTGCAGCAGCGTCTCGAGCAGCTCGAGAGCGACAAGGAAAAAGCCGTCGCCGACGAGTTGTACGAGAAGGCGTCGACCCTGCGTGACGAGATCAACGGCGTCGCAAAGCGTCTCGAGAAGGCAGGATCCTCGGTTCCTTCCGAGGAAACTCCGGACGTGACCGCTCAGCAGATCGCCGAGGTTGTCGCTCGCGCCACGGGTATTCCGGCCAGCCAGATGACTCAGGCAGAGAAGGATCGCCTGCGCCGTCTGGAGGAGGAACTGCACGGTCGTGTCATCGGACAAGATGATGCCGTTCGCGCCATCGCTCGTGCGGTGCGTCGTAGCCGGACAGGTATGAGCGATCCGGATCGCCCCGTCGGAAGCTTCCTGTTCCTCGGGCCTACCGGTGTCGGTAAGACGGAGCTCGCAAAAGCTCTGGCCGCCACACTCTTCGGTGACGAGAACAAGATGCTGCGCTTCGACATGAGTGAGTTCGGGGAACGCCACACGGTCAGCCGATTGGTCGGTGCTCCTCCCGGATACGTCGGCTACGGCGAGGCCGGACAGCTCACGGAGCAAGTGCGTCGTAACCCGTACTCGGTGATCCTTCTCGACGAGATCGAAAAGGCGCACCCGGACGTGTTCAACACCTTGCTCCAGGTGCTCGACGACGGGCGTCTGACCGACGGCCAGGGTCGCACGGTGGACTTCAAGAACACCGTCGTGATCATGACCAGCAACCTCGGCTCCGACATCATCTCGAGCAAATCCGGTGGACTCGGCTTCACCACGGGTGACGCAGAGTCGGCGGAGAAGCCACTGCGCGACCGCGTGATGGCGAGATTGCGCGAATCGATGCGGCCGGAGTTCCTCAACCGCATCGACGAGATCGTGATCTTCCGCAAGCTCGACACCGAGCAACTGCACCGGATCACTGATCTGTTGCTCGACGACAGCCGGAAGCGGTTGCAGTCGAAGGGCATCGACATCGAGTTCACCGCCGACGCAGTGGACTGGATCGCCGAGCACGGGCATCAGCCCGAGTTCGGGGCTCGTCCGTTGCGCCGTTCGATCCAGCGTGTGGTCGACGACAAGATCGCCGACATGCTGCTCGACGATCTCCTCGAAGAGGGTGGCAGCATCACCGTCGCGGTTGACGAGGGTGAGTTGGTGTTCAGCTAGGGGCACAGCCCCCGTGAGCGGTTAGGGAGTCTCTGGGCTCCTTAACCGCTCACAGGCGCGCAGCGCCTAAAATCTCTGCAGCCAGAGCGTCGTTGTGCCGGAAGAACCCTGCATTGGTGCGCGGACGAGGGAACGCCGCCGACCAGTTGTGTCCGGCAACCCACGGCCCGGCAGCGAAGCGGCGAGGATGAGCAGTGTTGTCCTGATGAAGAATTCGTGACGTGCCGTCGACCGCGAGCTTCGCAGCACTGTCGGCAGTGGCACGTAGTTCGACTGCCTCGCCCCGCCCGTGAAGGGTCCGCAGGAGCGAGTCACCGCTCGCGCTGATGGAAGCGACAGGCAAGCGCGCCTCGACGAGGGTGTTCGCGGCCACGATATCGGTGTGCGACGCACTGCGAGCGACAAAGATCCCCGCTCCCGTTGCCGGGTCGATCTCGGTGGAGAACACCGAATCCGGCCCGAGGAACTCGACGATGCCGGCCTCGTTGAGGGCGACCAACTGTTCCAGACGCTCAGGCGGCGGACCACTGGCAATGAAGCTGAAGAACGAATGAAGCCACCCCTCGACGTCCTTGGCGACGGATTCGGCCGGGATTCTGCCGCGCCGCAACAATTCTCCGACAGTCATGTACGTCGACAGCAGTGCTGAGAAGACAGCTGCGTCGGCGCTGAAATACGAGTCCGACCGGCGTGCGACGTCTGCCGAGATGTATTCGGTGATCCGAGATTGGACCTCGGCAAGTCCGTCGTAGCGCTCACCGCCGAGCGGGCGGTTGAGCCGTTCGAGATCGATACGGTCCTCCGGCTTCGGGACCGCGTTCTCGACCAGTTCTTGCAATCGAGGCGATCCCCAAGCCAGCGCGGCGAATTCGGCGTCGAACTCCTCCCAGGTGCCCACCGTCCGGTCCGGGTGCGAGGCGAACAGCTCGTGATAGTGGGCGCCTGCCAGTTCTTTCGACGCCAGGGGCCAGATGTCGTTTCGGAAATCCAAAGGCCCGTCGCCGGGAACAAGATCAGCGGTGAAGAACCGCGGTAGCGGTGGCCGGGCGTCAGCGATCGAGTACGAGATCTTGGAGTGATACGGCACGCCGCGACGAGATCCGGCATACAACAGTGGTTCCCGACCCGAGGGAGCGTAGGTGAGGGCGCCGTCGTCACCGCGTTTGAAAACACCGCCGCGGCTCTCGGCGAGCAGAACCATCCAGTCGATGAAAGCCAACCCGAGTCCGGCGATCAATACCGGCTCGCCTGCTGGAATGACATCGGCGTCGAGGTCGGCGGTGTATCCCGGACCCACATAGGTCAACCCGTGTTCGGACGCGAACCCGCTCAGTGCGGATTCGCGCGGGGCAGCCAACGCATCCGGGTGCCCCTGTGCAAGAAGGACGGCCGTCGCCTCTATGACAACGCCGTCGTCCAGATGAACATTCTGTACTTCGCCCACGTTCACGATGTCGACCACGGATCGTCGATGAACCCGAACATCGACGTGCGCTGGTGCAGAGTCGACCGCGGTCTGGAACACCCAGTTCAGGTATCGGCTTTGCAGTGACCTCGATGCAAACGACGACGGCGTGACGGTCGGCACTTCTGCCGTGATTTCGGGGAAGTGGGCAAGCTCAGCCGAGTTCTCGGCGACCCATTCCGCGAGCGTCGGACCCGGCAGTACCGGACCGGTGACTGCGGTGGTCTCGTCGGTGAACATGGTGACGTCTGCGGTTGTCGAATTCATCCACAGGAGCGGCGCTTGGTTGCCTCTCCAAATACGGCCGGCACCTGCCGGATACGGGTCGACGACATGAATGTCGATCGGTGTGGGATCGGCGTTCACCGATTCGTGAGCGAGGATCCGCTCGAGTACGCCGGTACCGCGGGGTCCACCGCCCACGATCACGATGACAGTTGCTGTCCCCACTGAGGTACGGGGTCGTTCGCCGGGCACGAGTCCTCCATCGGACCTGGCAGAAAGCACCCGCACCTCAGCTGAGGGGGTTGCTGCGACGTCACGGAGCCAGGACTCTCGATCGCTCTGGATGGTTAGTCCAGCTTATCTTCGGAGAATCGTGAGGCAAGGAATTCCGGACATCAGATCAGCGTGAATCAAACAGTTGTCAATCGGTCTCCCGAGTCGACAGATCGACGGCTACCTTTCGGTCTGCGTCGCCGGCAGAATACGGGCTCGAACATCCCCGAAGCCGATTCGTGAACCGCCGATGCCGGGAGCGGTGGCTGAGATGGAGATGGTGTCGCCGTCTTCGAGGAAGGTGCGAGTCGCGGAGCCGACTGCGACGGGTTCTTCGCCGCCCCAAGTCAGTTCGATGAAGGCGCCGCGCTGATCCTTGTCCGGTCCGGAAATGGTTCCGGACGCAAAGAGATCGCCGGTACTGGCCGCGGCGCCGTTGATGGTGGTGTGCGCAAGCATCTGTGCAGGCGACCAGTACATCTGCGCGTAGGGCGGTCGCGAGACGACGTGACCGTTCCATTCGACGGCCAAATCGATGTCCAGCCCCCACTTCTCCTCACCGCGCAGGTAGGAGAGCGGTTCGGGGTCCTGCACCGGAGTGTCGATTCGGGCTGCTTCGAGGGCGAGCAACGGTACGACCCACGGTGAGATGGACGTCGCGAAGCTCTTCCCCAGGTTCGGGCCGAGGGGGACGTACTCCCACGCTTGGATGTCTCGGGCAGTCCAATCGTTCACGACGACAGCGCCGAAGACGTGCTCGGCGAATTCGTCCGGGGTGATGGAATCACCCATCTTCGAGGGAGTTCCGACGATGAACCCCATCTCCGCTTCGATGTCGAGGCGACGCGACGATCCGAAGTCCGGGTTCTCCTGATCGGGTGACTTGCGCTGTCCGCAGGGGCGAATGATATCGGTGCCGGAGACGACGATGGTGCTCGAGCGTCCGTGGTATCCGACGGGAAGGTGCTTCCAGTTCGGCATCAAGGGAGCAGCGTCCGGGCGGAATAGCCTTCCGAGGTTGGTTGCGTGATTCTCCGAGGCGTAGAAGTCGACGTAGTCGGCCACGGCGATGGGCAAGTGAAGTGTCACCGAGTCGACGGAAAATACTGCATCCGAGTCTATTTCACCGGTCACGAGTTCCGAGATCCGGTTTCGCACAGATATCCACTGATCTCGGCCCTGGGCCATGAATGCGTTCAGGGTCGGTTCGGAGAAGACGGAATCACCCAGTGTGGCTGCGAGATCGACCACCGAGTCGGCGACCCGTACACCGATGCGCGGCGACTCTCCCTCGGGGGAGAAGACACCGTACGGCAGATTGTCGAGACCGAACAGTGAGTCGGCGGGAATGTCGATGGTCGTGACGGTCATACGAATGTTCCTTCGGTGTTGTCGGAGCGGACGATCAATCCGAGCCCTTCGAGCTCGGTGAGGGGGTCCGAGATGCTGCACGTACCGAACGAGAGGAATCGGCGACGCACCTCGCCGGCCTCGGCCTCGGTCAATCCGGACAGGGTTCGCGCAATCGATTCGTCGTTGCGCTGCGCCAGTGCAGCAACAACTTCCGAACGATCGGCGCCCCTCCTCGCAGCGTCGACGGCCACCATGATGTTGAGGAAGCCGTGTTGCTCGAAGCCTGTTTCCGGATCGGTGTTGCGCACGCCGTGGTGCAGTCCCGCGGTTGCCTTGAACGGGATATTCGCTCGGACAACGGATATCACCGCATCGGCGAGCTCTTCCTCGTCCGGGTACGCCTCGGCGACAATCCCGCCGGTGCGAAACTTGGCGGAGTACCCGGCAGTTTCGAGAGCTGTCAGATAGTCCGCGCGCCGATCACCACGGGGTACCTCGACAAAAATATCGACGTCGGGATGAGCGGCATGGACACGAGCGAGTTCCTCGAAGGCCGCATCAGCGTCCAGCCCGTCAGGAATTCCCACCTCGACGGCGGCGACGTGAACACCAGGGCTGGCGAGCGCGTTCGACAGTGCGGCCGCCGTATCGGCTGGGCCGGCCGGTACGGTCAGACTCAGCGTCACCGGGTTGTCTGCCGAAACATACGCGGCCAGTTCGCTCAATCGCGGCGCGGGAAAGACGAAGGGCCCGACCAGTGCGTCGTAGTCCGCCTGCAGGTAGGCGGCGTGGGCCGGAACTGCCTCGGCGAGAGGAGCATTGCCGGGTGGGAAGAGTGCTGCGTCGTCGCACAGGGCGCGGAGGAGGGGAGAGATGATCGTCATTGCTGCGGCCCCCGCCCTGCCCAACTCCAGGCGTAGGCTTCGTCTTCGCAAGCCAAGGCTCCCTCACCCAATTCGAGCGGACGGAACGTATCGACCATCACGGCCAGTTCGTCGAAGAACTCCGCGCCGATGCTTCGTTCGTACGCGCCGGGTTGTGGGCCATGAGCGTGGCCACCGGGATGAATCGATATCGAACCCTGCCCGATACCGGAACCCTTGCGTGCCTCGTAGTCACCGCCGCAGTAGAACATGATCTCGTCCGAGTCGACGTTGGAGTGGTAGTACGGCACCGGGATCGAGAGCGGGTGGTAGTCGACCTTGCGCGGTACGAAGTTGCAGATCACGAAGTTGTTCCCCTCGAACGCCTGATGTGCCGGCGGCGGCTGGTGAACGCGGCCGGTGATCGGCTCGTAGTCCGTAATGTTGAAGGTGTACGGGTACAGGCAGCCGTCCCAACCGACGACGTCGAAAGGATGAGTGGGGTACACCATTCGGGTTCCGACGATGCCTGCCGACGTACGGTGCTTGACCAGTACTTCGACGTCCGTGCCCTCGGCGACCATGGGCGCGATCGGTCCGTGCAGGTCTCGTTCACAGAACGGTGCGTTCTCGAGCAGTTGGCCGAAACGGGAGAGATAGCGCTTGGGTGGGACGATGTGACTGTTCGCCTCGATGGCGTAAGCGCGGAGTGGCTTGTCACCCTTGGGGATCCACCGGTGGGTCGTGGACATCGGGATCAGGACGTAGTCACCCTCGCGGGCGTCGAGCGTGCCGAAGACGGTCTCGACGGTAGCCTCGCCGGACTCGACGTAGACCATCTCGTCACCGATTGCATTGCGGTACAGGGGGGATGGTGCGGAAGCAACCACGTAGGAGAGTCGGACATCGGCATTGCCGAGTATGAGACGACGGCCGGTTACCACGTCGGTCTCGTTCCAGATGCTCTCGGGGAACAGTGCATGGAGTTTCAGATGGCGGGGTTTGAGGGGGTGGTTGGGCGTGGTGCTTTGGTCGCGCAGTTCCCAGACCGTTGCGTCGACGATGGCCGACGGAATTTCGCGGTGGTAGAGCAGCGACGAATCGGAGGAGAAACCTTCCTCGCCCATCAGTTCTTCGTAGTAGAGGTTGCCCGACTCGTCACGGTGTTGGGTGTGACGCTTCGGTGGAATGTTGCCGAGTTGTCGATAGAACGCCATGACGGGGCTCCTTCTGTGCTGTTCTGCCTGGCCCACATCCACCAGATAGTAAATACATTAACTAAAATGATGTGATGCGTGCAACCCTCGAGACGGTGTTGATTTGCGTCAGTTACGTCCGCGTACGTCGAATTGGCTGCGGTTGGTGATCAGTTTGTCCAGGAGCATGACAAGGATGCGCTGTTCGGCTTCGCTCAGGACGCTGACCCAGGCGTGCTCGCGTTCGTTTTGCTCGCGAAATGCCTCGACCATGGCTTCTCGGCCCTTGTCGGTCAGGTACAGCTGGACAGAGCGTCCGTCGTTCTCGGTGGGGCGGCGATCGATCAGTCCGTCTGCCAGCAGGGACTTGGACAGGTTGGAGACCGCGGCTCGACTCATCCCGGTGAGCCCGGCGGCAGCCTTCGGCTCGATCGGTCCGGCGAGCCAGGTGACGAACAGTAGTCGGAACGACGACCATGACCAGCCGCGAGGGCGGTGGATCGACGACTCGAGATCGTAGGTGACGACGTTGGAGGCTCGATTGAGCGTCAGGAGTACCTCAGTGGCCAACTGGTCGCGAAATCCGTGTTCTGTGGCCAGTCGCTTGTTGGCCAGTTCGATGAACGACCAGAAGTTCAGTTCGCCGACGGTTGTCAGGTCATCGGTTGCCTGGTTGTCGGTCCTCGGGTCATTCATGGCCTAACCCTAGCGCGATCGGGTGGTTCAACACTTAATTAATGTGTGTATTACTTCTCTGGACTGTGACGAACCTTGGCGACTCGGAAATTCGAGCGCTAGTCCGAACGATCGTGATTGCGCAAGGCGGAGACGGCGGCGGACGGGAGATCGAGCACCCTTCGTGCTGGGATCAGTTCGCCGAGGCGCAGTGGAAGCCTCGACGATGCCATCTGGTTGGTGTTCAGCGGACCAGAGTCATCTAGAATTTGATTCTCTTTTCCTCGTCAATATTGTGAATCATCGTCTCAGCTTTGCGAAATCGCAGACATAGAATGAGTCCTTACCTAGAATTCACTCACAAATCTGTCGGGTGTTGGATCCATGAGATCGACGTGTCCGTGAACTGTGAAAGTGAGTCGCAATGAAGCGCTCGTACCGAGCTCGCGCTCGAATCTGCATGGTTGTCCTGGCGTCGGCGACACTGGTGGTGACCGGGTGTGCGAGTAGCGGCCAAGGTACGACCACGGATGCATCGGACGTGACGGCCGGAGTTGTCGGCGACCAGAACGACGGGGGAGAGCCACGCTCGGGTGGCACGGTCTCGTTTGCGACGTACAACGGAATCAGCAGTCTCGACCCAGCAGACCGTCAGGACGGCGGCGCTACCGGTGGTAGCGAAATGGCAGCCATTTACGACCTTTTGATGCGCTTCGACACCGCTGCGGGAGAATATGTTCCCCACATGGCGCAGTCTTTGTCTGCCAACGACGACAACACGGTGTGGACACTGAAATTGCGCGACGGTGTCACCTTCAGCGACGGCACCGCGATGGACAGTGCAGCAGTGTTGTGGAGCATCGATCACTATCTGCAGAAGAAGGGAACTCACGCGCTGGTGTGGAAGACCGCTGTGCGCGAGATGAATTCACCGGATCCGAGTACGGTCGTCTTCACCTTGGCGCAGCCGTGGGACGAGTTCCCGATCATGTTCACCACTGGTCCCGGCATGATCGTCGCACCCTCGTCGATGGCAACCGGCACTTTCGTCCCGGTCGGGGCAGGCCCGTTCACCGTCGAGAAGTTCGCTTCCCAAGACGAATTGGTGCTCGCTGCCCGTACAACGTACTGGGACGGGGCGCCGTATCTCGAGAAGTTGCGCTTCCCGGCAATTGTCAACGAGAAGAGCAAACTGGAGGGCCTACACACCGACGGAATTCAGGTTGCCTATCTGAAGTCTCCCGATTTCATTCACGAGGCTTTCGAAGCCGGCGATCCGGGATTTGTGTACTCGGCCAGCATGGCCGGAGTGCTGGCGATCAATCAGCGCGACGATCGGGCGGCGAAGGACGAGCGTGTGCGAAAGGCGATCGTCGCTGCGGTGGATCCGAATACGTTCAACGAGCGGGTTCAAGGCGGCTTCGGTGAACCTGGCACTGACATGTTCGCGTCGTGGTCGCAATGGCACGGTTCGGTGGCGGGAAACGGTTTCGATCCCGAGGCTGCGAAGAAGTATCTGGCCGAGGCGAAGGCCGACGGTTACGACGGAAAACTGACCTACGTCGGAATGAACGACCCGGCGACGCAACGCAGCGCGCTGACGTTTCAGTCGCTCTTGCAGGCAGTGGGTTTCACGGTCGACATCACCTACGCAACCAGCATCAACGATCTGATCTCCATGCTGTATGCCAAGCACGACTACGACGTGTCCTACTTCGCGTTCAACG
Source organism: Rhodococcus sp. NPDC055024 (assembly GCF_053608585.1). Taxonomy (NCBI): domain Bacteria; kingdom Bacillati; phylum Actinomycetota; class Actinomycetes; order Mycobacteriales; family Nocardiaceae; genus Rhodococcus; species Rhodococcus sp. NPDC055024. Next base: position 105,119 of record NZ_JBSGVT010000007.1, read on the forward strand.
TTCTCGAAGAGTCACCGTTCGTGCGTATGTACGGCAATCTGTTCAGTGAGTCGCCGTCGAATATCCTCGGCTACAAGAACGCTCGGATGGACGAGTTGCTCGGCAAACTGCAGACGGCGTCGGGGGAGGAAGAGCGTCGAGCCGTCATCGACGACATCCAGACAGTAGTCAACGAGACGGCGCCGATGGCTGTGGTCAACTCCGGCAAGGTCTTCATTCCGTGGCGCGAGAACGTGCACGGAGTGACGCCGAGTGCGGACGGAATTCTGCTCTTCGGCAATACGTGGTTGAGCTGACCCCCGTGCGCCTTTTTGGTAGTGCCCACTACCGAAAAGGCGCACAAGGGCTTTGCCCCTAAAGCTCCGCTCGGACCAACTTCGCGGCTTCGACGAGGTTACGCAGCGACGCTTCGACCTCGACCGGTCCGCGGGTCTTCAAACCGCAGTCCGGATTGACCCACAATCGTTCGACCGGAACGGCTTTGAGTGCTTCGCGCAGCGACTCGGCGATCTCGTCGACGCTCGGCACACGCGGTGAGTGGATGTCGTAGACGCCCGGGCCGACGCCGAGGTCGAACCCGACCGAACTGAGATCGTCGAGCACCTCCATGTGTGATCGAGCCGCCTCGATGGACGTGACGTCCGCGTCGAGACCGGCAATGGCACCGATCACCGCTCCGAACTCGGAATAGCACAGGTGCGTGTGGATGGCGGTGGAATCTGCGACGCCCGAGGTGGCCAACCGGAAAGCGCCGACGGACCAGTCCAGATAGGCGGGCTGGTCTGCCGCACGCAGTGGGAGTAGCTCACGCAGTGCGGGTTCGTCGACCTGGATGATTCCGATACCGGCGGCCTGCAGATCGACCGTCTCGTCTCGAATGGCCAGTGCGACTTGATTTGCCGAGTCGGCAGGCGGTTGGTCGTCGCGGACGAAGGACCAGGCAAGGATGGTGACGGGCCCGGTGAGCATGCCCTTGACCGGCTTGTCGGTCATCGATTGTGCGTACGTGATCCAGTCGACGGTCATCTGCTTCGGACGCGAGACGTCGCCGTACAGAATCGGCGGACGCACGCAGCGGGTGCCGTACGACTGGACCCACCCGTTGGCGGTGGCGAAGAACCCGTCCAACTGCTCCGCGAAGTACTGGACCATGTCGTTGCGTTCCGGCTCACCGTGAACAAGTACGTCGAGATCCAGCTTTTCTTGGAGCGCAACAACTTCGGCGATCTCGGCGCGCATACGGTTGACGTACTCGGCTTCGTCGATCTCGCCCTTGCGCAGCGCCGCGCGAGCGATGCGGATCTTCGACGTTTGCGGGTACGAGCCGATGGTTGTCGTGGGGAGCGGCGGAAGAGAGAGCAACTCGTCCTGGGCCGCACGGCGTTCGGCGGCGGGTGCTCGACCAGTTGCCGAGTTCAGAACGGCGTCGAGACGGCCTCGAACACTCGCGTCGTTGAGTCTGCGATCGTCCTTGCGGGTCGAGGCGGCCGCTCGCGCCAGAGCGAACTCGTCCTCCACCGATTCCCGACCCTGTGTGAGAGCAGTTGCGAGAGTGACTACTTCCTTGACTTTCTCGGTTCCGAACGCGAGCCACGAGCGCAGTGCCTTGTCGACCCCGGCTTCCGCGTCGAGCGTGTACGGAACGTGCAGCAGAGAGCACGACGTCGAGACGGCAAGCGTATCGACGCTTCCCAGCAGAGCGCCCAATGTGCTCAGTGCCGAGTCCAGATCCGACCGCCAGATGTTTCGTCCGTCGACCACTCCGGCGACGACCAGTTTGCGGGCGAGTTCAGGTACGGAGCCGATCGAATCCTGACCGGCCACCAGGTCGACGGCAAATCCTTCGACGCCGGTCGAAGCAAGTGCGGGCAACGCGTCACGCAGCGAACCGAAGTACGACGCCAACAGAATCGACGGTCGCTCCGAAAGCGCCGAAAGCTGTTCGTACGCAGCGCGTGCCGCTTCGATCTCCTCGTCGGTGCGATCGCCCACGAGTGCCGGTTCGTCGAGCTGGACCCACCCTGCACCGGCCTTCGCGAGCCGGCCGAGTAGGTCCGCATAGAGAGGGAGTAGTTCGTCGAGCCGCGAGAGCAGCGGCTCGTCTGTGCCGACAGCCTTCGAGAGCAGCAGGAAGGTAACCGGTCCGATGACGACCGGGCGGGCCGCAATGCCGTCGGAAAGCGCTTCTGCCAGTTCGGACAAGACCTTGGACGGGTCGAGTTCGAAAGTGGTGGACGGTGAGATCTCCGGCACCAGGTAGTGGTAGTTGGTGTCGAACCACTTCGTCATTTCCAGCGGCGCAATGGTGTCCGTCCCACGGGCAGCTGCAAAGTAGCGGTCCAACGGATCGGTGACGGGCGCGACGCGATCGGGTAGTGCGCCGAGAAGAACTGCGGTGTCGAGCATCTGGTCGTAGAAGGAGAAGGTGTTGACCGGGATTGAGTCGAGGCCCAGGTCACGGAGGTCGGCCAAGCCCTGCCGACGGAGGTCACGGGCCACGCTCTGCAAGGCGTCGGCGTCGATGCGCCCCGCCCAGTAGCTTTCGGTTGCCCGCTTGAGTTCTCGATGAGGACCGATGCGCGGTGAGCCCAGCACGGTCGAAGTGAATGTCGTTGTCACGGAGTTTCTCCAGATTGCCAATGCATTGATGGCCACTGCCGGCAGACGGGTACACCTCACGAGACCTCGAGTTTCGGCAGGCAGCACTGCCCGCACCGCACACGAGGTCCGATGGAGATCTACACGCCCATTCCACGAGGCGGTGGACCGTCGGGCACGGCGTGCCCGACACAGTCGGCAGGTCTTCGGACTCGCGGGCACTCGATCGAGTTGGATCGAACCTACTGGCCGTCGCTTCCCAGGCGGATGCCCAGTGCACATAAACGGCGGTCGTTCCTGCTTACCGCTGCGGGACAGTCCCGGATTTTCACCGGGTTCCCTCTCACTCCGACAGCTTGCGCTGACGGGGCTTCGACGCCGGGAACGGTCTTCGGGGCTCCTCATGACCGTGCCGGGCGAACCAGCTGCATCGACCAGCATAAGGCCAACCCTCCCTGAGCAGTCAAGGAGAGTCGACGAAGCACTAGGCGCGTGACATGTAGGAATTCGAGTCCGGTGGTACGCGCGGAAGATTCTCCGAGGAGCGCAGATTTTCCGCCATTTCCACGAGCAGATCCTGCGACGACGGTGAGAGGTCGACGACTCGCGAGGTGAGGTTTCGCAGGCGCACGTTGTGCAACTGTTCGAGTAGAGAAAGGTCAGCTTCGCCACCGGAGATGGCGGGCGGAGTGTGGTCGGACGGGGCGTAGAAGTAGTCCGGATGGACGTTGAAGAAGTGCGCGAGGGCGGCAACCACTTCCGGTGACGGATTGGTTCGGACGCCGGTGCGCAGTTGTGACAGATACGGAGTCGAGATGCGGCAACCGAACTCGGTCATGCCGCGAACGACCATCGCATTGGTGACGTGAAAGTCGGCAGTCTCGAACAGCGAGTTCAATCGATCGTTGAACTGGTTCGACATGAGACGCCCCTTCCCCGTTACACAGGCTCCGTCAATTCAATTAACTGCATCATAGCCAGTTATCGAACGATTAGCTGTTTCGGACTTGCGTGACCGGGTAGTTTTCCGGGCAAATCCCTAGGGTATAAGGTCCCTACTTTGAGTGATCTGGACAAATTGCCATCAATGAACGAGCGGCGAACTATTTGCCGGGAAGCGGGTTCTCGCCCGTCCTGATCAGAGCCAGCCGTTCGACTCGGCGATTCTGACGGCTTCGGCACGTGTCGTGGCGCCGGTTTTACCCATCGCGGCCGACAGGTGATTTCGAACCGTTCCGGGGGAGAGGAAGAGTTCCGCCGCGATGGCTGCCACGGGCGCGCCGTCGTGCGCGGCCCGGAGAACTTGGGTCTCACGTTCTGTCAGGGGCGACTCGCCGCTGACGAGGCTGTCGGCCGCAAGGGTGGGATCGACGACGCGCAATCCGGCGTGGACACGTCTGACGGCGTCGGCAAGCTGCCTGGCGGGCGTGTCCTTGACGACGAACCCGCCGGCCCCGGCGTGCAGGGCTTTGCGAAGAAATCCGGGACGTCCGAACGTGGTGACGATCAGGACTCGAGTGTCGGGTGCTGCCTCGCGAAGGGCTGCCGTCGCGGCAATCCCGTCCATGCCAGGCATCTCGACATCGAGAAGTGCGACATCCGGGCGGTGCTCGAGAACGGCGGCCACTACCTCGTCACCGCGGCCGACCTCGGCCACCACGGACAGGTCGGATTCCAGATCGAGCAGCGCGGCCAGCGCTCCTCGCACGAGTGCCTGGTCGTCCGCCAAGAGCAGCCGTATGGATGCCCGCTCGCCCTGGTTGCTCACACTTTCTCCTGTTCGACTACCTGAAGTGCAAACCCCTGCGGCTGGGGATGAGTGATGATCACTCGTGCGCCCGACGCACCGGCTCGCTCTCGCAATCCGATCAGACCGTTGCCGGAAGACGCCGACCCGGCCCCGTGTCCGTCGTCGACGACAGTCGCGCTTTTCTCGTCGACCGTGATCCGGCAGTGTGTTGCCCCGCTGTGCCGAACCACATTGGTCACGCCCTCACGGATCGTCCATGCAAAGAGTTCACGAAGGCGCGTAGGAACCATGTCGGTACTGCTCGGCACCTCGTCGTCGATCCCTGCCGCACGCAATGCCTCTCGCGCACGGGCTATCTCGACGGGCAGCGAAATCCCACGAAATCCTTCGACTGCCGAGCGGACGTCTGCCAACGCGTCGCGAGAGAGTCTTTCGAGGTCGTCGAGTTCGCTGCGCGCACGTTCGATGTCCACGTCCAGTAAGCGGTTGGCCAATTCGGCTTTGATCGTGATGACGGTCAGTGAGTGCCCGAGTATGTCGTGCAGATCGCGCGCCATCCTCGTTCGCTCCTCCGCGATCGCCCGCTGCTCCTGCTCTTCACGTTCATGGAGCATGGCGAAGTTACGGCTGATGAGGGACATGATGCCCCACGTCGCAAATGCGGCCGCGCAGACACCGAGTGAGAGGCCGGAGTAATTTCCCCACCCTGACGAGAGGCTCACTATCTCCACGGAGGCCGCGAACACCAAGGCGAGAATGCCGCCCGCGACGGTCGGGAGCAGCGTCACCGCTGTCACCGCGAGATACGGTGCGGCCGCCAATCCCGTCGGCCCGACGCTGACGATCATCGCAGCGGCCAGCGCGGTCAAGGCGGCCAGAGCCAGTGCAGCTTCGCGAATCGTCGGCCGAGTCATCGTCATTCGTCGCCGCTGCTGCGTGGTGGCGAAGGTGTAGAGGTAGAGCGCACTGAAGGCGATCGTCGCGAGAATCCCTGTCCAGCCGCGCAGTTCGTCGCGCAGATTCCATCCCTCGATCAGCGGTCCGCCGAGAAACACCATCCAGACCGCCGCGAAGAGAACGCCGAAACGATTCCGTCGCGGCAATGCGACGGAATCGTTTCGGTCAGTCGTTTCCGGCAACTACACACGCTCCGTATCTCGTTGGAACCGCCAGATCGCTCCGCCGGCGAAGATGGCGAACCACACCAGGATATTGACGATCCAGGTCCAATGAATGCTATTGCCCGTCAGCGGTGCGTGGGCGAGGGCGTTGATGCCGAACATCGGTGTGAACTGTGCGATGCTCGCCCATACCGAACCGTCTTCGAGCGGCACGAAGAGTCCGCCGCCGAAGGCGAGCAGGGCCAGCCCTGGCCCGAGCAACTGCATGACGTTCTCGCTGGGCAGCAGATACCCCATGAACAGGCCGAATGCCGCGAAGATCGACGATCCCAGCCAGGCGATCAATGCCGTTGTGAACCACAGTGATCCGTCCATCTGCGCGGAGGTGAACGAGCCGACGGCGTAAACCACGAGAATCGAGACGAGCCCGAGCAGCATTGCCATGATCAGTTTGACGGCGATGTAGGCGACTGGCGTCAGGGGAGTCAGCCGAAGTTGCCGGCTCCATCCCGACGCCCGTTCGATCGAGACCATCGCTCCGCCGCTGGTAGTGGCCAGCATCGCGCCGTACAGCGCCATGCTGATCATGATGTACGCGGCGACATTGCCATGCCCGATCCCGTGATCGTCGTCGCCTTGACCGAGCCCGAAGACGAGGAAGAAGACAACCGGCATGACGAGCGTGAAGATCATCGTGCGCCGATTGCGGGTCAGACGACGGAATTCCAGTCGCAGAAGCGTCGTGTTGAATCCGCCGAGAGGTACGACGGTTCGCTCGGCCCCGTAGGTGTTCGGTTCGGTTGCAGTGGTCATCACTTCTGTCCTTCGGAGTTGTTCGACGTGAGTGCGATGAAGGCGTCTTCGAGACCGCGGGAGACGATTTCGAGATCGCGAGCCTGCGTGTTGGTCAACAGGAACCGTGCAACGGCGTCGGTGTCACCCGAGTGCACTAGCAGTGACTCGCCACGCACCTCGACGGCGTCCGAGTTCGGAATCGCGCGCAGGAGTTCGTCTGTGATGCCGGGGACTGTCGCACGCAGGGTCCGTCCGGACGCCATGGACTTGACCTCGGCTGTGGTCCCGTCTGCGACCACGGTGCCTTGCCGGACCAGGATGATGCGGTCGGCGTAGACATCGGCTTCTTCGAGGTAGTGCGTCGCAAAGAGCACAGTGCGACCGTGATCGGCGTCGGCGCGGATGGCGGACCAAAAGTCCCGTCGCCCTTCGACGTCCATGCCGGTGGTCGGCTCGTCCAGAATGAGCAATTGGGGGTCCGACAGCAACGCCATCGCAAATCGTAGGCGTTGTTGTTGTCCGCCCGAGCATTTGCTGACGAGGCGATCGGAGATGTCGAGGATTCCGGCTCTCCCCAGCACCTCGTCGACCGGACGGGAATGGGCGTACAGACTGGCGGTCAGCTGTACGGTCTCGGCCACTGTCAGTTCTTTGAGCAGCCCGCCGGTCTGCATGACTGCGGACACGAGTCCGCGCGCTATCGCTGATCGAGGTGACATTCCGAAGACGCTCACCTCGCCCGACGTCGGCCGGGACAGGCCGAGAATCATGTCGATGGTCGTGGTCTTGCCTGCGCCGTTCGGGCCGAGGAACGCGACGATCTCGCCGGGGCGGATGCTCAGGTCGATTCCCTTGACTGCGTCGACGGTGCCGAAACTCTTGCGAAGTCCGGTCAACCGGACGGCGTCGTGTGTCGATCCTTCACTGAGTGGATGCAGTGCCTGTGCTGAGGTCATACATAGAATCTGCTCGCTTCGAGGACGTGAACCCTCGTCCGTCCGTCATTCTTCTGCCATGACATTTGTCATCGGGTCGGCCGGTATCTGTTTCGGTGCAACCTGGCCGAGTCGGGCGAGGACCAAACCGGCGATGATGGCTGCACCGCCCGCAGCTTGTAGTGCGGTGACGGACTCCCCGACCAGGATCCAGGCGGCGACAACCGCACACAGCACTTCGGTCAGCGCTACCAGGGATCCGATGGTTGGTCCCAGGAGCGTGATCGCGGCGATGCCGGTGAGATAGGCGATGACGGTGCTGACCAGGACGAGAACCGTTACCGGCAGCCACACGCCAACCGAGTGTTCTGCCACGACGGTGTTCGAGGCCGAGAACTGGAAGGGGAGGATGCCGACGAGTCCGAGGGTGCCGATGACCAGTGCGCTGACGGTGAGCCCGGACGCCGCGAGTACAACGGGATGGAGGTCGCCGTCCGCGCGCTCGGAAATGACGAAATAGACTGCAAGACAAGCCGCTGCCGCCAATCCCCAGGCGACGCCGGCGGCACTGATCTCCGCCGATCCGAAGACGTCGATCACCACGGCGGCGCCGATCAGGGCAACCGCTGCACCGAGAAGTGTCTGCACACTCGGGCGCGTGCCTTTGGTGATCCACACCCACCCGATGACGATGATCGGTGCAAGGTATTCGAGAAGCAGTGCGACTCCGACCGAAAGATGTTGCACGGCATTGAAGAAGCACAGTTGAACGCCCGAGATCGCGAACACCCCGTACAGCAGTACCGTTCGCGTGTGGGTGCTCACCTGTCGTAGGCGATTCCACTGGGTGGCTACTGCGATCACCATCATCACCAGTGCGCCGCCGGCAACGCGCGCGAATACTGCGCCGCCGGGGGACCACCCTGATTCGATGAGAGATTTCGCGAACGGGCCCGATATGCCGAACGTTGCCGCGGACAGCAGAGCGAAGATCAAGCCGTTGCGAGAGTTCACGTCGTCACCCGTCAGGAGTAAAAGCGATTACGATGCTGACACTAGGTCGATACAGCTCAGGAGTCAAAGTGCATTTTGCTGGTGACACGGAATCGGCGCTCGTCTTCGCTGCCTCGTTGGTCAACACGGACCGCGGCGGGGCCGAACTGCTTCCGGATCAAGAGGAACTGACACGGTTTCTCGACGCGGATCACTGGACCGGCAGGCGGGACGGCACGCTGGAGGAATTGACGGCGGTTCGTGCTCTGCGTCCCAGGCTGCGACAGTTCTGGGAAGTTGCGGGAGTGGACAACGCCGTCGAGGTGGTGAACACACTGTTGCTCGAATCGGGTGCGCGGCCGCGGCTCACCAGGCACGACGACCTCGGTTGGCATCTGCACGTCACCGCTGACGATTCGCCCCTGGCGGACCGGATGGCGGCAGAAGCGGCGATGGGTGTGCTCGATCTGATCCGAACCGACGAATTCTCGAGACTGCGATGGTGTGAGGCCCCGGACTGCGAAGCGGTCTTCGTGGATCTGTCGCGCAATCGTTCGAAGCGATACTGCGACACCGGAAACTGTGGGAACAGGGCACACGTCGCCGCCTATCGTGCCCGCAGATCCGGGGCGTAACCGAGTGGTGGAGGGTTAAGACCAGGCTGAGTGAATACCTTGTGGGGAGCCAGGATCGGTCTAGCGTTGTGAAGTCGGAACAGATTTCGCGAAGCCAGGAGGATATTCGGTGGCCGATCGTAGGCGTCCGCTCAAAACGGTGACCGGTGTCAGCGGGGCGGCGAGCATCTACGACGCCGCGATCGATCCGAGGACTTCGACGCTCGCGTCCGCGATCGAAATCGCGAAGACCGCCGAGGCGAACAAGATCGACGGACTGTTTGCCGCCGACCTGTTGAGCTTCGGCGCGCAGGGCGCGATCGGCGCGCAGGAACCGCTGATCTTTCTCGCCGCGCTGAGTGCGGTCACCACCCACGTGGGCCTCATCGCGACCGTCACGACGACGTTTCATCACCCCTTCAACCTGGCGCGGTTGTTCGGCACCCTCGACCACGTCAGCAATGGTAGGGCTGCGTGGAATGCGGTCACTTCCTCACTCGGAGAGGAGAACTACAGCGATCTGACGCTGCCGAGCCCGGAGGAGCGGTACGCCCGAGCGGCCGAATCGCTCGAGGTCGTCAACGCACTGTTCGACAGCTGGAAGCCCGGCGCCCTGGTCCAGGGCAAGGGGTCCGCAGTGCTCGATCCGTCGCGGGTGGTCCCCATCGAGCACCGAGGCAAGTATTTCACCGTGCAGGGGCCGTTGAACATTCCTTCACTGCCGCAGCGTCGTCCGGTTCAATTCCAGGCAGGACAGTCTGCCGGAGGTATCGAACTGGGTGCTCGCTTCGCAGAGGTCGTATTCACCTCTCTCCCAACCTTCGAGGACGCGGTCACCTACACGAAGACCATTCGCGCAAGGGCGGCAGAGTTGGGGCGTGGGGACGAACTGCCACTGATTTTCAGCTCGTTCCACGCAACGTACGGAGCCACCGAAGCCGAAGTCGACCGATTGGTCAGAGAGGCCGAGGAATCGACGGACTTCGACGCCGGACGCACGCGGCTTGCCGACATGTTCGGCGGCGACGTGGATTTCTCGGAATTACCGTTGGACCGGCCGATCCCGGAGTCGTTGATCCCGGACCCGTCGTCGGTGAATCGACGACGGGGCCGAGTCGAGATCTTCGGCAAGCTCGCCGCGCAAGGAAAGACGCTGCGTGAGTTGATCATCGCGTCCAAGGACACCGGCCACTGGGCAGCGGCAGGTACCCCGGAACATCTCGCGGACGCGATCGCGGAGCGTTACGACGCGGGAGTTCTCGACGTCATCACGCTCGGTGACCTTGCCGCGCCGCGCACACGCGATTTCGTCACGAACGGCCTGTTGCCGGAACTACGTAAGCGTGGAATCGTGGGAACGGACTACGTCGGCGGTACTTTCCGAGAGAACCTCGAGTTGCCGCCGCTGCCGCAGTTTCCGGCGCCCTAGTTGTTGGAGGCGAGTGAGCGCATGAAGAACATCAGGTTGGCCGGTCGTTCCGCGAGGCGACGCATGAAGTAGCCGTACCACTGGCTGCCGTACGGAACGTAGACCCGTAGGTGATTGCCTTCGGCCACCAATCTGCGTTGTTCGCCGTCGCGGATGCCGTAGAGCATCTGGAACTCGAAATCCTCGGGTGTCCGCTCGGCGAGTGTGGCGAGTTCGAGTGCGGCGTCGATCATCGTGGGATCGTGGGAGGCGACCATCGGGTATCCGTCACCCTCCATCAAGACCTTCAGGCAACGCAGGTACGACGCGTCGACGTCGGCGGGCTTTTGAAATGCGACCCCTGCCGGCTCTTTGTATGCGCCCTTGCACAGGCGAATTCGCGAACCTGGTCCGGAGAAGTGGCGGCAGTCGGCCTCGGTGCGATGCAGATATGCCTGCAGGACTGTGCCGAGCGTCGGGAAGTCGCGGCGCAACTCCTCGACTATGGACAGTGTCGAGTCGGTGGTGGTGTGATCCTCGGCGTCGACGGTGACCCACGCACCCACTTCGTCTGCCGCTGTGACAATTCGGTGTGCGTTCGCCAGTGCGATCTTCTCGCCGTCACCGGGGAGTGACTGCCCCAACGCGGAGAGTTTGAGTGAGACCTCGAAGGGGTGTTGCGTCCCGGCAGTGTCGGAAAGCGTTGCATAGGTGCGGAGAAGAGAGAGATAGGCGTCGACGGTTGCGGTTGCCTGAGCTGGATCGGTGGTGTCCTCGCCGAGGTAGTCCACCGTGGCGAACCGGCCACTGGCGAGGATGTCGCGTACGGCAGAGACCGCTGCGGGTTCCGCGTCGCCGGCGACAAACCTGTCTACCAGCTTGCGAGTCACGGTCATCCCGGAGAGCGTCTTCTCCAGTCGAGGCGAGCGCGCCGCCGCCAGAAGTACCGGGCGCAGCGGGTTGCTCAGGGACACGGCGCTCATCGACGGTTCTCGCTTTCGGCTGAATCGACGTCCTGGTGGGGGTAACGATGATCGGTGGGAGGAACGAAGGTTTCCTTCACGGTTCGCGTCGAAGCCCAACGGAGTAGATTCTGCGGCGAACCGGCCTTGTCATTGGTGCCCGAGGCCCGTGCACCTCCGAAGGGTTGTTGTCCGACAACCGCTCCCGTGGGTTTGTCGTTGACGTAGAAGTTTCCGGCGGCGAACCGCAGACCATGGTGGGCCTGATCGACGGCGGCACGGTCGGTGGCGATCACGGCGCCGGTCAGGGCGTAGGTGGATCCGCTGTCGATACGAGCGAGGGTGTCGGCGTAGGCATTCGGCGCGGAGTCGTCGTAAACGTGCAACGAGAGTATGGGACCGAAGTACTCGGTGCTGAATGCCTCGTCACTGGGGTCGTCGCCGAGCAGGACGGTCGGCGAGATGAAGAACCCTTCGCGGTCGTCGTAGTCGCCGCCCGCTGCGATGGTGAGGCTGCTGGTCGACTTGGCGCGGACGATCGCGGCGGCGTTGCGGTCGAAGGAACGCTGGTCGATGACGGCGCCGCCGAAGTTCGTCAGGTCGGTGACGTCGCCGTACTTCAGTGACGACACCGTGTCGATGAACGTGTCGCCCATCCTGGCCCACACCGACTTCGGGACGAATGCGCGTGACGCGGCCGAGCATTTCTGTCCCTGGTAGTCGAAGGCCCCGCGGATCAACGCCGTCGTGAGTACGTCCGGGTCAGCGGAACTGTGTGCGAGTACGAAGTCTTTGCCGCCGGTCTCGCCGACGAGACGCGGATACGTCCGGTAGTTCGAGATGTTGGCACCGACTTCACGCCACAAACGCTGAAACGTTGCAGTCGATCCGGTGAAGTGGATGCCGGCCAGGCGAGGGTCGGCAAGCGCGACCTCGGACACCATGGGGCCGTCGCCGAGAACAAGATTGATCACTCCGGGTGGTAGGCCCGCGGCTTCGAGTAGTTGCATCGTCAGGTACGCCGCGACGGCCTGCGTCGGTGACGGCTTCCAGATCACGGTGTTGCCCATCAGGGCCGGTGCGGTGGGTAGATTTCCGGCGATGGCGGTGAAATTGAAGGGCGTGATCGCGTAGACAAAGCCTTCGAGCGGCCGATACTCGACGCGATTCCATACTCCCGGAGCGGAAACGGGCTGGTCGGCGAGTATCTGACGAGCGAACGCGACGTTGAATCGCCAGAAGTCGATCAGTTCGCACGGTGCGTCGATCTCGGCCTGATATGCGGTCTTGGACTGCCCGAGCATTGTTGCGGCGGCGATGGTTTCACGCCACGGTCCGGAGAGCAGGTCGGCAGCTCTCAGGAAGACTGCAGCCCGGTCGTCGAACGAGAGGTCGCGCCAGGCGGGGGCGGCGAGGGTGGCGGCGTCGATTGCGTCTCGAACGTCCGAGTGCGTTGCGCCCGCAAATGATCCGATCACGGAACTGTGACGGTGTGGTTGAACGACGTTCTCCCGCTTACCTTCCGCGGTTCGGTGGACACCACCGATGACCTGTCTGATGTCGGTCGGTGTTTCGGCCAGTTCGGTCAGCTTCATGCGTAGGCGAGATCGTTCCGGGCTTCCCGGCGCGTAATTGTTGACCGGTTCGTTGGAGGGGTGGGGGACATTGGTGACGGCGTCCATGACGATCCTTCGGCAGACTCAGGAGTGGGCAGTTGTCGTGTTGTTCACCAGTCAAGTCGAAAGATCTCGGTGAGTAATCCGCTGAGCGGCCAAATATCGGCGGCCGTGTTTGTCCGATCGGCTGAACTGTTTTCGCAGGAAAATGCACTATTCTCGAAATCAAGGCGTAGGAACGGTCCGGAAAGTTGGTGGTACGTGTCTATCCGTGGGGTCAGGCTCGACGCGGTCCTTGGAGCACTGGGTGGAGCCTTTGTCGAGCTCGTCCTCTCGCCGCCAGGCGACGACTTCTTCGTCGATTCCGTGGTGTTCGCGGAGGTCGGGGACCTCGTGCGCCCCAGAACTGCTGACGTCGAATCCTCTGACCTCTGGCTCACTGTCGGTGTCGGTGCAGCCGAACTGGCGGCCTGGTTGAACCGCCTCGATCAGAGTGGCTCAGCGCCTCGGGCCGTCATGTCGAAGGAGGCCTCGGACACGTCGGTGCAGGAAGCGGCAAAGCGCGCCGGGATCGCGTTGATTGCGGTCCATGCGGACGCTCGGTGGGATCGATTGTTCACCACGGTCCGCGGCGTGCTCGATCATTCGGTGTCCCGACAGGATTCGGACGACGTCGTATTCGGTAGTGACACAGACTTGTTCGAGTTGGCTCAGAACGTCGCAGCACTCACGCGGGGAATGGTCAGTATCGAGGACGAGCGTTCTCATGTCTTGGCTTACTCGGCATCGGGGGATGCTGCGGACGAGCTACGCAAACGATCCATTCTCGGACGCGAAGGTCCTCACGAATACCTCCGAAAGCTGCAGGAGTGGGGCGTCTTCGAAAGCCTGCGGCGCAGCGACGACGTGGTCGAGGTGCCTGCCCACGAAGACCTCGCGATCAGGCGACGGTTGGTGGTTCCGATACGCAGGATCTCCGAGAACATCAAGGGGGAGAGTGGTTTCAGTTCTGGCCTGCTCGGCACTATCTGGGTTCAGGAAGGCCCGCTTCCCATTGCCGGCGACGCCGACAGTGTCCTTCGAGGCGCCGCTGCCGTTGCTGCTCGGCTGATTTCGCGTATTCGGGACGCACCGAACAACGAGGCGATACAGATTCAGCGGTTGCTCGGGGTTCGTGGCGGGGGCGTCGACGTTCCTTCCCTGGCGGCCTCGTTGTCCATTCCGATGTCCGGACCGGCGATGGTGATCGGGGTGGCGGGCGTCGGTGGCGGTGGGCTGCCGTCGTCGGGTGAACTCGTGTCGTCTTTGCGCCTGCACGCCAGCGCCTTTCAGCGTGAATCGCTGGTGAGTGCCGTCGGCACCCGGATCTATGTGCTGTTTCCACGAACCCAATCCGTGAAATCCACGGTCTCGTGGACCCGCGAAGTTATCGCGCGTTTGGACAAGGTGTCGCCCTCGGGTTTACGGGCCGCCGTGTCGTCTCCGGTTTCGACGCTTGCAGAGGTGGCCCAGGCTCGGGCCGAAGTGGATCGGGTACTTGACGGCACGTCGGGGGATGTTCGTGTGACCACTCTCGCGGACTCGCGCACCCCGGTGCTGCTGCGCGAAATCATGGACACGATCGCGGCCGACGAGGAACTGCACGATCCGAGAATCGACGCGCTCGACGTTTACGACGGGCGCAACGGGTCGAACATGCGTGAAAGCGTCTCCGTTTACCTCGCACATTCGGGTGATGTCCGGCGTGCATCCGAGCAGCTTCGCATTCACCCGAACACACTCCGGTATCGGATCAAGAGGGTCGAGGAGATCACAGATACCGACCTGTCCGAGCCGTCGGCGCGGCTGTTGATGGAGATTCAGCTGGCGGCCTCCGCTCGCGCAGCGAGGTCGCCGAACCTGTCGGACCCCAGCAGTACTCTTCGCGAATGATCGACTCAGCGAAGGTGCCAGGCGCAGCGCGCGCGTACTTCGACGGCGGCGACGTCCGCGACGTGTTCACCGAAGACGCGGTGGTGCGTGACGACGGCCGGACGTATCTCGGCATCGAAGAAATCGTGGCGTGGAAGTCCGCCGTGTCGACGGCGTTCACCTTCACCCAGAAGATCGAGTCGGTGCACACGCCTGGCTCGGCCGTCGTCGTATCAGTCAAGGTCGAGGGTGATTTTCCCGGAAGCCCCGTGCGGTTACACCACCACTTCACTCTCGACGGTGATCGGGTTTCCGCTCTCACGGTGTGCCCCTGATGCCTACAGCTGACGAACTTCTCGGGGTATCCGTCGTGGCCGATCTGGCAGGCTGCCTCGAGCGCGCGACTGGCGATACGCGCCTTGACCTCGTACGAGGTAGCTCATCCAAATTCGACGGAATGAGTCTCGGTGAGCGCACACGCGTCGTACGGGACGCGATGATTGCCGAACTGCCCGAGGACTTTCCGGTCTTCGCGGAGATCATCCGTCGTGCGCTCGAAGAGGAGACCTTCACGGGGTGGATGATCTGGCCGGTCACCGAAGCAGTTGCCGTCACGGCGACACGGAGCGGCTCCGAGTCGGATTTCGACGGTGGAATGGCACTCCTCGCTGAGCTGACTTCGCGTCTGACTGGTGAATTCGCGATTCGAACCTTCCTTGAAACGGACCTTCACCGTTCTCTGGCGATTGCACTCGCCTGGACCGGGCACGAAGACGAACACGTCCGGCGCTTGGCGACCGAAGGCACTCGTACACGTTTGCCTTGGGGAAGGCGAGTGAAAGAGTTGACGGCCCGTCCCGAGTCGACAATCTCCATTCTCGACGAGCTGTACCGGGATGATTCCGAATATGTACGCCGTTCGGTCGCAAACCATCTCAACGATCTCAGTCGTGCCGATGCAGCGCTCGCAGTATCGACCGCGAAGCGCTGGTTACAGACACCGGATTCCAACACACTGAAAATCGTCAAACATGCATTTCGGACGTTGATCAAGGCCGGCGACCCAGATGCTCTGTCGCTTTTGGGGTTCTCACCGCCCACCGACGTCGTGGTCGAGGGCTTCGTCATCGACCGCGAAACAGTCGATGCGGGTGGAGAACTCACCTTCGACTTCGCCGTCACGAACAACGGCAGCGAGTCCGTCACCGTCGTGATCGATTACATCGTCCACCACGTGAAGGCCAACGGGCAGACCACGCCCAAGGTCTTCAAACTGACAACACGAACGCTGGAGCCCGGGGTGCCCGCCCGCATCGCGAAGAGGCATTCCTTCAAACCGATCAGCACCCGGAAGTACTACGCCGGCGAACATGCCGTCGAGGTGCAGATCAACGGCGTACGCCAGGTGCGAGGTGTATTCCGCTTGGAGGCGTGAATGACCCCACCCGGTGAGACGGGGTCACTCGAGTCCTGAACGGATGCCCGCACAGACGTCAGCGCATGACCTGTACTTGTTCGGCGATATCAGCGGCCAGGGCCATCGCAGTCAGAGCGAGGCCGTTGTTGAGGTCGTAACGCAACTGCCCGACGTGACCGTCCTGGACAGCGCGGACTCGTTTCCACGTGGGCGACTCGGCTTCCACAGCGTCGGGGTTCTGTAGCAACACGAAGTCGGCCTGGTCGAAGATCGCAAGCTCCTCGAGGCTGTAGAAAGTCGAATCCTTCCGATCAGGTGCGGCATGGGCAGCGTCGGTCAAGACGTTCAAGCCGAGGTCCTGCGCAACCGACACGGCGAACGTGTTGTTCTGCAGCCAGATCTGACCGCTGTCTGCGCCGGCTATCGCGATCGACTTTCCTTCGAGCAGTCCACCGATCTTGGCTCGCGCTTGTGCAAGTTCGGCGTTGTATCGGGCGATGACGCGTTCGGCGACTTCGTGGCGATCGAGAGCCGTCAGTTGCGCGGTCATGGCCTGCTTCCACGACGAGCCCGTCGTGCCCTCGTCGACGACGAGCACCGGTGCGATGTCAGTGCCGAGCAGGCCCTTGTCCTGGTAGTAATCCCACCAGCCTTTCCCGACGACCAACAGATCGGGGTCGTGGCTCAGTATCGATTCGGCATTCGGTTCGTTGTTCGTCCCACCGAGGCGAGCTGCGCCGGCGGGTACCTGCTGCATGAGTTGAGACTTCGGATCCCAATTGGTCGCGACGATCGGGTACTCGGCCAGTAGTGCGAAATCGAGGGCTCCTCGGGCTTCGAGCACCACGACACGCTTGGGGTTCCGCGGGAGGCGGTAGGCCTGGTCCGCGACGACGATGTCGACCCACTCGTCCGAGGCTTCGGTGCCGTTGGATTTGCTCGAACACGCAGACAGTGCGCCCAGTGCACCGAGCGCCGCCGCACCGGTCAGGAAGCCACGTCGTGTCAAGGAATCGATCAGACGGGTGAATTCGCGGTCCACATCTTTCGTCGACTGCAAGGCGGTTTCGGGCGCGGAAGGGGAAACCCTCGGGTGGAAGGTTTCGGTCGATTCGATCACAGGCATGAGAAGGCGCAGCTCCATCTGATGTTCCGGGCATTGGCAGGTGCCTGACCAACGTATTCGAATTCCGTAGCCGGAGCCTTGCTCGAAAGCGCCAATCGCTCAGCGGATTTGGCCATTCGTCACGGACTCGTGCCACGGGACTCTCCCCTCGGATTCGGCTCGTCGTGGAGGGGCACGCCCACCCGATCGGAACTCGAGGTATCGTGGCCGACATGCAGCGCGTCTATTTCTGGTTTAGCAGGCCGGCCCCGGGTGGGCCTGCCGGCGTAACCACGCGCTGACAACCTCCACCCAAGAGCCGGACTACAGACCGGCTCGCTGGAGTTTCTCTTCATCTCTGGGGTCGGCCTGAGAACAGGAAACCGAAAACCCCATGACTGTCACCATCGACACCACTGCAGCTTCGGACAGCCTCGACGATCAGCGCACTGTGAGTATCAGTCCGCTCGTGTCACCGGCGACTGTTCGTGCTCAGCACGCTCCGGACGAGGTCGCGGCCGCAACCGTGCGCACCGGTCGTGCAGACACCATCAACATCCTCAACGGTGACGACGATCGTCTGATCGTCGTTGTCGGTCCGTGCTCCGTGCACGATCCGGAAGCCGCAATGGACTACGCCCGCCGGTTGGCCGCCAAGGCCGAGGAGTTGCGGGACGATCTGCACATTGTCATGCGCGTCTACTTCGAGAAGCCGCGCACCACGCTCGGGTGGAAGGGACTGCTCAACGATCCGCACCTCGACGGAACTTTCGACATCAACACCGGGCTCGGTATCGGTCGCAAACTGCTTCTCGACGTGTCGAGTCTGGGCTTGCCTGTCGGTTGTGAATTCCTCGACCCGATAATGCCTCAGTACATTGCGGACCTGGTCAGCTACGGTGCGATCGGTGCCCGGACCGCTGCGAGCCAGGTGCATCGCCAGCTGTGCAGCGCACTGTCCATGCCCGTCGGCATCAAGAACTCCACCGAGGGTGACGTGCAGGTAGCCGTCGACGGTACCCGCGCTGCTGCAGCGAGCCATGTGTTCCCCGGAACCGACCTCGACGGTCAGGCTGCCTTGATTCGCACTGCCGGCAACCCCGACTGCCATGTCATTCTTCGCGGCGGCAGCGACGGACCGAACTACGATGCCGAGACTGTCGCGGACACCCTTGCCCGCCTGCGTAAGTCGAACTTGCCCGAGCGCGTGGTCATCGACGCGAGCCACGGCAACAGCAGCAAGGACCACGAGCGTCAGGTCATCGTTCTGGACGACATTGCCCGTCGTCTCACCGAGGGTGAGCAGGGAATCGCCGGCGTCATGTTGGAGAGCTTCATCGAGGCCGGACGTCAGGACCTGACCTTGGGTAAGGCCGACGAGCTCACTTACGGTCAGTCGATCACCGACGCGTGCATCGACTGGTCCACCACGGCAGCGCAGTTGGATCGTTTGGCGCAGGCTGTTGCGGCTCGGAGGGGCTGACGCCCCCGTGCGCGTTTAGGGAGTGCCTGGACTCGCTAAACGCGCACAGGGCCGCTAGGCCAACACTTCTCGCGTGGCCGTGACCAGGCGTTCCAGCCAAGCGTCCGTGCCGACAGACCGGCGCAGCGGTTCGTTGGGCAATTCGATGCTGACCGGCAACCCGGCGGGCAACGTCGACCAGATGTCGGCCAGGGCGATGCCGCCGGTGCCGGGCACCAGACGCTCTTCGCGGGCGTGGCGGATCAGTTCTGCTTCATCGGTGGGAGCAGGGGTCGAACCGTCGCACATCTGGGCGTAGTGCAGCCACTCGCGCGGGATGGACGCTAGATCTTCCAGCGTTGTTGCGGAGCGGTCGGTGTGCAATGCGTCGACGAGAACACTGCGAGCCGGACCGTCTGCCGCCGAGACGATCTCAATAGCTGCACGCGCATCGGGCACCGCGGTCCACGGCATGAACTCGAGGGAGGCGACGATGCCGAAGTTCGCGCACAGGTCAGCGAGCTGGGCATAGGAGTCCGTGAGTCGAGCACGGTCACGGTCGTCGCCACCGACCAGAACGGCCTTGGCGCCGAGCTGCGCTCCCGCTTCGAGAAGCGGAATGTAGTCGGCGGGGTCGAAGTCGGATGCAAGGCGGATGATTTCGAGGTCGAATACCTCCACCGGTGAATCGTCGAGCCGACGCACCAGTTCGTTCAACCCTTGCTTGTCCTCGTGCAAGGGGTAAGCCGTCGTACCCGGTGCCGCGGGCATCAGACGGATACCGATGGTGTCGAAGCCGTGCTTTTCGGCCAAGTCGACATGCTGCATCGGTGCGGTATCGAGCACGGTGAGGGCCGCCAGCCCGAGTGAGAGTGTCATGCGTGCGCTCCAACTTTTTTGGCGCCGGCCAGTTCCCGGCCGGCCAGGTAACCGAACGTCATGGCCGGACCGAGGTTGATACCGCCGGACGGGTAATGCCCACCCATCACGCTGGCCTGATCGACACCCACTGCAAACAATCCCTCGATGGGGCGGTCGTTGTCGTCGAGTACTTGCGACGACGAGTCGGTGACAAGCCCGGCGAAGGTACCGAAGCTACCCGGTACAACTTTCACCGCGTAATACGGACCCTTCTGCAAGGGCGCGAGTGACGGGTTCGGCCAGGGATTGGCGGTATCACCGGATCCCCGGTTGAACGGTGTTGTGCCGCGACCGAACTCGGGGTCCTCGCCGTTGCGAGCTCCGGCGTTGAACGCCGAGACGGTCTTTTCCAATTGCGCCGCATCGACGCCGATCTTCTCGGCCAAGTCCCGAACAGTGCGCCCACGCGTGAGGTATCCCGAGCGCAGGTACGGCTGGATCGGGATCGGCAGTGGCTTGGCCATGCCGAGTGGGAGGTAGCGCACGTATTGCTGGTCGGCGATCAACCACGAGCACACCTCATCGCCCTCAGGAACCTGCTCGACCATCGCAAGGGTGTAGTCGTGGTAGCCGAGTGCTTCGTTGACAAACCGCTTTCCGTTCGCGAGAACTCCGATGACACCGGGCTTTCCGCGATCCAGAATGTGCGGGAACACACCTTCCTTGCCGTTGCGGTAACGAACGATGGAGACGGGGCAGTATGCGACGGGGGATGCGAGCGTGCGGTCGAGTCGTCCGCCCACGGATTCACCGAGAGTGATGCCGTCACCGGTGGTTGTCTTCGGGGTGAGCGACCAGTGCTCGTTTCCGGTTGGGGTGCGCGGGAATAATTCGCGTCGTCGGTCGATGTCCTGCGCAAAGCCGCCGGTGGCGAGTACGACGCCGCGCGTGGCTGTTACCGAGTACGCACCGTCCGGACCTTCGAGACGGACGCCGATTATGCGGCCTTCGTCATCGGTCTGCAACGCGGTCGCGGACGTCTTTACCCGAAACTCGACGCCCAGATCGAGCGCTGAACGTAGCATCATGCCGACCAGGGCAGTACCGTTGACGAGTTGCTGACCGCGACGCTTGGTGGCGAGGTCGAACATGTGCTTGGTGACACGTACACCGCAGTGCACGAAGGCTTTCGGTGACCGCGTCGAGTGCAGGAACGCCTGCAGATCGGGGCCGGCCATGATGCCCATTCCGAGGAACGACGTCTCGTACAACTGCCGACGCAGTAGCGCCGCAACATCTGGTCCGAGCTTTCGCAGACTCACCGGTTTCGGTCCGACGGACCGGTGACCTGTGCCGGCACCCGGTGTGTCGCCGTGAATGTCGGCGATCTTGGCTCCGGGAACGAACTTCAGAGCAGTCTTGCGTTCGAAGAACTCGACCATCTCCGGTGCGCCGTCGAGGAGCGCATCGACTTTGGCGGCGTCAAAGTTGTCGCCGAGTCGGTTCTCGAGATAAGTGCGGGGTGCCGAGCGATCCTCGACAACACCGTCGGCGATGGCGAACATGTTGCGCGGGGTCCACATCCACCCGCCCGACCATGCCGTTGCGCCGCCGCAGGTGTCGGCCTTCTCGACAACGAGGACGGACGCGCCGCCATGTGCTGCGGCAATTGCTGTGGAAAGCCCTCCTGCGCCGGAGCCCACGACAACCACGTCGTAGGTGAGGGGGGTACTGCTACTCATTGCTGCTCCTTGGCAGTTGTTGCGAGGGTCGGCGTCGACGTCAGTTCGACGACCTTGCCGGTTCGTGACGATTCGTAGATTGCGGCGATGATGGCTAGCGAGGCGCGGGCGTCGCGTCCGGTGACAGCGGGTTCGCGCCCGCTCAGGACCGCGTCGGCGAAGTCTTGCACCTGCAGGGTGTGGAAGTCGGTCAGTGCCGCATTGACCGCGCCCACATCAAGATTCGCATCTATGTCCGCCGAGTACGGGGACCGGAACTCCACTTCGCCCGGCACGGTCCAGATTTCGTTGACACCCTCGTGCCCTTCGGGAAACTCGAGGACACTGGCAATTGCTCCGGAGCGCCCGATCACTGTCACGCGGTTGCCCAAATTGTGATTGGCACCCGTGGTCGCGGTGACGGTGGCGGTGCCGCCCGAGGCAAAGGAAATCACCGCCGACGCGCTGTCCTCGGTCTCGATGTGCTCACCGTGAGTATGGGTGCGGATGAAGCCGCTGACCGAGACGGCCTCGCCCATGAACCAAGCCAGCATGTCGATCTGGTGCACGGCCTGCGTCATGAGCACGCCGCCGCCGTCGGTGTCCCAGCGTCCGCGCCACACGTCGGCCGAGTAGTAACTCGATGGGCGGTGCAGGATCACCGATGCCTCGCCGAGTGTGGGAAGCCCGATCCGGCCGTCGTCGATCGCGTCCCGGATACGACGCGCTGCCGGCCAGAAGCGTCGTTGGAAGAGGACGCCGAAGGTGATACCGGCTCGGTCGGCGGCCTCGATCATGCGGTCGGCTGCAGCAACATCCACCGCGATGGGCTTCTCGCACAACACATGTACACCGGCCTCGGCCGCGGCAACGACGACCTCTTCGTGCACCGGGTGAGGCGTGCAGACGGTGCAGGCATCGAGACCGAGAGCAAGCAATTCGTCAACGGAACTTACGGCGGAGGGAATGCCGTGAAGTGCCGCGAACTCCTGGGCGCGCCCAAGATCGGGATCGCAGCAGCCGATCACCTCGACGCCGGGTACTTGTTGCAGAGCACGGGCATGGTTGCCGGCGATCTTGCCGCAGCCGACGATTCCGACTTTCAACGTCATCAGAAATGCTCCTCTGCTTCGACGTCCCGCGCCGCGGACTCGCCGCGGTCGAGACTGTTCAGTGCGGTGACGTCTTCGGCGGTAAGTGTCACGTCGAGAGCCGCCAGATTCTC
The DNA here is from genome assembly GCF_053608585.1 of Rhodococcus sp. NPDC055024. Classification (NCBI taxonomy): domain Bacteria; kingdom Bacillati; phylum Actinomycetota; class Actinomycetes; order Mycobacteriales; family Nocardiaceae; genus Rhodococcus; species Rhodococcus sp. NPDC055024. The sequence continues at coordinate 127,613 of NZ_JBSGVT010000007.1, forward strand.
GGCCTGGCGGGTCGGGTTAGCTGACCTCGCGACCGGGACCACGCCCTGCGAGGAGTGCCACGCGAGGACCACCTGCGCTGGGGTGCAACCGATTCGACCGGCAATCTCCCCGACGACGGCGTTGTCGAGCACGTCACCCCGACCGAGGGGGCTCCACGACTGGGTGAAAACGCCGAGATCGTCGTGTGCCCGGCGCACCGGAATGCGAGCGAGCGAGGGGTCCATCTGAATCTGGTTGACTGCCGGTGCCTCACCGGTTTCGGTGACGAGTCGGCGCAAGTGGTGCTCCAGGAAGTTCGACACACCGACGTACCTGACCAGTCCCGCATCGCGGCAGGCCAGCATCGCCTCGAACGACGCAACGTAGCGATCGATTCGCGGGAGCGGCCAGTGGATCAGGAAAAGATCCAGCCGGTCGAGCCCCAGTCGTTCCAGGCTCTGCTCGAGGGCGCTCCGGATGTCACCGGAAACCTGGTCGTTGCCACGAAGTTTGGTGGTGACAAACAGTTTTTCTCGCTGTAGACCAGATTCTGCCAGCGCCACACCGACAGCATCCTCGTTGCCGTAGATCGCGGCGGTGTCGATGAGGCGGTATCCAGCCTCGATGCCGGAGAGAACGGACTTCGTGGCGTCCGCGCCGACGAGGGGCCAGGTTCCGAGTCCGATGGGCGGCAATGCAGTTGCGACCGGTGCGGCTGCCTGTGTAGTCATGCGTGAATCTCCTGACGGGCCGCAGCGGCGGCCGTGATCGTGACGGCGACATCGGCTGCGGTGACGAGTGCAGCGTGAATGGACCCGCCGTCTCCGCTCGCATCGCCGACGGTATGGACACCGAGGCGCGGTGCCAGTGAACGTAGTTCGGTCAGAAGCTCCGAGCGTGGCTCGACGCCCTGTGAGATCAGCAGTTCACCGGGAGCGTCGACCTCGCTCAGCACACCGGCCGTCGAGATCGTGACCGAGTCGGTGTCGACCTTGGTGATGATCGAGCTCAGGTAGGTCGTGAGGTTCTCACTTGCGGCCAGGCGCGGCAGCAGCACGATCTTGCCGCGACGTCCGACGTCGTGCGCGATGGTTTCCTGTGGGCCGATCATCACGACTCGGGTGCCCTTCTGGAGGAGATCGTCGGCGACGGCCGCAGCCTCGCGATCAGCACCGAAGATCGTGATCGCATCGGGGGCAGGATCTTCGGAGACGAGGAATTCGCGGATGTCACGAACGGTGCGCGTTGCTGCTTGGGGGAGATCGACCGTGGGGCCTACGCCGCCGGAGGCCAGGACTATCGCGTCGAAGTCACGGCCGGCGAGTGAAGCGGCATCTGCCCTGGTCGAAGTGTGGCACTGCACTCCGAGATCAGCCAGCTCGTCGAGATACCACTCCACGATCCGCCCGTACTCGGGATACTCGTGCAACTTTGACGCCAAGGCGAAGTCACCACCGAGACGGGGGCGTTCGTCGTACAGGTCGACGCGGTGGCCGGCGAGTGCGAGGTCGCGGGCAGCAGCCATTCCGGAGGGTCCGGCGCCGATGACGGCGACTCGCACGGAGGTATCAGCAGGCGTCGAGGGCTGGTCCAATTCACGGCCGACCCATGGGTTGACGGAACACGGGATCGGCCCAGCGGCCAGGCTGTCGATGCAGTAGTTACAGGCGATGCACGGGCGGTAGCGGCCGCCGTCGATCGCGCGATTCGGGAAGTCGGGATCAGCGTGCAGAGTCCGTGCCATGCTGACGAAGTTCGCTTGCCCGGATTCGATGATCTGCGCGGCGATTTCGGGTGATGTGATGCGCCCGGCCACACCCACCGGGATGTCGAAGTCGCGCTGGTACTGCTCGGAGTACGGCGCGAGGAGGCCACGCGACCATTCGCCGGGCTGGATGATCCACTGTCCCGCTTCGTAGTTGCCCGCCGAGACGTCGAGGAAATCGAGTCGGTCCGTGTCGATGGCGTCGATGCGGGCACGGGTCGTCTCGGCGTCGAGCCCGCCGTCGATTCCCTCGAAGGCTGAGAATCGAAGTCCCAGAGTGATTCCCGGAGCATGCTCGTGTACGGCGGCGATGACCTTGTTGACGAAGAGAGTCGGGTCCGCCCACTCGTCGTCACGATGGTTGTACGCCGGGGAGAGGAACTGGTGGATCAGGTACCCGTGCCCGCCGTGCAGGGAGATGACGTCGACGCCGGCCTTCTGGCATCGTGCAGCAGCCTGACCGAAGCATTCGATGATGTGCTCGATGTCGTCGCCGTCGAGTTGTTCGGGCATCTCGCCGCCGACCACCAAGCACGGAATCGGAGTCGGGGCAACGGGAACGAAACCGCTGACCGAACCCTGCGCTGTGCGACCACCGTGGTTGAGTTCGACTCCGACGAGTGCACCGTGAGCGTGGATCGCGTCGACCATCTTCTTGATGCCGGGGATCCGCTCGTCGACATCGACGCCCATCTGCCGGATGCGGCCCTTGCCGTCGGCGCGCACATAACTTGCCTCTGTGAAGATCAGTGCTGCACCACCTTCGGCGCGCCTGGCGAGGTACGCGATGTACTCGTCGGTCATCGTGCCGTCGACTTCGCAGTAATTGCGTTCCATCGGAGCAGATACGAATCGGTTTCGGAGGCGGGCGCTGCCCATGTCGAGAGGTTCGGCAAACGGCTGGGTTGCGTTCATGAGTGCTCCTGGAGCATTTCGCGAGAGTGTGTATTCGACTGTGCTCATGCGCTTGCCATTTCGGAAAGCATCTCGCTCAGGTGGTTTCGCATCCGATCCGTATCCGCTTCGACTCCGGTCAGGAGTGTGAAGGTGTCGGAGGCTTGCGCCACCAGCATCTGACCACCGTCGAGCACCTCGCATCCGAGAGCGAGTGCAGCGTCGAGCAATTCGGTGCGCATCGGCCGGTAGACGATGTCGGCAACCCACAAGGCGGAGTGGAGCGCAGCGGGATCGAAGGGGGTTCCCGGGTGGCCGACCATACCGATCGGAGAGGCATTGACGACGCCGTCGCTTGTCGCCAGGTTGTCCGCGATCTCACCGATTGCCAAAGCCGTTGTGCGCGTGGCGGGGAATGCCGAGGCGACGCGTGCACACACATCGGCCGCGCGTTCGGCGTCGACGTCGGCGATGCGGAGATCCGTCGTACCAGCTGCTGCCAGTGCGTAAGCCACTGCCGAACCCGCTCCACCGGCTCCGGCGAGGACAACTCGATCCAAGGTGGCGTCAGGTAAACCGCGTTGCAGTGCGGTGAGGAATCCACTGTGATCGGTGTTGTGGCCGATCAGGCGGCCGTTCTCGACCACAACCGTATTGACGGCACCGAGCAGTCGGGCATTGTCCGACAGCTCGTCGAGGACGTCCACGACAACCTGCTTGCATGGGTGTGTGATGTTCAGCCCGGTGAAACCGCCTGCGACGGAGCTCCGCACCACCTCCCCAGTCTTCTCGACCGAGGCCGTCAGGTTCTCGAGATCGATCAGTTCGTAGCTGTAATCGACGAGTGCGAGTGCTGATGCCTCGTGCGAATGCAGCGCCGGTGAGAGAGAGGTTGCGATCCCCGCTCCGACAAGGCCGATTCGGTGACGTGTGAATTCGGAAGTCATGACATTCTCCTGCATAAGTGGGGACGGCCCCTCGCGGAAGTTCAACGCGAGGGGCCGGTCCGGTCAAGCGTTGTTGTTGCTGAGCTCTGAGTCCTGCTTTGTCGGCAGGCTCGGCTTCGGTTGGCCCAGTTCAGCTGTGGGCGTCCGGTACGTCTCCGGTCCGGTCATGGCGGCGATGGCAGACACGACTGCAAAGCCGAGGCACATCCAGGCAACCGGCGTCCAATTGCTCTTGTCTCCGGCCGAAATCGCCTGGGCGATAGCCGGTGTGAAGCCGGCGACGAGTAGACCGAGCATGAGGCTCACAGCCATGCCGGTGTATCGGACCTTCGCAGGGAACTGCTCCGGGAAGTACGCCGGGTAGGTACCGTTGGGCATCGCGTAGAAGATGCCGATCATGACGATTCCCGAGGCAAAAACCATGGGAACGCTCTGGGTTCCGATGGAATGGAAGAACACGAAGATCATCAGCCCCGCTCCGATCGCACCGATGACGAAGATCGGCTTGCGTCCGTAGCGATCGGAGAGAATGCCGAACAGTGGCTGCGTCAGTACGGCAACAAAATTGGCGGTCGCGATTGCCCACAGCATCGTGGAGCGTTCGAATCCGGATTCCACGGCGTACGCCAGGGCGAAGACGTTGACGATGGTGTTGATCATCGCGAAGGTCGAGCTCATGCTGATGCGGATCACGGTGCGCCAGTGCGAGCGGAACATCTCGACGACGGGGATTCCCGCTGTCTCGTCCTGCTCTTTGAGTTCTTCGAACACTTCGGGCTCGTCGAGGGTGCGACGCAACCAGAGCGCGACCACGGTCACGATGATGCTGAGCCAGAAGGGAACTCGCCAACCCCACGAATAGAGGTCTTCGTCGGGCAGGCTTGCCACCGGGATGAACACCAGGCTGGAGATGACGATGCCGAACATGATCCCGCTCATGGTGAACGAGGTGAAGAACGAACGACGGTGATCAGGTGCGTGTTCGAGTGTCAGCGCCGACGAGCCGGGGGATTCACCGCCGGCCGAGAGCCCTTGAAGGAGACGAAGCAAGACGAGAATGATCGGCGCGGCGATGCCGATCTGGTCGTAGGTCGGCAGGCAGCCGACGATGACGGTCGCGACTCCCATCAGGAGAAGACACGCGAGAAGTGCATTCTTACGTCCGTAGCGATCGCCGAGGTGACCCCACAGCACCGCGCCGAGCGGACGGGCGACGTAGGCAACACCCAGGGTGCTGATCGAGAGCAGGGTTGCCGGCGATCCGCCGCCGGGGAAGAAGATCTTGGGGAACACCAGCGCGGCCGCGGAGCCGTAGATGAAGAAGTCGTAGTACTCGAGGGTGCTGCCGAGGAAGCCCGAAACGGCGGCGCGGCGCGCGTTCGCATTCGGATGTTCCTCGGTCGAGTTCGTGGAACCGGTGGAGGTAATCGGAGGTGCCATGTGAAGTCCTTTCGTCCCGATGGGCCGGCCGTGGTGGCACGTTTGGAGATGCACCACGCATCGGTGACGTCCCTCACCTTTCGGCGGCTGAGACGACAGTGCCACGAAGGACTATGGCGCGTCCAACACTAAATGAGTCTCAGATAATGACGTTATTGGTCTCAATGTCCGGGGTAGGCAGAATCTCCTCCGACGTCTCCAGTGCGACGGCGAGCGCATCGGTCATGTGCCGTGGTGACCAGGCAATTCCGTGATTCATGTACGTCGGCTCGCCGGTGAGCGGGACGAACACACTGCCAGGGGGCGTGATCGCAGCCATGCCCGATGTCATCAGGGCTACGCCGACGCCGGCAGCGACAAGCATCAGGATCATGTACGGATCGGTGATCTCCTGAACTACACGAGGTCTGAAGTCGGCGTTCATGCAAGCCCGCATCGCGGTCTCCTGCAGTGCCGAGCCGGCCGAGAGCGGGGTGGTCACGAATCCGTCGCCGGCCAATTCGCGGAGATCGATCGCGTCCCTCTCGGCAAGGGGATGGTCGATCGGAAGCACGGCGCCGAACGCCTCCCGTCGAATAAGTCGGGTAGAGAGCGATGCGGATTCCACCGGCAGCCCGACGAAGGCGAGATCGAGGGCGCCGCTCTCGAGTTGAATGACCGCGTCGCGCGTCATGATCCGGCCGAGGAGTGTCAGTTCGACTTCGGGATAGCGCTGACGCAACGCGCGGGTGAGTGGCGGAAGTGCTTGATAATTGAGCACTCCGGTGAATCCGATCGTGACTCGTCCGTAGACGCCTCCCGACGACGCCCGCGTAGCGTGCCGTGCGGTCTCCATGTTCTCGATGACGCGGTAGGCGTGGGGGAGAAAGGCATGTCCTCCGGACGTGAGTGCGACGCTGCGGGTGCTCCGTTCGAACAACTTGACGCCGATGTCCTTTTCAAGCTTTCGGATCATTTGGCTCAGCGGCGACTGCGCCATCTGGAGCCGTGACGCGGCCCGTCCGAAGTGAAGTTCTTCCGCAACCGCGACGAACGCGTGCAACCAGCGGGTTTCCATCGACAACGCCTCCAGGTATTTGACGTCGACGACAAACGCCATATATTCAGAATTTCTACACAGTGTGACGGCAATTATGCCTATTTGCAACATAAATTGAGTGCGTAACGCACAGAAGCTCAGGAGTGAAGAGGATGCAGAGTTATCCGGAAGGTGTCACCGCGCTCATCACCGGCGGTGCGAGCGGAATCGGCGCCGCCAGCGCAAAGTTGCTGACGGAGAGGGGAGTTCGGGTGATAGCGGTAGATCTTGCCGAGGAAGCGCACGAACAACTCGACGTGAGTGACCCGGTCGCCGTCGACGCGCTTCGTGCCCGAGTCGGCAGTGTCGACATCTTGATCAACAGTGCGGGAATTGTCGGGCCGTCAGCGCCGCTGGTCAAGGTTGATCTTGCGGCCTGGCAGCGTACGTTCCGCATCAACGTCGAGGGAACATTCCTCATGTGCCGGGCATTCGTACCGGGGATGGTTGCGTCGGGATGGGGACGGGTCGTCAATCTCGCGAGTATTGCTGCCAAGGACGGAAACCCGAATCAGAGTGCGTATTCGGCGTCCAAAGCGGCCGTTGTCGCGCTGACGAAATCACTCGGCAAGGAGGTCGCCACCACCGGAGTGCTGGTCAACGCGATAGCGCCTGCGGCGGTAGAAAGCCCCATGAATGCCGGCACCGATCCTGCCATTCTCGCCCGTTCGCAATCTTTGACGCCGATGGCGCGGATGGGGAAGGCGGACGAGATCGCCGAACTGATCTCCTGGCTGTCGTCGTCTGCGGTGAGTTACTCGACCGGTGCCGTGTACGACGCCAGCGGTGGCCGCGCAACGTATTGAAATACCTTCTGGAGGAAGCCGATCAGAATTGGAGCAGTGACTGCCACAGTTCACGAGATGCATCCTGGTACTCGAGCATGTGCGAGATCAGGTCTCGCAGTGGCTGCGTTGGTTCGAGCTCTTCCGGAAGTAGTGGATTGCGGACGATGACCGCGATGATCGCGCTGCCCAGGGCAAGTGATTCGCGGGCGGCTTCCTCGCGGCTTGTTGCCGCCAGGCGGGTTTGCGCCTGTGTGAGTGCTTCGCGAGCCTCGGCGATGTCGGCCAACAGCGACTCCGAGTTCCAGAGCGTACGGATTGTCGAATCATCCTCGGGGGTAAGGTGATCAACTTCCATGAGTGACGATTCGGGAGCGGCGCCGAGTCGACGGAGAGTGCGGCGAGCGCCGTCGATTCCGCCGTCGAGATTGTTCGGACGGACTGCCAGCGTGGGCTTCCAGTCCTCGTAGCCCGCCAGGCGCAACGCTTGATCGTGCCGGCGGGCGGCAGTGCGGTCGCTTCGTTTGAGACCTGAGTGCTCTACGGCGGTCCAGGTGCCGTCCCAGGGGCGTATGCGATCGGTACGAGTTCGCCACCCTTCGACCTCGCTGTAGGTGGGGATGCCGTCCGGGTTGAGGACGTACGTTCCCCGGGCGGTGCGACGCAGTTTGTCCTCGCGGCACAGTCGGCCCGCTGCCACGCGAACGCTCGATGCGCTGACGCCGACGATCTCGCCAGCCCGGGTCAGCACAGCGGTGCTGAACTCGGTGTCCGGGCTCGCTGTTGCAAGGTCCAGCACGACTCGGGTTGCGGACATTCCTCGATCAGTTTGTAACAACTTTTGAACAACTCCTGACAAATTCTGTTACAAGTGGCATGGTGGGTACCGGGAAACCTTATCCGCGAGCAGTGAGGAAATATCGTGACCGACTCCGATCGACCAGGTGACGATGTCTATGTGGAGCGTGACGGTGGCGTCACCGTCATCGTGATGAATCGCCCCGATCGCAAGAACGCGGTTGACGGACCGATGGCGGCGCAGTTGCGTGATGCCTTCCTGGAGTTCGAGTCGGACGAGAGCCAGAAGGTGGCGATTCTGTGGGGTGCGGGTGGCACATTTTGCGCCGGTGCGGATTTGACCGCAGTCTCCGACCCCGCCCGCGTGCACGAGTTACATCCGGAAGGCGGCGGCACCGGTCCGATGGGGCCGAGTCGGTTGGTCTTGTCCAAACCGTTGATCGCCGCGGTCAGTGGATACGCGGTTGCCGGAGGGCTCGAACTTTCGTTGCTCGCGGACCTGAGGATCTGCGAGGAAGATTCCGTGTTCGGAGTCTTCTGCCGACGCTGGGGAGTTCCTCTCATCGACGGAGGGACCGTGCGACTGCCGCGAATTGTCGGGCAGGGGCGAGCACTCGACATGATCTTGACCGGTCGTCCGGTCGACGCTCCGGAGGCGCTGTCCTTCGGTCTGGCCAATCGTGTTGTTCCAGTGGGGCAATCACTCCAGGCAGCCAAGGAACTTGCACACCAGTTGACCGCGTTTCCGCAACTTTGCATGCTCGCGGACCGCGCGTCGGCCTACCGATCGTTTGATCTACCACTTGCCGAAGCGCTGCGCGCCGAGGGCGTTGCAGGAAATCCCATTGTCATCGCTGAAGGTGTACGCGGCGCTGCTGCGTTCGCCGCGGGCGCCGGCCGGCACGGCCGATTCGAGAACAACCGGAATTCGAACGAGGAAACTGAACCATGATGCCCATAACCAGAGACCTGATCGTCCGTGGCGCGCGACAGCACGGGGCGCGAACGGCCGTCGTCTTCGGCGATCGATCGATGACGTTCGCGGAAGTGGACGAACTCAGCAGCCGATTGGCACACGCGTTCATCGCGCTCGGTATCGGGCATGGCGCACGGGTTGCGTTGCTGGTCAACAACTCTCTTGCCAGCGTGCCCGTCGATTTTGCCTGCGTCAAAGCCGGAATCAATCGGGTTCCGCTCAACTCGCGACTCTCGGTCGACGAGCACGCGAGAATGCTCGAGGACACCGACAGTTCCCACGTCGTCTTCGGTCACGACCTCGCGGACCGAGCCGCTGAACTCTCGGCCAGGTTTCCCGAGCGGACATTCATCGGGCTGGAAACGAACTCGGAGGGACAGAGTTCTCTGCTCGACCAAGCACAGAGCATGCCTTCGGACATGCCTGACATCGAGGTGGCTCCCGACGATGTGATCCTGACTCTGTTCACGTCCGGCACTACGGGAACGTTGAAGGCCGCGCAGCACACCCAGCGCAGCTACGCCGCCATCTGCCGCAATGTGCTGCTCAATCTGCTTCCGGCGACTCAGGACGACACGATGCTGCATGCGGCATCGCTGATCCATGCCAGCGGTGTGTTCGTGCTTCCGTTCTGGCTCCGCGGCGGAAAGACCGTCGTCCTTCCCGGATGCGACCCATCGACGTTCCTGAACTCGATAACCGAGCATCGTGCCACCGCAATCAATTTGGTGCCGACCATGATTCAGATGCTCCTCGAACGCCCTGATTTCGCGAGCGCAGACATCTCGAGTCTGAAATCCGTGATCTACGGTGCCTCGCCGATGCCGCTGGACACCATCGAGCGGGCAATGCAGGCATGGGGGCAACACCGCTTTCTGCAGTACTACGGGCAGACCGAGGCGCCTCTGTGTATCGCAGTCCTTCGGCCCGAAGACCACACGGAGGATCGACTACTGTCCTGTGGTCAGCCCGCCATCGACGTCGAGATCAGGCTGCTCGACGGCGAGGGGCACGAAGTACCGCAGGGAGAACCGGGTGAAATCGTGATCCGTTCGCCATCTGCGATCGCCGGATACTTCAACGCACCGGAACTGAATGCGGACACCTTCACCGAAGACGGCTGGGTCCACACACGCGACATCGGCCAGTTCGACGCCGACGGATTCCTGTTCCTGAAGGACCGGGCTTCGGACATGATCATCAGCGGCGGATACAACGTCTACCCTCGTGAAGTCGAGGATGCGCTCCTGACGCATCCGGCTGTTCGTGAGGTTGCCGTGGTCGGCACCGCCGACGTCAAGTGGGTGGAGGCGGTCACCGCCGTGGTTGTCCTCGAGAGCGGAACCGTCGAAAACGACGCACTGCAAGCATCATTGGTCGCTCATGTCGGCGAGCGACTGGCGTCGTACAAGAAGCCGCGCCGGGTGGTTTTTGCCGAATCGGTTCCGAAGACGGCCGTCGGCAAGCTCAATCGGAAGGCGCTGCGAGAGCAACTTCGCGACGCTATCTGACTCCGCGAGTACGGAATTGAACGCTGATTCTCGGCCCGAGTGCCCGCGCACTCTTGGGGACGCAGTGTTCCCAGGTGCGTTGGCAGGATCCGCCCATCACGAGTAGATCGCCGTGACCGAGATTGAACCGGATCGATTCGCCACCCCCGCGGGGGCGCAGTAGGAGTGGGCGAGCGGCACCGAGAGACAGAATGGCAACCATTGTGTCCTCGGTGCGGCTTCGTCCCGTGTCGTCCCCGTGCCAGGCGACGCTGTCGGAACCGTCACGATAGAAACACAGCCCCGACGTGGCGAAGGGCTCGCCGAGTTCGTCGAAGTAGTGGCTGCTCAGTACGTCTTTAGCTTCGGTGAGAAGCGCGTCCGGCAGCGGCTGATTCTCCGCGTAGAAACACACCAGCCGAGGTACGTCGACAACGCGGTCATACATCTGGCGCCGTTCTGATCGCCACGGAACCGTAGCTTCCAGGTTGTCGAACACGGCTTCCGATCCCGTCAGCCAGGCTGGGCGATGGTCGACCCATGCGCCGGCGGTGAGAATGCGTCGCTGCACCGTGCCGTCGAGATCGGCCAAAGAAACGCCGAGGTCACCGTTGTCGAAGAGAGACGGTTGCATCGTGGCGGTCATAGGGACCACAGTACACCGAAATCGAACATATGTTCCCATGAATTTGACACGTGGTGCTGGACGGCTGTTCATCCTTGCTGGGTGATGTTCGTCGGCGCGAACCTTTGAATACTGTTCTCACGCTATTTCGCCGATGAAGGGGATGTCATGACTGCTCCGCACCAATCTCATGCGAACCACCCTGTCCGACAAGGCTTTGCCATCGGGACCACGGTGGCGGCAGCCTGCCTGCTCTTCGTTGCGGGAATCGTCGCGCTGCTGCAAGGCATAGCGGCCCTCGCGGACAACGATCTTCTGATCGTCGGAGTCAATTACACCTTCGAATTCGACGTCACGACGTGGGGTTGGATCCACATCGTGCTCGGAATCATCGGCATTGCGGTGTCGCTGGGGTTGTTCGTGGGAATGACGTGGGCTCGCGGGATGGCCTTCGTGATCGCAGCTCTCTCGATCGTGGCCAATTTCTTGTGGTTGCCGTACTACCCGCTGTGGGCGATCGTGATCATCGCTCTCGACGTCGCTGTGATCTGGGCCGTCGCGACGTGGCGACCCGACGAGGTCTGATCAACTGACCAGAGTGAGTGGTTCACCTGCGACAGGCGAACCACTCACTCCGTTGTGTCCGGGCCTCCACGGTTGGCCACATCACTGCACGGCGTCAACGACGCCTCGGTGATTCGCGATCCTGGTCCTCGCGCGGACGCATGTCCTTTGTCGATCGGTGTGGGAAGCCGTGGATCATCGAACAAGAAATCCAGCAGATCACGACCGTTGCGATTCCGAGTCCGATCGACGCGAATGGTTCTTGCGTGGCCAGCCAGACGCTCAGTCCGATTGCCGTCCCGACGATCAGAATCAGGATGGTGTCGAGTCGTGTCGTTTGCATCGAAATCATCGCCTGGCGCAGATTGTTTTCGGCGGCCCGCTTGCTTTGGCGGCCCGCCACCCGGCGAGTGACAGCCGGGGGCAGACCTTGCGCGGCTGACCCCTCGCTCTGGAAATCGCCGCCGCAAATGATCAATACCCGCCACATTCGTCTGCGAAACTCCCCGCAGGAAGAATGGGACCTTAGACCTGCGGCCAGGGATGCCGTGCCTTGACTATGACGTAGCGTCATAGTTGATGCTGTTCGTATGCGAATCAGCGACGTGGCCAGGGCGGCAGGGACCACTTCACGGACCGTTCGGCACTATCACCGACTAGGCCTGTTGGCCGAGCCGAGGCGGCTGTCCAACGGATACAGAACTTACGAACTGCCCGACCTGGTCAGGCTGATGCGCATTCGTTGGCTCTCTGCCGCCGGCATTCCACTCGGCTCCATTGCCGCCATGATCGAGCCGAAGCCGATCGATGCAGGAGAACCGGACGACTTCGCCGACGACCTTTCCTCCCTGATTGCAGAGATAGACAGGAAGCAGCGTGTCCTCGCTGACCAGCGGGTGCGCCTCGAGGAAATGCTGTCGGCGCGAGGTGCCGGGCGGGTGGTCTCGCCGCTTACCGTGGAGCTGGTGTCGGCGTTCGAAGAGTTGATCGCCTCGTCTCCGACGGACTCGGTGCGGCGCCTGTTCGAACGGGAACGCGACATGTGGGAGCTGGTGGCGATCTCGGGGGCAGCGCCGCACGAGTTGTTCTCCACGGCCACGCAGTTGCTGTCCGACGAGGATGACCGGAAGCGCATTGTCGATCTTTACCGCCGCTTTGCTGCCTTGGCTGGGCGCGAGGTAGCCGCGGCTGCGGACGAGATCGCGGACTTGTCGGGCGAGTTGGGGGGATCGTTGGCCGGGGTGCTGGGCGACGTGTCCTCAGACGGAGGATCCGCAGGTGTGGGCTTCTCGGTCGGGATCGCAGATCTGGTGCCTGATCCGGCGCAACGGGAAGTGGTCGCGCGCGTCGCAACACGTCTCTTGTCTGGCGGTACGGCGTGATCCGATCACTGTGGTTGCTCTCGAGGGGCAGAGTAGACGGAGGTTCCACTGAAACAGCGACTTTCGGCTACTCGAGGGGGACCATGTCGATACCGGCGGCTTTCGTCGCGGCGAGTGTGATCGAGGCCGTGGCGATTCACTTCCTTGTTCCGTGGCAGTGGCTACGCGTCGTGCTGCTCATTGCAACGGTGTTGTCGCTGATTGCGATTGGCGGTTGGCTCGCCGGACGGGTCGTGCACCCGCATCTCGTGTCGGCTCGAACGGTGGTGTTTCGATCCGGCACGGGCATTCGTGTCGAGGTGGACCGATCACGGATTTCGCGGGTGAGCATGGTCCGAAGATTCGGTGATACCGCCAATGCGGTGGTCGACGAGCATCTCGTTCTCCCGGGGCCCGACGGGACTGTCGTGGACGTCGAATTCGATCGACCGCTACCGGTCTCGCTTCCGAAAGGGCTGTCGAAGGGATCCAGTTCCACCATGATCGGTGGGCTGCGGTTGCATGTCGACCAACCTCGAGAATTCTGTGCTGCATTGTCGCCGAACTGAACTCACATCGCGTCGTCTGCGGTCGCTCGTCGTGCGACTGCTGCACCAGACTGCGCCTGCCACCGTTCTTCGATGCGGCCGTACCGCCACACGAGGAGGGCGATCATCCAGGTGACGACGAAGAGTCCGACGATGATGAAGCCCATCGCGCCGAGATCCAGGTTCCCGATTGCGCCGAGAATTCCGTCGTGGATGTCGAGTTTGTCGGTGAAGATCGAGATGATTTCCTGGGTCCCGATCAGTAGGGCCACTGCCACCGAGAGTCCCGTGATCACCATGTTGTAGTAGATCTTTCGTACCGGTTGGGCAAACGCCCAGCCGTACGCGAAGTTCATGAACGATCCGTCGATCGAGTCGAACAGCGACATCCCGGCGCAGAAGAGGATCGGTAGGACGAGGATCGAATACCACGGGAGCCCTGTCGCCGCTGCGCCGCCGGCGATCACCAACAGTCCCACCTCGGTGACGGTGTCGAACCCCAGTCCGAACAGGAGACCGACCGGGTACATGTGCCAGGGCTTTCGGACTATCTTCATCACCGGTCCCAGGATCTTGTTCAGGGCGCCGCGATTGTCGAGTTCCTTTTCGAGTTGTTCCTCGTCGAAGGTCCCGGCCTTGTACTTCGTGTACACCCGATGAATCCCGATGAGAGACAGAAGGTTCAGCATTCCGATCAAAATCAGGAACGTGCCGGAAATGGTGGTGCCGAACAAGCCGGTCCATTTCTCCAGATCGGAGTTGTCGTCGGAAAGGCTGGTGGCCAGTTGCCGCACACCCAACGCCAAAAGTGCGACGAGAACGAAGACGATGGTCGAGTGTCCGAGTGAAAACCAGAACCCGACGGACATCGGTTTCTTGCCGTCCGCCACCAACTTCCGAGTGGTGTTGTCGATAGCGGCGATGTGATCGGCGTCGAAAGCATGGCGCATGCCGAGCGTGTACGCCGTGACGCCGAGCCCGATACCGAAGACACTGCCTTCGATCGTGTAGTGGCCGGGTACGACCAGACCGAGGAGAACCGCCCACCCGACGACGTTGAGTGCAACGACGGTGACGGTCATTCCGATGATGCTCCGACGCTGGCCTCGATCCAGACTGTGCCAAGCTCCGGCGATTCGGGTGCCCGTCGTCGTACTCGTCGTCGTGGACATCGAACCTCACCGATCTTTCAGTCGCGGCCGGCGGCCACACTACTGAAATCGTATAAGTGTTCAACTGTTCAGATAAGCGCCTGGAGGTTACAAATCACCCATCCAGGAGTAAAGATTCTTTGCTCCCGGATGGGAAATCTTCAGGCAAACACGGTATTGACCAGGGCGACGTAGATCGTCGTTCCGACGACGATGCTCAGGACGGCGTTCTTTCGCCAGAGATGCGCGGCAACCGTGGCGCACACTGCGATCAGTTCGGGTATGCCGTGCGACGGCGCGGTGATCGACACGCCTTTGAGCGAATACATCACGAGGATCAGCATGACGCCGGCCGGCATGTAGATGCCCAGGTAGCCGACCAGAGCGGAGGAGCGCAGCGGCATGAGCGCGGCAAACGGGATCGCCCGCAACGCGAATGTCACCACGGCCATGACGGCGACCGCCGCAAAAATGTACGAGGTGTCAGGCATCGATCTTCGCCTTCCGTGAGTCGTAGACAAAGCGGCCGATCAGGAAGAGTACGAAGGCGCCCATCGCAATTGGCAGCATGTGGTCCGGCGCTGCGAGCCGGGCGACCAGAGCACAGGTAACCGCGGCGACCGGCACCGCGAATCCGTTTTGCGCGCGAATTGCTTCGATCGAGAGGACAACGAACAACGCCGTCAGGGCGAAGTCGAGACCGACGATCGAGTCCGGAATCCATTGTCCTGCCGTTGCGCCCAGGATCGCGCCACCGATCCAGTAGGCGTGCAGGTACAGCTGGGAGTAGACGATGGTGCGGCCGGTGAGTGCCTTGGGATCGGCAGTCACCGACATCGCGTACGCCTCGTCGGTCAGTGCGAACATGCTGTAGAAGCGAGCGAAGGGATTTCGAATCTTTTCCAGCGGAAAGCTCAAGGCGTAGAACACATGTCGGAAGTTGGCCAACAGTGCGGTCAGGGCGACGTACGGCAGGGGCGTCATGGCCGCGACCATTCCGACGGCGAGGAACTCCAGGGATCCTGCGTAGATCAGCGACGTGAAAACAACTGCCCACCAAGGATTGAGCCCCTGTTGGACCACAAGAACTCCGAGAGCTATCCCGAGTGGGAGCAGGCCGAACCCGACCGGCAGCGACAGTTGGAAGGCGTGCCGCCACGCCGGGGTTGGCGGCGGGGATTCGACGGCAGGTGCGGCCGTCGACGATGCTGATTCGATCACGACGCAAATCTATAACAAAGATCGAGGTGATCGATTGCTCAGAATGCCCACATAGTGAACGGTGCGCAATAATAGTGCGATGGATGCCATGGATGACGCAATTTTGTTTCACCTTCGCCAAGACTCGAGTTTGACCAACACCGAGTTGGCGGATCTGGTGGGGCTGACGCCCTCTCCTTGCCTGCGTCGGGTGAAGAAGCTCGAGGCCGACGGAATCATCACCGGGTACCGCGCGATCGTCAGTCAGGAAGCGCTCGGTCGAGGGTTTCAGGTGATCGTCACCGCGGAGATCGGAGTCAACGACCAGGCGACCATCGAGGATTTCGAATCTCAGGTCGCGGCGTTCGACGAAGTGATCGAATGTCGGCGACTGTTCGGAATTCCCGACTACTTCATCCGTGTCGCTGTGAAAGATCTGGCGACGTACGAGAACTTCATGGTCACCAAGCTCAGCGGGCTTCCGGCCGTCTCGCGGGTGACATCGCTGATCACCATGAAGACCATCAAGAGCGTCGACTGACGCCCAAACTCACCCGAACCTGCTCTTTCGTGTCGGTGCTCGGCGTTAACGTCGGAACATGGGATACGAATTTCAAGTCACAGTAGATTCGGCGCACCCGCACGAACAGGCGAAGTGGTGGGCCGCGGCACTCGGGTGGGCAGCGGAGCCTAGCGACGAAGACTTCATCAGGGGCCTCGTCGCCGCTGGTCACGCCAAGGAATCCGACACCACGACGTTCGAGGGAGTTCTCGTCTGGCGTGAAGGCGCGGCCATCAGCGATCCGGAGCATCCCGAACGTCCCCGCGTTCTGTTCCAACTGGTTCCAGAATCGAAAACGGTGAAGAACCGTCTCCACTTCGACATACGAGTGGGCGACAAGCGCGAGGATGTTGCAGCGCAACTCGAGAAGGTGGGAGCGACGATCCTGCACCGAGGATCACAGGGGCCGAGCGTGTGGATCACGATGACCGATCCCGAAGGTAACGAGTTCTGCGTCAGCTAGCGGTAGGAACTCGGCGTATCGCCGGTCCATCGTTTGAAGGCACGACGAAAGGCGCTGGGCTCGGAGAATCCCAATCGCGCCGAGAGCACTTCGACGGATTCTCCGCGTCGCAAACCGGCGATGGCTACGTCGCGGAGCACTTCCTCGCGTAGTTGATTCAGTGAGGTGCCGTCACGCCGCAGCAGTCGACGCAGATGGGGAACGCTGATCGAGAGCATCTCGGCGATTTCCTCGGCCGTGGAGGTTCGCCCCTTCACCCCGAGTTCCAGGACCCGTCGCACCTGCGCCGACGCAGTGCTGTCGTAATCGCGTTCGGACATGAGCTGAATCGGAGATTCTCGGAGGTACTCCTCCAACGTCTCCTCGGTTTGGATGATCGGTGCGCGCATGGCCGAGTTGTCGAACTCCAGTGCCGCTCGCTGCGCGCCGAAGGTGACCGGTGCTCCGAAGATGTAGTCGTAGTCCTGCGCCAACCGCGCATCCGGTGCCGAGTACGGAAATTCGACTGCCCGAAGTCGGACGCGCTTTCCGATCAACCACGCGGAAAATCGGTGCAGCAAGATCAGGACAAAATCGGTTGTGACACGTTCTGCGACATCAGGTTCGGCGACGCCTTCGCGAGCGCGGACTGCGAAGCTCACCCGCGTGCTTTCCTCGCCCTTCTCGATCGCCAGTGGGGCGAGAGCCGGTAGTGCACGGATCACGTCGGACATTCGAGCGAAGGCTGATCCGAGGTCGGGGCAATGGATCAACGTCAGGCAGATCAATCGGAAAGTGCCACGGGGGACCGGGGCGGATCCGAGGCCGAACAATTCGTCTTCGGTGATCTGCCAGGTGGATTGGATGAACGTGGTGACCTGAGTCGGGGTCAGCCGGGCGCGAGGGTCGGACAATGTCTCGAGGTCGATCCCAGCAGCGCGCAGTGCGCCGGACAAATCGACATTGTTGTCCGGTGAGAACGCGAGGTAGCGGTGGACGAAGGCGGTCGGGATGGTCCGCGCTGTCATGGGTGCGCTGCTCCTTGGAGCAGGTGGAGACGGCGTGCAGCTTCGGACAGAATGTGGTCCTGCTTGCAGAAGGCGAAACGCACCAAGTGCTTCCAGTCGTCGCGGTTGTCCGCGAACACGTCGACCGGTACGGCCGCGACGCCGATACGCTCGGGCAGCGCGCGGCAGAACTCTCCCGCGTCGGTCTCACCCAACGGTCTGATGTCGGCAAGGAGGAAGTACGTGCCGCCGCCGGAATGCACCGTGAAACCGGCTTCGGCCAGGGCTTTGCCGAGCACGTCCCGTTTGCCTTGCAAGCTCTCTCGAAGTTCGACCACCCACGGCTGTTCGTTGGTCAGCGCATACGCAACGGCAGGTTGGAATGGTGCGCCGGCGACAAATGACATGAACTGCTTGGCAGCGCGAACGCCGTCGATGAGTTCGCTGGGGCCGATCGCCCATCCGGTTTTCCAGCCGGTGACGTTGAAAGTCTTTGCGGCACTGGACACCGTGACGGTGCGCTCACGCATACCCGGAAGAGACGCCATCGGTGTGTGGGTGAGACCGTCGAACACCAAGTGCTCGTAGACCTCGTCACTCAACACGATCAGGTCGCGTTCGCACGCGAGTTCGGCGATTGCTCGAAGTTCTTGATCGGTGAACACGGTGCCGGTGGGATTGTGAGGACTGTTGACGATCAGCATCTTCGTCTTGGCGGTGATCGCGCTGCGCAATGCCTCGAGATCGACCGCGAATCCGTCTCCCGAGGCGACCAGAGGAACGGTGCGACGCACCGCGCCGGCCAATGCGACGGATGCTGCGTAGGAGTCGTAATACGGCTCGATCAGCACTACTTCTTCGCCGGGTTCGACCAGCCCGAGGATCGCAGCACTGATCGCCTCGGTGGCGCCGACGGTGACCAGAACTTCGGAGTCGGGATCACTGTCGAGTCCGTAGCGGATGCGCCGATCCTCCGCGATGGCCTGACGCAGGACGGGCATGCCCGGCCCGGGTGGGTATTGGTTGACGCCCTCGGCGATGGCTCGACGCGCTACTTCGAGCATGGCCGCAGGACCGTCGGTATCCGGAAAGCCCTGACCGAGGTTGACCGCGTCGTGAAGTGTGGCCAATGCTGTCATCTCGGCGAAGATCGTGGATGCGAACGGCTGCAGACGCGAGACGGTGCGGTTGCGGGGCGTCGAAGGCATCTTTGCAGCTTAGTCGGCTGAGACCGCATCCTCACATCTGCTCGGGCGCGGTGCTTGTCACGTTTGAATCGCCGCCGTCGTCCAACTCTGTAGAGAGCATCGAATCCGGTGCTGCAGAAGATACGGAGGCTTGCCATGACTCGCATTCCCGCAGTGACACCGTCAGAAGCCAGTCCGTTGATCAAGGTGGCCTACAAATTCGCGGCCAGGCAGTACGACGAAGTTCCCGAGCCTTTTGCCGTCCTGGCCAATCATCGGAAATTGTTCGTCGCCGCTGCCGGCCATGAGATGGCCGTGCAGAAGGCGTCGAAGGTGCTGCCGTCGAACATTCGTGAACTGGCCGTCTATCGCGTCGCCTGGTCGGTCGGCTGCTCGTGGTGCGTCGACTTCGGGACGATGTTGTCTCGTTTGGACGGTTTGGACATCGACAAGCTGAAAGAGATCGCGAATTACCGGGATTCACCGAAGTACAGCGAGGACGAGCGCGCCGCGATCGCCTACGCCGACGCGATGACCGGTGACCCGCACGGCGAGCATGGCGTGACGGACGAGCAGGTCGCAGACCTCGAGCGCAGGTTCGGACGCGCGGGCGTCGTGGAACTGACCTATCAGATCGGGCTCGAAAACATGCGCGCCCGGATGTACTCGGCGTTGGGGATTACCGAGCAAGGGTTCAGTACCGACTCGTGCCGTGTGCCCTGGGCGGAAGAATGATGCGGTAGCTCGTCTACGGCAACTATCGACAATGCTCCGCAGATACGTGATCAGGATTGACTAGTTCACGCATCTGCGGAGCATTTCGGCTTGTTAGGTCCGCACTTGCGACCTACGATCACCTGGTGCCCAACATTCGAATCCGCGAAGCTGCCGGCCTGCTCGGTGTCAGTGACGACACCGTCCGGCGGTGGGTCGACGGTGGGCTTCTCACCGCGACGACGGACGACTCCGGCCGCAAGGTCATCGACGGCGCCGAGTTGGCGGGCTTCGCCCGGTCCAACGCCGGACCAGCACCGGCCGATCCGCTCACGGGTGCAAGTTCGGCCCGCAACCGGTTCGCCGGCCTCGTCACCAAGGTCGTCACCGACAAGGTGATGGCTCAGGTCGAAATGCAGTGTGGGCCCTTCACTGTCGTCTCGTTGATGAGTGCCGACGCGGTTCGGGAGCTCGGACTCGAGGTCGGGAGTATCGGAGTCGCAATCGTGAAGGCCACCACGGTCATCGTGGAAACGCCGTAGTTCTGAACATACTGGAGGAAATTCGTGAAGCGTATAGTCGGACTTGTTGCAGCAGGTGCCTTTTCGCTTGCCCTGGTGACCGGTTGTAGTTCGTCCGACAATTCTTCGTCGGAGACGTCGTCGGCCGCTCCGACCACAACCACTTCGAGTGAGAGTGCCACGGGAAGCATCACCGTCTTCGCGGCGGCGTCACTCAAGAACAGCTTCACCGAACTCGGCAAGGAATTCGAGTCCGAGAACCCTGGTTCATCGGTCACTTTCAGCTTTGCCGGGTCCTCGGACCTCGTCGCTCAGATCACTCAGGGCGCACCGGCTGACGTGTTCGCCTCGGCTGACGCCGCCAACATGACCAAGGCCACCGATGCCGGTGTCGTCGCAGGATCAGCCTCGGACTTCGCGAGCAATACCTTGACGATTGTTGTGCCTCCGGGCAATCCGAAGGGCATCGCGTCGTTCGCCGACCTGGCAAAGGAGGGGACGCAACTGGTGATCTGCGCTCCACAGGTTCCGTGTGGCGCGGCCACGAAGAAGGTCGAGACAGCCACCGGTGTGACGCTCTCGCCCGTCAGTGAGGAATCGTCGGTGACCGACGTTCTCAACAAGGTGACATCCGGCCAGGCCGATGCCGGAATCGTCTACGTCACCGACGCGAAGTCCGCCGGAGACAAGGTACAGACCGTCGCGTTCCCGGAAGCAACCACGGTGGTCAACCTGTACCAGATTGCGGTGCTGAAGGATTCGAAGAATTCGGAAACGGCAACCAAGTTCGTCGATCTCGTGAAGGGCCCCAAGGGCTTGGCAGTTCTGAGTGACGCGGGATTCGCTGCTCCGTGACACGCCTACGACCGTCAGCCCGAGCCCCGCTCGGGTTGCCGGTATGGATTTACCTTCCCGCGCTGATCGGCGGGGCGTTTGTCATCGCTCCCTTGGCCGCGATGCTGGCCACCGTGCAGTGGTCGCAGTTCTGGGAACTCGTGACTTCCGAATCGTCGGTTGCCGCGTTGAAACTGAGTTTGAAGACAGCAGCGATGAGCACGCTGCTGTGCATCCTGTTCGGGGTACCGATGGCCGCGGTGTTGGCGCGCAGTCATTTTCGGGGACTTTCCGTCCTTCGATCGTTGATCCTGCTCCCGCTGGTTCTGCCGCCCGTGGTGGGCGGTATCGCGTTGCTGTACACGTTCGGCCGCAAAGGGTTGATCGGTGAGCAGCTGGAAGTGCTCGGCATTCAGATAGCATTCTCGACAACTGCGGTCGTCCTGGCGCAGACGTTTGTTGCCCTGCCGTTCCTCGTCGTCAGCCTCGAAGGTGCGCTACGCACTGCAGGTACGCGGTACGAGGCAGTGGCCTCGACGCTCGGAGCCCGCCCTACCACCGTGCTTCGTCGGGTGACTCTGCCGTTGGTTCTTCCCGGTCTGGTGTCAGGGGCAGTTCTGGCCTTCGCTCGTGCGCTGGGGGAATTCGGTGCGACGCTGACGTTCGCGGGAAGTCTGCAAGGGGTGACGCGTACCCTGCCGCTGGAAATCTATCTCCAGCGTGAGACCGATCCGGATGCAGCGGTGGCGCTTTCACTGGTGCTGGTAGTCGTCGCGGTCGTCATTGTGGTTGCGGTGCGTGGACGCGGATCGGCGGGTTCGTTGTGAGTGGCCTCCACGTCGACATCGAGATTCCTGAGCGCGACGTCGTCGCGGCGTTCGACGTCGCGGCCGGTGAGGTGACCGCAATCCTCGGACCCAACGGCGCAGGCAAGTCGACCGTTCTGGCGGCAGTTGCCGGACTGCATCATCCGCGGCGCGGGTTGATCGAACTCAATTCCCGCGTTCTCACCGATACCAGCAGGGGAGTCGCATTGGCGCCGCATCGGCGCGGCACCGCCCTACTCGCGCAAGAGGCATTGCTCTTTCCACATCTCAGCGCGGCTGCGAACGTGGCGTTCGCGCCGCGCAGCGCAGGACGGTCGCGTCGCGATTCCGCCGAGTCTGCGCGCCATTGGCTCGACGCAGTCGACGCCGGCGAATTGGCTGACCGCAAGCCTTCACAGCTCTCCGGCGGCCAAGCACAACGCATCGCAGTGGCGAGGGCATTGGCGGCAGAACCCGAACTGCTGCTGCTCGACGAACCGATGTCCGCGCTCGACGTCGCGTCGGCCCCGGCGCTGCGGTCGTTACTGCGCAGAGTGCTCCGGACCGGGGATCGCACAGCCGTACTCGTGACGCACGACGCTCTGGATGCGCTGGCCCTTGCCGACACCGTTGTCGTTGTGGACGGTGGCCGGGTTGTCGAACGTGGTGACGTGCGAACAGTTCTGACTCGCCCGCGAAGTGCGTTCGCCGCACGCATCGCCGGGATCAACTTGCGCAGTGGCACGATGGCAGGCGACGGTGTTCTCAGGAGCCCGACCGGAGTGGACATCGCAGGTCAGACCGAGTCCGAATTACTCGCCGGCAGTGCCGCCGTGGCGGTCTTCGAACCGCGAGCGGTGTCGGTCTACCTGGAACCGCCACACGGCAGCCCACGAAACGCGTTTGCAGTCACGGTCGCCGAGATCGAAAACCGAGGCGATGTCGTCAGAGTCCGAGCCGAGGACGACGCCGGCCAGCCTGGTTTGTCTGCCGACATCACGGCCAGTGCAGCGGCCGAACTCGATCTGGTTCCGGGAACGGCCGTTACGTTTGTGGTCAAGGCCACCGAAACACTGATCTACGCTCAGGGCG
Source organism: Rhodococcus sp. NPDC055024 (assembly GCF_053608585.1). NCBI lineage: Bacteria > Bacillati > Actinomycetota > Actinomycetes > Mycobacteriales > Nocardiaceae > Rhodococcus > Rhodococcus sp. NPDC055024. The sequence continues at coordinate 150,380 of NZ_JBSGVT010000007.1, forward strand.
CCGGCTCGTAGACGTCCTCTTCGATCGAATCCGCATAGAGGGCAACGATTTCGGAAACATACTTCTCGGCTATCGGCTTGCGCCTGAGTTTCATCGTCGGTGTCAGCTCCTCGCCGCCAGGCTCCCAGAACATGGTGAGCACGTGAAACCGCTTGATCTGCTCGGCCCTCGAAAGACGCGAGTTTCCCTCGGCGACAGCAGCTGCAACGATGTCGACGATCCGAGCGTCCTTGGCGAGCACGGCGGCGTCGACCGCAAGTCCCAGTGAGCGTGCCGCTCCGACCGCGGCGTCGGCGCTCAGAGTGATCAATGCTGTGTTGAACTTCCGGCCGTCACCGATCGTCACTACTTCACCGATCAACGACGACGACGTCTTCACCGCCGTCTCGATGGCTGCGGGTGACATGTTCTTTCCCGACGCATTGATGATCAGCTCCTTCTTGCGATCGATCACCGTGAGGTATCCGTCCGCGTCGGCGGTGACGATGTCTCCGGTCGAGAGCCAACCGTCGGCGCTGATTGCCTCTGCCGTCTTCGCGGGTTCGCCGCGATACCCCTTCATGACCAGCGGTCCTCGAACCAGTAGCTCGCCATCGGCCTCGATGCGCATTTCCATGCCCGGGAGCAACTTTCCGACCGTTCCGAGCTTGGTCGGCTCGGCCGGTGCCGTGCTCGCAATGCATGTCAGTTCCGACATTCCCCAGATCTCCGAGATAGGAACTCCGAGGGCCGCAAAGAATGCCAAGGTGTCCGGCGGAATGGGCGCTGCGCCGGAGATGGCCCACTTCAATTCGGCAAAGCCCAGTTTCGCACGCAGGGCGGAGAGGACCATCGCACCGGCTCGGGCGTACTCCGCATCCAGCTCGGCGGGGACGGATTGACCGGCTCGTAAATGTGCGAGACGAGTTCGACCGACGTCGAGTGCCCACTGCAGCGCCCCCCGACGCGCGTCGTCCGGTTCGTTGGCAACGGCTGATTCGACGGCAACCTTCAGCTTTTCCCACACACGGGGAACGCTGCCCCAGATCGTCGGGCGACAGTCGGGAAGCGCAGCCGCTACCTGGCCGGGATCCGGTACGACGGTGATCTGGGTGCCGAACACCATTTGCATGTACAGGCACGTGAGCCGATCGGCGATGTGCGCCGACGGCATGTACGACGTGATGCGGTCACCGAATTCGACTGGTAGTACCGCGCTGACGGCGTTGGTCTCGAACAACAGGCACGCATGGGTCGTCTCGACGCCCTTGGGGTTGCCGGTCGTGCCGGAGGTGTAGATCAGCGTGGCGACATCGTTCGGCTTCACCGCACGCCAGGTGCTCTCGAAATCGAAATCGGCGGCAGCAGAGGACTTCATCTGCTCCAGCGTCAGGGTGCCGGACTGCTGGGCATGCGGCTGCGCATCGACGACCACGATCGTGTCGAGTGTGGCACCGGATCGGAGAACAGTGTCCACGTACTGGGCCTCGCAGACGAGAACTCGCGCACCGGAATTGGCGAGGATGTAACGGATGGCTTCAGGCGCCGACGTGTTGTAGATGGAGAAGGACGTCGCGCCGAGGTGTTGGGCGCCGACGTCGATCGGGTAGAACTCGATGCGGTTACTCATCATCAAGGCGACCGTATCGCCATGTCCCACGCCGATTCCGGCCAATCCTGCGGTAACCTCGCGGACCTGTTCGCCGTACTCGCGCCACGTCAGTGTTCGCGCATCGGCGATATCTCGTAGGGCCACCGCGTCGGGCGCCACTGCCGACACTCGTTGGAAGGCTGCACACAACGTGGTCATGACGTTCTCCTGGATGCATTCGTCGGGGCTGCTGCTGTGGTTCTGGCTTCGAGTTCGCGGATCAGGTCGTGTGCCTGCTTGTCCCTGGCCAGGTAGCCGTCGGCCAGGACGTTGACGAAACCGCGTCCCCACGCCCAGGGCTCCCAGGCCGCGGGGGCAAGGGTCCGGCCGGCGCGGCGCGCGATCGCGTCGGCGATGACCGTCGCGGCACGGTCAGGGGAGATTCGATGGCGGAGGGGTCCGGGCAGTCGAGCGTCGAGCTTGCGCCCGATCTCGTCGTCGTCGAGAGTTGCGCGCGCAAGTTGTGTGTCCACCATCCCGAAGTACGCGACTCCGGCAGTGGCGCCGTAGCCGGCAACCTCCAAACGCAGTGCCCGCCCGAGCGCTTCGACGCCGGCCTTGCTGATCATGTACGACGCTCCGCCCAAACCGGGGGCGAACGACGCGGCCGAGGACACGACGACGATGTGCCCACTGTTGCGGATCACCTCGTCGATGGTCGGATGCACGGTGTTGAAGACACCGGTGAGATTGACGTCGACTACTCGATCGAAGGTTTCGGGATCGACTTGGCGCAATGTCGCCGGGGGAGGGGTGATTCCGGCGTTGGCCACCACGACGTCGATTCTGCCCAGCTGATCGACAATCGTGCGCGCGGCTGCTTTCATACCATCCCGATCGCGGACGTCGGCCGTCACCGTCACGACTCGCCGTGGCTCGAATGCGCGCTCGGCTGCTGCCAGCGAACTCTGGTTGACATCGACCAGCGCCACCGTCGCCCCACGTCGGTGGAGAGTGCGCGCCAACGCCGCTCCGATACCGTCGCCTCCGCCGGTGATCAGTACGACCTTACCGGCGACGTCGAAGTCGATCCGGCGTCCGGGCAGTGGAATGCCCAGATCGCGGACTGTTCCTGCAAGCGCGGACAAGCGTCCCGTCATGGCTTCAGTGCCTTCCGTGTAGAGCGCGTATGAGAACCTTGACCAGCCAGTCGATTCGGGCGGTCCGTCGAAACGTCGTCAGCGGTAATGGCGAACGGAACCGTTGCCTGGTCATCGAACGGGCATAGGTGAACTCTTTCAGTCCGTCGGGGCCGTGAACGCGTCCGAAACCGGATGCTCCGACCCCACCCAGTGGCAGGTTGGGAACTGCGGCATACATCACGTAGGAGTTCACCGACGCTCCTCCCGATCGGAGTCGATCTGCAATTGATACTCCGTCCTTGCCGAACACGCTTGCTCCCAAGGCGTATGGCGACGCGTTGACCAACTCCACCGCCTCGTCCATCGAGCTGACTTTGGTGATGGTCATCGTCGGGCCGAAGGTCTCCTCCGTGACGGCGAGGCTGTCTTCGGGTACGTCGACCATGATGGTCGGTTGCACGTACTGACCGGAGATCGTGCCGAGCCCGCCGAGAACGACACGTCCACCCCGCGATACCGCGTCGTCTATGTGGCGCCGGATGACGGCGACTTGCGAGGGCATGGTGATCGGACCGATCTTGTCGTCGGCATCAGGACCTGCATGAATTCGAGCGGCCAGAGTGGTTGTCTTGTCGAGGAACTCGTCGTAGACGTGTTCGTGCACGTACACACGCTCGACGCCCAGACAGGTCTGACCGGAGTTGGACAACGCTCCCCACACCGCAGCGTCCGCGGCGGCGCCGACATCTCCGTCGGCATCGAGGACGAGTGCGTCCTTGCCGCCGCATTCCATCAACACCGGTGTGAGGGTCTCGGCGCAGGCTGCCATGACCTTCTTGCCAGTAGCAGTGGACCCGGTGAACCCGATCTTGTCGACGCCGGCCAGGCACAGTGCCGCGCCGACCCCACCGTCACCTGTGACAACTTGCAGCACAGGATGTTCAGTGACGACCTCGGCAAATGCTCGGGCCAACCATTCACCGACACCTGGTGCGAACTCACTCGGCTTGTAGACAACAGCGTTGCCGGCAGCCAGGGCAAACGAGAGCGAACCGAGTGGGGTGAAGACCGGATAGTTCCACGGACCGATCACGCCGACCACTCCGAGAGGCCGATATTCCACCGAGGCGGCCTGATTGACCGTCAACAGACTGGAACCGACGGTGTGCCTGCCCAACACCTTTCGAGCATTCTTAGAGGCCCACGCGAGGTGTTCGAGCGCCATGGCAATTTCGAGCATTGCGTCGGGGTGCGGCTTGCCCATGTCCCGGTGAACGACGTCGGCGAGTTCGGATGCTCGACGAGCGATGATTCCTCGCCACCGATCCAGTCGGTGGGCGCGTTGCTCGAATGTCAGTTCCGCCCACCACGCGGCGGCGACTCGAGCTTCGCGCACTGCCTGTGTCACCGTGACGTCGGTCGCCTGCGCGGTCGTGTCGATCTCGGTTGTTGTCATCGCGGAGTCCCCTGAAGTGTGTGGTGGACGGCGCCGTCGGCCCAGTTGCGGGTCACGCGGTCGAGGATCGGTCGGGACAGAGACAGAATCGGGGCGAACCACGGCTGCGCCTGCACCGCGAACGTCCAGGTGAGAAGGCTTCCAGTCGAAGTCGGTTCCAGCACCAGATCTTCGGCGAAACGCTTGAATCCCGGGAGTGACGCAGACTCCACGTAGAACGTCATCCGGCGCCCCTCGTCCCAGCGGAAGAATCTCTCGTCCAGTGCGGCGAAAGCGCCGGCCCGCACAGTCCGCGTCGTACCGATGCCGAATGGTCTGGCCGAGGTCCAGTCGGATCCGGTGATCCCGCGCGCCCACGACGCGAGCGCACCGTCCGAGGTCAACGTCCGCCACAAGCTTTCACACGTCGCTTCGGACTCGATCCGGTGAGTGATCACCAGCGGAGCGGAGCGGATGAAGTCTGCGTCGGCCGCCGCGAGCGGGAATTTTCGCTTCACAGGTCCACCACCAAAGACCCACCGGTGGAACGTGATCGACAGGTCAACATCGAATCGGTGCGTTCCGATTCGGTGAGAAGGGTGTCCCGATGGTCGACGGTCCCCGCGAGCACCCGGACCTTGCAGGTACCGCAGAAGCCCTGTTGGCAGGAATACGCGACGCCGGGAAGTGCGCGTCGTATTGCTGCCAAGGCACTTTCGGACTCGCCGACATCGACGGTGAGACCGGTGCGCGCCAGGTGCACAGTGAATTTTTTGCCGTCGACTACCGGTAGCGGCGAGAATCGCTCACTGTGTACCGATCCGGTCGGGTTGCTCGTGAAGGCTGCCGCGCGCACCATGTTCATCAGCGGCGTCGGTCCGCACGTGTACACCGCGGCGCCGGGATCCGCAGCGGAGAGCAGTGTTTCGACATCCGGCGGACCCAACTCGTCGTCCGGCCGGATGGTTACCCGGCCGCTGGAATACTCCTCGATCTCGGTTAGGAATGGCATAGCTGCCCGAGTTCGTCCGAGATAGTCCAATCGCCACGGGACTCCGCGGCGGTGACAGCGTTGCACCATGGGAAGTATCGGAGTGATCCCGATTCCGCCCGCAACAAAGAGGTACGACGGAGCAGTGACAAACGGAAATGCATTCCGTGGCCCTCGTACGTCCACCGCCATTCCAGGTTTCAGCGACTCGTGGATCTCGCGTGAGCCGCCACCGCCCTCGTCTATCCTTCGGACGGCGATCCGATACGAGGTCAAGTCGTCGGGGTCGCCGCACAGCGAGTACTGTCGTTGCCTTCCAGAGGGGAGAAAGACGTCGAGGTGGGCGCCGGGAATCCACGACGGCAGGGCGATGCCTTCCCTCGGGGTCAAGGTGACACTCAGGACGTCGTCACACTCGAACCGGACGGACTTCACGTCCAGCGTCATGTCGAACCCGCTGTAGCGGACCGGGTTGGGACGCGAAAGTATCTGCGCTGCAAGACTGGTTGCGAAGATCCGACGGTATGCGCTGGTGGCCTGCGCGGCAAACCTCAACGACCGGGTCGGTGTGAAGCCGTGTGCGTCGTGAGGACGGTCGGCAGTCGTCTTGTTCATTCTTCACTCTTTTCGGAAGAACGATTGGCGGCAGGCGAGCGAGCGAGGTAGCGCATGGCTACGTCCATGTCCCCGATCTGGGACGGATGGAAGCTCGGCCGCAGATACGGAGGAATCTCGGTGATCAGGAATTTCATGTTCGGTACCAGTCCACGACGAGTGGCGCTGATCAGCTGCAGAGGCCACAGTCGACCCTTCGCCTTCGACGGGTCCTGCCGGAAAAGGTAGTTCATCGAGGCGATGAACAGTACGAACAACGTGAAGCTGGCCAGCAGCGCCGTGCGAACGCGTCGGGCGTAGCTACCGTCGACGTACATGTAGGCGTCGAAAGCGACGTTGCGGTGCTCGACTTCTTCAGCGCCGTGCCACTTGACCATGTCGAGCATCACCGGGTGCATGCCGGCATCTTCGAGGGCGGGATCGGTGAGCAGCCATTCCCCGACCACTGCCGTGTAGTGCTCCATGGCAGCAAACAAGCCGAGACGTTCACAGAGCCAGGCGTGCTTGGCTTTTCCGGTCAATCCTTTGTCGCCCAATATCTTGTCCACGAGCCAGTCCATGCGGCGTGCCATCGGTTTCATGTCCATGCCGAGGTCCGCAAGATGTTCGCGTGCACCTTTGTGCGACGACGCGTGTGTTGCTTCCTGGCCGACGAATCCCACCACCTCTTCGTGCAGTCGGGTGTCCTCGATGAGAGGGAGCGCTTCGGCGAGCGTCGCAGACATGGCCCGCTCTCCCTCGGGCAACACGAGATGCATGAAGTTGATGACGTGGGTGACCATCGGTTCGTTCGGCACGTAATGCAGTGGTACACCGTCCCAGTCGAATTCGACGTCACGGGCGGCGATCGCATGTGCTTCGTCGGTGTAGCGGCGAGCGCCGGACGGTGCGATGACGGGTGTGCCTCGGAAGGCGTTGATGCCGAGCATTATCGGCTCCTCACGGTTTCTCGAGCAGTGGTGAGTGATTCGGACGAGACGGGTTGTACCTGCGCGTAGTGAGCGAGGTCGGCTCGTTTGGTCCTGGCGCGGAAGGATCGGTTGAATCCGGGATAGAAGGTGTAATTGCGGCCGCCGTCGACGAGGTAGTAACTACTGCACCCGCCCGCGTTCCACACGCTGGTGGCGAGTCGGCGGTCGGTCGCGCGCACGAACTCGCGTTGCACGTCGGCGCGGACGTCGATACTGCCGATGCCGCGCTCGTCCATCTGAAGAATGCAGCTCACGATGTATTCGACCTGCGCTTCGATCGTGACGACCTGCGAGGTGTAGACCACGGAATTGGGTCCGAGGATCATGAAGAAGTTCGGAAAACCGCTGATGGTGGTGCCGAGGAAGGCCTCGGCACTGCCGTTCCACGTCTGCGCGAGACTGCGGCCGTCCTGGCCCTGGATGATGTCGAACGACGGGTTGTCTCCCATCCGAAAGCCGGTTCCCATGACTATGGTGTCGACTTCCCGGAAGGCGCCGTCCGCGGTGAGAACTCCGCGCTCCTGCACCTCGACGATTCCGTCCGTCACCACCTCCACATTGGGTGACGCCAGCGCGGGATAGTAGGTGTTCGAGAACGTCGGACGCTTGCATCCGAATGCATAGTGGGGGAGCAGCTTTGCGCGAAGCTCCCGGTCGCGCACCTGTCGACGAAGATGTGCCCGGCCGAGTGCGGCCAACCCTGCGAGCAGTGACGGCTTGTACACGAATCCGGGTACCAGGGCTTCTTGAAGTAGGTCGAGTCCCTTGCGTGCGAGTCGCTGGGTGAGCGGTACCCGCGCGAACAGCGCGCTGGGCCAGCCCGTCATCGGCTGATCCGGGTGCGGCAGGATCCACGTCGGTGTCCGCTGGAATACGGTCAGCGAGTTCGCGAGCGGTTGCAGTCTGGGGATGATCTGCACTGCGGAGGCGCCGGTGCCGACCACGGCTATGCGTTCACCGCGAAGGTCGTGGTCGTGGTTCCAGTCTGCGGTGTGGAACATCTGACCACGAAACGATTCGAGTCCGGGGAGGTCGGGTGTAGCGGGGGCGCTGAACGGGCCGGTGGCCGCGACCAGGAACTGTGCCTCCCACACGGTTTCCGCAGTGTGTACCCGCCAGATCTGGGCCTGCTCGTCCCACGAAGCCTCTGTCACGTCCTGGTTGCAGTGGAAATGACCGGCCAGTCCGAAGCGATGGACGCAATCCCGGAGATAGTCGTAGATCTCGGGCTGTAGCGGATACAGCCGCGTCCAGTTCGGATTGGGCGCAAACGAGAACGAGTACAGAATCGACGGGATGTCGCACTGTGCACCGGGGTAGGTGTTGATCTGCCAGGTTCCCCCGGGCTCCGCAGCGCGTTCGAGAACGACGAAGTCGTCGATCCCGGATTGCTTCAAGCGGACAGCAGTTCCGATGCCGCCGAAGCCTGCTCCGATGACGACGACTCGTGTTCGGCGAGTTGGAGTTTCCTCTTCACCGGCCGATGGCCCCGAGGTTGGGTCGATGTCGACCATGTGTGACGCCTCCTGATTGGTGCGTGAACAACTGAACGAAGAGTAAGTCTGACATCAAGTGATGTCAACAGCGGTTGATGTCAGAATTGAATTGATTGACATCGTGCGATGTCAGCTCGCTTGCCGAGGTCGCCGCGATTACCTGAGGTCGAGAGCACTGCCGGTCAGTGAGAACATGGGGACATGACGGATACCGAGGCTCGGCGCACCGGCCCGCGCAGGTGGCGTGGGCAGGAACCAGAAGATCGCCGCGCCGCGCGCCGGGCACAGCTGATCGAAGCCGGGTTGCAGATCATGGGCACCGAGGGTGCGGCCGCCGCGACCATGCGTGCGACCTGCCGCGAGGCTGCGCTGACCGAACGGTACTTCTACGAGAGCTTCGCCAATCGTGACGAACTGCTGGTCGCCGTGCTCGACGAGGTCGTTCTCGGGGCACGCGACACTATTCTGGACGCTCTCGAGGCGGCGCCTTCCGAACCGTCGGCCCTGATCCGTCACGTGGTGAAGGCCTTCACCACCTACGTATTCAAGGATCCGCGCCGTGGACGCATCATGTTCGTCGAATCCCAGGCCGAACCTGCGCTGTGGGATCGAGGGCGAGAATTGATGGCGGAGTTCACCAATCCGATCTCCGCGTCGCTCGAGCTGATGTACGGCGGCGAGGCAACCGACTCCGCGAACTCCGAACTCAATTCGGTGGGGCTGTTCGGTGCCCTCGCGTTCATCTATCAGGCGCACACCCCGTCCTCCAAGATCTCTCGAAAGCGTTTGGTGGAACACATTTCGCTCATGGTCGAGGCGCAGGCGACGGTCAACAGCACGCCCGCGAGAAAAGAATGACGTCCGCGTCGGCCACAGGCGGAAAGCGTCTCGGTCCCGAAGACCGGCGTGAGCAGATCATTGTCAGCGCGGCAAAGGTTTTCGAGGAGAAGTCTTTTGCCGACGTCTCGATGACCGAGTTGGCCAAGGCGGCCGGGGTCGGTCGTCCGCTGCTCAATCATTACTTCGGCTCCAAGCGGGAGTTGTATCTCGACGTCGTGCGGCGGTTCGTCTTCATTCCCGAAGTGGCGGTGGACCGCATTCCGCGATCGGCGAGCCAGGAGAAGCGGATCGGCGCCGTGATCGATCGGTGGCTCGACGTCGCCTGGCGTCATCGCGACATGTGGATCTCGACAGTCATGTCCGACGACCTCCGCCGTGATCCCGAGATGGATCGGATCCTGCAGGATGCTGACGACGTTGCTGCGCGACGCATGATGGATGCGCTCGAGATTCGACCGAGTGAAGGCAGCGGGGCTGCTGTTCATTCGATGATCGTGGCGTACGGAGGACTGGCGAAGGCCGCCAGTAAGCAGTGGTTGGTGACGGGAGCGCTCGACCGCGAACAGGTGCACCTTCTGCTGGTACGCAGTTTGCTCGCCATCGTGCGTGACGTTCTGCCGGCGTGCGAGGCGGATTCCTGATTACTCAGAGTGATCTCGCCACGAGGTCTTTCATGACTTCGTTCGATCCGGCGTAGATTCGCTGAATACGAGCGTCGGCGTACATCTGAGCGATGGGATATTCGAGTATGTAGCCGTACCCGCCGTGCAGTTGTACGCAACGGTCGATCACGGCGCACTGCTGATCGGTGAGCCAGTACTTGGCCATCGCGGCGGTGGTCGCGTCGAGTTGCCCGGCAAGGTATTTGACGATGCAGTCGTCGATGAACGTTCGTGAGATACGAGCGATGGACGCGCACTCGGCAAGTTCGAAGCGCGTGTTCTGCAGATCGAAGAGCGTTTGCCCGAACATGTTTCGGGATTTGGTGTACTCGACGGTGAGGGCGACTGCACGCTCCATTGCCGCAGTGGCTGCAACTCCGCAGATCAATCGTTCAGGCAGTAGCTGCTGCATCAGCTGGGCAAACCCTGTGCCTTCGCGGTCCCCGAGCAGGTTTGTTGCAGGCACCCGCAAGCGGTCGAAGAACAGCTCGGTGGTGTCCTGGCCCTTCTGTCCGACCTTCTCGAGTATTCGCCCGCGCTCGAAACCCGGTGTGTTGTCATCGACCTCGGCCACGATGAGCGACACTCCACGCGCTCCGAGGCTGGGATCGGTCTTGGCGGCAATGATCACCAGATCACAATTGCGACCGTTGGAGATGAATGTCTTTGCGCCGCTGATCAGATAGTCGTCACCGTCGCGGACGGCGCGGGTGGTGATGTTCTGCAAGTCGGATCCGGTGCCGGGCTCGGTCATGGCGATTGCGCCCACCCACTCGCCACTCGCCAGCTTCGGTAGCCAGCGCAGTTTGTGCTCGTGATCGGCGTAGGCATTGAGGTAGTGCGGCACGATTCCCGAGTGCACACCGAGTTGGAGTGAATGATCACCCGCCATCACCTGCTCGTGGAACAGCACGGCATCATGCGCAAAAGTTCCTCCTCCGCCGCCGTACTCGGTGGGTATCGACATGCCGGCGAGGCCGAGCGTCCCGAGTTCCCGATAGGCGGATTTGTCGGGAAAACCCTGGGACGCGAAGCGTTTCTGGTGCGGTGTCACGTGTTTGGCGAAGAAGTTCCTCGCCAGTTCGCCAACGGCCTCCAATTCGTCGTCCATCCACGGGGAGCGTCGTTCGGTGGTTCGGGTTGCGGTTGATACTTGCGTCATCGTGATTTCTCCCGATCGATGAAGTGCGACCCACGAGCGGATCTGGCTCCACCTATCATCCACACTGTTGACGCAGTGTCAATAAGCGGGTGGCCGAATCGACCTCCAGACCCGCTTCGGATACCAGGGCAGCCGCCCGCAAGAATGGGACGGCACAGACACGATCGAACCGGCGCGAAGGATGGGCAGTGGACCCCGAAGAAACATCAGCGGGTCACGAGTCCAACCTCCCGGCGCCGCGTCCGGCTCGCAGCGTCCTGTTCGGATTGCCGCCGGTGGGAAACCGGTATCCCGGAGCAATTCGGGTCGCACTCGCCTTGGCGATTCCTGCGGCTGTCGCGACACTGCTCGGATTCGGGCCCTCGTCCCTCCTGGTCGGGCTCGGTGCATTCGCGTCGATCTACGGTGAGGGACGTCCGTACCGGAGCAGATGGAAGGCAGTCGGTATCGCCGCGGCGGCGTTGACGATCCTGTCCTTCATCGGGGCATCGGTGGGGGAGCCGGTCCACCGAGCGATCTCCGAAGGCGCGCCGACGGTGCTGCTCGTCTTTGTCGTGCTGATCATGGCCATCGTGGTGTCGACCTGCGCCTTTACCGTCGACGCGCTTCGATTAGGCCCACCGGGCGCGTTCTTCCTGCTGCTGACCACCGAGATCAGTTCGGTGATCGCCACTCCCGGGCAGCCGCCGATCGAGGTTGCGATGTGGACGGCAATCGGCGGGATCAGCGCGGTGGTCGTCTCGATGACGGGAATCCTGTGGGCACCGCGAGCGATCGAACGCAGCGCGGTACAGGCAGCCGTCTCGGCTGTTGCGGAGTACACGGAAGCGCAGGCGAAGTACGCCCCGCCGGAGCAGACGCGAGACAAACGGCACGCTGCAGCACTGCGGCTGCACGACGCGTGGCAGTGCCTCTACCGCGGCGCAATCGTCGGGAAAGACCACCCGTTGACCCGTGAACTCGAACGAGCACAAATCGCGATGGCCAGGGCGATCTCCGACGACCACGATCCCGAACTCATGGCGGACCCCGCGTTCGACGTCGACGAGGTCGGGGCGCATCCGCCCCTGCCCGACCCGACGATCCGGTATCGGTTTCTCCGCGCCTGCAATCCGTCCAGCCGAGCGTCGATCACGGCACTTCGGCTGTCCATCGCCTGTATGGCGGCGGGAACCCTCACCGTTCTACTCGGTATCGATCGCCCGGACTGGGCGGTGATCGCCGCGGCGATGGTCCTGCATCAAGGACCGGATCGAATACTGGGCACCTATCGCGGAATCCATCGCATCGGCGGAACCGTCCTCGGGTTGATTCTGTTGGGCGCCATATACGCCTGGAGTCCGACCGGTCTGTGGCTGGTGGCTGTACTTGCCGTCCTGATGGCGGGGATCGAACTGTTCCTGGTGCGGAACTACGGGATCGCCGTCATCTTCATCACCGCTCTGGCAATTCTCCTCGGCGCTGCCGGTGGTGCACACGGGACCGTCCAGCATCTGATCCTCAGCCGCATGCTCGAGACGGCAATCGGCGTCGTCGTGGCGTTGATCGTCCTGTGGACGGTCGGGCGCGGGGCACATCGACGCACTCTGATCTGGGTCGACGAGCGTGCCGACAGCGTCCTGTTCAAGCTGCTGACCGAAATCCGCGCGAGGCACTATGCACCACAAGCGAATTGGTCCGAGCTTTCGGAGCTTCGACGCGACCTGGACTTCGAACTACGAGGCAGCACGATGGCCGGGATCGACGCCGCCCACAACGAACCCGAGTGGGCGTCGCAGCAGTGGAGAACGCACACCGCACTGCATCACCTGGGATCGGATGTGCTGCACCGACTGTGGTTCGGCACGCAGGTGTCCAGGTCTCACCTCGAAGAATGGGAGTCTCGCTACCTGCGCTCGGGTTCGGTGTGATCGAGCATCGGGACGGCACTGAACTTGGCTGGGTTCGCAATGTCGTAGGCCGCACACACAACTCCGTCGCGAACCGTGAAGCCGGCAACGCGAGCGGCGAACTGCGGGTACCGGTCATCTCCGGGGGAGCCGGCGAATACACCACCGAGCTGTCCGTTGACGAGAACCGGTGACATCGAAAACAGCGCCGCCGGTCCGTACTTGCGTGCCAGGCCCAGGTAGAACCGTGCCACACGATCACTGCCGCGCACGACGTTGACCGCCGTGCGAGTTGTTCCGCCTGCGTCGCCGATCAGCACGGCATCGGGATCGAGTGCTTCGATCACCGCGTTCAGATCCCCACTCGCGATAGCCATGACCAGTCTTTCGACGGCGGCAGCATGCTCCTCGCTGCTGACCGGGACGGGCGCCGACGCTGCGGCTCTACGGGCTCGCGAGGCCAACTGACGGGCGGCGGCGACTTCGATGTCGAGGATTCGGGCTACCTCGGCGAACGGTACGTCGAAGCCGTCGTGCAGGACAAAGGCAACGCGTTGCGCGGGAGTAAGAGTGTCCAGGACGACGAGGGCCGCAAAACGATTCTGTTCCTGCGTCACGACGTACTCGAGGGGATCGGGTGTCGCTGAGGGTGTGCTCACGGTGGCGTCGACGGGCGTGACGATCGGCTCCGGAAGCCACTGTCCTACATAGCTTTCTCTCCGGACTGCGGCCGATTTGAGGTGATCGAGGCAGATGCGACCCACAACAGTGGTGAGCCATCCGCGCAGCTCGCGGATCTCCAGCTCTTCACCTCGCGTGGTTTCGGCTACTTGGAGTCGTATCCATGCTTCCTGCACCGCGTCCTGAGCGTCGCTGAAACTTCCGGTGAGACGGTAGGCCACCGACGTCAGATGGCCACGGTGTTGCTCGAAGTCCTGCGCGGTAGTCGGCGAAAGCATGCCCTCATGATACGGACTTCACACTTTAAATCCGGCATGAATGTAACCGTTGACCCAGGTAGTGGGTGCCGACGTATGGTTTCGACACTGCTAACGGCTCGATTCTGTCTTCACATTCATTGGAGTCTCACGTGTTTCGGTCTTCGCTCTTGTCGTCATTGAACTGTTGTCGTTGAACTGACTTTCCCAACACCTGCCTGTGCCGATCGCCGCACAAGGCGATCCGGACAGGTGTCGTCGTAAATTTCACCAATCATCCTCTAAAGGAAGCAACTTCATGATTCGCCCTCGCCTTGCGCGCTCCATAGCCGCAGTCGTCGCTCTTGTCACACTGTCCAGCCTTGCCGTGGCCTGCTCGGGCTCTTCCGACGAAGTCGTCAAGACCGCCGACGGCAAGACCGTCCTGCGGTACGAGGGCAGTACCGGACAGGTCATCTACCCCGAACTCGCTGCCGATCTCGGCTACTTCGACAACGTGGAACTCAACTGGATCGGCGACACGACCAGCGGTCCTCAGAGCATTCAGAATGCCGCGACCGGTCAGACCGAATTCGGTGGTGCGTTCAACGGTGCGGTGGTGAAGTTGGCTTCCGCGGGTTCACCGATCACCTCGGTGATCGGGTACTACGGCTCCGACAAGCAGAGCTTCAATGGGTACTACGTTCTCGACGACAGTCCGATCAAAACGGCCAAAGACCTGATCGGCAAGAAGGTCGGGATGAATACACTCGGCGCCCACCACGAGTTCGTCGTTCGTGAATGGCTTGCGCGGGAGGGGCTTACGCCGGACGAGATCAAGCAGGTTGAACTGATCGTGGTGCCTCCCGTCAACACGGAGCAAGCGCTGCGCCAGGGACAGATCGACGTTGCCACCCTCGGCTCGGTCTTCCGTGACTCCGCGCTCGAACGCGGTGGTCTTCGCGAGCTGTTCACGGACGAATCACTGTTCGGCTCGTTCACCTACGGCACGTTGGTGTTCCGTGACGACTACATCGCGAAGAACAAGGAAGCGGTCGCCGATTTCGTACAGGGAACAGCGCGAGCGATCCGCTGGACCCAGACGCACCCACGTGAGGAAGTGATCGCGAAGCTGACGTCGATCATCAACAGTCGCGGACGCAACGAGGACACCAAGCTCATCAGTTACTGGAAGAGCCCGGGAGTCGCCGGCCCCGGCGGAACGATCACCGATACCGAGATCAGCACGTGGATCGACTGGCTCACCCGTAACGGCGAACTCGAAGAGGGGAAGTTGAAGCCGTCGGACATCTACACCAACGAATTCAATCCATACGCCAACGGAACGTATTCACCCGACAGCGGCGCTGACGGACAGGCACTGGAGGCCGCAAAATGAGCACAGAACCGAAACTAAGGCTCGAGCACGTCACCAAGCAGTTCGACATTCGTGGGACCGACGAAGTTTTCACCGCGGTCGAGGACATCAACATCGACGTGGCGCCGGGGGAGTTCCTGGTCCTCGTCGGGCCGAGTGGGTGCGGTAAGTCGACTCTGCTGGACCTCCTCGGCGGACTGAGTTCGCCGACTTCCGGTCGAATCCTTCTGGACGGCAAGCAGATCACCGGACCCGGCTTGGATCGGGGAATCGTCTTCCAGCAATACGCGCTACTTCCATGGCGAACTGCACGTCACAACATCGAGTTCGGACTCGAAGCGAAGGGCGTGAAGAAGAGCGAGCGACGCGAGCTCGCCGAGCATTACCTCGAATTGGTCGGTCTGCAAGGTTTCGCGGATCGCTATCCGCACGAGTTGTCCGGTGGAATGAAGCAGCGAGTCGCGATCGCCCGCAGCCTGGCCTTCGACCCCGAAGTGTTGCTGATGGACGAACCGTTTGCAGCGCTGGACGCACAGACGCGAGAGTCTCTGCAGGACGAGCTTCTGCGCATCTGGAAAGCCACCGGTAAGACGATCTTGTTCATCACTCACGGAATCGACGAGGCCATCTACCTGGGGCAGCGCGTTGCCGTGCTGACGTCGAGGCCGGGGCGTGTCAAGACGATCGTCGACATCGACATCGACAGGTCCGGCGACGACGTGCGATCCGGCGAGGAGTTCCGAGTGTTCCGGCACCGGATCTGGACGCTGCTGCACGGTGAAGTGGAACGCGCACGGGCGGGCGAGCTCGACCCAGCCAAGGAGGTTGCACATGTCTAGCGCATTGGCGACGCCGGAAGTGGTCGCGGACCCCAAACCGTTGCACGACAAAACACCTGACATTCAGCAGCGGAGCCAGGCCGGCGGCAAGGCGGCGCGGTACGTTGGATCTGCCGCGTGGCGGATTGCCAAGCCGTCGATAGCGATCGCGATTTTCCTCGGGATCTGGGAAGCCGCACCTCGGTTGGGCTTGGTGGACAAGGTTTTCCTTCCGCCCTTCAGTGAGGTTGTGTCCGCGTTCTTCACTCTTGCCGGGAACGGGCAACTGCAAGAGCATGTCTCGGCCAGTCTGACGCGTGCGTTAACCGGATTCTTCGTGGCCATCGCGATCGCGATTCCGTTGGGAATTGCGATCGCCTGGTATCGTCCGGTCTCCGACTTCCTCAACCCGATTCTCGAATTGTTCCGCAACACAGCAGCCTTGGCTCTGCTTCCCGTTTTCGTACTGATTCTGGGCATCGGTGAAGAGTCGAAGATCGCCCTGGTGATTTACGCCTGCACCTTCCCGATTCTGCTCAACACCATCTCCGGTGTGCGCACGGTTGACCCGCTGCTGATCAAGTCCGCTGCCTCTCTGGGGTTCTCGTCGATTCGACTGTTCCAGAAGGTAGTTCTGCCCGCTGCGGTGCCCACGATCTTCACCGGAATTCGCATGGCCGCCGCGTCGTCGATACTCGTGCTGATCGCCGCCGAGATGGTCGGTGCCAAAGCCGGTCTCGGATACCTGATCACTGCCTCACAACTCAATTTCCAGATCCCGAACATGTACGCGGGTATCCTCGCGATCTCGTTGTTGGGTCTCACAATCAACGCGATTCTGGTCCTGATCGAACGTCGGCTCTCACGCTGGCGCGTCACCACCTGATCTGCACCTTCACGGAAAGATTCTGCGAACTCATGTCCGAACGACAATTTCATCTGAACGCCTTCCTCATGGGCGTCGGCCATCATGAGGCGGCGTGGCGCCACCCTCGCACAAATGCGGCCAACTTGTTGGACGTCAAGCACTTCCAGGAGTTGGGGAGGATCGCCGAACGAGGAAAGCTGGACTCGGTGTTCTTCGCCGACGGCCTGGCAGTGGGCCCGCGGGTCAAGTACAACACGCAGGCGATTTTCGAACCCGTCACGTTGCTCTCCGCGATCGCTGCTGCCACCGACAAGGTGGGGCTGATTGCAACCGCGTCGACCAGTTACAGCGATCCGTACACTCTTGCAAGGAAGTTCGCGTCCCTCGACCACATCAGTGGGGGACGTGGCGGGTGGAACATCGTCACATCGGCGGGCGCCGACGAGGCGGCCAACTTCGGTCTCGATGCGGTACCGGCGCACAGTGGTCGTTACGAGCGCGCCGAGGAGTTTCTCGACGTGACACTCGGACTCTGGGACAGTTGGGAAGAGGGGGCGGTTGTCCTGGACGAAGAGTCCGGGATCTTCGCCGACCCGGATCGTGTCCATCGGATCGACCATGACGGCGAACGATTCACGGTAGCCGGTCCACTCAATTCGCCGAGGTCTCCACAGGGACGTCCGCTGCTCGTGCAAGCCGGTTCCTCCGAGAGCGGTAAGGATTTTGCCGCGCAGTACGCCGAAGCCGTGTTCACCGCTCAACGAACACTCGAGCAGGGGCAGGATTTCTACACCGACCTCAAAGCGCGGCTGATCAAGTACGGGCGTAGTCCCGACGAGATCAAGGTGCTGCCAGGCATCGTTCCCTTCATCGCGGATACGGAAGAAGAAGCCAAGGCGCTGGAGCAGTCGTTCACGGATCTCATCTCACCTGAGTACTCGCTGCGCCAACTCTCGAACATGGTGGGCGTCGACCTCACCGAGCATTCGCTGGACGCTCCGTTGCCGCCGCTGCCGGACATCGATCGCATCCAAGGAAACAAGAGTCGATACCAGCTCGTCAAAGATCTTGCGGAGAGCGAAAACCTGACCGTTCGTGAACTGATCGGCAAACTCGGCGGTGGCCGTGGGCATCGGACATTTGCCGGGACACCGGAGCAGGTCGCGGACGAGTTGACCGAATGGTTCGACAAGGGCGCCGCGGACGGCTTCAACATCATGCCGCCCTATCTGCCCGGAGGGCTCGAGGTGTTCGTCGACCGGGTCGTGCCGATTCTGCAGGCGCGTGGGCTCTTCCGTACCGAATACACGGAATCCACCCTGCGGGGTCACTACGGCCTCGATCGTCCGGCGAATCGGTTTTCGCGGGCCGCTGACGCGGCAGAAGTGAGCGCGTGACGGAAACACTGCCCAAGGAACAGCCGGCGATTGCCGGGCTCAAGCCACTGGTCACAACGGTTTTCGTACCGGCGGCTATTTTCGGAATCGGTCAGGGCGCGGCCGCCCCCATCATGGCCGTCACCGCCCGCGACCTCGGTGCATCGGTCGCCGTCGCCGGATTGATCGTTGCACTCGGCGGTTTGGGTGCCGTCCTCGGCGATCTCCCCGCCGGCCGGATAGTGTCGCGATTCGGCGAGCGTCGGTCCATCATCGGCGGAAGTTCCTTGGGCGCGACCGGAGTGGTGATCTGTCTGCTTGCGCAGACTCCGTGGATGCTCGGTATCGGTGCTCTGCTGACCGGACTGGCGAATGCTGTGTGGGGTCTTGCCAGGCAGAGCTACCTCGCTGAGACGGTGCCGCTCGGCCTGCGGGCCCGAGCAATGTCGTCATTCGCCGCGATGTGGCGGTTGGGTTTCTTCCTGGGCCCACTCATCGGCGCCGGCGTGATTCTTCTGCTGGGCGCGCGCGGAGGATTTCTGGTCCAGTTGGTGGGCGTCGTACTCGCCGGGGCGCTGATGGCCCGCGTTCCCGACCCGCCACGAAAGGCGCAGGCGGGCAACGGCGATCATAGCCACGTCACGCTCCCGCAGATCCTTCGCCGCCACCGCGCCGCCCTGTCGACGCTCGGGACAGGCTCCCTGCTGATGGGCGCCGCTCGTGCTTCGCGGGAGGCAGTGCTGCCGCTGTGGGCATTGCACCTCGGGTTGGATGCGGCCCAGGTGAGTGTGATCTTCGGTATCGGTGCGGCAGTGGATCTGCTGTGCTCGTATCCCGCCGGGCACATCATGGACCGATACGGGCGCAGGTTGGTCGCGGTGCCTTCGCTGACGGTGATCGGTGTGTCGTACCTACTGTTGCCGTTCTCGACGAGTGCAGTGGGGCTGACCGTGGTCGCTGTCGTGATGGGGATCGGCAACGGACTGGGCAACGGCGTGATCATGACTCTCGGCGCTGATATCGCTCCACCCGAAGAACGCGCCGAGTTCCTCGCTGCATGGCGCTTGACTCACGACACGGGCATGTTCGGTGGGCCGCTCGCGATCGGTCTCCTTGCCGCGGTGTTCCCGCTCGGGTGGGCGTTCGCCGCACTGGGTGCGACCTCGTTCGCGGGCGCAGCGATGATGTTCCGCTTCATTCCGGTCTACTCTCCGCGGGTGTCACCCCGCTCGAGCCTCGGGAAACGATAGGTAGGCTCGCTGCATGCGATTCGGACTGTTCGTACCTCAAGGCTGGCGTCTGGACCTGGTCGGCATCGACCCCGCGAAGCAGTGGGAGGTGATGCGAGACTTCACGCTCCGCGCGGAGGCAGGACCGTGGGAATCGGTGTGGGTCTACGACCACTTCCACACCGTTCCCCAGCCGACGGAAGAAGCGACTCACGAGGCGTGGACGTTGATGGCCGCGCTCGGTGCGTCGACGTCGCGTATCCGGCTCGGCCAGATGTGTACCGCCATGAGCTACCGCAACCCGGCGTACCTCGCCAAGGTCGCCGCGACCACCGACCTGATCACCGGTGGACGCGTCGAAATGGGAATCGGCGGCGGTTGGTACGAGCAGGAGTGGCGCGCGTACGGCTACGGATTCCCCTCTGCCGGTGACCGTCTGGGTCGACTCGACGAAGGAATCCAGATCATGCAGCAGGCGTGGTCGAAGGGAAGTGCGACGCTCGACGGTAAGTACTACCAGGTCGACGGAGCGCTGTGTCGTCCACTTCCGTTGCAAGAGGGCGGAATTCCCATCTGGGTTGCCGGCGGCGGCGAGAAGGTCACACTCAAGATCGCGGCGAAGTACGCGCAGTACACCAACTTCGACGGCACCCCGGACGGCTTCGCACACAAGTCGGAGATCCTGAAGAAGCACTGCGACACCGTCGGTACCGACTTCGACGCGATCGTCCGTTCGGCCAACTACAACGTGGCCATCGGAGCGACGGAAGCCGAGGTGGCTCAGCGGTTGGAGACGCTGAAATCCCGGCTGACGCCGTTGGTCGGCGAAGCTGCTGCGGATGCGTCGCTCGACGCCTTCCGCGGAATGCCGGCGGTGGGTACACCGGAGCAGATCATCGAGAACCTGTCGGCGCTCAAAGCGCAGGGCCTCGAGTACGGAATTTTCTACTTCCCCGAGGCCGCGTACGACACCTCGGGGATCGAGATGTTCGAGAAGGAAGTACTGCCCGCGCTCGCGTAGCGGTACGGCTATCGCAGGGAGTCAGGAAGATCGGCCGGGTTGATCAGGACCCGGCGATCGGGGTGGGTGCGAACTTCTTCGGAATCGGGGATCCGGCTCTGCAGGAAGTTCCACTCGCTCGCACTGACAGCCGCGACAGCGCGTGCCAACACCGCCGAGTCCTTGGTTCCCCATTCGATCGGCATGGGGCTGACCATCTGCCAGGTGTCAGCCTTGCTTCGGGTGGAACGATCCGAACGCAGTGCAACCGACGGAATGCGGTCGCCGACTCGCCACTTCGGATTGAGTCGTACATTGCGGCTGACGAGTGCGTACTTCGGTGCCCCAGCGGCGGGCTTCGCGATGTCGATCAGTGCGGTCAGCGTCGCCGCACGCGGGTGGACCTCGGTGACGATCGCCGGGACCAGCGGGTTGTCCGCATACAGAGATTCGACGCTCCCCACCTTGCGAGGTGCCCACACGGCCACCCACAGGGAACTGACCGCACCGATGACCAGGACTGCGCCGATGATGATGGACCACACCTCGCCCATGCTGATCAGCCAGGCCCCGACCGCGGCGAGGACGATCGCGAAGATCACCGCAGAAATCTGCAGGCGGCGTACGTCGGCCAGTGTGTCGTTGACCGACTTGGCGTGAGCCTTGTCGACAGTGAACTGGAAGTCAGCCACGAAAAAAATCCTTCGGGTGGTGCCGGACGATCTAGGACCGGCCCCCGATCGCCCGGGGACCGTCCACCAGCGTAGCTAGTTTCGCGCGCGCTCCCACATCTGCAGGTAAGCCTCGGCGCCGCGGCTCATGTCCTCGACGATGGTGTCGCCGTCGGCTCCCGCGGCGATGCGCATGTCCGCGATCCAGTCGGGAATCATCCCGTACTGCGCCACGCCGTCGGTGTTCACGTCGAAAACCCGGGTGCCGGCGCGCTGCTGGTCCATGACCGTGCCGTCGAAGGCGGTGTACGGATATTGCAGCGGGTTTTCGGCGGCGTCACCGCGCGGTGCGGCTTGGGGACCGAAGCCGTTGGTGTCGGCGCCGTAGCCGAAACCGAAGTAGTAGTTCTCGCTTCGCATTGCCCGCGCGTCGCGCCACTGGTCGATGAATCCGCGCTCTTCGGGCTTTTCGTCCGATGCGTCCAGTTGCCCGGCGTACAGGGCCACAAATCCGCCGAGCGCGTAGATCCGCTTGTAGAGGCTCGGGTCGCTCCAGCTGTGACTCGAGACGACGCCGGAATAGTTCGCAGCTTCGAGAATATCGAGTGCTGCTTCGGCGGTCTTGACGCTCATGTGGTCGATGTCGACGATCATTCCGCGGTCCATCAAACCTCTGATCGTGTATGCGCCCAGGTCGGTCAGGCCGTGCGAATTGCATTGCGGACCAGCGGGGTACACCGGAAGCGTCACGCCGGGCGGGAGTACTGCGAGAAGATTCTGCGCGCCGTCGACCTTGGTGGGCAGCACGTTGTCTTCGGCAACTCCGGTGCAGGGTTCCGACTGCCAGAACTCCCCAGTGCCGAGGTAGTTGCCGATATTGACGGCCACGCCGGTAATTCCGCCGTCGAAACGGGCACCGCCGAGAGCGTTGTCGAACTTGTGCGTGACGATCATCTGCCGGACACCCAGGTCGTACAACTCGTCCAGACCGCGGTCGATGTCGTCTTCGGTGCACTGCGGAATCCCGTTACGCACAGAGCAACCGAAGGGTTCGGATACCTCCACCCCGAGGGTGACGGCCAGCTTTCCGTCGGCAGCCACCTTCCTGGCCTGTTCCGGGGAGCTCACGATGCGGAACCATCCCCGGCCAGGACCGCCGTACTGGGCGTCGATGTAGTCCTGGAGTTCGCGAGTCTGCTCCGCCTGGATCCGGACGGTCTCCATCTCGTCGCAAGGATTTCGCTTGCTCGGATACAGCTCGCACAGGACACGGTTGGCGACAAAGAGATTGGTGAAAATTCGCAGTCCGCCGCGCCAGGCCCGCTCGACCCACTTGTAGTAAGTCTGCTCGTGCGTCAGCGAATCGTGAGCCGGCCAGTCGGCGAAGCTCGGCCAGCCGGTGGTGTCGTGAGTTTCGAAGGGATTTCCGTACGACAGAACGTTTTCGAGGAGTGCCGGTATCCCGTCGGGCTGATGGTCCGGGCAGTCGACGAGTGCAGCCGTGACACCTTGGGGGTCGAAAGGTCTGCCGCAGTGCAGGTTTCCGCCCATGAACTCGGAAGCATTCATGTGCACGTGTGTGTCGATGAATCCTGTGACCTCACCGTTCGGGCCGATTTCGCCGGGAATGCCGTTTGCGCCCACTTCGGCTTCGGGGAAATCGGCGCAGCCATCGCGGGGGACGAGAGTGAACGCAGATTCGGGAACGTCACCGGGATCGGACATCGTGAGCATCAGATCTCGCGAGATCAGTTGACGGCCATTCGAGGTGGCGGTCAGAACGAAGGACTCACCCGTGGACATCACGGTCCAGTCGGCGGACGGAGTTGCTTCGGAGATTGCGAGTACGGAGTCAGCGCCGTCGTGCGAGAGCATCGACCCGTCCGGTCCGTACAGCATGAAACGACCCAGTTGAGCCGCGTGTAAACGGAAGGGCTCGGCGTCGGCGGCTTTCGTGGCGTCGGTGAGGTACGCCGGTCCGTCACGACGCACGAAGTCTCCGGACTCCGTGCGCAGTGCGTAGCAGCCGTTCGCAAGTGCGTACACCGAGTTCTGCGCGCTAGGAGCTTGGCTCGGTGCCGCCGCACTGACGCCGGTCGTGGCGACGACGACGGCGGCAGTCAGCAGCGAGATGGTTCCGGCGAGCCGACCCCGTAGACGTGGAACTGAGCGCATGGTGCTGGTGACCCCCGGCCGATGGACACGACTGTGACAGGGCACACTTTACAGATAACTGGACGTATGTCCATTTCTTTCTGGAACGTGTTGCAGAAAGGCTTAGCCGATTGCGGGTCCGAGCAGGTCGTCGGCATCGGTGATTCGGTAGGCGTAGCCCTGTTCGGCGAGGAATCGCTGACGATGTGCCGCATACTCCGCATCGAGAGTGTCGCGGGAGACCACCGAATAGAAGTGCGCCTGACCGCCGTCGTGCTTGGGCCGCAGGAGGCGCCCGAGACGCTGAGCTTCTTCCTGCCTCGATCCGAACGTTCCCGACACCTGCACGGCGACAGACGCCTCGGGAAGGTCGATCGAGAAGTTCGCGACCTTGCTCACCACCAGCGTCTGGATCTCACCGTTTCGGAACTGATCGAACAGGATCTCACGTTCCTTGTTCTTGGTGGATCCCTTGATCACCGGGGCGTTCAGGGCTTCGCCGAGTTCGTCGAGTTGATCGAGATACGCACCGATCACCAACGTGGGGGAATCCGGGTGCTTGGCCAGAATCGACTTCACGACAGCAATTTTGGTGTGCGCCGTCGAGCACAGTTTGTAGCGTTCCTCCGGTTCGGCGACGGCGTAGGACATGCGTTCGGCGTCCGTCATCGTCACGCGCACCTCGACGCAGTCGGCCGGTGCGATCCAGCCCTGCGCTTCGATGTCCTTCCACGGAGCGTCGTAGCGCTTGGGGCCGATGAGCGAGAAGACGTCGCCTTCGCGGCCGTCCTCACGAACCAACGTCGCGGTCAGACCGAGGCGGCGGCGTGACTGCAGGTCTGCCGTCATCCGGAAGACCGGCGCGGGGAGCAGGTGTACCTCGTCGTAGATCACCAGTCCCCAGTCGCGGGAATCGAAAAGTTCGAGGTGCTTGTACTCGCCCTTCGTACGACGCGTGATCACCTGGTACGTGGCGATCGTGACCGGCCGAATCTCCTTGCGCTCGCCGGAGTATTCGCCGATTTCTTCCTCGGTCAACGACGTGCGGGCAATGAGCTCACGCTTCCACTGGCGACCGGCAACGGTGTTGGTCACCAGAATGAGTGTGGTGGCCTTGGCCTTTGCCATCGCTGCGGCGCCCACCATCGTCTTACCGGCGCCACATGGCAGGACGACGACGCCCGAGCCGCCAGCCCAGAACGAATCCGCTGCCATCTGCTGGTAGTCACGCAGTTCCCAGTGGCCCTCTTCGAAAGCGAGGTCGATCGGGTGCGCTTCGCCGTCCACATAGCCGGCGAGATCCTCGGCCGGCCAGCCGACCTTGAGCAGCATCTGCTTGAGGCGGCCGCGCTCACTCGGATGCACGATCACGGTGTCGTCGTCGACTTTCTCACCGAGCATCGGCGAGATCTTCTTGTGCCGCATCACCTCGGTGAGCACTGCGCGGTCGAGGCTGACCAGGATGAGACCGTGCACCGGGCTCTTGACCAACTGCAAGCGTCCGTACCTGGCCATCGTGTCGACGATGTCGACCAGGAGAGGCTGCGGAACGGCGAATCGTGAGAACGAGACCAGCGCGTCGACAACCTGCTCGGCGTCGTGCCCGGCGGCGCGGGCATTCCACAATGCCAGGGGAGTGATGCGATACGTGTGGACGTGCTCCGGGGCCCGTTCGAGCTCGGCGAAGGGGGCGATTGCCTGCCTGGCCTCGCCGGCGCGCTCGTGGTCGACCTCCAACAGCAGCGTCTTGTCGGATTGGACGATCAACGGTCCGTCGGTCACGGAATCCTCCTAGTGAAACAAACACGGCAGCCACAGAGCGTTGCGCCGCGTTGTCGGCTGACGCCAACCCTGCCATTGTCCTGGTATCGGGGCGCAGACGCCAACAGGCTGAGCACATACGCCAACAGGCGGCGCACGCACAGCCCGAAGCAGGGGTGCCCGAGTGCGGGCACCCCTACGTCAACAGTGCAGGACCGACCGCTATTCCGGGAGGCCGGCGCCGGGTAGCACGAGGATCTTCACGTGTTCGTCGGGTACGCGCAGAGCTGCGAAAGCGTCCGAGACACCATCGAGGCCGACCCGGCCGGTGATGATCGCTTCGGCGTCGATCTCTCCATCGGCGAGTCTCTGCAGGGTGATGTCGTAGGCATTCTCGTAGGGGCCGTGACCGAAGTTGATCGAGATCCTCCGGAACTGCCCGACGACGGGAATGATCGTCTCGTCGCCGAACGGCGCAGCCAGCACCTGTATCCGCGAGTTGAACGGCAAGGTGTGCATCAGTTCCCCGATAACCCCCGCCCGGCCGCTGCATTCGTACGCGATCAGAATGCCGTTTGCGGCCTGACCGACGAGTGGGTTGCCCTCGGTGACCATCTGATTCCACAGTTCGATCGGATCCTGCTCGGCCGGATCGACGACGATGTCCGCGCCCAACTTCGCGGCGAGCTCGCGTCGTTTGGGGGAGGGCTCGGACGCGATGACGATCTGTGCTCCTCTCGCCTTCGCCGCGACGACGGCGCCAAGTCCGATCGTCCCGCAACCGATGACGAGCGCCGAATCGGCCGAGGTGAGGCCGGACTGTTGAAGGTGCATCTCGCCGACGTGGAGAGGTTCGGCAAGTGTGGCGTGCTCGAGTGACAGGTGATCGGGAACTTTGCGGACCCAGAACGCGTCGACGACGATGTGGTCGCCGAACGCGCCGTGGTATTCGTTCGAGTAGCCGATGATCGTCGGGATCCCGGTGGCAGTGTCGGTGGCCAGGCCGATGCCCGCCACCCTGTCGCCGATCGCGAAATCGTCTACTGCAGAGCCGGTTTCGGAGACGATGCCCGCATACTCGTGTCCCAGGACTACGGGGCGGTCGGGGTCGAAGGTGGCGAGCGGGTAACCCCCGTCGTGTGCGACCTCGACGAACCGGCACGGGTCTTTCGACATGCTCAGATCACTGCCACAGATCCCGCAGGCGACGACGTCGACGCGGATCTGCCGTGGCGCCAGCGGAGGTGCGTCGGCTACCACCGCTACTGCGAATTCACCGTTCTGGAATCGGACAGCCCTCATGCGCGTACCGCTCCCGTCTCCGCCGGCTGGCCGTAGTAGTCGGTGTGGGCTTTGGTGAGCGCTCCGACCAGCCCTCCGATCAGGTACTCGCGATTGTCCTCGGCGAACTGCATGCTGGCCTGACGCCCGACGTTCCGCTTCCGGAAGTGCGGGACCACCTCGGAGGCGAACAATTCGTAGCTGCGTTTGGTGTCCTCCCAGCTCGCCATGTCGACGTGAAGGATCAGGAACGTGCCGAACCCTCCCGTCTTCTCGATCAGGCGCTCGATCTGTGCGATCGCATCCTCGGGGGTGCCGATGATCGCCTGACCGAACTCGCCGAGAGTGTCGTTACGCCACTGGTCGATGATCCCGGCCGGCGTATCTGCCCAGGCCGGGGCCTGGCCGGTCTGCCGATTCACGTAGGAGGCCATCGATCCGATCCGTCGGCTCACGGCGCGCTCGGCCTCGGCTCGGGTCTCTGCGATGAACATCGGATTGACCACCCGCCACGTCGCTCGGTCGGCGTGGTGGCCGTGCTCGGCCGAGACCTTCTCGTACACATCCCAGTTGCGATCCAGTGCGTCGAATCCGCTGGGTGAACTCGCCGCCAACGAGAGCAAGGAGAGGCCGTTCTTGCCTGCGAGTACCGAACCGTTGGGCGAAATCGTCGACGCTGTCACGGTCTCGATGCCATCCGCGCGGTACGTGGGCAGCTGAGCACGAGCATCACGCAACGTGAACCAGTCGGTTTCCATGTTGACGACCTCGCCGCGGAGCAACGCGAGAATGGCCTCGAGCGCTTCGCCCTGGCGACGGCGCTGGTCCGACGGGTCGATACCCATCATGTGTGCGTCGAGGGGGATCTTGCCCGGGCCGGTGCCGAAGATGACTCGCCCGCGGGTCTGCAGATCGAGTTGAGTGATGCGGTCGGCCGTGATCAGCGGGTGGTGATAGGGCAGGGACGTCACACCCGTACCGAACTGGATGCGCTCGGTCCGCTCTGCGGCGGCGGCGATGAACATGTCCGGCGCGGGCACGATTTCGGCGCCGGTCGAATGATGCTCACCCATCCAGGCTTCCTCGAAGCCGAGGTGATCCAGGTGCGCCATGAGATCGATATCGCGTCTGAGCTGCAAGGCGGGATCGGCGTCGAGCGGATGGTACGGGGCGAGGAAGGCTCCGAAGCGGATGGACGATGCGGACCACACGATGACATCTCCTGTCGACAGGGAAGTGATTTGGCTCACTCGCTCTGGTGGAGATGTCTAACATCGATCACCTGATCCAATAAGTTGAATCTCCCGCACAGTGGGAGGTTTGTAATCACTTGTAGCTCAACGCTATCTGGTTTAGTCACGTCGTCTAATGTTGTTTCAAGTCGATCAACTGATTCAGGCATTTCGAGAAGGAGCGTTGAAGAGGTCATGCATTTGGACGTCACCATCACCCCCACCTCCTCGACCGTCGAGCTGAACGGGGTCGACGACTTCACCAGTCTCTCGGTCGTAGTAGGCGGCGACGATCAGTCCGAGACTCTGCGTCGGGTATTGGAACCGTGGGGGGAACTCGAGGACGATCACGTCTGGCTCGACATTGCTCACCTGGAACAAGCCGTCGCGGCCCAGGTCGGAAACGCGCAGTGGAGGCAGAAGTTCTCCGCGATGGTGGACTACGCACGCGCCCACGGCTGGGTCGATCGCGACAACAGGGTGCGGGCACACCGTGAATCACTCTGACTCCAGGGTCAGCGCTTCGGAGAACTTCGGCGAGCCCGTGCGAAGCTCGTTCGTATGACCGACTCCAGGCAGAACCGACAAGGCGACGCGACGCGCATGCGCTTGCTCAAAACTGCCGAGCGGCTTTTCGCGACAGAGGGATTGGATGCAGTCTCGTTGCGCTCGGTCAACGCAGCAGCCGGTCTCGGTCCGTCGTCTGTCCACTACCATTTCGGCACCAAGGACGATCTGGTCGCCGCGGTGCTGCTGGACATGGGAACGTCGGTGCGAGATCAGATCAGCGCGAACGTGGACGCCCTTGCCGCCGAACAGACGCCGCCGACGGTCGAGGCACTGGTACGGGCTGTCACCGCGCCCTACGAGGCGTTGCTCCTCCGCCACCGCACGCGGGGAATGCGATGGATCAGAATCGTCACGCAGATCTCGCAGCCGCAGATGTCACGACCGGGCCATCCAGCCCTCGAGGCGACCGAGCTGCACCTGCGTGAACATCTTCTCGACCAGGTCCGTCGTACTTTTCCTGCTACCGATCCCGAACGGCTCGAGACTCGCTGGGCGATTGCCTTGATGGGCTTCCTCCAGGCGTTGAGCCGGGCGGACGATTGGAGCGGAAGTGGCAAGCCGCTCGCGCCGGAGCGGCTTGCCGACTTCTACGAGGACCAGGTCGTCTTTCTGGTGGGTGGTGTGCGGCAGTTATTGGGATGAGTTCCTTATTTTTGCGCGACGACAGACTTTCGCATTTCCATTACATGAGTAATAGCCTCGGAAATTCCGGATCGATAACCGATATTCTTTTCGGAATCGCCCGGAGTGGAATCAAGCTCCGATTCGAGTCTCGTTTGAATGCGGTCCAGGGTGTGGATTGTTCTTTTCACGATGGTTAATTCTCTTTCTGCGGAGAATCCGAAAGTAGTATTCCGGACTGCCGAGCGTGTTCGTCGAGGACGCAGAGTGAAGCGAGGGTCATGCCCGCTGCGTAGCCGCGCGAGCGTGCGTCAGTTCCTCGACTACGTGACTTGAACAGGTTGAATGTTTCGTGCAGGTGCACGAGGGTATCGGTGGGGGCCGGCATTGGTCAGCTTCGCAGTCAGCTCGTCTTTCTCTGGACTGTGCTGTCAGCTCCGCTTTCTCTTACGGATGAACTCGGAAGACTCCGCAGTTTTCGCTCGCTTTTCCGCGCGGCGTTCCTTGATCGACTGGGCGGGTTTCTTCATGTTTTTACCCGGCGCCTTGTCAGCCATTGTCGCTCCTCATTTTTCGAAGTGGCAATCACAAACTGACCTCGACCATACTTCATTTACAGAAAAAAGCCAGTTGCTTCTTTTCTGCTACTTTTTTCCGGAGTCGACGGGGCTGACGGAAGTAATGCGGTGCAACGTGAAACGGCGTACCGCACCACTTGCCGGATCGAAGGCGTCCAGCTGTCCGCCGCCCACGCTGACGGGGTCGACGATGCGATGGGTCGCCACCCCCTGGGCGTCGACGTAACCGATATTGACGCTGGAATTGTCTCGGGCCGCCGTGGCAAGCAAGGCGATGGTGGCGGCGTTGTTCTCTCGCGAGCCGTCCGTTCGAACGCCGCCACGGCCGGGGGCGGAAGCGCGGTCGCCCGCCCGCATCGTGCGTACCAACGACGCCAGCTGATCCGCCGACGGGCTCGCGGGCATTCTCGACGCCGGTCGGCTGCGACGGTTCGGTACACGTGCCCCGCGTGGGCGGAGATCGACCAGCGTTCCCGAGGAGTCTTCGCCGGCCGGCGCAAATCCGGCCGCGCGCAATTCGGCGAGGACCTCGCGTAGCGGGGCCTGGGAGATTGCCACCGTGGGAGCCAAGGCGCGCAGTGCCAACGGCTCGGCCACCGCCGATGCGAGTACCTCCGCCAACAGCGATGCGTCCTCACACCGGATGAACGACGCTGCGACCCCGGCGCGCAGTCGTCCGTGTCGGCGGGCAACGTCGTCAATGAGATAGGAAAGCGATTGGGGGACAGGTGTCTTCGATTTCGAGGCGAACATGGCATGCAGTTCGGTGGCCGTCAGACCGGCGTCGAGAGCACGCCGCACACTGTCTTCGCTGATGCGGTACATGGACGCAGATCCGGCGGACTCGATGTCCGCGACCAGGCTCACCTGCTCGAGCAGGTCCGGTACCAGCGGCCCGGGCGCAACCAAAGTCAGATCTGCCTGGACCAGGATGTAGTCGATGGGCTCGGGTAGCGCGGACTGCATTTCGGCTTCGGCGTCCCCGCCGTGCAGCAATGCTCGTCCCGGTGACGACAAAGCGCCGCGGGCTACCAGTCCGAGCGCGGCGGCCTCGTCCAGAGTTCGCTCGATCGCGAAGGTCCGTAGGCGCCCGCTCCACCGCGGACGTCGCCACGCCAGCAGCCGACTTACCTCGACGGCCGACGCGGTCTGGCCGCTGTCGAGTTCGGAGAGCAGCCCCAGAATGGCCTGACGATCTCGCGGAGCCGCCGGAGCGCGGCCCTCCTCGGACAGCGCCGCGATCGGCTTGTCTGTGGAATCGCGCAGCCCGATCATCCACGGAACTCGAGGTACGTCGACCCAAGCGGACGCCAGGACCTCCCACCGTCGCGCTGTGGATGCGTTCAGCCAGCCGTCGACGGCGAGTGTAGGCGTCCAGTACTCGTCAGCGTTGTCCGAGATCGGCGCCGGGTCTGGCGTTCCGCTCGCGATGAGTCCGGCTGCCGAGAGCAATTCGACAAGCAGGCTCACGCGCGCTTCGTCGAGATCGGCCGTCTTGGCCACGCGTCGTAGTTCTCGAACACCGAGCCCACCGGCTCGCAGTGCGGGGGCCGGTGCTGCGCCCAGAACAGCGATCACGTTCTCGCATTGGCGTACCAACTCGAGCGCCTCGCCGGCTGCTGCGGCGTTCACGTCCGCCGGCTTGAGTTTGTCGCCCCCGATGACGGGTGCGGTCAGCGTCGTCGGATCGAAAACCGGCTCGCCGCGGATGACCTGACGAACCGTCGCCGGAAGCTCGACGGTCTGCTCGTCGAGCCACCGCAGCAGGCCGGTCGCCAGCAGTCGTTGAACCGGGCGCTCAGGCGGCGTTCCGGGGGCAGCGTCGCGGGTGCGACCGATCGGGCTGGAGTTGGCGAGTGTCTCGAGGAGATCCCGCTCGCGGGTGTCCAGAGCGTTGAGCGCAGCCGAGATCTCGGTCTCGGTCATCGCCTCGGCAGGTTCTAGGGCGCGCCCCACACGCCACGGAATCATCCCGATGACTGCCGGGACGACGCTGATGGGATCGACACCCCAGATGAGGGCGGACGCGCGCATCTTCGACAGAGACTTGTCGACGGCCTTCTTGGTGACCTTGCCCTTGCCGGTCAGCGCTCGTTCGGCGATCGCACTGTTGAGCTCCGCCCGCGTCATCGGAGTTTCCTCGGCGCCAGCCAGTGCCAACAATTCGAGAAGACCGAAATCGAGGGTGTCGAGTTCGTCCGCCGCTCGGCTGACCGACGCGCGTTGCTGTGCCCGACCGCTGAGAACCACCATCGTGCTCGGCGGCGGTACGGCCAGATCGGGGCGCAGACGCAGCAACTCCGTCAACTCGGCGTCACTGCGCGCCGAGAGCCAATCGGTCAGACTTTCGGCTGCGGAACTGCCCGCCGGGGTGCCACGTGTTTCGGTCATCAGGTATCAGATTAGAGACCTGGTCTGTACGGCGTAACGGCGTCCTGTCAAAATGACTTCGTGGCCAACAATTCGAAGCAACACTATGTAGATCCAGGATGGCCGGAAACTGCAGACGGAGATCACGCAGTGACCGAATTGTCATCGACCCGCGCAGGTGGACTTTCACCCTTCGGCGAGGACACCACCTTTCCGGTTCCGGTGGAGTCACTTCCTTACGTACACCCGCACACCGTCATCAACCGATAACAACTCGACACAAAGAAGGCCCGCACCGAATCGGTGCGGGCCTTCTTGATGTTCGAGCGTCCGAGCGGACAGTCTTGCCGGTGTTACTTGAGGAACGACTTTGCGGTGTCGGCGACTGCGAGGATCTGCGGGTCGACCGGGATGCCGTTGGCCTCGGCGAATGCGATTGCCTGATCGATGGCGTCGGCGACCGGGTGTGCAACGGTCTGTGCGACCTGCTGCGCCGGAGCCGGAGCTGCCTGAGGAGCCGTGGTGGCCGGAGCGGAACGCTCGGTGGCGCCGCTGCTCAGCCCGAGGCTGGAGGAGCAGGACGGCCATGCGCCCCAACCCTGGTTTGCGAGAACACGCTCGGCAACAACGATCTGCTGCTCGCGAGTGGCCTGGTTCGCGGTGGCTGCGTACTGTCCGCCGCCGTGTGCGTTCCACGTGCTGGGGGAGAACTGCAGTCCGCCCTGGTAACCGTTGCCCGTGTTGATGGCCCAGTTTCCGCCGGCCTCACACTGGGCGAGACGATCCCAGTCGGAGTCGGGGGCAGCGTTTGCGGTTCCGGTGGCTGCAATTCCTGCTACGCCCATGATGGCGCCGGTGACGGCGACCTTGGCGACAGTGCGGCCGGTGGTGGTGGGCTTGCGATGGCGTCCGCTCATGATGGTCGAAATCCTCTCCACACGCGCCTGCGAGGTCAGCTGTCGGGTTCGGGCTGAGAGGTCGCCCGGCCTCGCCTTTCCTGGCTGGAAAGGGTCTGGCTTCACCCCAAGATCCGGTCTTGCAACCGAACCGGTGTCCACTGGAGAACTTTTCTGTTCTCACAGAGGACTTTGGGTCCCCCGTCCTCGTCCCTGGAATGCTCTGTCGGAAGTCCGGTACCCGCGGGACAAGGCTTGGCGCGGCGGGCCGGAGGTGGCCGAGTTTCCCGGCCGAAAACGACGGTAACGGCTCGAGTCGCTCGTGTCACCATTTGATAACGCGGCGTGGCGAGAGACGTACAACGCGTCACACAAAGCGCAGGAGACTCTTCCCAGGTAGGTGGGGGTGCCTGAGTGAATGTCCGGTTGTGTCCGTTCCGTTATCCATCCGTAATGTGAGCAAGGTCACACGTTATGTGGAAATAGGAATTCGGGCGATTGAGAGGTGTGTCGATCCAGGCCGGTGGTGTGGTCTGTGTCTCAACATCCAGATAGAAACTTAGGTTAGGTTTGCCTGACTTGTCCTGAATGGGCAGGGTTCGCAGAGTCTTCCAAAGAAGTAGGGCACCCCTCATGAAACTGCAATACCGTCGGCGCGCGGTCACCGCGTCACTCGCCGTCGCCGCTGCTGCTGTCGGCCTGGCCGTCACTGCTCCCGCTGCACACGCCTCACCCGAGGATCCGACACACGGTGTTGTCGGAAGCTATTCCGCAACCCAGCCCGGCGACATCGTCGTCGACTCGGCAACCCACCGCGGATACATCACGCAGTACGGGGGACCGACCAGTTCGTTGTCCGTCGTCGACACGAACACGGGCAAGTCCGTCGGCAGCATCGACGGTGTCGTCGGTTACCCGTCGGCACTTGCCGTGGATTCGGACCTCGGACGCGCGTACGTGTCCTCCTCCTACGGCGGCGCGATCTCGATTGTCGACACCAAGACCGGCAAGGTCGAAAAGACGGTCACGCTGAGCGAGAAGAACCCCGACGGCTCGCGGCCGCAGATCAACGATGTCGTCGTCGACCCCACAACACACCGCGCGTACTTCTCGGACTACAAGTCCGGCAACATCCGAGTCGTCGACCCCAACGCCGCCGACGCCGTGTCGAGCATTCTGGTCGACAAGTCGGCAACGCCGACCAAGCTCGCCTTCGACAGTGTCCGCGGCTTCCTCTACATCGCGGACACCAACTTCTTCGATGAGAACTACGGCCGCACGCTGTGGCAGGCGGACGTACGCAAGGGCGGCGCGCTCAAGTCGATCGTGCGTGCCGACAACCTCTACCCCGTCGACGTCGATGTCGACACGAACACCGGCAACATCTACATGACCGACACGCGGGCAACCAACCTGTGGGCGATCACCCCGGCCGGCGCGGTTCTGTCGAAGACCACGCTGTCTCCGACCGCGATTCCCAACGGCGTGATCGTCGACTCTGCGGCAGGCATTGCATATGTCGCCGACGTCATGAACGGACACTTGTGGTCGGTCGATCTGACGACGCGCGCCACTACTGCTCTGGCCGATACCAAGGTTCCGGCACTGGAGAAGGTCAAAAACCTCGCGCTCGACACCTCGACCGGCGCCATCGCGTCGACGACCAACGGGGGCAAGGTGACCGTAGTTGCTGCGTACCCGCTGCCCGCGACCGTCGAACTGCCCGCCGCTCAGGTCGGTAAGGCGTATTCGCAGAAGCTCACTGCCGCTGACACGCGCGCAACCTTTGCACTCACCAACGGCACTCTGCCCGGCGGACTGTCCCTCGCACCGGACGGCACCATCTCGGGAACCCCCACGGCTGTCGGCAGCGTCACAGTCGAGATCACTGCGAAGAGCGTGCTTTCGCGTGCTTCGAGCGTGACCATCGTTGTCTCCGAGGGCCCGGTCGGCCCCGTTGATCCGGGCAACCCGGGAACGGGTACCGGTTCGCTCGGTAACCTCCCCGGACTCGGTAGCCTCGGCCGCTGATCCGACCTGATACGAGAGAACCCGACCACAGCACCTGCTGTGGTCGGGTTCTTCGGTCTGCGAGGCCGCTCTCGCGTAACGCGATCGACGGCTATGCGTAATTCACCCGGTCCACGTCGACGATCTCCTTGCCGAGCGGCATCAGCGAGATCGGAATCATCTTCAAGTTCGCGACGGCGAGTGGAATTCCGATGATCGTGATTGCCATCGCGACGGCGGTGACGATGTGTCCGAGCGCCAACCAGATGCCGGCGATGATCACCCAGATGACGTTGCCGATCATCGAACCGACCCCGGCGGTGGGCTTGTCGACGACGGTCTTACCGAACGGCCACAGTGCGTAGATGCCGATGCGGAATGCCGCGATTCCGAAGGGAATCGTGATGATGAGGATGCAGCAGATGATGCCTGCGGCGAAGTAACCCAACGCCAGCCAGAAGCCGCCGAAGACCAGCCAGATCACGTTCAGGAGGATTCTCATGGTCAGTGACCTTTCGGTTGGAGGCGGGAGTGATCAGCGCACGCGTCGACCGGATCTGAGCGTGTAAACGATGGCCAGAAGGAAGCCGATCGGGCACGCGAGTGCTACCAGGTACAACGCCAGGCCGGGTGGGGTGTCGCTGAAGATATGGACTGCGAAGATGGCCACGATCGCCAGGAATCCGACGATGAACAGTGCCATCGCCGTACGGAACAGACCGTTTCCGGTGCCGGAAGTGCGCGGGTTCGGTTGAGGGTCCACACCTACGAGGATAGTGCCTGTAAACCTGGGTGCCGACCCGGGTTCGTCACAGGTAGACTGTTAACAGACTGCGCGCCCCGCTGAAGCAAGTGTGGGGCGCGTTCTTTTGCATTCTTCCACCGGAAGCGATGCGAGCAAGGCCATGAGGCTCTTCCGAGAGCCTCCCGAGCACATTGGGGCAGATGCCCCAGTCGAGTGATGAGCAGGTGAACGCGGTGCCGACCGGCAAGGTGAAGTGGTACGACGTCGAAAAGGGTTTCGGTTTTCTGTCGCAGGAAGAGGGCGAGGACGTCTACGTCCGTGCTTCCGCCCTCCCCGAGGGCGTCGAGGGCTTGAAGGCCGGCCAGCGCGTCGAGTTCGGCATGGCTGCAGGTCGACGCGGTCCGCAGGCGCTGAGCCTGAAGGTGCTCGAGCCGGCGCCGTCGTTGCGCGGCGCTACGGCGACGCGTCGTGAGCCCGTCGAGCGTAAGCACACCCCTGACCAGTTGCACGGCATGGTCGAGGACATGATCACGTTGCTCGAGGCGAAGGTCCAGCCGGATCTGCGCAACGGCAAGTACCCGGATCGCAAGACCGCTCAGCGGATCTCCGAGGTCGTCCGGGCCGTCGCTCGCGAGCTCGACACCTGATCGCTCGATACGAGCTGCCTTACACGGCTTCGAAACAAAATGCCCTGCACACCAACCGGTGTGCAGGGCATTTTCGACGTTCCGGGGATCAGGCGGTCTTGATCGACCAGATCAGCAGTCCCTGTTCGCTTCCCTCACCGACGGCGAGGTGGATTTCGACGCCGACGAGTTGCTTGACGGGATCGCTCGAAGATTCGACCGTCACGGCCAATGCCTCACCGGGCTCGAAGACTCGGGGCTCGCCGGTTTGGTTGCCGTCGGCATCCTCGTAGACGGCCAGCAGTGCCCACTGCGCATCCGAGACGTCCGTCGACAACGACAGCTGCAGCGGATAGCCCGCGGGAACGTCGAGTGCGTAGATGTCGCCCACCTGGGCGCACTGGGACAGATCGATGGTGCAGAACCCGGCAGGGTTGGTCTCGATCGTCTTGCCGTGTGCGTATGCAGTGATGACCGGCAGCTTGTCGGGGTCGTCGTTGATGTTCTTGATGATCACGAAAAGAACGGAGACGTAAGCAACCAGTGCCACCACCATCAGGACACTGATCGCTGCCACGATCTTCTTTGTTCTCGAGCGCATCATCACTGCGGAGTACTTCCTTGTCCTCGGTTGGATTTACCGGTGTAAATCACTTCGGTCACTTCTTGTTCGGCCAGATCGGGTCGCTTCCCGCCGAGTCCGGGCAGGAGGCTGCTTCCTCGGTAGCTCAGGAAGGTCTGTAGGAGCCCGATCGTCAGGAACACCGATACAACAGTGAACCCGATCCAGTATTCGGTCGGAAGCAGAACCCCCAATGCGCCGCCGAGTACCCAGCTCAGCTGCAGAACCGTCTCGGATCTGCCGAATCCGGACGCGATCGATTCCTCGGGCAGGTCGTGCTGAAGTGACGCGTCGAGCGAGACCTTGGCGAGTGCGCTGGCGGCGGAAGCGATGAGCGTTGCCAGGGCGGCGGTCATCAGGTTGTCCGTCAGAGCGGCGATCACGGCGATGATCCATACCGAAGCCGTGCACCGAAGCACGATCAACGCGGGCCGGCCGAGCTTGAGGCGAGCGCCCGCGGCATTGCCGGCGAAGTTACCCAGACCGGCGGCTGCGCCGACCAAGCCGAGCATCATGGCTTGCTGGAGTGGCTCGTGATCGGTACGTGATTTGGCGACGAACGCGATGTAGAGCGTCAGGAAGCCGGTGAGCACTCGGATGGTTCCGTTGCCCCAGAGTCCGATGATCACGGCCCGTCCGAGAGGCTGACGGACCTTGGCCGGTTTCGCGTTCGGCTGTGGTGGGGCGCTGCCGGCGTGATGTGCCTCGTCCGGGTGGTAAGTGATGGTCGCGGGAACCTCACCCTCGGTGACCTCGACCCACGACGGGATTCGCATGCTCAGATATGCGCCGAAGACGGTGACGGCAACCGCGAACCACAAGGCTCCGGTGGAACCGAAAGCGAGCGCGAGCGCACCTGCGACAGCGCCGGCCCCGATCGTTCCACCGATCAACCCGAAGACCGTCAGACGCGAATTGACGCGCACCAGGTCTATTTCCGGTGGTAGCACGCGTGGAGTCACCGCGCTCTTGAGTACCGAGAACGATTTACTGAGCACCATCATGCCGAGCGCGGCCGGATACAGAATCCAGCTGTCGAAGTTGAAGACCAGGATCACCGCGAGGAGCGTCCGGACTCCGAACGACGACGCGAGCGCGATTCGGCGGCCACGCTGCAAGCGGTCGAGCATCGGGCCGATGAGCGGCGCGATCACGGCGAACGGCGCGATCGTGATCAGGAGATAGAGCGCGACCTTGGTCTTGTCCTCACCCGTTGCGGCCGAGAAGAACAGCGTGTTCGCGAGGGCGACGGAGATGGCCGCGTCGGTCGCGTTGTTCGTCATCACCGCGTAGGTCAGAGCGGTCAGGCCGGACTTGTCCGCGCCGTCGGCCTTCGCTGCGCGCTGGAAGGTCGCGATGCCCTTGTTCGTCAGTTCACGACTGCGCATCGCTGCGACGCGGGTGACGGTGAGCTTGCGAGGCATCGGGGGAGCCTTGGGAGCGTCCGCACCCGGTGCCTTCGAACCGGACGCGGAATCGGAGTCTCCCCGTGATTCCGGGATCGGATGCAGCGGCGGCAAAGGCGTGCGACGGGCAGCGGGACGGGCCGAAGGCGGGTAGTTGTCCGGGCGGGCCGCGGGTGGGTAATTGTCGTAACCGGGGTGCACCTGTTGCCCCTCCGGCTCGTCGTGGATTCGCCGAGTTTCGGGGTCGTAGGGTTCGCGCGGTCCGGTCACTACTCAATTCTGTCCTAGTGTCGGCGCGGCTACCACGCACACCCCTGCGAGTCCTGTGTCATGTCGGACTCAGTTAACAAAACGGACTTCGAACATCTGCGGCCAATACTTGCCGGTGAGCAGGAATCGATCGGTACCGGGAATCTGCGCGATGCCGTTGAGAACGTCGACGGTGTTGGTCGATCCGTCCGTGACGAGTTCTCCGCGGAGCGGCGACGCGTCGTACACGTTCGTGACACTGCCGCCCGACGGGTCGATTCTGACGACGGTGTCCGTGGTCCAGACATTGGCGTAGACGGAGCCGTCTTCGGCGCATTCCAGTTCGTTCAGTTTGCCCACGGACTCCGAAGACCTGGTGACGTCGATCGTGGAGATCGCCGCGAAGGTTTCGGGATCGCGGAAGGTCAACGTGGCCGAACCGTCGCTCGAGACCAGCCGATCCCCGAGCGAACAGATTCCCCATCCCTCGGTGTCGAGTGGGAACCGCCCTCGTTCGATCAAGGTGTCCTTGTCACGAGCGATGGCAACGCCGTCTTTCCAGGTGAGTTGCCACAGCGTGTCTCCGGCGATCGTGATGCCTTCACCGAACAACGGCGGGTCGAGATCTGCACGTGCAACTTCCGGTCCCGAAGCGGGGGACTGCTCGTCCGCGATCTCACTCGAGCGGACCCAGGACCGGCCGACGCGCCCGGTACTTTCGTAGAGACGATTTCCGTCGATTTCGAGGCCTTGCGTGAACGCGTCGGGGTCGTGCGCGGACACTCGAACGATCTCGACGGAGCCGGTTTCGGTCGTGAGGTTGTCGGGAGCGTTGGGGGAATCGGAGCACCCCGTCAGCGCCGACGCGATCACGGCGACCGCTGCGAAACTGCGCACGGAATTGGCGTGTGACCTACTCATCTGCCCAGCATGGCAGCCCAGTGCGTTGCGGACTTGCGGTGGTGCGGCAAACTGGAGGAGTGAGTGTTGCTACTTCTCCAGAGCGTGCAGTGCCGCGCCCAGTACTGGCCGATGCGGTCGAGCTTGCCCGAACGGCAGTCGTCGACCTGCATGAAGGCGGTGTGGGGGCATACCTCGGCGTGACGTCGGAGGACGAATTTGCCGCCACCCATCGATTTGCAGCAGACATTCCGGGATACCGCGGTTGGCAGTGGGCGGTTGTCGTCGCTGCCGGACCGGAGGACACCCACGCCACGGTCAGTGAGTTGGCGCTGCTGCCAGGTCCCGACGCGTTGGTTGCGCCGGAATGGCTGCCATGGGATCAGCGGATTCGTCCCGGCGATCTCTCCGTCGGTGACCTGTTGGCTCCGCCGGCCGAGGATCCTCGCCTCGTTCCGGGCTACGTCGCCACCGGTGACCCGGAAGTCGACGAGGTAGCCCTCGAAATCGGGCTCGGCCGCAAACAGGTCATGAGTCTCGAGGGCAGACTCGATGCCGCGCAGCGTTGGTTCGACGGTGACTTCGGCCCGGAGTCGGAAATGGCGAAGGCCGCGCCGTCGACGTGTGGGCTGTGTGGGTTCTTCCTTCCGCTCGCCGGTTCGCTGCATGCAGCGTTCGGCGTGTGCGGAAACGAACTCTCCGCAGACGGCAGGGTGGTCAGCGTGTCCTACGGTTGTGGCGCGCACTCGGACACCAGCTTGCCGCTCGGTGCGGGTTCGCCGCAGTTCGACGCATTCGACGACGGGGCAGTCGAGCTGATCGCGGTGCCTGCTCGCCCGTCGAGCGTTGTTGCAGTTGAGGATTCGGTATCCACCGAGTAGAAGATCCGTTCGGCACGGACGCACTCAGGGCGGCGACGCTGCGCGCGTGGTCGGAATCTCCGACGCGATTGCGTGAAGACGCGGCTGCTGAATCCGATCTCGCGAAGGCCGGGTACCGCGACCGTCTGCTCACCGAGTTGGCACAGAACGCTGCCGACGCGGCTGCACGTGAGGGCATTGCAGGCTCTTTATGGGTGGAGCTGGACGGTCAGACGCTGACCGTGGCGAACACGGGCCGTCCGCTGGATGAATCCGGCGTGCACGCGCTCACGGCGCTGCGAGCGTCGAACAAGGTCGACGCCGACAAAGGCGTCACAGGTCGGTTCGGCGTCGGATTCTCGGCAGTTCTCTCGGTCAGTGACGAGGTGGAACTGCGCTCGTCGACGGGATCGGTTCGGTTCTCTGCCTCGCAAACCCTGCGCGAGATCGAGTCTCACGAACTTCCGGTGCCGGAAACCGGAGTTCCCGTACTCCGTTTGGTGTGGCCCTCGGTCGAATTGCCCGGCGTCGGTGCCGATTCGGAAGTGGTGCTGACACTGCGGCCGGATGTCGATGCCGCTGCGTTGCTCGCGCAGATGACGCGCGAGGCCGTCGACTTGCTGCTCGAACTTCCGGCCCTCGGATCTATTCGTCTGGGCGAGAAGACTTTTGAGCGCTCGGAACGGGTGCTGGAATCCGGTCTCGTCGAGATAGCGATCGGAGATCGCACGTGGTGGCAGTACTCGGCGCCCAATGCGCGATGGTTGGTACCGGTCCGCGACGGGGTTGTCGAGCCGGTGTCCGACGACGTCCTGCGTGCCCCGACGCGATCCGACGAGGAGCTGTCGATCCCAGCGATCGTCATCGCCGACATAGCGATGCAACCCGATCGCCGACGCATCATGCCCGCTGCGCCGATCGCTCCGCTCGCCGAGGGATACGCGAAGTTCCTTGCCTCACTGCCTCCCCGGCAGCGCACGGCGCTCGTCCCGGTTCCTGCCTTCGCTCGAAGTGAAACGGATTCGCTTCTGCGCGAAGCGCTTCTGAAGGAGTTGCAGGAGAACGAGTGGCTTCCGGTGGTCGGTGAACCCGACCGGGCGCCGCAGCGAGCGTCCGTGGTTCCCGGGCTCAGCGACGAACTCGCCGAGTTGCTCACCGACATCATCGGCGGACTGGTTGTCCCCGAACTTTCCGGCCCCAAGCACGAGCGAGCACTTGCGGCGGTGTCGACGCACCGCATCGGGCTCGCGCGCATCGCGGAACTGCTCAGCGGCTTGGAGCGTGAACCCAAGTGGTGGAATCGCCTCTATTCGGCTCTCGAGCCCCTGGTGATCGACACCCTTGCGGTGGAAGAGCTTGGAACACTGCCGGTTCCGCTCTCCGACGGACGGACGGTGACCGGGCCGCGGACCGTCGTCGTCGGTGTCGAACTGGGCGAAGACGCACCGTCGGTGCAGTGGACGAGGTTGGTTCATCCCGTTGCGGCTCACCCGTTGCTGTCTCGATTGGGAGCGCAGACCGCGAGTGCTACCGACCTGCTGTCCGACCCGGCGCTACGAGCATTGATCGAAGATGCTGCGGATCAGGATGATTCGGTAGTGACGGACTTGGCGCAGGTGGTGCTCGGTTTGGCTGCCCACGTGGCGCCAGGGGCACTACCGTCGTGGATCGGTGAAGTGCTGCTTCCTGATTCGGAGGGCGAATTGCGTTCCGCCGACCAGCTTCTGCTTCCGGGGGCTCCCCTCGCGGGTGTCCTGGTCGAGGATTCTCCCTTCGGCATCGTCGACGCTGATTTCGTGCAGCAGGTGGGGGAGCAGGCACTTCGGGTAGTC
Organism: Rhodococcus sp. NPDC055024; assembly: GCF_053608585.1. Taxonomy (NCBI): domain Bacteria; kingdom Bacillati; phylum Actinomycetota; class Actinomycetes; order Mycobacteriales; family Nocardiaceae; genus Rhodococcus; species Rhodococcus sp. NPDC055024. The sequence goes on from NZ_JBSGVT010000007.1 coordinate 192,123, forward strand.
GGTGTCGGGTGGGGCTTCACGGTGGTCCGTGAGGAATTGCCGTCCGGCCCGGACCACGATCTCGACGCCGAAGACGCATGGTGGGACACCCTCGACGAGGATCCCGAATACATCGAGGCCGTGCGCGATCTCGATCTCGTGGACGAAGACCGCTGGGCTCAAGCGTTGTCGCTGCTGGTCGAATCGCCGGCGACGCGAGCGTTGCTCGTCGATCGCCGCGGATACACGGCGTGGTGGTTGCGTTCGAATGCCGAACTGGGCGGGGAGGTTCTGGGACTGCTGCGCGCTCCGGGCGATCGCACTTTCGAGGGATTGCTCGATGCTGCCGAACACCCCGACGCCGGATTCTTTTCCGGACTGCTGGCATCGGATACCGTCGACGATCCGGAACTGGGTCAGCTGCTGCTCGATCGGCTTGCCGACCCACTACGGATGCCGGCCTCCGCCGTCGTCGCGCGGACGCACCGACTACTGGGTGAGGCAGCGCAGCGACGGGTTCTCGACCTCGAGGAACTGCGCCTACCGCCATTCGTACGCGGTCTTTCCGGTGATCTGGTGGATCCCGGCGACGCTCTTGTTCTCGACCGGCCGTGGCTGGGAGCAGCACTACCTGCGCAACGAGTGGTGCTCGGCAGCTTCGAGACGGCCGACGCACTGGCAGATCTCCTCGACATCGCGACGGCTTCTGCATCCGTTCACGGACGAGTGAGCAGCACCGGCATCGTCACGACTTGGGCAAACGAACCACAGGCAGTTCTCGGCTTCGCAGCCCTCGGCCGTGAGGTTCCCGACGGCGAGGTAGTGATCCATCACGAACTGTCGGTGGAACTGACAGGAGCAGTGGAGGCGACAGTGACCGTGCCTTGGTGGGTGGACTCGGACGGCGTTCATCACGTGATGCGCACGTGGACTCTGCCGCAAGGAATGTGAGGCCAGATGTCTTTTGATCAGTGGGTGCTCGACAGCGCGGTGAGTCAGCGGACGGCGTGGCTCGTGGACGTGGTCGACGTCATCACCGACAGCGGCGGAACACTCGCGTCGTGGCTGATCGCGACGCTGCTGACGATCGTGCTTCTGGTCCGAGGACTGCGCACCGAAGCTCTGTTGATCGCCGGGTCGATGTTGACCGGCCTGCTCGTGATGAGCGGATTGAAGCGCATCTTCACCCGCACCCGCCCACCCGTTCCGGAGCGTTTGATCGAAATCGACTCGTATTCGTTCCCGTCGGGCCACGCGATGATGAGCGCGATCCTCGCGACTTCGGTTGCCGCCGTGATTCTTCGGCTTGCCTTGCCGAGGCTCGCGAAGTTGGCAATGCTCGCGAGCCTCGGCCTGTACACGATCGCCGTCGGATTCTCCCGCGTCTACCTGGCTGCCCACTGGATGACCGACGTTCTGGCAGGTTGGGCGTTCGGGATGATGTGGGCCGGAGTGTGGATCTGGGGAACTGCGCAGATCAAGGCGCGCCGGACGCCGGTTACTTCGTAAGCTCGGCGAGTAGTTCGCTTGTAGCCCAAGGCAAGCTCAGCGCTGAGCTTGCGGTCAGGGCAGCGCCGACCTGCGGGGCCTGATCGTCGTTGACGTAGACGACGCGGTTGTTCTTGACCACGTCGAGTTGCTGGAAGCCGAGATTGCTCCGGACCGCCTGGGCGGCATCGGGATTGCCGATGACCACGAGACGGTCCACATCGAGGAGATCGAGTCGTTCGGTGGAGATCGGAGCGTAGAACTCGCCGTTCATCAACGCCTCGACCGCGGGAGCAGGTTTGAATCCGAGGCTGCCGAGAACTCGTCCGCGGGCATCCTCGGAGGAGAAGGCGTAGAACTCCGGAGTCGTGTCGACGCTGATGATCACCGCGGTCTGATCCGCGAATTCGGGGTGAGCGCTTCTCGCGTCGGCGAACTGCTTGTCGATGTCGGCGACCAACTTCTCACCGTCGGCTTCGCGTCCCACTGCCTTTGCCGCGGTCTTCGTCGTGATCTGCCACGGGGTTGCGTAGTCGCCGTAGGCCGGATCCTTCGCGACGGTGGGGGCGATCGCGGAAAGTGTGCTGTACAGGTCTTTGTCGATGCTCGAGTAGAGCCCGAGGATCAGGTCCGGCTCGAGCGCGGCGATCTTTTCGACGCTGATCGTGGTCTCGGGATTGCTGCCGACGACGGTCGGTTCGGTTCCGCCCCAAGGTCCGGTCACCCACGGCCACGTGCGGTTGACGTCCGGCTCACCCGGGTACTGATTGACCATGCCGACGGGCTTGATGCCCAAGGCCAACAGGGCTTGCTCGTCGTTGTAGCCGACGGTGACGATCCGCTGTGGTTCGGAATCGATCGTGGTGCTGCCGAAGGCGTGATCGATCGTGACGGGGAAGGCGCCGCCTCCGGAAGTCGACGAACTATTTGTCGTGTCGTCGTCGCCCGATCCGCAGGAGACGAGTGCTGTGCCGACCAGTGCGACCAGGGCAACGGACGTCAGTCTCGTCCGATGTCCTCGACTTTTTCTGAGGTCGCGGCTTTTCCAACGATTTCGGATGGAGATCTTCACGGTGACGTGTTTCCTTTCAGCGGCGGCAAGCCGGGATCCGCACAACAGTGCAGGGTAGGCTTACCATACTGAAAGGGTGATTCGGCCCGCTCAGTCGACCAGACCGGCGCCCTGTTGCGCGCCCTTGTCGCCGCGAACGGCTGCACGCCGTTGAATCGAGAACAGAGCGAAGCCGAGGAAGCCGACTCCGATACCCGCGTAACAAATCGGGAGTGCATCCGACCAACGGTCGCCGCTCACCGCGACCACGATCGTGGCGATCACCCACAACGCGGTGCCGATGATCAGTGCCGGCGCGGGTGCGGACAATTTGCCGATCAGGCCAGTTGTGTTGCGAGTCTCCGTCACAAAATTAACGCTACCCGTACCCCGGTGGCCTACTCTCCCTAGTGCGACCGGCTTCATGTGCGCCGGCACACGGCGACCTACAGCGATGGGGAAAGAACAAACATGGCGGCACCCGGCAAGATCCTCGACACCTATTTCAAGATCAGCGAACGAGGGTCGACGATCTCGACCGAGATTCGCGGCGGTGTCGTCACCTTCGTGGCGATGGCCTACATCGTGGTCCTCAACCCCCTCATCCTCGGCAGTTTCTCGGCCGAAGACGCTGCGGCGAAGACCGACGTTCTCGGCAACATCCTTCCGGTCAACCAGGTGGCTGCAGTCACCGCTCTGGTGGCCGGCCTGATGAGCATCGTCTTCGGCGTCGTCGCCAACTATCCGTTTGCCATCGCCGCGGGTCTCGGCATCAACAGCCTCCTCGCAGTCACCATCGCGCCTCAGGTCACCTGGCCCGAGGCGATGGGCCTGGTGGTCATCGACGGTGTGATCATCGTTCTGTTGGCGCTCACCGGCTTCCGAACGGCGGTGTTCAACGCGATCCCCGCAGCGCTGAAGTCCGCGATCGCAGCCGGTATCGGCATGTTCATCGCCTTCATCGGACTCGTCGACGCCGGATTCGTCCGCCGCATCCCCGACGCCGCCGGTACGACGGTCCCCGTCGGACTCGGAATCAACGGCTCCATCGCTTCGTGGCCGACCGTGGTGTTCATCTTCGGTGTGCTGCTCATGGGTGTTCTGGTCGTGCGCAAGGTTCGTGGTGGACTGCTGATCGGCATCGTCGTCACGACGATCCTCGCCGCCGTCATCGAAGCCGTTGCCGACGTCGGACCCTCGCTCGGCACCAACCCCAAGGGCTGGAACCTCAGCATCCCCGCCATCCCGGACATGCTCGGCGGTATGCCTGACCTGAGCTTGGTCGGCGACGTCAGCATCTTCGGAGCGTTCACCCGCATCGGTGTTCTGGCCGCCAGCCTGCTGGTCTTCACCCTCGTGCTCGCGAATTTCTTCGACGCCATGGGCACGATGACAGGTCTCGGTAAGGAAGCCGGCCTGACCGACAAGGACGGAAACCTCCCCAACGTCGGTCGCGCGCTGGTCGTCGAAGGTGCGGGTGCGATCGTCGGCGGTGGCGCTTCGGCGTCGTCGAACACCGTGTTCGTGGAATCCGCGTCGGGTATCGCCGAAGGCGCCCGCACGGGCCTGGCAAACGTGGTCACGGGTCTGCTCTTCCTGGTCGCGATGTTCCTGACGCCGCTGTACTCCGTCGTGCCGATCGAGGCAGCTGCGCCTGCCCTCGTCGTCGTCGGTGCATTGATGATCGGACAGGTCCGAGACATCGATTTCACGAAGTTCTCGGTGGCACTCCCGGCGTTCCTGACCATGATCGTCATGCCGTTCACCTACTCGATCGCCAACGGCATCGGCGTCGGCTTCATTTCGTGGGTGGTCCTGCACGCTGCCAGCGGTGGTATCAAGAAAATCCACCCGTTGCTGTGGATCGTGGCGGCACTTTTTGTGGCCTACTTCACTGTCGGACCCATTACCGACGCCCTTACGTGAAATCGGGGTTGACCGGTATTCGATTACGTGAGCTACCGGCCAGCTCTTGACGTATTGTCTGACGCGTGACCACCGAAACTCGTGCGCTGGCCAGCGATCTTTCCCTGGCTGTAGTGCGTCTCACCAGGCATCTGCGCGGCCGCAGAGTCGACGCTCAGGTATCGCTGACGCAACTGTCCGCTTTGGCGAGCCTGGATCAGTACGGCCCGATGACTCCTGGCGTACTCGCAGCACGTGAGAAAGTGCAGCCGCCGTCGATGACGCGGGTTGTTGCTTCTCTCGCCGAGCTCGGTTTGGTCGAGCGTTCGCCGCATCCCACGGACGGTCGTCAGATCATCGTCAACCTCTCCGACGCCGGGCAGGCGTTGCTCGCGGACGAGACCCACGCGCGTGAAGCGTGGATGAACGAGCAGTTAGCGGGGTTGGGTGGCGAAGAACTCGCGACGCTGCGCGGGGCTGTCGAGATCATCACGGAGATGGTCAACAAGACGGAGTAGCTCCGCCATGCCATAGGTCGTTGCCCAAACGAATTACTCGAGGGGCAAGATGGTGTGGTGCCCCGAGACCCCGATTCCGGCATGTTTGCCGCACTCCACAACCGTAACTACCGCCTTTGGGCTTCCGGACAGATCGTTTCTCTGGTCGGCACGTGGATGCAACGTATCGCCCAGGACTGGCTGGTACTGACGCTCTCGGACGGCAACGCGTTGGCGGTGGGCATCGTCATGGCCTTGCAGTTCGGCCCGACGCTGTTCCTGTCTGTGTGGGGCGGTGTGCTGGCCGATCGGTACGACAAGCGTCGGATTCTGATCTTCACGCAGTGGGCGAGTGCGGCCTGTGCGCTGGTACTGGGTGTGTTGGACGTCGGCGGACTGGTCGCGTTGTGGCACGTCTTCCTGATTGCCTTTGCGCTCGGCTGTGTTTCGGCGCTCGACGCACCGGTGCGTCAGTCGTTCACTATCGAAATGGTGGGCAAGGAGCACCTGTCCAACGCCATCGCGCTCAACTCCATGACGTTCAACACGGCCCGCATCGTCGGTCCGGCCATCTCGGGTGTTCTGATCAACCTGATCGGTACCGGGTGGGTGTTCCTGCTCAACGTCGCGACGTTCGGTGGGGTGCTCATCGCGCTCTACCTCATGAACAAGAAGGAGTTGATCCCGTCCGAACCGGCTCCGCGTACCAAGGGGCAGGTGCGCGACGGGTTTCGATATGTGTGGGGCCGCAAGGACCTTCGGGTGATCATGGTGTCGGTCTTCATGGTCTCGACGTTCGGTCTGAACTTCGCGATCAGCCTTGCGGTGATGGCGCGTAACACGTTCGGTCTCGAGGCCGACGGCTACGGACTCCTGTCCACGACGCTCGCCGTGGGAACCCTTGCCGGCGCTGCGTATGCCGCGAGGCGGAAGGAAGCGCCGCGACTGCGGACGTTCCTCGGTGCCGCCGTGGCTTTCGGTGTGTTCGAGGTCGCAGTGGGGTTGATGCCCACCTACGCGTTGGTGGCACTGATGCTGATTCCCACGGGCGCACTGACGTTGACGTTCACGACGTCTGCGATGAACATCCTGCAGATGTCGGTACCCTCCGAGATGCGCGGGCGGGTGATGGGCATCTACATGCTCAGTTTCCTCGGTGGCACACCGCTGGGAAGCCCGTTGCTGGGCTGGCTCGCCGACTCCGTGGATCCTCGCGCGCCCCTGATCGTGGGCGGAGTGATCTCGCTGGTCTCGGGCACTGCCGCCGGGGTGTACCTGCTGCGTAGCGAAGGACTGAAGCTTCGGCTCGCGAGGCCGGAAGACGGTGGCAGGCTGCCGGTGTTCGTCCTGCGTCCGGTGATCGTGTGCGATGCGACCGAACAGGCAGTCGAGGCTAGCCGCGCGCCATGACCTTCTCTCGCTTGGGAAATACCGTGTAGCTCAACGCGATTGCTCCCCAGATTCCCAGCACCACAGTGAGCTTGCTGATCCATCCGTCGAGGGCTCCCGTACGGGCGGGGTCGTCGACGAGGAAGATGGCCGCGCCGAGAAGTCCGCACGCGATGGCCCAGGCGATCGCGGCTTTGCCGAACTCGCGCCATTCGCGCAGTGCTCGCGCACTCCCGTACTTGGGTGGTGCGACGGGAGCCGGGCCGCCGGCGAATCGGTAGGCGAACCTGGCGTCGGCCCAGGAGATGAGGCTGTGTCCGAACGCGACGGAGAATCCGATGTAGGCCGCGGCAAGCCCATGGGTGAAGTTCGCCTCGCCACCGCCACGAAGATCGAGGGCTGTGGCGACGAGCAGTACGACATCCACCAGCGGCGCGCAGATGAGCAGTGCGGCGCCCAGCGTTTTGTGGCGCAGTAGATAGCGGGCCGCGAGACCGGCGGCGATGAACACCCAGAACATGATTTCGCACGCGATGATCAGGTGGACGATCATGACATCAGCTCATTTCTAGTACGACTGTATTAGTGGAGGAAAACTAGCACAGTTGTGTTAGTTTTGTGAAGTGGTGAAACGAATCAGTCCCGACGAGCGACGAGAAGAGATCGCCGAGGCTGTCTGGCGTGTGATTCGACGCGACGGTGTCGCGAGCGCCAGCGTCCGAGCCGTCGCGGACGAGGCGAAGATGTCGACGGGCTCGCTGCGTCACTTCTTCACCACGCAGTCCGAACTCTTGCTGTTCGCGATGACGCTCGTGACCGTTCGGGTGGAGAAGAGGATTGCCGGCATCGACTTCGATCCCGACATCCGCCGCGCGATCCGCCAGTTCACCGATCAGTTCGTGCCCCTCGACGAAGATCGGCGTGAAGAAATGCAGGTTTGGGAGGCCTTTGCTGCTGCCGCCCAGACCGATCCGGCGTTGACGGCGGTGCGTGACGACACAGACCGGACCTTGTTCGAGCACTTTCGTTCGTTCGTGGAAGCGGCGCATCGAGCGGGTTTTCTACGGCCGGGTGCCTCGGTCGACATCGAGGCGATGAGATTGCATGCGCTCGCCGACGGGCTCGCGTCGCACGGCGTCGACAATCCCGAGCGAATCAATCCGGAGGTGATCAGCCAGGTGCTCGACGCGCATTTTGTCACGCTGTTGCGCTAGGTCGGGAGTAGTGGTGGGGGCTCGCGGTGCGTACGGCACGATAGACCCGTGGTTCACGTCATCGACATCTCAGATCCCGCCGACTCCCGGCTGGATGACTTTCGCGATCTCAACTCCTCGGATCGGCGCCCCGACCTGCCGGAGGGCAAGGGGTTGGTGATCGCCGAGGGAGTGTTCGTCACTCAGCGGCTGCTGACCTCGCGGTTCGAGCCGATCAGTCTCCTCGGCGTCGAACGACGGCTCGTGGAGTTGGCTGACGATCTCGACGGTGTGGACGTGCCGTTCTACCGTACGAGCGCCGAAGTGATGGCCGAGGTCGTCGGATTCCACCTGAACCGTGGCGTCCTCGCTGCAGCATCACGTCCGGCACCGCTCGCGGTCTCGGACGTGCTGAAGGATGCGAAGACGGTAGCGATCCTCGAAGGCGTCAACGATCACGAGAACCTCGGCTCGATGTTCCGCAACGCTGCGGGGCTCGGCGTCGACGCCGTTCTGTTCGGGAAGGGTTGTGCCGACCCGTTGTACCGGCGCTCGGTCCGCGTGTCGATGGGACACGTGCTCCGAGTGCCCTTCGCGCACGTGGCGAAATGGCCGTACGACCTCGAGGAGCTGCGTGGCAACGGTTTTCAGCTCATCTCCTTGACCCCGAACCCGGAGGCGGTCACTCTCGCCGAAGCGATGACCGGGGAGAAGGTGGCCCTACTGCTGGGCGCCGAGGGGCCAGGACTGACCGAACATGCGATGCGCGCCACCGACATTCGCGCCAAGATACCGATGGCACCAGGCACCGATTCGCTCAACGTCGCGACGGCAGCGGCGATGGCCTTCTACGAACGTGTGAGGACCGGCCAGTGACTCAGGACCGCACACCCTGGTTCACCGGAATCGCGGTGTCGGTATTCGCCGCGATGCTCTCGACCAGTGCCGTCGCGGCGTTCTGCATCGCGCTTGGCAACGTGAACGTGCTCCTGGCGATTGTCGTCAATCTCATTGCGGTAGGCGGACTTGCGCCGACCGTGTGGCGCTGGCGAGCGATTCCCGTCTGGCGATGGGTGGTCTTCGGCGCAGTTGTCGGCGTTCCGCTCGGGTGGATCGCAGCGATAGCCGCATGAACCTGTGAAGGCGTACCGCGCTACTTGAATCCGAAGTAGCGGGCGAGGCGGCTGCGCGGCTTGGCTGCCGGCGCTTCGCGGATCGGCGGCATGTTCTCGGGCACGGGCACCTCGGTCGGCGCCGACTCGGGTACCGGCACGGGAGCTGGTGGCGCAGGTTTAGGCGCCTCGCCGGGACGGTGAATCTTGAAGCCCCACAGGAGAATCTGCGTCGTATCGAGTTCGTGTTCTCGCGGAGCGCCGGTGTATCGGAATCCCAGCCACTCGAGATTGGCGGACTCCGCGAACTGTTGCGGGTGGAACGGCAATGACTGCGGATCGGGCAGGATCCCGGGCGGATAGCGCAGAGGATGATCGCCGGCCCAGAATTCCCGTTCCCAGGTCTGCGGGATCCCCACATTTTCGACGATGTCTATCGGGATGGCACTGAACGAGCGTCGTAGCTCACCGTCCTCCCACAGTGCAAACGAGCCCTGCGCGGTTTCGGGGACGGAGCTGATCAGCAGCGTCGACCCACCCTCGGCCGAAAGGTGCCAGGACTCAGGCAGTTTCGAGGGGACGAAGGTGCTGAGTTCGGCGCTGCATACGACGCTCACCCGGTTGTACGCGCCGATGAAGACGTAGCCGGGGCTCACCGTCGCGGCCATCGACAGCGGCTGGGGCCCGAGGGATTCGAACTCCTTGTCCGGATACAACGACATGGCGATTTTCAGCGCCTCTGTCTGATCCGGCTGCGGGTACTTGCTCAATTCGGTGCGAGCGTCTGCGCCGCCCAGAAACCAGATCGTCGATACCCGTGCAGCCACCGGCAGACCTCTCTCCTCAGCCTCGCTCGAAAGAAGAATACTTTCCTTCGGGTCAGCGACCGCTGCTGCGGACCCCGAGAAGAACGTCATCCCACGAGGGCAGAGCAGGCCTTCCGCGCTTGTCCTTTGTCTGCGTCTGTTGCGGCGCGGTTTTCGGCGTCACATCCGGCGCAGGTTCGGGAACCTCTTCGGCGACGACGGTTTCCGGTTCGACGGTAATCGGCTCGGGCGCCACGATCCGTTCGGGAACCACAGTCCGTTCGGCAACCACAGTCCGTTCGGGCACCGCCGTCGGTTCGATCTCCGCCACCGGTTCGACGTCGAACCTGGACAGCTCGAGCTGTTCCGGCTCGTTCGAAGCCACCGGTACCAGGCCGCGGAGCGGACGACCGAAGTCGGGATCGATCAAGTCGAATGCTGCATCGTCGAGCGCGACGATCGTTCCGCCGTGCGCATCGGGCTGGTAGCGCCAGTGCGCGGCGTTGGTGGTGCGGCCGGCCTGCCACTGCAGCTGCGCAACCCACTGATTGTCCTCGTCGCGCCAGGCATCCCAGGTGGCCTCGTCGATGCTGTGTCCACGAGCACGGAATGCGTGAGTCACGATTTCGGAGAGCGTGGGAACCGTCGGACCGTTGTCGCGGACCGGGTGACCGCCCTGCGCCATTTCCGCGGCGCGAGAGCGCTCGAGCAGAACGGGGTACGCAAAGCGCTCGACCTTGCTGATGGGGATCTTCGCTTCTTCGGCGACCTGTTCTACGGAAGCACCGGAACGGATACGCGCCTGGATTTCGCGGGGACGGAGTTGGCTTTCCATTTCGATCTCAATCTGGCCGAGTCGAGCCACGTCTCCGCGGGAAGCTGCACGAAGTTTGTCATCGGCGGGAAGCCGGAATTTCTGGCCGGTTTCAGCATCTGCGCACACCACATGCGATCCATCGGGTTCAAGTCCGATCACTCTAAGCTCTCGCACATTGACCTCCTTATCGCGCCGGCTCGCGACTTTGCGCCGCGCTCAACTGTAATTCATTCGTGACCATGGGCTCGGCAGGACACGCAGGGCGAGATGACCTCTGATCCACCTACCGGTGTGGTAGCTCACAGGGTCTTGCGCAAACGACGCTCGGCCCCCGACACGATGTCGAGGACCGAGCGGTGAAGCAGTGTGAAAATCAGCCGAGCTGAGAAACGACCCAGTCGATGCTCTTGGTGAGAGCGGTGACGTCATCGGGGTCGATGGCCGGGAACATGCCGACACGCAACTGGTTGCGTCCGAGCTTGCGGTACGGCTCGGTATCGACGATTCCGTTGGCGCGCAGGATCTTTGCAACTTCTGCTGCGTCGACGTCGTCGTTGAAGTCGATGGTGCCGACAACCTGCGAGCGGTGTGCCGGATCAGCGACGAACGGCGTTGCGAACTCGCTGGCCTCGGCCCAGTTGTACAGGCGCGAGGACGAATCCGCGGTGCGAGCGGTGGTCCAGTCGAGGCCGCCGTTGCTGTTCATCCACTCGATCTGGTTGGCGAAGAGCAACAGGGTGGCCAGGGCCGGGGTGTTGTACGTCTGATCCTTGGAGCTGTTGTCCACGGCGATGGGCAGCGAGAGGAAGTCAGGCGTCCAGCGTCCCGAATCCTTGATCTCCGCGACGCGCTCGAGGGCGGCCGGGCTCATCAGTGCGATCCACAGTCCGCCGTCTGCAGCGAAGCACTTCTGCGGAGCGAAGTAGTAGACGTCGGAATCGGCGACGTTGACCGGGAGTCCACCGGCGCCCGAGGTGGCGTCGATGGCGATCAGGGCGTTCTCCGAACCCGCGGGACGCGAGACGGGGATCGACACACCGGTGGAGGTCTCGTTGTGCGCCCAGCCGATGAGATCGACGGACGGGTCCGAGACCGGCACCGGTGCGCTGCCCGGATCGGCGGAGACGACGATCGGGTCACCGATGAACGGGTTGGCTTTGGCGACCGAAGCGAACTTGGAGCTGAATTCGCCGTTGGTCAGGTGCAGCGACTTCTCGCGGATGAGGCCGAATGCAGCCGCATCCCAGAACGCAGTGGTTCCGCCGTTACCGAGGACGACCTCGTAGCCCTCGGGCAGTGAGAACAGATCGGCGAGGCCGGAACGAATGCTGGCGACAACGTTCTTGACCGGCTTCTGGCGATGGCTGGTGCCGAACACCGAAGCGCCCACCTCGACCAGGGACTGCAGCTGCTCGGGGCGAACCTTGGAAGGACCGCAGCCGAAGCGTCCGTCGGCGGGCTTGAGGTCGGCGGGGATGATCGGTGTGGAGGTCATCGCTTCTTTCTGTTCCTTCACTTGTGTTCTGTACTACCGTGATTGGCGAATTCGAGCGGGTGTCACGCGTGGCTGATCTGGTCCCAGCCCTCGACGGACTCAGGCGTGCGGGGCTCCGGGCCGGTGTAGATGGCGGCCGGGCGTACCAGTTTACCGAGACGCTTCTGCTCGAGGATGTGTGCACACCAGCCGGCGGTGCGACCACAGGTGAACATGGCGGGCATCATGTGCGCGGGAACCTCGGCGAAGTCGAGGATGACTGCAGCCCAGAACTCGACGTTGGTCTCGATCGCGCGATCGGGACGACGCTCACGCAGTTCCGTCAGTGCTGCCTGCTCGAGAGCTGCGGCAGCCTCGTAGCGGGGAGCGTTGAGACGCTTCGCAGTAGCGCGGAGCACGCGTGCACGGGGATCTTCGGCGCGGTAGACGCGGTGTCCGAAGCCCATGAGCTTTTCTTTGCGGTCGAGGATTCCCTTGACCAGTGCGCGGGCGTCGCCGGTCTTCTCGGTCTCTTCGATCATCGGAAGAACGCGGGCCGGAGCGCCGCCGTGCAGCGGGCCGGACATCGCGCCGATGGCGCCGGAGAGCGAGGCCGCGACGTCGGCGCCGGTGGAGGCGATGACGCGGGCCGTGAACGTCGAGGCGTTCATGCCGTGCTCGGCTGCGGAGACCCAGTACGCGTCGATTGCCTCGACGTGTGCCGGATCGGGCTCACCCTTCCAGCGCACCATGAAGCGCTCGGTGACCGTCTTGGCCTCGTCGATGCGGCTCTGCGGGACTGCGGGCTGGTAGATGCCGCGAGCGGACTGCGCGACGTAGGACAGTGCCATGACGGATGCGCGGGCGAGCTGGTCGCGGGCGGTCTCGTCATCGATGTCGAGGAGCGGCTGGTAGCCCCAGATGGGAGCCAGCATCGCAAGTCCGGCCTGGACGTCGACACGGACGTCGCCGGTGTGAATGGGGAGGGGGAACGGCTCGGCCGGCGGCAGGCCGGGGCCGAAGCGGCCGTCGACGAGAAGGGCCCATACGTTGCCGAAGGTAACCCTCTGGCCGACCAGGTCTTCGATGTCGACTCCGCGGTAGCGCAGTGCGCCGCCGTCTTTGTCGGGTTCTGCGATATCGCTGGTGAAGGCGACGACGCCTTCGAGTCCGCTCACAAAATCGTCCGGTATTGCTGCGCTCGCTGCCATTCTCGTGGACTCTCCTCGTTCGAGTGCGCCAGGTCTACAGTCGCACTGCCTCAGCTTCAGTGACTGCGCCTCGGTGCTCGCAGGGATGAGCACGCACCGTGTTTAGTACTGCGCAATCTTCTCGTCCCGATTCGGTTGCTGTCGCTGGTGCGGCTCGCGGTCCGGGTCGGGTCTAGCCACGGCAAACTTTAGCGCGTGCCGCGTAGCCGTTGGCCAGTGAGTACCCGGGAGTAGCGTTCTCGGCTGTGTCGAATGAACGTCAGGACCCGCAGGCGGTGGACAACGAACTCGCGGCCATGCGTGTGGGCTATCCGCAAGCAGGCAGCGAATCGGAGTCCGTCGAGGACCGCATGAGTGCGGAATTGGATACCTCGGTCGTCGAGACCGGTTGGCTGCCCCTCATGCGTCAATGGCTCGTGGATGCCGTCGAAGCGGACGCACCGGAACCGAACGCCATGACTCTGTCGACGGTGGACGACCGTGGACACCCGGCCTCGCGCACCGTGCTCTGCAAGGGCCTCAGTGAAGACGGCGTGCTCTTCTTCACCAACTACGGATCCGACAAGGCTCGTCAACTCGACGCCCATCCGTACGCGTCGGCCAACTTCACGTGGCTGACTCTTGCCAGGCAGGTGATCGTTCGCGGCGCCGCCGAGCGGGTGAGTGCTCAACTGACGCAAGAGTATTGGCGAACCAGGCCTCGCGGTTCACAGCTCGGTGCGTGGGCGTCGTCGCAGTCTCGTCCGATCGGCTCGCGTGCCGATCTCGACGAGCAACTGCGTGAGGTCGCGGCCCGATTCGGCGTGGACGGAGAGATTCCGGTGCCACCGAACTGGGGCGGGATTCTGATCCGGCCGGAGTCTGTCGAGTTCTGGCAAGGACGAGCAAACCGCATGCACAATCGAGTTCGCACGAGCCTGGTCGACGGACAGTGGTCCGCCGTCCGACTCCAGCCGTGAGCCGGCTACTTGCGGACACGACTCCGCTCGAGAATCGCGACTATCGACGGCTGTGGACGGCCGGCATCGTCACCGTTATCGGTGCTCAGCTCAGTGTGGTCGCCGTACCGCAGCAGGTGTACGAGATCACCCGAAGCTCGGCCTACGTCGGTCTGACGGGAATCTTCGGCTTGGTACCGCTGATCGTTTTCGGTCTGTGGGGCGGGGCACTCGCCGACGTCATGGATCGACGCCGGCTGTTGATGATCACCTCGATCGGACTCGGTGTCACGTCGGTGCTGTTCTGGATCCAGGCTGCCTTGAACGTGAACAACGTGTGGTTGGTGCTCGGCTTGTTCTCGATTCAACAGGGGTTCTTCGCGGTCAACCAGCCGACGCGGGCGGCGATCATTCCTCGCCTGATTCCGGGCAGGCAGTTACCTGCCGCGAACTCGCTGAACATGACTGTCGTGCAGTTCGGTGCGATAGCCGGCCCGCTCCTGGCCGGCGTTCTCATTCCGTCGGCAGGTCTGCAACTGCTGTACCTGCTCGACTCGATCTTTCTGCTCGCCACGTTGTGGGCGGTATGGAAGCTCCCGGCGATTCCGCCGACCGGCACGTCTCGGCGGGCCGGATTGAGCGAGGTCCTGGGCGGGTTCACGTATCTGGCGACGCAGAAGGTTCTGCTCGCCTCGTTCGTGGTGGACATCATCGCGATGGTGTTCGGGATGTCGCGTGCACTGTTCCCGGAGATCGCACACGAATCCTTCGGTGACCCTGCCAGCGGTGGTTTTGCGCTCGGACTGCTGTTCGCGGCGATGTCGGTGGGAGCCGTTCTGGGCGGAGTCTTCTCGGGTTGGCTGCCTCGGGTGCAATACCAGGGGCGCGCCGTGCTGGTCTGCATCGTGCTGTGGGGACTGTCCATGGTCGGCTTCGGCGTTGCCGTGTACTTCGCGAGTCCCGGCTCCAGCGTGATTCTGCTCTGGGTCGCGGTGGCGTTCCTGGCGTTCGGCGGCGCCGTCGACATGGTCTCGGCCGCATTCCGCAGCACGATGCTCCAGCAAGTGGCAACCGACGACATGCGTGGAAGATTGCAGGGCGTCTTCATCGTGGTCGTGGCAGGTGGTCCGCGCATCGGTGACGTACTGCACGGCGGTGCGGCCTTCCTGTTCGGAACCGGTGTCGCGGCGGCCGGCGGCGGCTTCCTGGTGATTGTCGGCGTTGTCCTTTCTGCTCTCGCATTTCCGGCGTTCGTTCGTTACAAGGTGGGACGCGCCGCCTGACGTCCTGGTTAACCGGTCGCTCGTGGTGGAAACTGGTACGTATGACTGCGCCGCACAGCACGGGTAGGGGAGGGTTCGAGATCCGTGGTGGCGGTTACCGTGCCGAGATCGCGGCGGCCGGTGCCGGATTGCGGCTTCTCGATCACGAGGGTCCCAACGGTCGGCGTGCGCTGACCGAAACCTGGGCCCTCGGATCGAAGCCACCGCTCTCTGCCGGATTGGTTCTCGCACCGTGGCCCAACCGGATTCGGGACGGGCACTTCATGTTCGACGGAATCGAGCATCAACTCGAGATCACCGAACCGGCACTGGGGAACGCAAGCCACGGGTTTGTCAGGCGTCGGAATTGGACCCTCGTCGACCACACCTACGAGCGCGTCGAGCTGTCGGTGGACGTCGGACTGCACAAGGGTTGGCCGTATCCGTTGCAGCTGACGGTCGCCTATGCAGTCGGTGCCGACGGGTTGACCGTGACTCACACGGCCACGAACAAGGGTGCGACGTCGTCGCCGTTCGGGCTCGGAATGCATACCTTCATCCGCGCCGGCGATTTTCCTCTCGACGAATGTGCTCTGCATCTGGCGGCCGGCACGCGGCTGCCGATCGATCCGGCGAGGATGCTGCCGAATGCGTATTCGCAGGCCGTCGCCGGTACGGATTACGACTTCCGGACGCCGAGACCGCTCGCCGGGGTTCAATTGGACACTCCGTACAGCGCATTGGACGTCGTCGACGGGAGTGGTCGCACGCAACACGAGCTTCTGGCTCCAGACGGAACGGGCACTGCCCTGTGGACCAACCGCGAGTTCCCGTGGATTCAGGCATTTATCGCAGATCCTGCCAATGACAAGGGATATCCCGACCGTGGACGCGCATTGGCATTGGAACCGATGACCTGCCCGCCTGACGCCTTCAACTCGGGCATCGATCTCCTGGTCCTTCAGCCGAGCCAGACGTGGACGGGTAGCTGGGGTATCAAGGCTCTGTGATCCGGCTCTCATACCGTGGGATCGTGTAACGCCGACTGGATATCAGTCGATGACCATCGGTTTTCAGTACGCGTTGCCAGTGGTCCGGAAGGTCCGTCGTTCGTCCACGTCGTGTGCCGCTGTCGAGATGTGCAGATCAGTGTGGGTGAACGCACGATTCCGTAGACTGGAGTATCGGTCACGCGAGCGAGAAAATACAGCCTGTAACGTGTTTCAGTTTCGGTGGGTATGTCGGGTTCGTGAGTACCCGAAAAATAGCCGTGGGGCGACCCTCCTTCGGCACGATCTCGCCCGTGCGACTAGTTTCTAGTTGATCGCATGTAGTTACTCGTTGGTTCGAGCTTGAGAGGGATCCTTCGTGCCCGCTGACAATGACACAAAGCCCACGCTTACTTACCCCGGTGGTGAGTACACGATGTCCATTGCCAGGGCAACTGAGGGCAATGACGGCATCGAGCTGGGAAAGCTGCTGGCCACAACGGGGTACACCACCCTTGACCCCGGTTTTGTGAACACTGCATCCACCAGTTCTGCAATCACCTATATCGACGGCGAGAAGGGAATCCTGCGTTACCGCGGATATCCCATCGAGCAGTTGGCAGGTAAGTCGACGTTCATCGAGGTCAGCTACCTGCTGATCTACGGCGAACTGCCGACCGACGCCCAGCTCGAGTCCTTCACGGACCGCATTCGTCGACACACCCTGCTCCACGAGGACCTCAAGCGGTTCTTCGACGGTTTCCCGCGCAACGCCCACCCGATGCCGGTTCTCTCGTCCGCAGTGAATGCACTGTCGGCGTACTACCAGGATTCGCTCGATCCCGAGGATCCGGAGCAGGTGGAACTGTCCACCATCCGTCTTCTCGCGAAGCTGCCGACCATCGCTGCGTACGCGTACAAGAAGTCCGTCGGACAGCCGTTCCTGTACCCGGACAACTCGTTGAACCTGGTCGAGAACTTCATGCGTATGACGTTCGGCTTCCCCGCCGAGCCGTACCAGGGTGATCCCGAGGTCGCCAAGGCACTCGACATGCTGCTGATCCTGCACGCCGACCACGAGCAGAACTGCTCCACGTCGACCGTGCGTATGGTCGGCTCGTCGGACGCCAACCTGTTCACCTCCGTCTCTGCCGGCATCAACGCACTGTGGGGCCCGCTGCACGGCGGCGCGAACCAGGCAGTGCTCGAGATGCTCGACGAGATCAAGGCCAGCGGCAGCACTGCAGCCGAGTTCGTCCGCAAGGTCAAGAACAAGGAAGACGGCGTGAAGCTCATGGGCTTCGGGCACCGCGTCTACCGCAACTACGACCCGCGCGCTGCGCTGGTCCGCGAAACCGCGCACACCATCCTCGCCAAGCTCGGTGGCGACGACGAACTGCTCAACATCGCAATGCAACTCGAAGAGGCCGCCCTCACGGACGATTACTTCATCGAGCGCAAGCTCTACCCGAACGTCGACTTCTACACCGGCCTCATCTACCGCGCGATGGGCTTCCCGCCGCGCATGTTCACGGTGCTGTTCGCCATGGGCCGTCTGCCCGGTTGGATTGCGCACTGGCGTGAAATGCACGAGGATCCGGCTACGAAGATCGGCCGCCCGCGCCAGATCTACACCGGCTACACCGAGCGTGACTACAGAGACATCACGTCCCGCTGACGCGTGACCTAGCGATATCACCACCCGCTAGTCTTCTGTACCCCAATATTTCGCCTCAACGAGGAGGACCCATGAGTAGCAAGCCCGTAATCGAGTTCCAGGAAGGCCCCGCGCCGACCGATCTGGTCATCAAGGACCTGGTCGTCGGAGAAGGCGCCGAAGCAGTTCCCGGTGGCACCGTCGACGTTCACTACGTCGGTGTCGAGTTCGAGTCCGGCGAAGAGTTCGACTCTTCCTGGAGCCGTGGCGAGTCCATTCAGTTCCCGCTTCGTGGCCTGATCAAGGGCTGGCAGGACGGCATCCCGGGCATGAAGGTCGGCGGACGTCGTCAGCTCACCATTCCGCCGGAGCTGGCATACGGCCCCGCCGGTGCAGGGCATCAGCTTTCCGGCAAGACCTTGGTCTTCGTGATCGATCTGCTGGACGCCAAGTAATTTTTACTGTGCGCCTTTATTAACCCCCCGCGGTTAATAAAGGCGCACAGCACGAGGGCCCCGCACCGTCAGGTGTGGGGCTTTCTTGTGCGGTCAGCGTGCTGTCTTTCGCCGGTAGAGCCAGTTCGACGATACAAATCCCACGGCGGCGATGCCCAGGCACCAGGCGAGCGCGATGACGGCGCTGTTTCCGATCGGGGTGCCCATCAAGAGTCCACGCACCGTCTCGATGATGGGAGTCACCGGCTGGTGGCGAGCGAACCCCTGCAGCCACGACGGCATGGTCTCGGCCGGGACGAAGGCAGTGCTGACGTAGGGCAGGAACATGATGGCGAAGGTGAAACCACTTGCCGCCTCGGGGTTCCGGGCCAGGAGCCCCAGTGCCGTCGACAGGTACGACATCGCGAACACGAAGGCGACGATCACCGCGGCGACGCCGAGCCACCGTAGGGGATCACTGGTCGGACGAAACCCCATGATCAGCGCGACGAGAACCACGATCGCCGTCGTCAGAACATTGCGGACGACGCTGGCGAGCACATGCCCGGTCAGGACCGATGACGGTGAGATCGCGAGCGTCCGGAAACGGTCGATGATCCCGTCCTTCATGTCACTCGAGACGCTGACGGCGGTGGTCGAGGCGCCGAAACCGGCGCACAGAAGGATGATTCCGGGCACGACGTAGTCGATGTACTCGGTACCGGTGTTGATGGCGCCACCGAAGACGTAGACGAACAGCAGCATGAGCATGACCGGCAGCGCTATCGCGGTGATCATCGAATCAGGGCTACGCAGAACGTGTTTGAGATTCCGGCGAAGCATCACCGCGGAATCGACTGCAATGGTGGACGTCATCGAACTCTCGCAATCTCGGGTTGGCCGGATCCGGTGAGCGCGAAGAACACGTCGTCCAGATCCGGGGTGTGAACGGAGAACTTCTCGACGGTGATCGACGGGTCGTCGATAGAGTCGAGGATGGCTTTGATCGACGGAACGGCTCCGTCGGAAGGGATGTGCAGGGTCAATGTCTCGGCATTCGAATGTGCCTGCGGCAGTGACGCCGCGGCGAGATCGAGTTGGGCCAGGTTCTCGAATTGCAGCGCGACGTGGCCGCCGGGAACAAGACGCTTGAGTTCGTCCGGTGTTCCCTCGGCGACCAGACGGCCGCCACTGAGCACGCCGACGGTGTCGGCCAATTCGTCTGCCTCGTCGAGGTATTGGGTGGTGAGGAAGATCGTGACACCCGACGCTGTGAGGCCACGAACTATCGACCACATTTCGTGGCGGCTTCTCGGGTCCAAGCCGGTGGTGGGTTCGTCGAGGAAGACGACGTCCGGCTTCGCGACCAGGCTCATTGCGATGTCGAGTCGCCTGAGCATGCCGCCCGAGTAGTCGCCCGCTCGTTTGTCGCCGAAGTCCGTCAGGTCGAACTGGTCGAGCAGTTCGTCGGCACGTTTTCGAGAGTTCTTCCGGCCCAGGTGATTCAGCTCGCCCAGGAGAGTCAGGTTCTCGGAACCGGTCAACAGAGTGTCGACGGCAGCATATTGCCCGGTGACGCTGATACGTCGGCGAATGTTCTGGGGATCGTCGGGGAGTGAGTGGCCCGCCACGGTGACCTCGCCGGCGTCGAAAGGAATGAGGGTGGTGAGAATTCTTACCGCTGTGGTCTTTCCGGCGCCGTTCGCGCCGAGGAGGGCGTACACCGATCCGGCTGGTACCGACAGATCGAGTCCGTCCAGAACCTGTTGATCGCCGTAGCGCTTGCGGAGTCCGCGGACCGAGATTGCGGGGATCGTTCCTGGCATCGAAACCTCCGAGGTAACTGTGTATGGCATAAACTCGTGTTTATAGCGTACACAGTTCTAGGATGATGGCAAGAGCGAAGAGTGGGAGCTGTATGGATGGCGGCGCGCTACCGAGGACGGTCGAACTGGCCTGGGGACTGGATCAGCCCGGAACGCGGGGTCCCAAGAAGGGGCTCAGTCTCGAGCACATCCTCGACACCGCGATCGAGTTGGCCGACGCCGAAGGTGTTACGGCACTGTCGATGGGCCGGGTGGCCAAAGCGCTCGGGTTCACGACGATGTCGCTTTATCGCTACGTGGCAAGCAAAGACGAACTGATCGAACTGATTTCGGATCGAGTGATCGGGCCGCCGCCGATAATTCCCGACGACGTGACCTGGCGCGTCAAGCTCGAGGCGTGGGCGAACAAGGAGTACGCCACGATGCTGAGTCGGCCCTGGTGGCTCAAGCTGCCCATCACCGCTCCGCCGACCGGACCGAACAACATGGCGTGGCTCGACGCGGGGCTGAGCGCACTCGACGGCGTCGCTCTGAGTGCCGCATCGAAGTTCCAGGTGGTGACCAACGTGTCGTTGTTCGTGATCGGCCGTGCCCGCTTCTCGGCTGACCTGGCTTCGCGGTCGGCGCAGTCGGCTGACGACGACGTGGCTTACGGCGCCCTCATCGCGCGAGTCATCAACCGCGAGGACTTTCCCTACCTCAGTGCTGCAATCGAGGAGGGAGGCTTCGAGGACGGCAGTCCGGAGGGCGAGGCAGCCGGCGATGATGCGTTCGATTTCAGTTTCTCGCTTGGCCTTCTGCTCGACGGAATCGAGAAGTTGGTGCAGCGGTCAGGACACCAGCGCGGTGGCACTGACGTCGTCGATGATCAGGTCGGTGATCAGCCCGCCCCGTAGTGCTCCCTCCAAGGCGGGCAGTTTTGCTGTTCCGGCGACGATGCACACGCGTCTGGCGACCTTCTCGAAAAGGTCGAGCCGCGGTCCACTCGCGCGCTCGTTGAGTTCTATGCCGCGATAGCTCCCGTCGGACCGGAAGAACACGGTTGCGATGTCCCCGACCACTCCGTCGCGTCGAAGTGCTTCTGCTTCATCGGGTTCGAGGTATCCGGCGGTGTAGACGTGACTGGGCACGTTCCCACCCGGGACACCGATGCTGAAGACTGCCAGGTCCATTCGTTTCTGCATGTCCAGCACTCGCTTGATGCTGCGTTCGCGCCACAACTGTTCCCGGGTTTCCGGGTAGTCGAAGAATGCAGGTACCGGAAATCCTTGTGGCAGAGCGCCGTAGGCGTCAGCGATGGTTCTGATGATGTCGCTGGCGTAGGAGATTCCCGTGGTGCGGGTATTGGCAGCACCGTTGAGTTGCACGACGTAAGAGTTGTACGTGCGCTTGGGGGCGAGGTGCTTGCTGACTTCGCTGAGAGTGGTTCCCCAGGCGATTCCCATCACCATGTCGCTGTCGAAGAACGAGGCCAACAGGCGTCCCGCGAAAGTGGCGACCTTCTCGAGTCGCTCGAGATCCCCCACCAGTTCCGGCACGGTCACTACGTGTGCGCGTACTCCGTACCGTTCCGAGAACTCGCGTTCGATGCGAGGCGCCTGGCCGTGCGGCGTGCTGATCTTGATCTCGACGAGTCCCGAAGTGCGTGCGTAGGTGATCAGCCTGGAGACGGTGGATCTGGAGACTCCCATGTCGCGCCCGATGGCAGCCATCGTCTGATCTTGGAAGTAGTAGAGGCGAGCGGCCTGAACAGCGTCGGCGATACGCGGGTCCGCCGGGTCGGAGGTTGGAGAGTCGGAAGTGGGAGTTTCCATGGTTTCGTCCTGTCTGCACGTACGTGCAAGAGCACTGAACCGAATCTTATCCGAGTAGGACCAGGCTGAAGCGTTCGATCACGCAAAGTCCCTGAAGTGTGTCTGTTACCCACGTTACGGTGCGTAAATGGGCAATTTGCACATATGTGCACGAGCTATGCGTGAATGTGCAAAGGGTCTTACGCTACGAGTGAAGCAGACCAAACTATGACATGCATCACAACGAAGTGAGGGTGGGGATGGAGAAAGCCAAGCGATTGGGGCTTCCAGGCGAGTTGGCAGCCGAGTTTGCAGGAACGATGATCTTGATCTTGTTCGGCGTCGGGGTGGTGGCGCAGGTGGTGTCCGGCGGGAGCGCAGGGGGTCTCGGTGGACACGACAGCATTGCGTGGGCCTGGGGACTCGGCGTGATGTTCGGAATCTATGTCGCAGGCCGGGCGACGGGTGCTCATCTGAACCCCGCGGTCACGTTCGCCTTCGCGATCTTCCGGGACTTCTCCTGGCGCAAGGTGCTGCCGTACACGCTGGCGCAGACTGCGGGAGCTTTCGTCGCGGCGTTGATCGTTCGATGGAACTACAACGACATGCTCAACGCCATCGATCCCGGACACACCACGGCCACTCAGACGATCTTCTCGACGATGCCCGGAAACGGAACGCTCCCGGTCAGTCTCGGCTCGGCGCTGATCGATCAGATCATCGGTACGGCGATCCTGCTTTTCCTCATCGTTGCCGTGACGGATTCCCGCGGCACTCCGCCGCTCGCGAATCTGGCGCCCTTCGTCGTCGGATTGATCGTGGTGGGAATCGGATTCGCCTGGGCTACCAACGCGGGTTACGCCATCAATCCGGCCCGTGACTTCGGCCCGCGACTGGCGTCGTACCTCACCGGTTACGGCAGTGCTTGGCGGGATCAGTACGGAAGCTTGTATTTCTGGGTGCCCATCGTGGGGCCGCTGATCGGCGCTCCGATCGGGGTGTTCCTCTACGACAAGCTGGTTGGACGATTCCTGCCTGACGAAACGGTGGAGAAGGCGGCCGAGGAGCCGGCCACAATTCCGGCGTGACGGCGAATCATCATCTCTGACAGTAAATCTTTCGCACTTTCTTCGACACCAAAGGGGTAGCACGATGGCGCAGTTCGTAGCCGCGATAGACCAGGGAACCACCTCCACTCGTTGCATGATCTTCGATCACAGTGGGCACGTGGTTGCCGTCGAACAGCATGAGCACTCGCAGATCTTCCCGCAGGCGGGTTGGGTCGAGCACGATCCGATCGAGATCTGGGACAACGTCCGCAACGTCACGGCGGGCGCCCTGGCCAATGCAGACTTGACCGCAGCCGACATCGCATCCGTCGGAATCACCAATCAGCGTGAGACGGCCGTGGTCTGGGAACGAGCAACCGGAAAGCCCGTCTACAACGCGATCGTCTGGCAGGACACACGCACTGATCGGATCTGCACGGCGCTCGCAGGCGAAGACGGCCCCAAGAAGTACACCGAAGTCACCGGACTGCCGTTGGCAACGTACTTCTCGGGCCCCAAGGTCAAGTGGATTCTCGACAACGTCGAGGGCGCTCGCGACAAGGCCGAAGCCGGCGAGTTGTGCTTCGGCACGATGGACACCTGGGTGTTGTGGAACATGACCGGCGGCGTCCAAGGCGGAGTGCATGCCACCGATCCGACCAACGCCTCGCGCACCCTGCTGATGGATCTCGACACTCTCGCTTGGGATTCGGCAATCTGTGCCGACATGGGAATTCCGGAGTCCATGCTTCCCGAGATCCGCAGCTCGTCCGAGGTCTTCGGATTCGTCCGTGAACGTGGCACCCTGTCCGGCGTGCCGATCGCCGGAATCCTCGGTGATCAGCAGGCTGCGACCTTCGGCCAGGCCTGCCTCTCGCCCGGAGAAGCGAAGAACACCTACGGAACCGGCAATTTCGTGCTCCTCAACACCGGCACCGAAAAGGTGATGAGCAAGAACGGATTGCTGACGACGGTCTGTTACAAGATCGGCGAGCAGCCCACTGTCTATGCGCTGGAAGGATCGATCGCCGTGACGGGTTCGCTGGTGCAGTGGCTTCGGGACAACCTCGGCATGATCGACAATGCGGCCGACATCGAGGTGAACGCTCGCTCTGTGGAGGACAACGGCGGCGCGTACTTCGTGCCCGCGTTCTCGGGTCTGTTTGCACCGCATTGGCGCGCGGATGCACGCGGCGCGATCGTCGGTCTGACCCGGTTCGTGAACAAGGGGCACCTTGCCCGGGCGGTGCTCGAAGCGACTGCGTACCAGAGCCGTGAGGTGATCGAGGCGATGAACCTCGACTCGGGTGTCGACTTGAAGGTGCTCAAGGTCGACGGAGGAATGGTCGCGAACGAACTCCTCATGCAATTCCAGGCCGATCTGCTCGACGTCGAGGTGATCCGCCCGGTCGTGGCAGAGACCACGGCTTTGGGCGCTGCATACGCCGCTGGTCTCGCCGTCGGGTACTGGGAGAGCGAGGACGACATTCGCAGCAACTGGGCGAAGGACAAGAGTTGGACGCCGTCGATGGATTCGGCGGAGCGGGACCGGCTGTACGCAGGCTGGCAGAAGGCCGTCACTCGGACACTCGACTGGGTCGACGCAGACTGATCGCGGCGCCCGCATTTCTACCTATTTTCAAGTGAAGGAACAGTTTTCATGAGCACAGCACAAGCATTGAGTCCGTCCTCGCGGGCGGAGTCGCTGAAGAAGTTGGAAGAAACCGAACTCGACGTCCTGGTCATCGGCGGTGGCGTGGTCGGTGCGGGTAGCGCGCTGGACGCCGCGACTCGTGGTCTGAAGGTGGGCTTGGTGGAGGCACGCGACTTCGCGTCCGGAACCTCGAGCCGGTCCAGCAAGTTGTTCCACGGCGGACTGCGTTACCTCGAGCAGTTCAATTTTGCGCTCGTGTTCGAGGCGCTGCGTGAGCGGTCGCTGGTTCTGAACTCGCTGTGCCCGCATCTCGCGAAGCCGGTGCCGTTCATCTACCCGCTCGAGAAGCTGATCGACCGGCCGTACGTCGGTCTGGGCATCGGCGTCTACGACGTGATGGGCGCAGGCCGCGGGGTTCCTTCACACCACAAGCATGTGGGCAAGAAGAAGACTCTCGAATCGTTCCCTTCCGGAAAGCGTTCTGCTATCCGGGGTTCGGTCAAGTTCTACGAGGGTCAGGTAGATGATGCCCGCCACACGATGATGCTGGCGCGCACGGCGGCCGAGTACGGCGCTCTGTGCGTCAACAGCACTCGCGTCGTCGGTTTTCTCCGTGAGGAGGACCGCGTGGTCGGTGTGAAGGCGGTGGATCTGGAAACGGGTCGCGCCTTCGAGATCCGTGCTCGCCAGGTCATCAACGCGGCCGGCGTGTGGACCGACGAGATTCAGGAAATGGTCGGTGGGCGAGGACAATTCCAGGTTCGTGCCTCCAAGGGCGTGCATCTGGTTGTCCCGCGCAACCGGATCAACTCCTCGACCGGGATCATCACGCGGACCGAGAAGAGCCTGCTGTTCGTGATCCCGTGGGGAAGCCACTGGATCATCGGTACGACGGACACCGATTGGAACCTCGACCTCGCGCATCCGGCAGCCAGCCGAAGCGATATCGACTACATCCTCGGACATGTCAACAAGCTCCTTCAGGACGAGTTGACGCACGAGGACGTCGTCGGTGTGTACGCGGGGTTGCGTCCGTTGCTGTTCGGTGAATCGGACTCGACCAGCACTCTCTCGCGTGAGCACGCGGTGTCGAGTCCGGTCCGAGGTTTGACGGTGGTCGCCGGCGGCAAGTACACGACCTACCGCGTGATGGCCAAGGACGCAGTCGATTCCGCGGTGCACGGACTCGAACAGAAGGTGCCGAAGTCCTGCACCGAGCGTATCCAACTGGTGGGTGCCGACGGCTACTTCGCCGCGCACAACAATCGGCATCTCACCGCTGAGCGCACGGGACTCCACGTTTCGACCATCGAGCACCTACTGGGTCGGTACGGCACTCTGGCCGACGAGTTGTTCGAACTCGTCGAGGCGAGGCCTGAACTGGGGCAACCGTTGGACTCCGCCCCCGAGTACCTCAAGGCAGAGATCCATTACGCTGCGAGCCATGAGGGTGCGCAGCATCTCGACGACATCTTGACCCGTCGTACTCGCATCTCCATCGAGGTTACCGATCGCGGAGATGCGGCAGCTGCCGAAGTGGCAGAACTGGTTGCACCGGTGCTCGGTTGGACTCCCGAGCACATTGCCGAGGAGATCGAGCACTACCGGTTGCGCGTTGCAGCCGAGCGGGAATCTCAGGAGCAGCCCGATGACCTGACGGCTGATGCGGCGCGCCTCGGTGCACCGGACGTTCGCACCGGAGTTACTGTCGGACAGGTTTGAGCCTGAACTACCAATGATCGGCCGGGGCACTGTGTCCCGGCCGATCGACCGAACTGCACCGGTGTCAATCGAACTCGTCCGACGAGCATTCGGGGAGGTCGACCGTCACCACCGCGCCCCCGTTCGGATGGTTCGCGAAGTCGATATCAGCGCCGATGACCGCCGCTTGCCCCACTACGATCGTCAAGCCGAGGCCCAGGCCCGAGTTCGGGCCGCGTTCGACGCAATCAGTCTGAAATCTCCTCGGCCCCTGACGAAGCCACTCTTCAGTGAACCCACTGCCTCGATCCCGCACGGTGATGCGGGAGTGGTCGACGTCGACATTGATCGGCGACTTTCCGTGATTGCGAGCATTCAAGATCAGGTTGGCGATGATCCGTTCGAGTCTGCGTGCATCGGTGTACGACGCGGGGGCGCCGTGAGCACTCACTACACACTCGACCCCGGTGGTGGAAATCGCGTGACGCACCACCGGTGCCAGTTCCACCGATTGGATGTCTGCCTGCTCGGAGGTGGTGTCGAGGCGGGCCACTTCGATGACGTCCTCGGCGAGTCTCCTGAGTTTATGTACGCCGTCGCGCACCAATTCGGTTGGCCTGCCGGGCGGTAGAAGCTCCGCGGCGCCGACCAGTCCGGAGATGGGCGTCCGGAGATCGTGCGCGATGTTGGCTGTCACACGCTTTTCGGCGTCGAGCTGACCCCGTAGCGCATCGGACATCGCGTCGACTGCATCCGCCAGTTCGGTGATCTCGTCGTCGAAGAGTGACCAGGTGACCGAGCGGACGCGGATGTCCGCTCCGGTAGACACTTTGCGTGCCGCACGGGCGGCCGAGCGCAAACGATACGACATCGCGAGCCCAAGCAGCACACCCAGGACGGCACCCGCTGCGATCACAGCGACGGTGGCATTGCGCAGTGTCCGATCGACGCTGGCGATCGATTCCCGCTGCGCGGTGTACGGGACGCGAATCGCCACCACCTGAGTGTTCACGTCGGCAGCTGCCCAGACGAATGGTTGGTCGCCACTGTCGACGAGGTAGGTGGCGCGTTTGCCGCCGGCGACGGCCTCGCGTAACTCTTCCGGAACGTCCAGGCCATCCGTGGTGGCGCGGAACAATGCACGCATGCTGCCTGTTTCGTCCTGCAGCACCAGTTGGAGATTGCGATCGGCTGCAGCCCGCGCTGCATCCTCCTGGTTGTGTGAAAAGGTTTGATGCATCACGGTACTGAGCGTGATCGAGGCGACGGCAATCACGAACGTGATGGCCGCCGCGATCTTCCACTGAAACGACAACCGCCTCCCGGTGGACGGGAGCATGGCGGCGAGATCCCGCGATCTCACCGATGGTTGTCCATCGTGTAGCCGAACCCCCGGACGGTTCGGATCTGTTCGGAGCCGATCTTCGTGCGCAATCGCTGGACGTGAACGTCGACGATGCGGGTATCGCCGCCCCAGTCGTAATCCCAGACGTCCGAGAGCAGTTCGGAGCGCGACCAGACTTTGCGCGGCACGCTCACCATGATCAGGAGCAGCTTCATTTCAGTGGGGGTGAGTGCCACTTCGGCGCCCGAACGCGTGACGGTCACCAACTCGCGATCGATCTCCAGATCGCCGAGAGTCACGATGTCTTTCTCCGTACCGGAATGGGATTCGACCCGCCGGAGCACACTTCGGATACGGGCCACCAGGACACCGCTGTCGAAGGGCTTGGTGACGTAGTCGTCGGCACCGGCTTCCAATCCGAGAACTATGTCGACCGGGTCGTCGCGCGCGGACAGCATGATGACCGGCACCGACAGTTCCTCACGAATGCGTCGGCACAGGCTGATTCCGTTCAGGTCGGGAAGCATCACGTCGAGGACGGCGATATCGGGCTTGGCGTCGACCGCCAAATCCATTCCGGTCAACCCACCCGATGCGGTGATCACCCGAAACCCGTTGCGTTCGAGATTCAATTGCGTTGCTTCGCGGATGACAGCGTCGTCTTCGACCAGCAAAATCAACGGATCGGTCATCGGCCTTCGCTTTCATGGGAACGGAACACTCTCAAACCCTTCACCGGTCCACTTGTATGCAGTCGACGATTGACAGAACTCCGGAATGCCGGGGTCTTTGCACAGGTCGACCATGACCGACAATCCTCCGGTTGAGCCGACGACGTAGCGTCCTGGGTCTTGCACTCCGAAGACTTTGTGAGCGCCCGATTCGTCGATCTGGTAGACGAATCCGGCGACCATGAAGCTGACCGGTGGGGCCGGTCGTCCCCAGATGCCGACAGACTCGCAGGTGAAGACATTGACGACGGCATCTTGCCAAACGGCGTCCGTCACGTGGGAGTAGCGGATTTCGAAGGGGAAGTTCGCATCACCGCACAGTCGGAGACTGTCCTTGACCGCATCGGACACTTCCGGGTCTGCTCTGAGGAGGGCAACAGGATCGATGCTCAAGCCCTGTGAGAGATCCGAGGGGTCGAGTGATGCTGCGATATTCGGAGTGGGTTCTGATTCAGGCTCGGTGGAACAGGAGGCGAGAGCAAACGCGACCGGCAGGCAGAGCACGGCGAGCAGCGCGCGACGACGGCGATCAATCACGGATGAACTCCGTTCCATCCCAGTGGAACTCGGTCCGAAGCGGTGGACGGGGGCAACATTCGAACTCCGGTGGCCGCGGATCCGTCTCCAGGACAGACAAACTCGCGGCGCGTTGACCGCTGACGATGAACTTTCCTCGCTCTTCGACGGAGAACAGGCGCTCACCTAGTTCGGGATTGTCTTCACTCGAACCGGCCTTGCCGCTGCGGTAGACGTAGCCGGCGAGGTTGACCGAAATCGATACTCCGGTCCCGGGTTGGTGGGCCGGTTGGCACGGATACACGTTCATGACGATCAGTTCGGTCTCCGGCACGATACGAGGTGCGCCTGGATCGAGAAGGATGGATCCGACAGAGATCGGATACCAGTCCGGGCACGATCGGAGTTCGGTCTTCACACCCTCCGACACCCCGGGGTCGTCGAGAAGCGCCCGCCCCAACCTCGAATTCTCGGCAACCCGTCTGGCCAGGTCGGCGGGCTGTGTGACGGACAATCCGGTGGAAGCGACATCGCCTTCGATCACAACACCCTGGGTGGACCCGCATCCGGTGATCACGGACGCTCCGAGGGCCGCTGTCGCGAGTGCCGTACCGAACAGCCTGCGAGTGCGGCCTGTTCGGCCCTCACAGATCTCATTCCGATACAACACTTTCCCCTCCCCGGCCGGTGCGAACTGTCTCATCGGCATGCGCACTTTTCATAGGATCACACGTGATCTCGATATCGGCGTTTCACCACCCACCGTTACGTAATCGTATGAATGTCGGGACCGTCGAGAGTTGGTACGCGACCGCCGGAATTCTGTTACGAAACCGATGGAATCGGGCTTCTAGAGTGAGTCACGTCGGTGTTCACCGCTTGGGCGGAACGAGCTGATCCGCGTATCGAGGAGTGTGAGAGCAAATGCCTGAAGTATTGCTGACCAACAAGACTCGGCGTCCGCGAGTGCTGCTTGCCGTACTGACGATCGGAGTGGTGTGCGCGATGGCCGGGTGTTCGAGTGACGACACCAGCGCGCCAGGACTCGAATCGACGACTACGTCGGTGGTCGCGGCGTCGACGACCGCACCGCCGCCGACCCCAGCGACCACGTCGGAGACAGTCGAAAGCTCGAACTCGGTGGGCGGCGGTGCGGACACATCCACTCCCGGAGCCCCGGCGGGCGATGCAGCGCCGGCCTGGACCCCGGTCTCGACCAGCGCGGTTGCCCCTGCGGGCCCTGGTCCGTCTACCGAGTCGACCAGGTGCACCGATCAGATCAACTATGCGGGTGATCCTCGTTCGAATGCGGAGATCAACAGCATCGGAGAGCGGATGGGTTCGTGTCCGGCGCCGCTCCCACCCGATGCCGTCGAGCCCTCGGAGAAGTGCACCGACCAGATCAACTACGGCGCTGACCCTCGTTCCAACGCCGAGATCAACATCATCGGGGAACAAACCGGGATCTGCCCCGAGCCAATACGCCCCTGACAAGTTCAAAACCTGAGCAGTAGTCGGGAATTCGACCAAGGGCCGAACCAGGGGGAGATCGCAATGACAAGCAGGGCAGGTGGACGTTCGATCGACAGTGTTGCCGACGATGCGTGCCGAGGGGATCGTGACGCGATTGCAGAACTCCTTCAACGCATCGTGCCTCTGGTGACGCGGCGCTGTCGTGTCGAACTGCGACCGCTCGACGCTGACCGTATTGCCGTCGGTATCTGCAGATCCGTCCTGTCCGACATCCGGCGACGAAGACGCGCCGGAGAAGCGTTCCTCGCGCACCTGTACGACGCGATCAGTCGCGAAATCGATTCGCTACCAGCATCGAGTCGACTCACTCTGCCTTTCGGTGATCTGTCGGCCGTCGAACGCAATGTTTTGGTAGCTCGCATCGTTGTCGGTTTCGACGTGCGCGAGACGGCGCTGTCACTGAGAACAACAACGAGCGCCGTCGAACTCGTCCAACACCGCGCGCTGTCCAAGATCAGACGCGGCAGCCTGAGCGGCGCCTAATCAACGCTCGAAAGTCAACAGCTGCAACCCTTCGCAACTCCCGGCAACCGTACGCAACTCTTTCTCTTCCTCCGTGACCTACACGACACTGCATGGCGACGAGTGATCGAGAACGAGGAGTGTGACGGTGGTTCAACGGACGGCGCAGAAGCCGACAACGCCAGGATCGAAAAAGACCGGGGCCAAGCCTCATTCAGGGTTGGGCCGGGAAGCATTGCTGAAGGCGTACGAGAAGATGTCACGTATCCGTGCCTTCGAGGATCGCTTGCACGAGGAGAATGCAACCGGCGACATCCCCGGCTTCATTCACCTCTACTCGGGCCAGGAAGCCATCGCCGTCGGAGTGTGCGAGAACCTCAGCGACGCCGACTACATCGGATCCACACACCGCGGTCACGGGCACTGCATTGCCAAGGGCTGTGACCTCAACGGAATGATGGCGGAGATCTTCGGCAAGGACGACGGCCTGTGTCGCGGCAAGGGTGGTTCGATGCACATCGCCGACCTGTCCGTGGGAATGCTCGGCGCCAACGCGATTGTCGGCGGCGCACCGTCGTTGGCGATCGGTGCGGCACTGAGTGGTAAGACGCTCGGAAACGGTGTCATCGCAGCCTCGTTCACGGGTGACGGTGGATCTAACCAGGGAACCGTCTTCGAGGCGATGAACATGGCTGTGGTGCTGGATCTTCCGATCGTCTTCGTGATCGAGAACAACGGATTCGGGGAGGCCACCGGAACCGACTACGCCGTCGGTGCACCCGACATCGCCGCGCGCGCCGCATCCTTCGGCATGCCTGCCGTCAAGGTGGACGGCACCGACTTCTTCGCGGTCTACGACGCAATGGCAGAAGCATCCGAGCGTGCCAGGACGGGCGGTGGCCCCACCACGATCGAGGCGGCGGCATTCCGCTGGCACGGCCACTTCGAGGGCGACGCGCAGCTCTACCGCACGGCGGAACAGGTTGCGCAACTGCGGGAAACCAAAGATCCGCTCAAGAACTTCCGTAGCAGTGTCGACGCGAAGAAGGTCAGCTTCGCTGATCTGGACGCGGTAGACGAGCAGTCGCGGGTGTTGGTGGACGAGGCGGTAGCGAAGGCGCGCGCCGCGGCGTATCCACCCGTCGAGAATCTGCTGACCGATGTCTACGTGTCGTACTGAGGAGCCCGAGATGACAAGCGTGGAAACCAAGAACGTGTCGAAGAAGACTTACCGCGAGGCCGTCAAAGAGGCCATCGCCCAAGAGATGCAACGAGATCCGAGCGTCGTCCTCATCGGTGAGGACGTACGCGGCGGGCATGCCGGTACCAATCCCGATCTGGAGACGAAGAAGATCGAGGCGTTCGGCGGTGTCCTCGGTGTCACCAAGGGCCTGTGGAC
Organism: Rhodococcus sp. NPDC055024; assembly: GCF_053608585.1. NCBI lineage: Bacteria > Bacillati > Actinomycetota > Actinomycetes > Mycobacteriales > Nocardiaceae > Rhodococcus > Rhodococcus sp. NPDC055024. The sequence goes on from NZ_JBSGVT010000007.1 coordinate 224,334, forward strand.
GGAGTTCGGATCGGAGCGTGTGATCGACACCCCGATCACCGAATCCGCGATCATCGGAATGGCTGCCGGAGCCGCACTGACCGGACTTCGGCCGGTCGCCGAGTTGATGTTCATGGACTTCTTCGGAGTTTCCTACGACGCGCTCTACAACCAGGCTGCCAAGTTCCGCTACATGTTCGGTGGCAAGGCCAGAACTCCGCTGGTGGTGCGAGGCATGATCGGCGCAGGATTCTCCGCCGCTGCACAGCATTCTCAGTCCCCGTACAACGTGTTCGCGGCGGTGCCTGGTCTGAAGGTCGTCGCTCCGTCCAATGCCTACGATGCCAAAGGCCTTCTCATCCAGGCTATCCGGGACGACGACCCCGTCGTCTTCTGTGAGCACAAGGTTCTCTACGACCTCAAGGGCGAAGTGCCGGACGAGCCCTACGCGATTCCGTTCGGCGTCGCCAACTACACCAGGCAGGGCGACGACGTCACGATCATTGCTTTGTCCGCGATGGTGAACCGCGCCAACGACGTAGCGGACAAGCTGGCAGCAGAGGGTATTTCGGTGGAGGTCGTCGATCCTCGTACCGTCTCCCCATTGGACGAGGATGGCATCCTCGAATCCGTCGCGTCGACCGGAAGGGTTGTGATCGTCGACGAATCCGCCGCCCGCTGCGGCTTCGGGCACGACGTGGCCGCGTTGATCGCCACCAAGGGTTTCAACTACCTGAAAGCGCCGATCGAACTGATCACGCCGCCGCACACGCCGGTTCCGTTCTCACCGACCCTCGAAACTGCCTGGCTGCCTGACGCGGCGCGGATCGAAGAGTCGGTTCGCAAGCTGGTGAGAGCCTGATCATGGCGGATATCAAAGCTATCGACATCCCCAAGTGGGGGCTCTCCATGGAGGAGGGGTTGGTCAACGCCTGGCTCATCGGGGAAGGCGAGTCGTTCACCAAGGGCCAATTGATCTGTGAGATCGAGACCAGCAAGATCACCAACGAGCTGGAGGCGCCGTTCGACGGTGTTCTCCGCAAGATCGTCGGCACACCTGGGCAGACTCTGCCCGTCGGTGCCGTGATCGGTGTGTCCGCCGACGCGTCCACGACGGATGAGGAGATCGAGCAGTTCCTCGCCGCCCGCGGCGCAACCGCGCCGCCGGAAGAGCCGTCACCGTCACCAGCTGCCGCGCCGGCGGCTCCCGCGACACCCCTGCCGACGCCGGCTGCGAAGGTGGTTGTTGCGCCGAAACCTGCACCAACCGGCTCCACCGTCGTACCGAGCGTTCTGCAGGGCACGACTCAGAGTGACGTGTTTGCCAGTCCTCGCGCACTCCGACGTGCCGAAGCACTCGGAATCGATCTCGCCGCCGTGGTGGGTACGGGCCCACTCGGACGGATCAGTGTCCGAGACATCGACGACGCGATTCGTGACGCCGGTGGCACTGTTGCGCCGGTAGTGCCGGCCACGAGATCCGGACTTCCGCTGCGATCGACTGTCGATGACAGCGCCGTACCGGCCACCCCGGTCGCACGCAGAACTGCGCAATCGCTGGGTGTCAATTTGCACGACTGTCGTCCGACGGGCTCGAGGGGGCGCGTCTGCGTCGCCGACGTGCACGACGCCGCCCGTTCCGCGCAGCTCCTACCTGATGCGGCGGCGAAGACGGGAACCGTTGCCGTCGAACCCGATTACGACACAGTTCCTTTCACACCCATGCGATCGGCAATCGCCGGTAGGTTGCAGGCGTCCAAGCAGCAGGCTCCCCATTTCCGGCTCTCGGCGGATCTCGAGCTCGATGCGCTCCTCGCTCTGCGCAAGGAGATCAATTCGACCGTCCCGGCGGTCAAGTTGTCGGTCAACGACTTCATCGTGAAAGCCTGCGCCGCCGCGCTGATGAAGGTGCCGGACGTGAACGTCCAGTTCGATGCTGCGAACGAATCGGTTCTTCGATTCGCGTCGGCGGATGTCTCGGTGGCAGTGGCACTTCCGACCGGGCTGATCACGCCCATCGTGCGCAGTGCGAACACCAAGTCGTTGGCGGACATCTCCGGTGAGGTGCTCTCGTTGGCCACCAAGGCGAAGACCGGCAAACTCCGTCCCGAAGAATTCCAGGGTGGAACCTTCACGGTGTCCAACCTCGGTATGTTCGGGATCAAGGCCTTCGACGCGATCATCAATCCGCCCCAGGGTGCGATCCTCGCCGTTGGTGCGGGGGAGAAGCGGGCCGTGGTGGTCGGCGACACCGTCTCGGTTCGGACACTGATGACCGTGACCCTCTCGTGCGATCACAGGGTGATCGACGGAGCGTTGGGTGCGACCTTCCTTCGCGAACTCCAGCGCTTTGTTGCTTCTCCCGCGCTGATGTTGGTGTAAGGGGCTGTGGTGGAAAGCAATACGTCTCAAAAGTACGACGTTCTTGTCATCGGCGGCGGCCCGGGTGGGTACGTTGCGGCGATCCGGGCTGCCCAGTTGGGGTTGAGCGTTGCGCTGGTCGAACGTGATCGCCTCGGTGGTATCTGCCTCAACTGGGGCTGTATCCCCACCAAGGCAATGCTTCACGGCGCTGACGTCGCGCATACCTTGAGCGAACTCGACACATACGGATTCAGTTCGGCGTCTGTTGAATTCGACATCTCGAAGTTGGTGGCGTTCAGCCGTGGCGTTTCGGAGCGGTTGTCCGGCGGTGTTGCCTATCTGATGAAGAAGAACGCCGTCGACGTCATCTCCGGCACTGCGAAGTTGGTGGACAAGGGCGTCGTATCCGTGGAAGGTCGGACGTATCGAGCCGACCACGTCATCATTGCAACCGGCGCCCGGCCGCGCTCGATACCCGGTGTCGTTCCGGACGGCGACCGGGTGTGGACTTACTTCGACGCACTCGTCCCGAAGGAACTGCCGAAGTCGCTGCTCGTGATCGGGTCCGGTGCGATCGGAGTCGAATTCGCCAGCCTGTACCGCGATCTCGGAACCGAGGTGACCATCGTGGAGATGGCACCGCACATCATGCCGGTCGAGGACGAGGAGATCTCCGGCTTCGTTCGCAAGCAGTTCGAGAAGCGGGGCATCACGATTCACACCGGAGCCTCGGTGTCGGCGGTAACCGTCGGCGCCGACGCCGTCGAGGTGAATGTGCAGACGAGCAACGGTGTCCACGCGTTGACCGTGGACCGGGTTTTGGTGGCGGCCGGAATTACCGGCAACGTCGAGGATCTCGGGTTGGAAGCCGTGGGTGTCGAGATCGAGCGCGGTGCGATCGTCACCGACGAGTGGTGCCGCACCAGTGCTTTCGGGATCTACGCCATCGGCGACGTCGCGGGCGCTCCGTGTCTGGCGCACAAGGCAAGTCACGAAGCCGTCCTGTGCGTCGAAAAGCTTGCCGGCGTGCCCGATGTTCACCCGCTCGATCGTGACTACGTTCCTGGTTGCACGTATGCCCGCCCTCAGGTAGCGAGTCTCGGTCTGACGGAGAAGCAATGCGCCGACTCTGGTCGCACGTTGCGCGTCGGGCACTTCGACCTGCAGGCGAACGGCAAGGCATTGGCGATCGGTGAGGCCGAAGGCTTCGTCAAGACGATCTTCGACGCCGATACCGGGGAACTGCTCGGCGCACACATGGTCGGTCCGGATGTGACCGAGCAGATTCAGGGGTTCGGAATCGCCAGATCCCTCGAAGCCACCGGCGAGGATCTCGCCGAGGTCGTGTTTGCTCATCCGACGCTCTCGGAGGCAATGCACGAGTCGGTGCTCTCGGCGCTGGGGAGACCCCTCAACGCGTGAGCACAGTCCGCGTGCGTGAACGCCGTCCTACGTTCACGCACGCGGACAACTCTGCAACCGGGTGCAACGCTCGCTTTCGGTGACCCCGTCGCATAGGACTGGAGTGTGATCGGCGCAACGAATCGACTCGAACCGGCCTTGGGTAGTGGTGAAGACCCGGCGCAGTACGCACGTGTTCTCGAATCCGTGTACGAAGCAACGATGTCGGGGCGCAAGCCGCCTGCGCGTCCGCGCTCCGTCATCGCGAATTCGTGGTCGCGTCTGCGTGCGCTCGGAGTTGATCCGGAGCGGTGCTCGATCACCAAGACGGGCCGCGAATCCGAGATCGAAGAGGGCCGACGCGCCGCCGGCATGACGGAGATCTTCGACGAGGCGGTGCACGGTCTGGCGCCACTCGTCGGCCCAGGCGACGCGAATCTGATCGTGGTGGCCGACCGCCACGGACGCATCCTCTGGCGACACGGGCCCAGTCGAATGCTGGATCGGGCCGAACGGCTCGGGATGATCGAGGGTGCGTCGTGGACCGAGGAAGCTGTCGGTACCAACGGGATCGGCACGTCCTTGGCATCAGGTTCGGCAGTGCAGGTGTTCTCGGCCGAGCACTACTCACGCTCGCAGCATCCGTGGACCTGCTCCGGAGCGACGGTTCGGGATCCGCGTAGTCGCCGGGCCATCGCCGTCGTCAACGTCGCCGGCGCAGCAGACACGGTCCACCCTTCGACCCTCGCACTGGTGGACAGTGTGGCCAGGCTGGCGGAATCCGCACTGCGGGAGAAGCATCGAATCGGATTGGATCAGCTCCGGATGATCTCGGCGTCGACACTGGCTCGCGCGAGTCAGCCGACAGTGGTCGTGGACCGTGGTGGCTGGGTCGCGGCCGTGGATTCGATGGCGCCGATCTACCGCATTGCTCTGCCGAAAGTGATGAGCAGCGGCGAGCATTGGCTCCCGTCGCTCGGATTATGTATGTGCGAGCCGCTTCCGGGTGGTTGGCTCATCCGTCCTCAGGTGAACCCGGCGTCCGGAACTGTCTGTGCCGAAGTCGAATTGGACCTACGAGATCCCAATGCGATGGAACTGCGGTACTCCTCGGCCATGGGGAGCTGGAGTATCGACCTCAGCCCGCGCCATTCGCAGATCCTCGTGGCTCTGACCCAGGCGCCCGAGGGTCTCACGGCCTCGCAGCTCGCCTCACAGCTGTTCGGTGATCCGCGCAAGACGGTGACCGTCCGGGCCGAGATATCGAGGTTGCGTAAACGATTGGCCGGAATCCTCTTGGCGCAGCCTTATCGCTACGACCCGGCGGTGCGGGTAAAAACCCTCCCTGCTGTGCGCCTTTATTAACCGCGGGGGGTTAATAAAGGCGCACAGCAGAGCGGCGCGAACGCCTCACCTGCGCGTACTCGTAGCCGTTCTGCCAGGTCACGGTGGCCACCAGCACCCAGATGATCCACGTAGCGCTCATATGCGTGCCGACGATGCCCATGATGATGGGGATTGCAGTGCAGGGGAGTGCCCAGCCGAGCAACCACCGTCGGTCCGTTCGCGCAAACAATCCGGCGACGGTGCTGATGCCGAAATAGACTGCGATGCTTCCGCACAACAACCACCGCAGATTCGCGGGCGTGTGTTCCGCGCCGTGTTCGGTGGCCGCCCCGAGGCCCGCGACCAGAACTGCGATCGCCCCGGTGGTGAAACAGTGCAGGGCCATGTCGATGCGAGCGGGAAACTTCTCGGCCTGCAGGTGCGGAACACCGGCGTGGCCGTAGAGAAGCGAGAGCGCCCACATGCCCGAGAGCAGGACAAACGATCCGACGGCGAGGCTGACCACAGTCGAGTCCCAGGTGAGCTTCGAGGCCGCGGAGATCACGAGAATCACGCCTTCGCCCAGCACGATGATGACGTACAGGCCCAAGCGCTCGGCAAGGTGGGCCCGATCGGAGTGCAGGGCTTCGAGTTCGGGCATTCGGTCGTCCTTGAACCCGCGGACCTTGATGATGCGGTCGAGCTTTTCCTGCGCGTCTTCCATGATCGCGCTGCCGGAGACGACGAACATGATCAATAGGTCGATGGTGACACCGGCAGTCCAGAGCCAGAAGCGGGTGTCACCCTCGAACCAGAACGAGACGATCCACGGAATCACACCAAGTGACATCTGGGCGATCGGCCAGTCGACGACGATCTGACCGTTGTGCCACACGCGACTAGCCAGCAGACGTACGGCTACGTAGGCGACAGCGAAGGCCAGCGCATGGTTGTCGTGGATGCCGGCCACTGCCGCCATCATGACGGCCAGCCCGAACATGGCGATCAGCATGCTCGGAATTCGGACGCGGTCGCCGGCAACGTTGCCGTACATCGTGAACGTCGCCCACGCGGTCCAGAACGCGAGGTAGAGCAAGGCGTAGAGCCCGACATCCGACCAGGACGGTGAACCGTGGAGCAGGTGAGCGAGCTGACCGATGCCGGCAACCACGACGAGGTCGAAGAACAATTCGATCCATGAGGCGTGCCGCTCCAGAACTGCCTTCTGCTTCTCGTCTGGTTCTTTTCCGAGTTCCGACATAGGGGTCAGTATCCGGTATCGACGTCAACAGTGCAGGTAGGGGCGGAACCTGTCCGTTTCGCGAGCGCAGTGCCTATGCTGTTCGGTGAGTGATCTGGATCATAGTTCCGGTGAGGTGGTAGACGTGCGTGGTGGCGGCGACGTGGCTTTGTCTGCGACGGACTACGACCGTGTTTTCGCGATCCTCGACTACTGCTCGGCGGCGAGAACGCTCGATCAGCTCAAGAACCTCCTCATGGTGGCCTTGCATGATCACTACGGCTGCCCCAACACCACATTCCTCGCCGGTCCTACCTTCACGACAGCGTTCGCCGATCCGAATCCGGTGACGACCGGGCGGATCACGCCGATCCTCGACGAGTACCAAGCGCATTGGTACCTCGACGACGTCTTTGCGACGGCGCAATCACGGGCGACGCTGTTGTCCTCCCCGGCGATCACGCACACCCAGTTGGCCGACGTCCCTTCGCAGTCGGCGACCTACCTGCGGGATTTTCTCTATCGCAAACGACTGCACAGCGCGTCGGTGATGCATCTCCAGCTGGCCCACGGTGGTCACGGTCTGGTGGGGATCTTCGATTCCGAAGGCAAGGATCTTTCAGGGCGCGACATCGCAGGATTGGGCATTGTGGGCAGGCAATTGTCGCTGCTGTGTCAAACACTTCCCGGTCAGCGCGAGCCGGGATGGCGAGAGAAGCTGACGCCCAGGCAGATCGATCTCGCGGAGCTGTTGGCGGACGGTCATACCAACGACGAAATTGCGGTGATCTTGTCGCTCAGTCCGGACACGGTGAAGAAGTACGTCAGCCGCATCCTTGCCGTTTTGCACGTACGTAACCGTGCCGAGTTCGTGAAGTTGGTCTACGAGCAGAAACTCGCCGATCAGCGGGTCTGAGATTGTCCACTTTCGTGCACTGTGACTACGGTCACGTCGCGGATAGCGTTTCCGGTGCACGGCCAGGAGTTGGCCCACAGCACTAGGAGAACTCATGAGCAGGCTTCGTTTCGGGTATTTCATGGCACCGTTCCACATCCCCGGACGCAATCCCACCGCCGCACTGCAGCGCGATCTCGAACTGGTCGAGCACCTCGACCGGTTGGGCTACGACGAGGCGTGGTTCGGTGAGCATCACTCTGCCGGAAGCGAGATCATCGCGTCGCCGGAAATCATGATCGCTGCAGCCTCACAGCGCGCACCGCGGATTCGTTTCGGCACGGGTGTCACGTCGCTGTCGTATCACAACCCGCTGTGGGCAGCGGATCGAATCATGCAGTTGGACCACCTGACTCAGGGCCGCACCATCTTCGGAGTCGGGCCCGGTTCGTTGCCCACCGACTCGGCGATGATCGGTTTGAACCCGACCGACACCCGAGAGTTGTTGCAGGAGAACCTCGACATCGTCGTACGCCTCCTTCGTGGCGAGACGGTTTCCGCGAAGACCCGAACTCACGAGTTGTACGACGCCAAGCTACAACTCGCTCCGTACTCGGAGAACGGCATCGAAATCACCGTTGCCGCAGTGGCTTCCCCGACTGGTCCTCGCCTGGCCGGTACGCACGGTCTGGGGCTGCTCTCCATCGGAGCAACGTTGTCCGCCGACGGTTTCGACGCCTTGGCGCACCACTGGAATGTGATGGAGGAGCGCGCGGAGGTCAACGGCACGACGGTGGATCGCCGACGGTGGTCTCTCGCCGGGCCTTTTCACATCGCCGAAACCGAAGCGGAAGCACGCAAGCAAGTGGAATACGGCATCGAGGAGTGGTTCGACTACTTCCAGCACGTCGCGGCCTTCCCGCAGATGGCGGTCTCCGGTGCGCGCCTGAGCGAGATGATCGACTTCATCAACGAAGCCGGGATCGGTGTCATCGGCACACCGGAGCAGGCCAGGCGTCAGGTACAACGGCTGTGGGACCAGTCCGGTGGTTTCGGCTGCATGCTGCAGATGGGTCACGATTGGGCGAACCCGCAGGACACCCGACGTTCGGCAGAGTTGTTCGCGCAGGAGGTCTTTCCGCATTTCCAAGGGCAGGCGCAGGCGACGCTCGATGCGGCAGCTCACGCTCGGGCCGTCCGGGAGGGGCATGCCAAGGCGCAACTCGACGCCGTCGACCACATGACGAAGAAGTACGCACAAGAGTTGGCAGACAAGGGCTGACGTCGTGAACGATCCACAGGGCAATCGGGCGTTGCGTTTTCGAGAAGCCATGGCGCACGTGTGCTCACCGGTCGCCGTCATCACGGCAATGGACGGCGACCGGCCGCACGGCACGACGGTCAGCGCATTCATGTCGTTGTCGATGGACCCGCCGATGACCGCGGTGGCTCTGGATCGACAGTCGGAAGTTCTCGGCCTCATCGAAGGAACGCGGAGGTTCGCGATCAATGTCCTCGGGACCGCGCAAAGCTCACTGGCGGTTGCCTTTGCGAGGAAGGGCCGTGCGAAGTTCGACGGTGTCGAGTGGGCGGAGCATCTCGGTGTTCCGAGACTGCCGGACGTATCCATCTGGATCGTGTGCACCGTTGATGCCGTCGTGGACGGTGGTGATCACAAGATCGTGACAGGATCGGTGGACGAGGTCGAGCACCGCGAGTCGAATCCACTGACCTACCACCGGCGTGCATTCGGTACGCACGCACCGACGTCAGTGCTCTAGGAAGGAGAGCCATGTATGTATTGGTGGACGACGGCCGCGTCAGCATCCATGACGGCGAGAATCTGAATGACTTCCACGTCGAGGTGACTACCGACATCTCCGATTCCGAACTGGACGAGCTGTTGCGCGTTCGAGATTACGGATACGTCAGCGGTGGTAGTGCTTTCGTCTCGGTGGCCCGTGTGCGCGAGAGCACCACGGACGTCGAAGGTGTTGCCGCGATGGTCGATTACGCGCAGAGCAAAGGCTGGGTCGACGAGGACGGAGAAGCGCTGCAGGCGCACGTCGTTCGTCGGCAGTAAAACCGGCAGTAAAAGGGGAACGGCTCAGACCATGTCGTTCTTCTGCAGCCATCGCAGCGTCGGCCAACCGCAGAACACCGGGAGCCAGCAGGTCAGTACTCGGTAGAGCAGGACCGACGGAACCGCGATGCTTGCCGGCAGTCCGAATGCGGACAGACCGCCGATGAGGGCGGCCTCGACGGCTCCGACGCCACCCGGTGTCGGAGCTGCCGAGGCCAGCGTGCCGCCGATCATCGTCACGATGGTGACGGTGATGAACGTCGTTCCGCCGCCGAATGCTTCGACGCTCGCCCACAGCGCCAGAGCGGCACCCAGAGTGGTTGCGGCGCTGCCGCCGACGATGATGAGGAAACGCGTGGGGTTTCGCGCGAGCTGGCTCAGTTCACCCAACACTTCGGTGATCTGAGGACGCAGATCGTCGCGCAGCCACCCACGGAGCTTCGGGATGAACATGAATGCGCCGAGAACTCCGAGCGCTACGCCGCCCGCCAGGTACAGAACAGTGGATCCCGGGATGAAGTGCGAGAGGTTCGTATCACGTCCGGCGACGATCGAGAAGAAGATCAGCAAGCCGACGTGGGTGACCACCTGAACCGTCTGTTGCAGCGCGACTGCGGCCGTTGCACGGACGGTACCGAGCCCGCCCTTCTGCAGGAACCGCACGCTCAGCGCTAGCCCGCCGACTCCGGCCGGAGTTGTCGTCGCCGCAAAGGTGTTGGCCACCTGCATGATCAAGAGGTTGCGGTAACTGACCATCGACGACGCACAGGCCCACAGGGCCGCAGCCGCGCCGACGTACGTCAGTGCGGAGACGCCGAGGCCGAGCAGTGCCCACCACCAGTTGGCCGTCTTCAGTTCGGTGATGAACGCGGGGACCTGGCTGATGAAGGGGTAGGCGACGTAGACCAGACCGATGAGCAGAACGAGCTGGATCAGCTGGTTGCGACTGAATCGGGTGACCTGTGCGGGAGCGACCTTTTCGATCCCGTTCTTGGCACCGACCTCGTCTCGGATCTCGGTCATCAGTTTCGCGGAATCCGTGACCGTCCGCCGAATTCGGTTGGGCAATGCAGCGGTGGTCAATCGGCCGGAGGCGGCGAGAATCGTGTCTGCGCCTTGCGCTCGAATCGCGGCGTCCACCGCTGCATCGACCCCGAACAATGATGCGGTGGCGAAGAGAAGTTGTGCGTTGTCGGACTGCATCTGAACTTCGGTGGCGCCGAATTCGGAGTACGCGTACCCGCCGAAGAGGATGGTTCCGCCTTCGACACGAATCTCGGAAGCGCGCAGGTCGCCGTGCGCCATCTGGTGCACGTGAGCGGTATGCAGTGTTTGCCACAGCGCGTCGATCAGTTTGGTGGATTCTTCCTCGCCCGCCTGGTTCTCGACGGCGACGGCAAGGGGGATGCCACGAGGACTCGGGCGCGCGTACATCTCCCACCCGCGATCGAGTACCGAGATTGCGACGGCCTTGGAACTGGCCAGACCGATGTCGGCGAAAGCGATACCCATGAGCGCTCGGTGTTCGACGGCGCGACGAAGCGATCCGTAGGGCGGCGGAGTTTCACGGTTACGGAACGAGATCCAACGGAACGTCTGTCGAATTGCTCCGCTGCTTCGCTGGTTCTGTCCGTACAACTCGACGACGAGTTCGTCGAAAGGTTCGTCGTCCGGTGCTTGGTCGATGGCTGCGGACATGACAAGAGGCCCGATTCCCGAGGGACTCACGACGCGGAATGCGGTGACGCGGTAACCGCGCCGCGCGAGTACGCGTACTGCCGAGTCCAATGGCACTTCGAGGGCAGGGGTGCCGACGGCGAGAACGATCACCGCGCCGATCAGGTAACCGACGGCGAGACCCAGCATCGATCGTGCGGGAACGATCGAGCTGACGATCAGATGGATGGGAGCGAAGAGCAGAAGCAGCGTCCACCAGGCTCGTCGCCACTTCTTCGGAAGCCACGGGCCCGAGACGGTGAGCACCGCCGCGAGCATCGCGATCCATCGCGGATCGTCGAGGAATTGAGACAGGAAGGTGGCGTCGAGTCGGTCCGGCACGTCGAGGTGCCATTTCGGTGCCGCCAGGCCTGTTCCGGTGAAGGACAGCGCGACACCGGCGCACAGTCCGGCGGCGGCGTATCCGGCCAGCAACTTCCACCGGCGCCCGACGATCAGGCCGATCAGGATGGCGAACGGTAGCGCCAGAATTGCGATGCCGTAGAGCAGGTACACAGTGTCGGACAGGCTCGGCGAGAGAACACCGACGATGTTGGACACCGACGTTTCGAGGGCGTCCCACTGACTTCGAGTGATCAGAGATCCCGCGATCACGCCGCCGAGCAGCACAGCAGCGATCGCAACCCGCATGATGTCGCTCGTACGGCGGTGCAGTGGTGGCAGGAGGCTTCCCGTTACCGGGATCTCCCGTCCGTCTACTCGCATCTCGCCAGAACTCTCTTCTCTCGGGGTTACCGACCGTCTCAGTTACCTCGATCAAGGTACCGCGTGAGGGTTCGGCGACTGGGAAGCCGGACCTGTCGTTACCTCCTCGATGCCAAGCAACATTCGCTTCGGACCCGCGGGAGCGGGCTTCGGCGCGTAAAATTCACTTTCCGGACGTTCGTTCATTTCGACGACAGGGAGTGCGTATTCATGAGCCCCGACGCCAGCGGTGTGGACGGTCGGGTTCCTGACCTGCCGACCCCGTCGACCAGAATTTCCGTCACCGAGGATTACGCGGCCGAGATCGACGAGCTGTCGAGTCTCAAGCACAAGCTCGGCGTGCTGGAGCCTTCGGAGTTCGCGGATGCCTGGAAGCAGGGCTATCCGTACGAGAAGAAGATGTCGCGCCGCGAGTACGAGCGGAAGAAGCGGCGTCTGCAGATCGAGTTGCTCAAGCTGCAGCTGGGGGTCAAGGAAACCGGTCAGAAGGTGCTCATCATCTTCGAAGGTCGCGATGCTGCCGGTAAGGGCGGGTCGATCAAGAGATTCACCGAGCATCTCAATCCCCGTGGAGCCCGCGTGGTCGCGCTCGAGAAGCCCACCGACATCGAGCGGACGCAGTGGTATTTCCAACGCTATGTCGCACACCTACCCAGCGGCGGCGAGATAGTGATGATGGACCGGTCCTGGTACAACCGCGCCGGCGTCGAACGAGTGATGGGTTACTGCACGCCGACGCAGTATCTCGAGTTCATGAGAGAGACCCCGGACTTCGAGCGGATGCTCGTCAACTCCGGGATTCATCTGCACAAGCTGTGGTTCTCGGTCAGCCGCGAAGAGCAGTTGGCGCGGTTCGCGGCCCGCCGAACGGACCCGGTGCGTCAGTGGAAGCTCTCACCGACCGATCTGGCTTCGCTCGACAAGTGGGACGACTACACCCAGGCCAAGGAAGCCATGTTCTTCTACACCGATACCGGGGATGCGCCCTGGACGGTGATCAAGAGCAACGACAAGAAGCGCGCTCGCCTCGAGGCGATGCGTCACGTGCTCGCCAGCTTCGACTATCCCAACAAGGATCACCGGGCTGTCGGTACTCCGGATCCCTTGATCGTCGGGCCGGCGTCGGCCGTATTCGAAGAGGGCGAGCACGTGAACGTGGAGTTGCCTCAGCTCTAGCGCAGGTGATCGCTCAGATCGAACTGGCCTCTGCCCACAGATTGATGCCGCTGTCCTTGGCGTGCTGATCTATGGAGGCCAGTTCGGCTGCGCTGAATTCGAGATTGTCGAGCGCGCCGACGTTGGCTTCGAGTTGGGCGACACTGGACGCACCGATCAGTACCGAGGTGACCCGCGAATCGCGGAGTGCCCAGCTCAGTGCCAGCTGAGCCAGCGACTGGCCGCGGTCTGCCGCGATGTCGTTGAGCGCGCGGATGTGGGTGAGAGCGTCGTCGGTCAACCACGACGGATCCAGTGACTTACCTTGAGCTGCACGGGAATCCTCGGGGACGCCGTTCAGATAGCGATCGGTGAGCATGCCTTGAGCGAGTGGTGAGAACGCGATGACGCCGACGCCGAGATCGTCGACAGCCGACAGCAGGTCCTGCTCTATCCAGCGGTTCAGCATCGAATAGCTCGGCTGGTGGATCAAGAGCGGAACCCCCGCAGCGGCGAGCAGTGCGGCGATTTCACGGGTGCGCTCCGGCGAGTACGAACTGATACCCGCGTACAGGGCCTTGCCCTGCTGGACAGCGCTGATCAGGGCGCCTGCGGTCTCGTCGATCGGAGTTTCGGCGTCAGGGCGATGGCTGTAGAAGATGTCGACATAGTCGACGCCGAGTCGTCCGAGCGACTGATCGAGGGAAGACAGCAAATACTTGCGGGAACCACCGAATCCGTAGGGGCCGGGCCACATGTCCCAGCCGGCTTTGGACGAGATGACCAATTCCTCGCGGTACGAAGAGAAATCCTCACGCAGGATCCTGCCGAAGTTCGTCTCGGCGCTTCCGTACGGGGGACCGTAGTTGTTCGCAAGATCGAAGTGGGTGATTCCGAGATCGAATGCCCGCCGCAGAACTGCGCGCTGGTTCTCGATCGGTACGTCGTCGCCGAAGTTGTGCCAGAGGCCCAGCGAGATGGCCGGGAGTTTGAGACCGCTCCGACCGGTTCGGCGGTACGGCATGGCTTCGTAGCGGTCCTGCGCGGCGACGTACTGATCGGACATGGTGCCTGCCTTCACATCGTTGTGTTTGCGGTTGAGCGTTCACTCCCGACCATTATCGCCGACGGCGCTCAGGTGTGCCGGCCGCTGGAGGTGTGTCAGTCAAAATGCTTGCGGTTTAAAGCAATTCGATCGATCTTTTGGACCGATGTTCAGGTTCGAGTCACAGTGCCGGGCGGCGGTGACGTCGACCACGTCTGGGCTCGCATCTAAGGGAACGGTAAGGAATCGCGGTTACCATAGTCACAGTCGATCGGCGATACCGATCGCCGATTCGCTTCGAACATGTTGCCCAGCAGCCGGATCCGGGGTCCGGCGAGGAGATCTATGTCGACGCAGTCCGTAGTGCACACACAATCACCGGCAGACGAGAGCGTCGTAGGGGATTCGTCTCCGCCGGGTGGTGGAAGCCGGCGCTATCTCGAGCAACTGATCAGATACGACGTGCCGGCGTCGCTGGTCGTCTTCCTGGTGGCGCTTCCCTTGTCCCTGGGAATTGCGATCGCGTCCGGGGCGCCGATCATGGCAGGTCTGATCGCCGCCATCGTCGGCGGAGTGGTGGCCGGAGCGGTGGGAGGTTCACCGCTGCAAGTAAGTGGTCCCGCGGCAGGCCTGACCGTGGTGGTCGCCGAACTGATCGGCAAGTTCGGGTGGAAAGTCACCTGCTTGATCACCGTCGGTGCCGGTCTTCTGCAGATCGTGTTCGGGCTCAGCAGAATTGCCCGTGCGGCACTCGCTATTGCACCGGTGGTGGTGCACGCGATGCTCGCCGGTATCGGCATCACCATTGCGCTACAACAGGTTCACGTGTTGTTGGGAGGAAGCTCCGCCAGTTCGGCGCTGGACAACCTACGGCAGTTGCCCGCGCAGATCGGTGCCTTGCACGTCGAGGACTTGATGATCGGGCTCGTCGTCGTCGCCACTCTTCTCGGCTGGCGTTATCTTCCCGCGGGCGTCCGAAAGGTTCCGGCCGCGTTGGTCGGCATCGTATTGGCAACTCTCGCTTCACTCGTGCTGCCGATCGACGTCGAGCGTATTGCTCTCGACGGGTCCCTGCTGGACTCGATCGGACTTCCTGCCCTGCCGGACGGCCAGTGGCTCGGCGTCGCAACCGGCATCCTGACCATCGCGCTGATTGCCAGCGTCGAGAGTCTGCTCTCGGCTGTGGCCGTGGACAAGATGCACTCGGGCCCGCGTTCGAATTTCGACCGCGAGATGCTCGGTCAAGGTACTGCGAACTTGGTGTCAGGGGCGATCGGCGGGCTGCCCGTCACGGGAGTGATCGTGCGCAGTGCCACCAACGTCGAAGCCGGTGCGAAGTCCCGTGCGTCGTCGATCATGCACGGCCTGTGGATCCTGCTGTTCTCGGCCGCGCTGGCCGGGTTGGTTCAGCAGATTCCGAAGTCTGCACTTGCCGGTCTGTTGATCGTCATCGGTATTCAACTGGTCAAGCTGGCGCACATTCGGTTGGCGCGGCGGACCGGTGACCTGTGGGTGTACGGCATCACGGTGGTCGGAGTCGTGTTCTTGAACCTGCTCGAGGGCGTACTCATCGGATTGGCACTGGCGATCGCCCTCCTGGTGTGGCGTGTCATTCGCGCATCGGTCACGGCAGAAGAGCTGGATGACAAGGATTCCGGGAAGTGGCGGGTGCTCGTCGAGGGGTCGTGCACCTTCCTCGTGCTGCCCAAGCTCACGTCGGTACTCGCCGGCATTCCGCCGCGGTCGGACGTCACGGTCGAACTGTCCGTCGACTTTCTCGACCACGCCGTCTTCGACGTCATCGAAGAGTGGGCGAGGCAGTACGAGTTGGCAGGTGGGTCGGTGACTATCGACGAAGTCGGATCGGTGAGCATGGAGAGCGCGACCACCGGACCGCCCAAGCGCGGCGCAGCAGTCACCGACCTGCGAGGCTTGCTCGCTCCGTGGGGGAGTTGGCAACCACAGGCTTCGGGAAGGAATCTGAGCAGCCCGCCTGCGCTGCGGCCCATTCTCGACGGGGTGTCCAACTACCATCGCCACCGCGCCGAAGCGATACGGCCACACATGGATCAGTTGCGTGACGGGCAGAATCCGGACTCCCTTTTCCTTACCTGCGCAGACTCGCGAGTGGTGCCGAACATCATCACGAGCAGTGGCCCAGGAGACCTCTTCACTGTGCGCAACGTCGGAAACCTGGTTCCTGCCGGTGGCCGCGATACGTCGGTGGAAGCGGCACTGGCATTTGCGATCGACGAGTTGGGCGTCAGTTCGGTTATCGTGTGCGGACATTCAGGCTGCGGAGCGATGCAAGCACTCCTGACCGACAGTTCGCCGGAATCGGGAGCCATCGGGGAATGGCTGCGTCACGCCGAAACGAGTTTGCAGGCCTACACGAGTGGCCACCCGGTCGCCCGCGCTGCCGCCGAGGCGGGTTTCTCGGAGGTCGACCAGCTCGGAATGGTCAATGTTGCAGTGCAATTGCAGACTCTCGAACGGCATCCTCTCGTCGGTCAAGCCCGCGTCGACGGTCGCCTGCGTCTCGCCGGGCTGTTCTTCGACATCGGATCGGCTCGGGTCATCGAAGTGACTTCGTCCGGGATCGGTGAGCTGATCGAGACCTGAAAGGGCTAAACGGATCCGGGTTGATCCCTGAGCTCGACCAGCAGGCGAGCCCCGCCGAGCGGACTGTCGTGGAATGTCGTGCGTCCGCCGTGCAGGGCCGCCTGTTGCGCCACCAGTGCCAGGCCCAAGCCGGAGCCCGTCTTGCCTGCCGTCGACCCGCGGGTGAACCTTTCGAAGACGCTCGAGCGTTCCTCGGCCGGTATTCCGCAACCGTTGTCGTCGATCGTGATCGTGACTGTGTCCGGTGAATCGACCGGGCGCGCGAGGGTGATGCGCACGGTGCTCGCGCGGCCGTGGCGGACGGCATTGGTGATCGCGTTGTCGAGGATCAACCGGATTCCGCCGGGAAGAGCCCGGATGCAATAGGGGAGTGGGGAATCCACGGTGACGACGCTGACGTCGAGGCCGCGATGATGTCGGCGTGCGTCGTCGGCGGCGATGTCGCAGACCTCGGTCAGATCCGTGTCCTTGAAATCCTCGGCAGTCGAGAGTTCACCCTTCGCCAGTCGCTCGAGGTCTCGCAGCGTTGATTCGACGCGGCCCTGCGCGCGGGCCAGATCTGTGAGGATCTCGCGTCTTTGTTCGTGATCGAGCTCGTGAATGGACAACACCTCGATGTCGGTTCGCATCGCCGTCAACGGAGTTCGGAGTTCGTGCGCCGAGGCGGAAGCGAAGTCTCGCGCGGCGGCAAGGGCCGAGTTGGTCGCGGCCTGTGCCCGGGCGACATCGCTGAGCATCGATTCTGCTGCTGCGGCAAGCTCGTCCGCTTCACGGATGCCGGAAATTTCGGTGGCGAGATCGGGATCGCGTCGGGCGATCCGGCGGGTCAGTTCCACGAGTGGGCGCACCGCCGGGCCGCCGAACAACCACCCGAGAGCTGCAGCGGCCCCGACGGCACCGACGCCGAAGAAAGCGACCTGGCGTTGTTGGTCGACGGTGATGTCCCGCGCTTCGGCGTAGGGAACTGCCAGTGAGACAAGGGCGTTAATGCCGTCGGCCTCGGCGGTGTATGCCCGGTACTTGGTGCCGTCCACATCGACGGTGGCCGAGCCGACCGGGAGTTCGGGCAGACGGGTCGGGGTGCTGGATTTGACGGTTCCGTCGGTGTCGGAGCGGATGGTCACGGAAAACGCGCCGCCGTCTCCGAATGCTCCCAGGAACGGTCCGGCGGTCGCTGCGTTGGCCACGATCACTGTCGACGCCGTCTCGAGTCGACGGTCCAGCTGGGACAGGTTGTTTCGAGCGATGGCCAACGCAACGACTACACCGAGAGCGATGACGATGAACGTCGCCCCCAGTGCCGCGGCTGCGGCAACGCGGGTTCGAAGTGAGAAGCGGCGACGCTTCACGGGTTCTCCCGAAGCACGAACCCGACGCCGCGGACGGTATGGAGAAGGCGAGGTGAACCGCCGGATTCGAACTTTCGACGCAGGTAGCCGATGAACACGTCCACGACGTTCGTGTCGGCGACGAAGTCGTAGCCCCACACCAGTTCGAGGAGACGTTCGCGAGTGAGCACGATGCCGGAATTGTGAGCGAGTACTTCGAGTAGTTCGAATTCGCGTTTGGTGAGCGGTACTTCCTTGCCGTCGACACGAACTCTGCGGCCGGAGAGGTCGATGTCGAGGTTGCCGACGCGCAGGGTGTTCGTTCCCTCGGTGTGATCGCCGGCAGGGGTGTTGCTGCGCCGGAGCATCGCGCGGATCCGGGCAACCAGTTCGGCGAGGACAAAAGGCTTGACCATGTAGTCGTCTGCGCCGGATTCGAGCCCGGCGATGCGATCGTCGACCGAGTTGCGTGCGCTGAGCACGCAGATCGGGATTTCGTTGCCGGCGGCTCGAAGCGCCGTCACCACTCCGGTGCCGTCGAGCACCGGCATGTTGATGTCGAGGACTACCGCGTCCGGTCGCTTGTCGGAGATCACTCGGAGCGCGTCGGCGCCGTCCACTGCCGTCAGTACGGTGAATCCCGAGAGCCGCAATCCGCGTTCGAGTGAGGTGAGGACGTCTGCGTCGTCGTCGACTACGAGGATTTTCGGTATCTCGGTCACAGCCCCATTGTGCCTTGCCTGGTACGTCGTGTTTCGCCGATCAGACCGGCAAGTCGGTACCGTCCGGACGCAGACCGGCCATGAACACCGCGACCAATCGAGGGACCAGGTTCGGCATGGCCTCGTCGGACAACTCGATTTGCGGGCGTGTCAGTTTGGCCAGAGCCATGACGAATTCGAGCGGTTGTAGATCGGCGCGAACCAGTCCGGCGCTCTGAGCGGCGCCGATTGTCGCGGTCATCTTCGCTTTCGTCGCCTCGCGCACGGCCAGAACTTCGGGGGCCAACTCGGTGAAACTGCGTTCCACCAGTGCGGGAATGAGTGCACCCAGTCGCAGTTCCACGAGCCGATCCACCAACGTGTGCCACGCGCTTGTCGGATCGGTGGGCATGTCCGCAAGCGCGATGTCGGCGGCCTCTCGGACGTCGGTCAGCGTTGCGACGGCGACGGCGGTCACCAGGTCCTCGCGCGTCGGAAAGTTCCGATACAGCGTGGCTATGCCCACTTTCGCGAGTTCCGCGACGGCGTCGAGGGGCGCATCGTGCCCGCGCTCGGTGAACACCGCTCGGGCGGCGTCGACTATTGCGTTCCTGCGTTCGCGTGCATCGGCTCGCACATTCACCTCCGGTATTGACAGTTCATCATAACTGGAGGAATATCTTCCACAAAGAGTGGAGGAAAAACTTCCACTTAGGGAAGGTAGTGATGAACGTCGAAGCCGAAGCGCGGGACCGTAAGAAGCTGGTGGCCGTGGTGTTGGGCCTGTCTGCTGTGATCGGGCTGATGTTGCTCGCCTTCGTGTTGCCGTCGGTGAACAGTGGCCCGCACGAACTGAAGTTGGGTATATCCGGTCCGGCTCAGGCGACCACTCAGATCAGTGCCTCGCTCGAGGCGAGCAAGCCGGGTGCCTTCGACACCCAGGACTTCGCCGACGCCGACGCGCTTCGTGACGCGATTCGCAATCGAGACGTGGTCGGCGGAATCGTTGTCGATGCGACCGGCCCTCACGTGCTGATCGCCACCGCGGGCGGTACCCCGATCGCGCAAACCCTGACCGGAGTGTCCAGTGGACTCTCGGATGCGTCGGGAACGAAGGTTACCGTCGAAGACGTGGTGCCGTTGACGGCGGACGACCCGACCGGTGCGGGGCTCACGGCGCTGGCTTTGCCTCTGGTGTTCGGTGGAATCATGCCTGCTGTTGTTCTCGTGCAGCTGTTTCCGCGCAGCATTGTCAAGCGAGTGTTGGGCGCCGTCGGCGTCGCGGTTGTCGCGGGTTTTGCCCTGACTGCCATTCTGCAGTTCGGCACGAACAGCCTTGACGGAAACTACCTGCTCACCGCACTCGCACTCACCATGGGCATTTCGGCTATCTCGCTTCCCATTCTGGGACTCGAATCCCTGCTCGGGATGAAGGGATTCGCATTGGGGGCCGTCACGATGATGTTCGTCGGCAATCCGCTCTCGGGGATGGCGACAACTGCGGCCTGGTTGCCCGCGGGGTGGGGCGCATTGGGACAACTGCTCCCGCCTGGTGCCGCAGGGGCATCCGTCCGATCGATGGCTTTCTTCGACGGCCACGGTGCCGCCGCACCACTTCTGGTGCTGGTGTGCTGGATCGCCGTCGGGATCGCGCTGTGCGTGGCTGCCGGTCGGAAGAAGGCGTCGACGCCGGTGGTCGAACCAGAGGTAGCCCTGGTCTAGCCGGTGCGGGTTGCGTACGGGGTGAGGTCGGGAAGCGGCCAGACCCCGTCAACACGTTCCACGGCCAGTTCGGCGACCACCGTGTCCTCGTCCATCGGTAGGGGTCGGAGGATTCGGGGCTTTCCGGCCTCCCATTCGACGTCGATGCCTGCGGAGGTCAGCGCGTCCTCGTCGATGACGGCGACGATCAGTGGCAAGGTCAGGTCGCCGAACACCAGATCGAGCACCGAAGCGAGTGCGTCCGGGGTGGTTGCGCGAATGAATCCCGCCTCGTCGTAACTGATTCCGCGCGTCGAGACCTCGTACTCACCGAAGCGCTTGCACGCTTCCCAGTCGTCGGCGATGGCGACGTGGACGAGTCGTTGTCCGGTCATGCAGTGCTCCTGTAGTGTTCGAAATAATGAAACGTCAACGTAGCATTAATTCACTGGCACGGTAACAGGAGACTTGATGGAGCAACCGCGCAGACGTGGGAGAACCAGTGACGCCGAGCGCGCCGATCGACGCAACGAGATTCTCGACGTCGCGGTCGACTCGTTTCGGGAAGTCGGGTTCGCTCGAACAACGATCGACGCGATTGCCACGGCGGCCGGCGTCGCAAAGCGCACCGTGTACAGCTACTTCGGCGACAAGTCCGCGGTCTTTGCAGCTGCGGTAGCGCGTCAGCACGCGTACGTCGACAATGCCGGCGAGGGCCAGTCCGACCTGCTGGCCGCCGCAGTGGACATCGTCATCGCCCTGCACAGTGAAAACTCGATTGCGCTGCACCGCATGATGATCGGCGAGGCACTGCAGTTCCCTGAACTGGCTGCCGCGTTCTATGAATCCGGACCGGCCAAGTCGATTGCCTTCCTGGAGAAAATCTTGCTCGATCAGCACGGACAGAAGGCTGCGCTGAGTGCGGATCAGTTGTACACATTGCTGCTCGGTGAGGAACACCGGCGGCGCCTGCTCGGGCTGGTCCCAGAGCCGACACCCGAGAGAGCTGCGCAACTTGCTGCGCGTGCGACGGGGTGCGTTCTGGGATCTGATCGGTAGGCTCGGCGGGGTGAACAACTCTGTGGTCTGGTTTCGACGCGATCTGCGGGTAGGCGACCTTCCCACCCTGAGCGCGGCGTCGGATGGCGGCGGGCAGGCATTGGGATTATTTGTTCTCGACGAGAAACTGCTCGGACCGGCAGGCTCCCCCCGCCAGGATCAACTGTTCGCCAACTTGGCGGCCCTCGACAACCAGCTCGACGGAAAATTGATGGTTGTTCGAGGTGATCCGGTGGATGTGGTGCCCCGCGTGGCGGAATCCGTTGGTGCCGAAGAAGTTCACATCAGTGCAGACTACGGACCATACGGCCGACGGCGTGACGCTGCAGTGGCGGAGAAGGTGGAGTTGATCGCCACCGGTTCTCCGTACGCTGTCGCCCCCGGACGCGTCACCAAGGCCGACGGCGATCCGTACAAGGTGTTCACGCCGTACTTCCGTCAGTGGATGGAACACGGTTGGCGAGGTCCCGCGTCGACCGACGCACAGACCGTCAGTTGGTTCGATCCGGGGGAGAAGGACGGTGGCCCGCGCCGGGTGAGCATTCCCGTGCCGTCTCGTGAGGTCAGCCAATTCGTGGGGGAGGCCGGTGCGCTCGAACAGTGGAAAGAATACTGCGAGAACGATCTTGACCGGTACGACGATGAACGAAATCGGCCTGACCTCGACACCACGAGCCGGATGTCGATCCCACTCAAGTACGGCACGATCCATCCGCGAACCATGCTGGCAGACCTTTCCAAGCGCCTCGGCGACGGCGCTCAGGCTTACCGTCGCCAGCTGGCTTGGCGAGACTTCTACGCAGACATCTTGTTTCAACGACCGGACAGCGCGCGGAAGAACTACGACAACAAGTTCGACCGCTTACGTCACGACGGCGGAGTCGACGCGGACGCTGCCTTCACTGCCTGGTGTGAGGGCAAGACCGGCTTCCCGATCGTCGATGCGGGCATGCGGCAACTCGCCGCCGAGAACTGGATGCACAATCGGGTGCGAATGATCGTCGCGTCATTCCTGGTGAAGGACCTGCACATTCCGTGGTGGCGCGGCGCACGGTACTTCATGTCGCAACTGGTGGACGGTGACTTGGCGTCCAATCAGCACGGGTGGCAGTGGACTGCGGGGTCGGGCACGGATGCCTCGCCGTTCTTTCGGGTCTTCAACCCGATCACTCAGGGGGAGAAGTTCGATCCCGACGGCACATACGTCCGTCGGTGGGTCCCCGAACTTCGCGATGTTCCAGGCAAAGCGGTCCACTCACTGAAAGCGATGCGGCCGGTCGACTATCCGGACCCGATCGTCGACCATGCGCACGAGCGTGAGGAAGCCCTCCGCCGGTACGGCGAGATCAAAGGCTGAGTGCTCAGTGATCGGCGGGCGCTACGCGGAGGCGGTTTCCGTCCAGATCTGAAATGACGAATGTCAGGCCGAAGACATCTTCGTTGGGTTCTTCGACGACCTCGACGCCCTTTGCCACCCACTCGTCGTAGATCGCCCGAATTTCGTTGCTCCCGCCGTCGACCAATATGCCGACTTCGAAATTTCGTGGTGTCGCGGGATCGAGGTCGCGTGACTTGCCGCTCCACAGTGCAAGGACCACACCGCCGCCCAGGTCGAAGGTCATGTACCGAGGGCTGAGTACCTCCGGCTTCGCGTCGAACAATTCGCCGTAGAACGCTGCTGCGGAGGCTGCATCGCTGACGTAGATCAGAAACTGATTGGGTAGTCGCACTGTGGTTTTCCCTCTCCCGTTGACATTCGGACCACCTGCAACGAGGCGTGTGCCTTCTCGTGCGGGGCCGCGTTCAACAATCCCCTCACGCCGGACGAATGTCCAAGAACGAGTGCGTCTGAGAGGCAGACGGATTTCTTATGACGACGCCGCACCGAGGTGGTAGCCGACGCTCAGGTTCGGGTAGTAGCCGTCGATGTAGCTCGAGATGAAGTAGTGATCAGGGTCGGTTGTGCGAGTTCCGTCGGTGTCGAACTGCGGATAGTCGTTGGCCATGAAGACTGCTTGTCCGCCGCCGGGGGTGGAGTAGACGACGTCGACCGTCAGGCCTCGCGGGTCCTGGTTGTATGCGGTGACGATCTCGGTCTCGTGGGGCGCGAGCGACTGACGTGGGCTCTGCATCCACTGTCCGTAGGGATTGTCGGCGCTTACGAGATGAATTGTCTGTTCAGTGTCGTTGCTGATCGTCATCGTGATGGTATTGCCGGTTGCCGGAAGAGTTCCGGCGCTGGCGATTCCGCTCAACCCCAAAGTGAGGGCACCAGCGGCCAGGGCCGTGATTGCGGCAACTACGTAGCGTGGGTTCGTCATCGTCGGTGTCCTTTGTCCGGGTGAGCGTTCGGTTGGCTCTCTCGAAGACAACTATGTCGGAGCAGATCGATGCCGTATGTCCACTACCCGGACCGTACGAAGGAGGAACTGTGTGTCCACCGATCGGGGGACATCTACTCCGACACTGGGACAGCTTTGACCTTTCGCTCGCCGGTGACCAGCAGTCCGATCAGCGCGGCGGCCGCGAGAACCATGACGAGTGCTCCGTAGCCGCGCGTCGTATCCACCAACCCCACCTTGCCGACCAGGTAGCCGGCCAGCAATGCCGGAAGGCTGTTGGCCAGATAGGCGATGACGTAGACGGTGGACAACAATCCCGCGCGTTCGTGGTTCTCGGCCAGCGGCATGACTGTGAGGATGGTCCCCTGGAATCCTGCTCCGAAGCCGATACCTGCCACAGCCGTACCAACCAGAATCAATACTGCAGAGGATGTTTCAGCGCCGATGAGTGTGATGGCCACCCCGAGCACCAGGGCGGTGGTTCCGATCAGCATCACGGTTCGCCCGCCGAGTTTACGGAAGGTGAGTACCGCTGCAGCTCCGAATCCCGTCAGTGTTGCGACCATGATGGCACCGATGAGTGAGCTGTGAACGTCAAGTGCGTTGCGCGCCAGCGCCGGTCCGAGTGAGAGGTAGAAACCGCCCAACGCCCAGACTGCGATCAGGCACGGTGCGGTGAGCGCAATCATCGTTCGGGCTTCCCGAGGAACGGCAAGGGTGGGGCGTAGCGACTGCCAGGCTCCGGGCCGTCCGCCCGAAGTCTCGGGAGCGGCCCAAACCCCGAGGATTTCGAGAACGACCAGTGCGAGAAGGACCAGGTAGACAGTGCTGGTGGGCCGGGGGAGGTGCTCGCTGATGAGACTCGAACCCACGGCGCCGACGGCAAGTCCCACTGTCGGAGCGACGCTGTTGATGATCGATCCGCGGCCGGGAGTGCGTTCGAGGTCGATCAAGGCCGAGCCCAGAGCGCTGATTGCAGCGCCGGTGGCAACACCTTGTACGACGCGGGCGATCAGCAGAATGGTCAGACCATCGGCCGAGGCGAACAGTGCAAGCGAGATCGCCTCGAGGACGAGTGCTCCGAGCAGGACCGGGCGCCTGCCGATGTGATCGGACAGAGAACCGGCGGTCAAGAGTGTGGCGAGCAGTGCGAGAGCGTAAATGCCGAACACGAGCGTCGACGCGAGCGAGGAGAATCCCCACAACTGTTGATAGTGCTCGTACAACGGTGTCGGGGTCGCGGAGGCGCCCAGGAACGTAGCGATGATGACGGCGATGAGTGTGAAAGCGGCGCCTCGCCCCAAGCGTGGGCGTGAAGTGCTCTCGGTCGGTGGTGAAACGGTCGTTGTCATTGTCGTAGCGCTTCCCGTGCGGGTGGTGAAGACTTCAAACGCAAATACTTTGCGTTTGGGACGCTACGCTTGGCCGTAGCCTAATGCAACATCTTTGCGTTAGTATTTGATTTATGAGTCCGTCCGCAGGTCCGCGCCCCGGTGGCCGCAGTGCGCGTATCCAACAGGCCGTGCACGCGTCGGCGCGCAAGTTGCTGGAACAGCGTGATCGAGCCGAGATCACGGTGCCGATGATCGCGACCGATGCGGGAGTGACCCCGTCGACCATCTATCGGCGGTGGGGCGACATCAACGAAGTTTTTGCCGATGTCTCGATCGAGAGATTGCGACCGGACGCCGACCCGCGTGAAACGGGTTCGCTCCGAGGAGATCTGACGGTCTGGGCGCAGGACTATCTCGAGGAGATGTCGGCGCCCGTCGGTCGTGCTTCGCTGCGAGACGTGTTGATGAGCGACGATCAGACGCACGCACCGGACGGTACGAAGAAGTTCAAGTGCGCCTTCTTCTGTCGGACGCAGATCGATGTGATCCTCGCGCGTTGGCCGGAAGCTGCTGGTGTGGATGGTGATTCGGTGGTGGACCATGTGGTGGCACCGATCGTCTACCGAATCCTGTTCGACCTCGAGCCGGTCACGCCGCAGAGAGTTGCGGAATTGGTGGATCAGACTCTTGCCCTCTCGGCGCGGGTGGTTATCGAGTGACCTGCGGCTGATCGCTGCCTAGTCGGGCGTGGACGTGCATGTCGTGCCAGCCGTCGGCGTGCCTCGCGGAGCCTCGTCGAACACCTTCTTCGCTGAACCCTGCTTTGGTGGCGACTCGGCATGACGGTGGGTTGTGGATCGAGTGCTGGAGTTCGAGTCGGTGAAACCCTGCTTTGCGAAATGCCCACTCGGACAGTGCGGTTACAGCCTGGGTGCAGAGTCCACGGCCGCGCGCTGCTGGGGTCATCCAATACGCGAGTTCGGCAGTGCCGTCCCACAAGTTCACCCCCTTTACTGCGATTCGGCCGAGGAGTTCATTTGTCTCGGGAGCGGCGATCGCCCAATGGCATTCGGATTCGCGTGCCCACCCGTCTCGCCACGCGGTGAGCCAATCCCGCGCCTCGTGGATCGAGTCCGCACGGCGGACGTGCCAACGCTGAATCGACGGATCCCGAAACGCTTCCATCACGGCCGGTGCATCGTCGGGGGTCCACGGCCGGAGAATCGCGGAAGTCCCCACGCGTATCGAGGGTTGGTCCATTCCCCGGAGATATCCAGCGGCGATAGCGGGCGTGGTCAACTTGGGCACGTGAAGCATCATCGCCTACCCGGCCGATGGCAGGCAATGGCGTGAGCTTCCTGTCTTTATCGCTGCCACTCTGCGTTCAGTCGGCGCGCAGATTCCAGAGTCGCGATGGCCTCTTCGGTGTCAACTCGCGAGAGAACCAGTGCACTTACCGTGCAGGAGAGAAGGATTCGAGTGCGATCGGAGAGCGTGGCGTCTGTCTCGGTCGGAAAAGCGGCGTGTAATCCACTGTTGATCGCGTCGGCGAGTTCTTGGCGGTAAGCGCGGATGACGGCTGCCGCCTCGTCGTCGTGCGCGCCGAGTCCGGCGGCAGTGTTGAGAAGTAGGCACCCTCGCCGAGGTGAGTCGGCGGTCATGGTGCTGATCGCTTGCGCCAGCGAGGAAAGGTAATCGTCGACGGCGTCCGGTTTCGGATTCGTAGTGAGATTACGCAGACGCGGGCGGATGACATGTCCGAGGTACATCTGCACTGCGGCGTCGAACAATCCGCGCTTGTTGGTGAACGAGTTGTAGAGACTTGACCGGCTCAGTCCCGTCGCGGATTCCAGGTCGCCGAGCGATGCGCCTTCGTACCCATGTGCCCAGAACACGTCCAAAGCGGCAGCGACCACGGCTGTTGTGTCGAATTCTTGTGATCTGCCCATCAAAGCCTCGCTCTTTCTGTATCGTTCGGTCCAGTATATATTGGACCAAACGATACAGAATTCACTCTATGCAACAGGAGCTCACCGATGAACGTCGCCGGCTACATCTTCGCGGGACTGGCCGCAGCAGTGCACGTGTACATTTTTGTCCTCGAATCGATTCTCTGGACGGCCCCGAAGACACGCGCGACATTCGGCGTCAAGTCAGAAGAAGAGGCGATCACCACGCAGTCGCTTGCCTTCAACCAGGGCTTTTACAACCTCTTCCTGGCAATCGTGTCCGTGATCGGCATCGTGATTGCGGCGACCGGTTCCGCGTCGGTCGGAATCGCCCTCGTGCTGGCAGGCACAGGATCGATGGTTGCCGCGGGGTTGGTGTTGATTCTCTCGTCTCCCGACAAGGCCCGCGCAGCCGTCGTGCAGATGCTTTTCCCAGCCATTGCCGTCGTTCTGCTGGTTATTCACCTGCTCTGAGTTCGGCCTTACCCGCCGCCGAGCACCAGTGATTCGATCAGGGCAAAAGCGCCGTTGAGTGCTCCGCAGTCGAATGCTTCGGCCAGGGCGTAGCCGATGACGACTTCGTCGTTGCTCGGAGTGCTCGACCAGACTGCGTCGGTCTGTCTGGGGTCGGATTCCTCGTTCTTGGAGAACAGCGCGATGCGAACCCCGTCCCGGGTGAAGGCGCTGTTCGCGTCGTCGACGGGCGCGAAGGTCAGTGTCACGCCCTCGACGAGTGCCGAGACCGAATACGAGCGCCGGGACAGAAACCCTTTGCCGACAGTGAGTTCGACTTCGTCGCCACCGAGAGTGAAGAACAGATCGGCGGCAGCCCGCGTTCCGATGGGTGTGCCTTCGCGGCGTGGGGCGTCGACTCGGCGCGTCAACAGAGCGCGCGATTCGCCGTTTCGGACGTCCACGACCCCGGTGTCGACGTCGAAGGAGATCTCGACTTTTCCGTGAATCGGGTCCATTGCGGCGTAATTGACCGTCACTGTGCCTACCCCCTGTAAGTGTGAACTCGGGTCCATAATACGTGGTGGGAGCGTTGTCCAGTATGCCCGAATCCGAAAAAATACTGCCGAATGACGCGCGTTTGCGGCCAAATGCTTCTACTCTGGGTCTTGGGTTTGTTGCGCATCCCACAAAGGTTTTTCCCACGCCAGACGAGGAGCGCCTATGAGGTTGTCGACTACTTGTTCTGTTGCTACGAAGGCTTGATCAAGCCGGAATTGCCTCTGCCGGATGGTGCTCGAGACCCATCCGGCAGAGGCAATTCTGCATCAGTTCGGGCCTTTAGCCGCCGGCGAATTTTTCCGAGGTGCCGAGATCGATCGGCAGTGCGATCCCAGTGATCCCGCGCCCGGCCGGCCCCACCAGGTAGAACACCGCATCCGCAATCACTTCGGGGTCGACCCACGGATGGGGCAGCAGATTCAGCTTCGACATGATGGGAGCGGTGTCCGCGAGGACGGGATTCTCCAAGTCTGGACGGAACGCGCGAACCATCGGTTCGTTGTCGATCATCGTGGTTCGCACATTGCCCGGGTGCACGGAGTTGACCCGAATGTCCGCCCAGCCGAGTTCGTTGGCCAGAGACTTCGCCAAACCGCGAACGGCGTGCTTGGACGCGGAATAGTGTGCGATACCCGGCACGCCGCGAAGGCCGGCCATCGAGCTGATCAACACGATCGACCCACCCCGATTGCCGTTCATGATGTGCGGAATCGACACTTTGGTCGTCAACCAGACGCCGGTGACATTGATGTCCATCAGCTCGCGGAACTCTTCGGCGCTCAGATCCCAGGACAGTTTTGCCGACGCCGCGATTCCCGCGTTGGCAATCACGATGTCCAGCCGGCCGAGCTCCTCGACTCCGGCGTCGACTGCCGATTTCAGGGCATCGAGGTCGCGAGTGTCCGCTACGGACGCGACGATGCGCCTGCCCTGAGCTTCGACCAGTGCGACGGTCTGGGCGAGGTCGGCCTCGGTGGCCATGTCGTACCCCGCCGTTGCGACCGGCGCGCAGAGATCCACCGCGATGATGTCCGCGCCCTCGGACGCGAGCTTGACGGCATGCGCGCGCCCTTGACCACGCGCCGCTCCGGTAATGAATGCGACCTGACCGTCCAAATTGCCCATCGAACTTCCCCTGCCCGTGTAAAGCGCCAAAACTGGAACGTGTTCATACTGCTATGCCCGGTGCCGGGCAGGCAGGGGAATTCGCGAAATCCTTATCCGCGAAGGAGTTTGGACAGCTCGTCTAATACGCTCGCGTCCTCGATGGTCGACGGGACCGTGTACTCCTCGTTGTCGGCGATCTGCCGCATGGTCTTGCGGAGGATCTTGCCGGAACGAGTCTTCGGTAGTGCGGCGACGACGGTGACGTCCCGGAACGTGGCGACAGCACCGATCTGGTCGCGCACCCGCGCGACCAGTTCCTGTCGGAGAGTTTCGGGATCGATGTCGACGCCGGACTTGAGCACGACGTAGCCGCTCGGCCGTTGCCCCTTGAGTTCGTCGTGAATGCCGATGACGGCGCATTCGGCGACCGCCGGGTGGCCCGCGACGGCAGCCTCCATGCTTCCGGTCGAAAGTCGGTGTCCGGCAACGTTGATCACGTCGTCGCTGCGTCCGAGGACAAAGACGTAGTTGTCCTCGTCGATGTATCCGGAGTCGCCGGTGAGGTAATAGCCTTCGAACGTCGACAGGTAGGACTTCACGTACCGATCGTCGTCACGCCACAGTCCGGCGAGTGTTCCGGGAGGAAGCGGCAGGCCGATCACGATGTTGCCCTCGGTGCCCGGTCCCACGAGTTCGCCCTTGCCGTCGACGATTTCGACGCGGTATCCAGGGCAGGCAACGGTGGGTGAGCCCGCTTTGATCTCCATGGGTTCGAGGCCGCGCAGATTCGCGCAGATTGCCCAACCGGTTTCTGTCTGCCACCAGTGATCGACCACCGGGCGATCGAGAATCCGAGTAGCCCACTCGTAGGTGTCGGGATCCAAGCGCTCGCCGGCCGCGAACAGCGTGTCGAGCGACGAGATGTCGTACTTGGCGAGCTCTTTTGCGTCCGGGTCGGCCTTGCGGACCGCGCGGATGGCTGTCGGAGCGGTGAAGAGTGCCGATACCTTGTATTCGGAAATGATGCGCCAGAATGCACCAGCGTCGGGGGTGCCGACGGGTTTGCCTTCGTACATGACCGTCGTGGCTCCGGCGAGCAAAGGTCCGTAGACGATGTAGGAGTGGCCGACCACCCAGCCGACGTCGGAGGCGGTCCACCAGACCTGGCCGGGGCTGATGTCGTACAGATTCTTCATCGTCCACGTCAACGCAACGGCATGGCCACCGTTGTCCCGGACGACGCCCTTCGGCTTACCGGTTGTTCCCGAGGTGTAGAGGATGTAGAGCGGATCCGTCGCGGCGACCGACACCGGGCCGGCAGGGGTGGCATCGGCGATCAGCTCGTCCCAGTCGAACCAGGCTGCGGCACTTGACTTGTAGTCGGCAGCAGCGCCGGGAATCTGCTCACGATTCTTCACGATCACGGTGTGAGCGGGAGTGGCGGACAGTTGCAGAGCCTTCTCGACCATCGGCAGGTACTCGATGGTTCGGCCGGGCTCGAGGCCACCGGACGCCGTCACGAGCACCACGGGGCCGGCGTCGTCGATACGCGTGGCAAGTTCCTTGGCTGCGAAGCCGCCGAACACCACTGAATGCACAGCACCGATACGGGCACACGCCAGCATGGCGATCGCAGCCTCGGGGATCATCGGCATGTAGATGATGACACGGTCACCCGCGACAACACCCTGATCTTTCAGGACACCGGCGAAGAGTGAGACCTGCTCGAGGAGTTCGGAGTAGGTGTACGTGGCCTTGGTGGGGACCATCGCGGAGTCGAAGATCAACGCGGTCTGATCGCCGCGGCCGTCGCGGACGTGCCGATCGAGGGCATTGAAGCTGGTGTTGAGCGACGCATCCGGGAACCAGCGATAGATCGGTGCGGCGGAATCGTCGAGGGCCCTCGTGGGCGCGACATCCCAGTCGACGGCACGCGCTGCATCGAGCCAGAACTTCTCCGGCTGATCCATGCTCTCGCGATACGCGTCGGCATACGTGTTGTGGGACGCCTGCTCAGAAGAGCTCATCGACGTGTGTCCTCTCGTGAACTTCGCTAACCCGTGACTTGAAACACCTTAGGTTACTGCCAGTGCCGTGCGCCTCAGTGTTTGTGCGAGTACCGTCCGTTTGCGCCGGACGGGCCTGTCCCGTCGGCCAGTGGTGCGTCGCGGGTGGGATAGGCAGGTGGGATCAGGCAGCGACTGAAGGGGGAATCGGTGTGACGGATACAGCGCAACGTGCGGGCTTCTGGGGAGTCCTCGCTCAGCGTGATTTCCGACTTCTGTGGACCGGCGACGCTGTCAGTGGCATCGGAAACGGTGTCACGACCGTCGTGCTGCCGCTGATCGCGCTTCGCGAATTGGAAGCGAGTAACTTTCAAATCGGGGCGCTGGCCTCGGCGGTGTGGTTGCCGTGGTTGATCGTCGGACTACCCGCCGGTGCCTGGATCGACCGGCTGCCTCGCCGTCCGATCATGGTGATCGCGAACGCTGCGTGCGCGCTGCTCTTCGCGAGCGTCGCGATCGCCGGCCTCATGGAGGCGGTGACATACGGCCACTTGCTTCTGGTTGCGCTGCTCACCGGTACGGCCACCGTTTTCTTCCAGGCGGCCTACCACGCATATCTCCCCACGGTGCTCGACGAAGCGGATCTGGTCGAAGGGAACTCGAAGATACAGGGCGCCGAGGCCGCAACCCGGGTGATCGGCCCGAGTATCGGTGGACTGTTGGTAGCGACTGTCGGGCTGGCAGCCGGTCTGCTGGTCGATGCTTTCACCTTCGTCGTCTGCTCAGTGTGCATCTGGCTGATTCGTGCGCAGGAAACGGTTGACCGCGGACAGGGCCGCCGAGAACCGTTTCGGCGCCAGATAGCGCTCGGACTGCGATTCGTCGCAGCTGATCCGTATCTGCGGCCCATCGTCGTCTACGGGACTCTTCTCAATTTCGGTCTCGCCGGGTACACCACGATCCAGATCGTTTTCCTCGAAAAGACAGTTGGCGTGGGGGAGTTCGGACTCGGACTTCTGTTGGCCATTGCCGGGATCGGCGGAATTGTCGGGTCGATGATCGCGCGTCCGCTCGGGCGCCGATTCGGTACTGCCCGAAGCGTTCTCATCTGTCAGTTGGTGACGGGACCGTTCATCCTGTTGGCTCCTCTGACGACGTACGGCGCCGGCCTGTTCTGGTTCTGTGCGGGAGGAATGGTGATGATCGCCGGCGTCGTGTCCTGCAACGTAGTGCTCGGCAGCTTCCGTCAGAGTTACTGTCCGCCGGACCGTCTCGGTCGAGTGGTGGCAACGAGTATGTTCTTGTTGCACAGCACTATTCCGCTGGGTGCGTTGCTGGCGGGCTTCCTGGGTGATCTCGTAGGTGTGCGCGGAACCATGTGGATCATGGCCGGGTTGATCGCGCCGTGCGGATTGGTCTTGCTCTTCAGTCCACTGCGCGGCATCCGCGATCTACCGAGTCGGCCCGCCGAGTCACTGCGCTAGAGAATCACTGTGGCAGCGAATCACGGCGGTGAGCTGCTGCGGCCTCTTCGCTTCGAATCGCGATACGAAGAGTCGCGAGCATGAACAGCGAGACGGCAAAACCGAACAGCGCGCCGAACTGGTCCTGCGTGAACAGGTACACCTGCGTCACCAGAAGGCTCACCACGATCGATGCTCGTAGTAGCCGCAAGGCCCGGAGGTATGGACCGCGGAAGAGGAACCACACTCCCAGAACCACAAGAACTCCGGTTGCAGCCGTGGAGATCTGGACGACGAGATCGGATACGTCGTCAGCTTCGACGCCGTTCTCGGAGACGAGTGCGTAGATCACCTGGACTACCGCGAGGAGGGCCTGCAATACGAACAGAGTCAGTACCAGTCGGCGGACGAGTCGGTGCCCGAGCAGTGCTTCGGCCCGTTGGAAGAACACGTTGCGAGCACGCGTGATCTTCGATTCGATACCGCCGACCGGCGGAGTCTGTGTGTGCAGGCCGGCCTTGATCGAGTCGACGAGGCCGGTGAGGCTGCGGTCTTCGACGCCGTCGAGCACTCGGAGGGCGTGGTTGTACTGGATCTCGTCGAGCTGGCCGAGGGCGAGGTCCGAGAGCGCTCGTGCGCCGATGGCGAGCCGATGACGATCATTCATACCGCGCCGAATCACCACCTCGCGCGCGGCCAGATAGAAGAGGACGAAGACGACGTACATGATCGCGATGGCAGGCTGGTAGAAGTAGTCGACGTCGGCGGTGACAAATTTTCCGACCTCGTCGATGAAGAGGCCGAATCCGATTCCGCCGACGAAGGTCGCCAGATCGCGCGTGCGAGAGCCTTCGGTGATGGCGGTCGAGACGATGGCGACGGCCATCAGCAATCCACCCCACAAAACGTGAGCGATGTGGAGGGAACCGCCCCCGATCTGGGGATAACCGGTTGCCGCAAGGTAGGCACGGGTGATCAGCACGGTCGCTACGGCGGCGAACAGGAACAGCTCGAAACGAGCGAGTGCCGCACGGTCGTAACTGTGTGGCAGCGTCAGTGCAGTCCGATCCTTCGTCGTCATTGCGGAACTCCCAGGTTTCGATAGCGCGCGATACGGGAGGACTGGCGATCGGTGTCTGACTCCTCGGCGAGAATGAAGAGTTCGTGCGCGATTGCTGCCCCTACTCTCTTGGAGAATTCCACGGGCTCGTCGGCTGCGTCAGGGGTTTCGGGAATGATGGCGTCGATCACGCCGTCTCGCAGCAGATCCAACGAACGAATTCCCTGCGCTGCGGCCATCTCCGGGGCGTGACTGATGTCGCGATGGACAATCGCGCTTGCGCCTTCCGGTGGCAGGGGAGCGAGCCACCCGTTCTGTGCCGCGAGTACCCGGTCGGCAGGCAGCAGCGCCAGAGCGCCACCGCCGGTTCCCTGACCGAGCAGCACTGACACTGTCGGGGTTTTCAGCGTCACGAGGTCGGCGATGCACCGGGCGATCTCAGGGGCCAGCCCACGTTCCTCGGCTTCCTTGGACAGCGACGCGCCCAAAGTGTCGATGACGAGGACAAGCGGGAGTTGTAGTTCTTCGGCAAGTTTCATGCCCCGTCTCGCTTCACGAAGCGCGGCCGGTCCCATCGTGGTGAGCGCGGATTGTCCACTGCGGTCCTGGCCGAGCAGGATGCACGGAAAGCCTCGGAAGCGGGCGAGCGAGAGCAAGATCGTCTTGTCGGTTTCACCCTGCCCGGTGCCGCTGAGTGGTACCTGTTCGGTCGCGGCATGGCGGAGCAACTGCCGGATGCCTGGTCGATCCGCCCGGCGCGAGAGCATCACCGACTGCCAGGCAGGGACATCGGGAATCTCGGGCGAGGGAATCGGGTCCGCGACTGCCGGAGTCGGGGGATCGGTGAGCACGCACAGCGCTCGATTGACCAGTAGTCGGAGGCGGTCCACCGGGACGACGCCGTCGATCACGCCGTTGCGGTACAGGTTCTCGGAGGTTTGAATCCCGTCGGGAAACTTTTCGCCGTAGAGGGATTCGTAGACACGGGGGCCGAGGAAACCCACCAGTGCGCCCGGTTCCGCGACGGTGATGTGGCCGAGAGATCCCCACGACGCAAAAACCCCGCCAGTGGTGGGATTACGCAGGTACACCAGGTAGGGCAGGTGCGCAGCCTTGTGAACAGCCACTGCCGCAGCGATCTTCACCATCTGAACGAACGCGACGGTTCCCTCCTGCATTCGTGTTCCGCCGGAGGTAGGCGAGGCGAGCAGTGGGAGTTGTTCTGCCGTAGCACGTTCGACGGCGGTCACGATCCGTTCGGCTGCAGCAACTCCGATCGAACCGGCGAGAAAGCTGAATTCGCAGGCAATTACCGCGACCCGACGCCCCCGAACGGTGCCGACACCGGTGACGACGGACTCGTCTACTCCGCTCTTCTCGCGGGCCTTCTTCAGGTCTTCCGCGTACTTCGGCCCAGGCCCGACGTCGACGGGCGGGGAGTCCCACGAGACGAAGCTCTCGGGATCGAGTACCGCAGTGAGTAGTTCTTCGGCCGAGATTCGCACAACGTCCTCCAAGTAAGCAGCACCCCGTCCAGGATGAACCTACCTGGACGGGGTACCGCCGGGATCGCGTGGCGTCAGTTGTGCGCCGGAGAATCAGCGTCCGAACGCTTCCTTCCACGAAACGACCTTGCCGATGCGAAGGATGGAGCGCTGGTAGATCTTTGCCGCGATCATCGACAACGCAGCAGTCACGACCAGCATCAACAGAATGGTTCCCACGATCTGGAAAGGAGAAGCTACACCGGCGGAAATGCGCAGGGGCATGAGGATGGCCGAGAACGGCGGAATCCAACTCAGCACGTTGCTCAGGGTTCCTTCGGGATTGCTCACCGAGACGAAAGCCACGCTGACCATTGCCATGACAAGCAGTGCGAGTGGCATCGCGGTGGCATTGACGTCCTCCTGTCTCGAGACCATGGATCCGGCAGCGGCGTACAGCACGGCGAAGAAGAGGAAGCCGAGAATGAACCACCCGAGAGTGCCGAACAGAACACCGATCGCGGTGCCCGTCACGGTCAGGACGCCCGTCGCCAATCCGGTCGCGACGCCCGCGACAGCGTAAGCGGCCATCTGCATCAGGCCGACAGCGCCGATTCCGAGAACCTTGCCCCACAACAACTGCAGCGGACGCAGAGTCGAGAGCAACAACTCGACGACGCGACTGGACTTCTCCTCGACGACGCCCATCGCCACGTACGTTCCGAACAGCAAGATCTGCATGTACAGAAGCACCACGGCAGCGATCGACATCGCTATGCGTTGGCCCTGTTCGGGATCCGGGGGATCGATGGCATCGATGGTGACCACTGCGGTGGACGTGGCTTCGGCGAGCTGAGCCGGATCGATCCCCGCGGCGGACAGCGCATTCGACTGTGCCTGCTGTGCAACGGAACTCTCGATGACGGCCCGCAAATTCGTGGGCACTTCCTTCTTGGTCACGACAGTGACGCCGCCGCCCGATCCAGCGATCACGGCCACGTCGAGGTCGCCGTCCTTGACCTGATCACGCGCGGTCCCGTCGTCGGAAACCTCCGTCACCGTCACCGGATTTCCGAGGGTGTCGCCGATGGACACCATCGTGGCACTGAGCGACTGGTTGCCGACCAAGCCGATCTTCGACTTGTCCTCGTCACCACCGGAGAAGAGGGAGAAGGCGATGATGCCGCCGATGATCGCGACCAGAATGATGACGTTGCTGATCACAAAACTCTTCTTCGAGATCTGCGTCATGAATTCGCGTCGAGCGACCAACCCGATGGCTCGACCTCCACTCAACTGGTTGCTCATGCGGCTACTACCTCTCGGAACAGATCGGTCAGTGACGGACGTCGTAGCGTGAACTCGTGCACCGGACCGGTTTTCAACGCTGCATGCAGGATCTGCTGATCGTCGGCGGTGCCGTCGACGCTCAGGAGTGTTCGACCGTCGAGGTGGCTCAGCGTGGTGACACCGATCAGATGGTGTGCCCAACCGACCGGCGCGTCAGGGGCGAAGACTTCGATTCGGCCGTCCCCCTTGCCTCGTAGTTCGTCGACAGTTCCGATCTCTCGCATGCTGCCGCGGCTGATGATGCCCACGCGATCACACAGGCGCTCCACCAGATCCAGCTGATGGCTCGAGAAAATAACGGGAACACCGGTGCGGGCCTTCTCGACCAACACGTCACTCATGACGTCGACCGCTACCGGATCCAGACCCGAAAATGGTTCGTCCAGAACGAGTACCGAAGGATCGTGAACCAGCGCCGCTGCAAGCTGAACTCGTTGCTGATTGCCGAGGGAGAGGGAGTCGACGGTGTCCTTGACGCGTTCGGCGATGCCCAGACGTTCGGTCCACCGCTCCGTGGCCGCATGCGAGTCGGCTTTCGAGAGTCCATGTAGTTCGGCCAGATAGGAAAGCTGCGCTCCCACCTTCATCTTGGGGTAGAGGCCGCGTTCTTCCGGCATGTATCCGATAGTGCGACGCACGTCGAGGTCGACGGGTTTGCCGCCGAGACGAACTTCCCCCGAATCTGCTCCGAGGACACCCAAGGCAATGCGCATCGTGGTCGTCTTGCCGGCACCGTTACTGCCGACAAATCCGAAGATCTCGCCCGGGCGGACTTCGAAACTCAGGTTGTCGAGTGCAACGACGTCGCCGTAGCGTTTCGAGATGCCGTCGATAGTGAGGGTGGCTGACATGGGTCCTTCCCATCGGTCGAGTGGTGCGCTTCGGTAATACGGGTCAGAAGTCGAACTCTTCCGAATCAATCGGATCCGGGTCTGGATTGGTCCACGAGAGAATCATCGCGGGCGTGCACGCGCCGATCAGCATTGCAGTCAGTGCCAATAAACCTCCCGTGTAAGGCAGCCTCTCTACATTCCACTGCACCGACGAGGTGAAAATGAGGAAAATGGCGACAATGAACACCAACGTTTGGGTCACGCTCAACCCGACAGAGCGAGCGTCATTGCGTTGCTGGATCTCCCATTCGTCCAAAGCCTGCCGCGGCGCATCCCCTTGCCGACCCGACACGATTTGAAGTGAGGACCACGTCGGCAGGAACAACAGGGTGAGGATCGGCCAAGCCACCGCGAAGAGCGGATTGAACAGGCACGCTATGCCGACGGCAATCATCAAGGCGAAAAGGACTCCGAGGGCGACGACGAGTACGCGCCGACGTCGACGGGTCCGCCAATTCGGGAGCCAATGTCGGAACGTCTCCTCGTTCTGCAGGAACCGCCGAGTGCGGTGGGCCTGGTAGCGGTCGATCAGATTCGATTCAGGCACTTGGCTTTTCACTCCCCTCGATAATGCGGTCAGTCCGGTAGACCTCCGTCGACTGTGCGTTTCGGTAGGCCTCCGTCGACGGTGCATTCCGGTAGACCTCCGTCGACAGCGGCCCGAACTCCGTCCGCGAGAACACCGCCTCGACCGGTAGGTCGAATACCCAGCAGATCCGAAATGCAAGATCCAGGCTGGGGTAGTGGTCGCCGCGTTCGAGTGCCCCCACCGTCTGCGGATTGACGTCGACGAGTTGTGCAAGCTGGGCCCGACTCATCTTCCGCTCGGCGCGAAGCACTCCGATGCGATTGAAGATAGGGAGCGCGTCTCCCCGCCGGACTGGGCTCATGTATCAAAGTGTTGTAAAAACCCAACAGTTTGTCAACACGAACCGCGATAGTCCCGCTTCTGGGTGATGCCGGCGGATAAGGTTCGGCAATGGAAGGGGCTTCACATGGTGGTCGAACAGTTGGTGCTCGAGAAGTCCAGCCTGGTCGTGCAGGTGCGCGAGGACGGTAGCTACAGCGTGGGACCGCAAGGGCGCGAACCGCTCTGGCGCGATCCGATGGAGAAAGGTGCCGTCATCGGTATCGGTCAGCACACTCCAGGCGATGTCGAAGGCGAATCATGGTGGGTCGTGTACGGCCAGTCGGACACCACGGCTGACGTCACCGTTCGACTCGAGGACGGGTCGCACGTGCCGGTTTTGCGTCTCCGTGAGATCTTCGCCAGTGAATGGGTGAGCACCCCGCAGCAGGCGTTGCTGTATCGGTCCGATCGCCCGGTGGAGTCGCAGCCCACCAAGCTGTCGGTATTGTTCGCCCGGCCGAAGTTCATGCCCAAGGCAGCGTTTCCGGAGAATGATCGTTTGTAGGTCTCGCGAGGTCGACCGCTCAGGGGACGGTCTGGCTCGCGCTCGAATTGTTACGGTACGTACTGTACTGTTTAACCATGACAACGTGGCCGAACTATCTTGAAGTAGTGCAAGTGCGCGTAGCGCGACCCACCGACCGGCTCGACGAGGTGATCGCGTTCTATCGCGACTGCCTGGGATTGCCGGAGCTCTACCGGTTTTCCGGACATGCCGGCTACGACGGAATCATGCTGGGTCTGCCGGATGTGAACTATCACCTCGAATTCACGACCCACGAAGACGGAAGCCCGTGCCCGGCGCCGACGCAGGACAATCTGTTGGTGCTCTACTTCGCCGGCGAGTCGGCGATGTACGAGGTGGTTCAGCGACTGGGTGAGGCGGGGCACGAACCCGTCGAAGCCGAGAATCCGTACTGGGAGGAGAATGCGGGAATGACTTTCGAAGACCCTGACGGCTGGCGGCTGGTGCTCATGCCGCGGCCGGTGCTGTAGATGGTGCGCGCCCGCGACGAGCGGATCGACGACGCCGTACTGTCCGCGACCCTGGAATTGTTGGGGGAGAACGGATATGCGGAGCTGTCGATCGGATCGGTGGCGACGAGGGCGGGTGTGCATCGTCCCGCCATCTACCGTAGATGGCCGTCAAAGCGGCACCTGGTGGTGGACGTCGTCGTGGCGCATATCGGCACTGATCCAACGCCGGACACCGGCGATCTCAGGGCAGACCTGGTCGCCGGCATCACGACATTGGTTGTGGGACTGAGCGAAACGGTAGTTGGTCGGATACTGCCCGCGTTGGTTGCAGATCTGGCCGCGGACCCGGAATTGGCGCGGGATTTCCAGTCGGCGTTCTTTCAGCCGCGACGCGATTCCACTGCGGCAGTGCTGGAATCGGCACGTCTGCGCGGCGACCTTCGGAGCGACTTCGACTTGGACTTCGTCCTGGACGCATTGGCGTCCCCGATCTATTACCGAGCGTTGTTCCGTCACTTACCGCTGGACGCGCTCCTGGCTGAGCAGGCTGTCGATTCGGTTCTGTTGACGTTGGCTCCGCACGAGAATCTCTGAAGACGTTTGAATTCAGTTCAATTCGAGTGGATCAGGTCCTACACGGCTAGCTCGACGGGGGATCGTGTCGCCCGTGAACCACCTATGCCGCGCATGCAACTATTGCGTGCGCCTCATAAATAGTTGCACACGCGGGTTGTCTGCGCAAGCGGTGCTGTTGGCTACTCCTCGAAGAGTTGTCCGTTCTCCATCCGCCACCGCCGCGTGCTGCGGGTGGATTGGAGCATGCGTCGATCGTGAGTGACGAGGAGGAGGGTTCCCTCGAACGACTCCATTGCCTGCTCGAGTTGT
This sequence comes from Rhodococcus sp. NPDC055024, assembly GCF_053608585.1. Lineage (NCBI taxonomy): Bacteria > Bacillati > Actinomycetota > Actinomycetes > Mycobacteriales > Nocardiaceae > Rhodococcus > Rhodococcus sp. NPDC055024. The sequence continues at coordinate 264,450 of NZ_JBSGVT010000007.1, forward strand.
TCGATCGCCGGAAGGTCGAGATGGTTCGTCGGCTCGTCCAGTACCAGGAGATTCACGCCGCGGGCCTGGAGTAAAGCCAGTGCAGCCCTTGTTCTTTCGCCGGGGGACAGTGAAGCGGCAGATCTGAGCACGTGGTGTCCACGCAGGCCGAACTTGGCAAGGAGCGTGCGGACATCGGCGTCTGGCCAGTCCGGAACCTGAGCGCCGAAGGCCTCGACTACTGGTTGATCGCCTTCGAACAATCCGCGCGCCTGATCGATCTCACCGATCGCGACACCTGAACCCAAAGATGCGATGCCCTCGTCCGGGACGAGTTTGCCGAGCAGGACGTTCAGGAGGGTGGTCTTGCCGGCACCGTTCGCGCCCGTGACGAGAATTCGATCGCCCCAGTCGATTTGCGTCGTGACCGGACCGAACGTGAACTGACCGCGAGTCACCTTGGCGCCGTTCGTGGTTGCGACAACGGAACCGGACCGCGGAGCAGCCGCGATCTCCATACGAAGTTCCCACTCTTTGCGCGGTTCCTCGACCACTTCGAGCCGCTCGATGCGGCGTTGAGTCTGGCGGGCCTTCGCGGCTTGCTTCTCCGTCGACTCGGTCCGCAATCCGCGTCCGATCTTGTCGTTGTCCTTGGCCTTACGGCGCGCGTTCCGGACGCCGTGTTCCATCCAGTTGCGCTGCATCTGTGCACGATCTTCGAGATCGGAGCGGGTGCCGGCATATTCCTCGAAGGCCTCGCGTGCATGCTGGCGGGCTATCTCGCGTTCGGCGAGGTACGACTCGTAGCCGCCGTCGTACACGGCGATGTCCTGTTGTGCCAGATCGAGTTCCACGATCCCGGTGACGGTGCGCGAGAGGAACTCGCGATCGTGGCTCACGACGACCAACGCGGCTCGGGTCTCGGCGACAAATCGTTCCAACTGCTCGAGACCTCGCAGGTCGAGATCGTTGGTGGGCTCGTCCAACAGGAGAATGTCGTAGCGCGAAAGCAGCAGCGATGCGAGGCCGGCGCGGGCGGCCTGACCGCCGGACAATGCCGTCATGTGAGCGTCGAGGGATACGCCAAGTCCGAGTTCTTCGACTACCTTCTCGGCGCGCTCGAACAGATCGGCGCCGCCCAGCGCGAGCCAGCGCTCCAGCGCCGGGGAGTACAGATCCTCTTCGGCTTCAGCCAGCGTTTCGGCCGCGGTGTTCATAGCCGCCTCGGCGTGCGCGACCCCGGTGCGTCGGCCGAGGAACTCGAGGACGGTCTCGCCCTCGATGCGGTCGGGTTCCTGCGCGAGGTAACCGACCGCAGCATCCGGCGGGCTGAGGATGATCGAACCCTCGACGTCGGCGGTTCCGATTCCGGCCAGGGCAGTGAGAAGCGTCGACTTGCCGGCGCCGTTTGCCCCGACGAGGCCGATGACGTCGCCAGGCGCCACCGTCAGATCGAGGTCGGAGAACAGGGTGCGTTCTCCCCGGGAAGCAGAGAGGCCGCTGATGCGCAGTGTTGCAGTCACCTGAGAAGTATCCCTGGTGCTGTGCGCCTCTGTTAATCGGTGCTGTGCGCCTTTATTAACCGCGGGCGGTTAATAAAGGCGCACAGCAGTCAGTCCCGAACCAGGTGATACCAGCACGGATGCGCCGCACGGACTGGAAGTGGCGATTCGCTCACGTCCGCGGCCATGCTAGAGGCCGTCGACCATCCGTCGAATGCGCGGATGACGTCCTCCTCGGAGACGCCGTGCGGCATCGGCCAGCGGTGACCTGGCCCGAACGCGAACATGACCATGGACGCGCCCGGCGCGGTGATCGCGTTGACCGACCTCCCGTAGTCCCGTCGCTGATGTTCGGACAGCCCGTGAAAGCAGCCGATGTCGAGTACCAGCATGTGCCCACCGTCGACGGCTATGTGCAGGTCTGCGGCGTCCTCATGGAGGAACCGGACGTCGACGTGGGCTTCACGTGCATGGATGCGCGCTTTGTCCAACGGTTCCTGCTCGGCGTCGACGCCGGTGACGTGCCAACCGCGTTGCGCCAGCTCGATCGAATGACGTCCGGTGCCGCAGCCGATATCGAGGGCACGGCCACCTTCCGGAACGGTAATCGCGTCGAGAAGTCCGGACAGCTGAGCGTCGAACCCGTGCCCGGTGTGCTCCCACGGAGTGACGCCGACCTTGTAGGCGAGACGATATGAAAGATTCATCGCTCTCTCTTTTCTCGAGGCGATTCCAATACTTGTCTACCAAGGTAGACCGGCATTTCGGGCGGTACAAGGGCCCTCCCCGGATGTTCGACGGGGAATGCCTCCGTGCTCTGGCGCGTTGGTTCCGAATATGACCGAAACCAACGATGTGACCTCTGTACCGACAATTGTTCTGAACGACGGTAAGACGATCCCCGCACTGGGATTCGGTGTGTTCCAGGTTCCGGACGACGAAACGCAGGAAGCCGTCTCCACCGCCCTGAAGACCGGCTACCGCAGTATCGACACCGCCAAGATCTACGGCAACGAGGTGGGCGTGGGCCGCGCTATCGCCGAATCCGGCATCGCCCGCGAAGACCTCTACATCACGACCAAACTGTGGAACGACGACCAGGGTTACGACTCGACGCTTGCCGCATTCGACGCCAGCCTCGACAAGTTGGGTCTCGACTACCTCGATCTGTACCTGATCCACTGGCCGGTTCCGTCGAAGGACTTGTACGTCGAGACGTTCAAGGCATTCCAGAAGCTCAAGGCCGACGGACGGGTTCGTTCCATCGGCGTCTCCAACTTCACCATCGAGAACCTCGAGCGTGTAATCGGTGAAACCGGTGAGGTGCCGGTCCTCAATCAGATCGAGCTCCACCCCAAGTTCAACCAGGCAGAACTGCGCGCCTTCCACACCGGCAAGGGAATCGCGACGGAGGCGTGGAGCCCGCTGGGCCAGGGAACCGTTCTCGGCGACCCCGTCATCACTGCCATCGCCGACGCTCATGGCGTGACCGCGGCTCAGGTGATCATTCGCTGGCACCTGCAGATCGGCAACGTGGTGATTCCGAAGTCGGTGACCCCGGAACGCATCGCAGCCAACTTCGATGTCTTCGGCTTCGAGCTGACTCCGGAACAGATCAACGCGATCGGTGCTCTCGACGAGCCGGCCGGCCGTATCGGCCCCGACCCGGTCACGCTCGGCAGCTAGAACTTCCGGTAGATCCACGAACGGCACTCCCTCAATCGCGGGAGTGCCGTTTTGTCGTGCGAGGTCAGTTCAGGTGTGTGCGGTGTTCTGCAGTGAATGCGATGTGCTCGTCCGTGCGTCCGGTGCGGAGCTTGTCGACCCACTCGGGATCGGCGAGCAGTGCGCGTCCGATGGCAACCATGTCGAATTCGCCGTTCTCGTACTGAGCTTCGAGACGCTCCAGTCCGGTCACAGCCGATGCAGCGTCGCCGGTGAATGCCGTCGTGAACACGGAATCGAGTCCGACCGAGCCGACGGTGATAGTCGGCAACCCGGTCAGCTTCTTGGTCCAACCGGCGAGGCCGAGCTTGCCGTCTTCACCGTCGAGCTCAGCGAATGCCGGTTCCCAATGACGCCTCGTCGACGGATGCAGGACGTCGACGCCGGCGTCGACCAGGGGAGTGAGGATGCGGCCGAGTTCTGCCGGGCTCTGCGCGATACGAGCGTCGTACTGGCCGGACTTCCACTGCGAGAATCGGTAGACGATCGCGAACTCGTCCCCGACTGCCTCTCGGATTGCGGAGACGACCTCGGCCGGGAAACGGGTGCGAGCTTCGAGCGATCCGCCGTATCCATCGGTCCGGACATTGGTTCCTGCCCAGAGGAATTCGTCGAGCAGGTAGCCGTGTGCGCCGTGCAACTCGAGACCGTCGAAGCCGGTGTTCTTCGCGTTGAGCGCGGCATCCACCCACGACTGCTTCAAGTCGTCGAGATCCGACGTGGTGAATTCGCGTCCCAAACGGGTGCCGTCCAGCGCCAGACCGGAGGGGCTGACGGTTTCGACCTCGGGGTTCAGGTGCGAGTTCTCGCCGCGCTCGACTCCGAGGTGCCACAGCTGAGGAATGATCGATCCACCCTCGGCGTGGACGGCGTCGACAACCGACTTCCAGCCGCCCAGGCTCGAATCACCGTAGATGCGCGGTACGCGGGTGTGCGGGCCGGCTGCCGGGTCGGGGATGTAGGTGCCTTCGGTGATGATCAAGCCGACACCACCTGCTGCGCGACGACGGTAGTACTCGGCCACGTCGGCGCCGGGGATTCCGTCGGGAGAGAAGGCGCGCGTCATCGGGGCCATGGCGAAACGGTTGCGCAACGAGAGTGATTTGACCTCGAAAGGCTCGAAGAGGCCGCGCAACGCGGAGGCCTCGGGTGCTGTCGATGTGTCGGGAAGAGTCACGGGATTGTTCAACACAGCGGACCCTCGACCTATTCCGCCGCATGAGTTTATCTCCCTGAAATCTGCAAAAGGTTGCGTACGTTCGGTTTTCGATCAGTGGTTATGTAAACCCAACTTAGTTTGTGCATTAACTATTAACATGCGATATGGTCGTGCGGAAAGTTTCTGAGGGCGGTATCGAGCACGAAAGAGGACGCGCGAGCATGACAACGACGGTGCCGAACGAGCGGGCCGGAGAGCTGGAGCCGATTCCGGAGCGGCCGTATCCGAAGCGTCGTGATCCCAAGGGGTCGTGGATGCTCGAGATGATCAAGACGACCGATCACAAGAAGATCGGGATCATGTACTTGATCACTGCGTTCGTGTTCTTCCTGATCGGCGGTCTGATGGCGCTGTTCATGCGCGCAGAACTGGCCGTTCCCGGGATGCAGTTCCTCTCCAACGAACAGTTCAATCAGCTGTTCACCATGCACGGCACGATCATGCTGCTGCTGTACGCGACCCCAGTCGTCTTCGGATTCGCGAACTACATACTTCCGCTGCAGATCGGTGCGCCCGACGTGGCGTTCCCGCGTTTGAACTCATTCGGCTTCTGGCTCTTCACTTTTGGTGGCCTCATCGTCCTCGGTGGATTCCTCACGCCGGGCGGCGCCGCCGACTTCGGGTGGACGGCCTACACCCCGCTCTCCGGCGCGGTACACAGCCCCGGCGTCGGAGCTGACCTGTGGGTCTTCGGTCTGACGGTCGGTGGCCTCGGCACCATTCTCGGTGCGGTCAACATGATCACCACCGTGATCTGCCTGCGAGCACCCGGCATGACGATGTTCCGCATGTCCATCTTCACCTGGAACATCTTCATCACCAGCATCCTGATCTTGATGGCGTTCCCGCTCCTGACCGCCGCGTTCATGGGTCTGTTCGTCGACCGTCACCTCGGTGGGCACATCTTCGACCCGGCATCGGGCGGAGTTCTGCTGTGGCAGCACCTGTTCTGGTTCTTCGGTCACCCTGAGGTGTACATCATCGCGTTGCCGTTCTTCGGCATCGTCTCGGAGATCTTCCCGGTCTTCAGTCGTAAACCGATCTTCGGTTACACCGGATTGGTCTATGCGACGCTCGCGATTGCTGCCCTCTCGATCGCGGTATGGGCTCACCACATGTACGCGACGGGTGCTGTTCTCCTGCCGTACTTCTCGTTCATGACGTTCCTGATCGCCGTGCCGACCGGTGTGAAAATCTTCAACTGGATCGGAACGATGTGGAAGGGGCAGTTGACTTTCGAGTCGCCGATGCTGTTCTCGGTGGGCTTCCTGATCACCTTCCTCTTCGGTGGTCTGTCGGGTGTCATCCTCGCGAGTCCGCCGATCGACTTCCATGTCACCGACACGTATTTTGTTGTCGCCCACTTCCATTACGTGGTCTTCGGCACGGTCGTGTTCGCCACCTATGCCGGCATCTACTTCTGGTTCCCGAAGATGACGGGGCGTCTGCTCGACGAGCGACTGGGCAAGTGGCACTTCTGGACCACCTTCGTCGGTTTCCATGGCACATTCCTCGTCCAGCACTGGCTCGGCGGCGAGGGCATGCCGCGTCGTTACGCCGACTACCTGCCCTCGGACGGATTCGCCGTGCTCAACTCGGTGTCCACGATCTTCGCCTTCGTGCTCGGTGCGTCGACGCTGCCCTTCCTGTGGAACGTCTTCAAGAGTTACCGCTACGGAGAAGTGGTCACCGTCGACGATCCGTGGGGCTACGGAAACTCGCTGGAGTGGGCGACCACCTGCCCGCCGCCGCGTCACAACTTCACCGAGTTGCCGCGCATCCGCAGCGAACGCCCGGCCTTCGAGCTGCACTACCCGCACATGGTCGAGCGAATGAGGGCGGAAGCGCACGTGGGTCTCACCGGGCAACCCACGTCGACGTTGGAGAAGAGTGACGATCATCGCCAAATTGATTAGTGCAATAATAGTTACTGCACTAATTAATCTGATAGCATCGGATTCATGACGACGAAGGCTCCGCAGACGCAGATGGACGATCCGCTGGCTCTCGACCGGCAGGTGTGCTTTGCACTTGCGGTCGCGAACCGGGCGGTGCTGTCCGTCTACCGGCCACTGCTCGAGCCGATGGGCCTCACGCATCCCCAGTATCTGGTGATGCTGGCACTGTGGGGAAAGTCGCCGATGGCGGTCAAGGAAATCGGGCAGGCACTGCAGCTCGATTCGCCGACGCTGTCGCCGCTCCTCAAGCGACTCGAGGCGTCCGGGTTGATCACGCGCACCCGTAGCCGCGCCGACGAACGTCAACTGGACGTGGACCTCACCGAAGCGGGTGTGGCGCTGCGCACGGAGGCGGAGAAGATCCCCCCGGCGGTCGTCGCGAAGCTCGGCGTGAGCCTCGCCGAACTCGAAGAACTCCACAACGTTCTGACGCGGGTCAACGAGGCCGCGCTCCGCGCCGGAGCCTTGGACCAATGAGAGAAATGTGATGACTGCATCCGAAAGAAACGTGATGACTGCGTCAGTACCGTCGATGCGTACCGAACAGGTGACTTCCGTGACTTCCAAAAAGCAACGTACGAGCCCGAATCCCCTTCAGTGGTTGGGTTATTCAGTGGGGCGCAAGCTGCCCGATTCCATGCAGGAATGGGTGCGAAACGACCTGATCGGTGACTGGGCTGTGCCGCGTCACCTGATCCGCAGCATGGTGCCGTTCCTTCCGGTCTTCGCTGCCTTCATGCTCTTCCCCGGGCCTTTGGCCCTGCGGGCATCGATGGTGCTGCTCGGAGTACTTCTGGCACTGTTCTATTCGGTCTCCTACATGGCTCAGAACAGGTCGCGTCGCCTCGAGCGTCACGGTTTGCCTTCCGACCTCGAGAACCCGAAAAAGGTCTCGCGCCACGACGCCGAGAAGGCCGCCTACGAGAAGTTGCACGGCGGGCCCGCGACGTAGACACCTCGGTCACATGCCGTGGAGGGCGCTGCCGCCGTTCATCTCACAGACGCGTTGCTCCACGGCCGCCGAGAAACCGCCCACAGGCTCGGTCGAACGAAGAGCCGATTCGACATCTTGCTCGACCAGGTATCCGTTGATCGCGATTGCCGCCGTCGACCCGGCAGCGGCAGCGCCTATCACCTGAGCGCGAGGGTCGACGACGTTGCCGGCGCCCCAGACGCCTGGAACGCTGGTGGCGCCGGAAGTGTCGACAGCCACGAATCCAGTAGGGCCGGTTTTACACCCGAGTCGCGTCAGATGCGAGTCGTTCGGAATGAAACGCGGCGCAACGAACAGTGCTGAGCGTGCAACCAGTTGGCCGCTGTCGAGTTCGACGGCCTTCAGTTCGCCTCTCTCGCGGATCAATCCAGATACCTGTCCATCTACAACGGTCACGCCACGTGCAGCCAGTCGCGCGCGTTCGTCAGGGGTGAGCGAGATGTGGTGGGGAAAGAACTTCACATCCGACGACCACTGTCGGAGTAGAAGCGCCTGGTGAAGTGACATCTCGCGAGCGTCGCCGCCGAGAACGCCGATCGGCTCGTCACTGATCTCATATGCATGGCAGTACGGGCAATGGAGCACGCTCTGTCCCCAAAGCTCTTGGATACCTGGTATTTCCGGGAGTGAATCCTGTAGGCCTGTGGCAACGAGCACAGTGCGGGTCTCGAGGGTTGTGCCTCCTGACAGTTCGACGACAAAGCCGGGTTCGATACCACGCCAGGAAATGTCGACAACGTCATCGCGATTGAATTCCACTCCGTACGTCTGCAATTCGCTGCGTCCGACGGTAAGCCACTCGCCGGGCGCCATGCCGTCTCGCGAGAGGAAGCCGTGCATGTGTGCTGCGGGCGCGTTGCGCGGTTTACCGGAATCGATAACGGCGACCGTGCGCCGCGCACGACCCAACACCAGGGCTGCGCTGAGTCCGGCGGCGCCACCGCCGACGATCACGGTGTCGAGGATCTCTGTTTCAGTGTGTGTTCGCATGAGCACAGGTTGCCTGCGGACGAGAAGTCTCAGCAACTATTGTTGCCATTTCTGGGAATCGTCGTCAGACTCGGATCATGAATGTCAACGGTCCGCACATCGATGCCGCCATCTCGCAGATCGGCGCGCGCCTCAAACGCATTCGTACACAGAGGAACGTCACTCTCACAGCGCTGTCCGAGTCCACCGGTATTTCGAAGAGCACTCTGTCGAGGCTCGAAGCGGGGGAGCGTCGCCCGAGCTTGGAGTTGCTGCTTCCGATCGCGCTCGCCCACCAAGTGCCGTTGGATCAATTGGTGGCGGCACCGCAGGTCGCCGATCCACGCATCCAGAGTGCGCCTCGAAGCGTCAGCGGCCGAACGGTGTTGCCGCTGACTCGGCAGCCGGGTGGATTGCAGGCATTCAAGATGACCATCCCGGCAAGCCAGACGGAACCGGACCCCCAAGTGCACGACGGCTACGAATGGCTGTACGTCTTGTCGGGGAGGTTGCGGTTGGTGTTGGCCGATCACGACATCGTGATGGGCACGGGTGAAGCTGCCGAATTCGACACTCGCAACCCGCACTGGTTCGGCAGTGACGGCCGCGGCCCGGTCGAGGTGCTGAGTCTGTTCGGGCCGCAAGGAGAACGCATCCACGTACGGGCCAAGCCTTCGGCGAAGTGACGGACAGTCATACTTTGATCGATACCGGTGGAAACAAAGTGGGCGGTGAGGGATCTGTGCGAATCGAAGTTGACGACCTGAATCGGGATGCGGTCCGCGCCTTACTGACCGAACATCTCGCCGACATGCATGCGACCTCGCCTGCGGAGAGCGTTCACGCGCTGGACGTCGCAGGTCTGACGGATAGCTCCGTCACCATGTGGACGTTGTGGAGCGAAAGCGACGAACTACTCGGTTGTGCAGCGCTGAAGGAACGATCGTCGAGCAGCGGTGAAATCAAGTCGATGCGAACATCTTCGGCAGCTCGTGGGCGCGGAGTGGGAACGCGACTTCTTCAACACGTCGTGGACGAGTCGAGACAACGAGGCTACCGGCAACTCGAATTGGAGACCGGCACGCAAGACTTCTTCGATCCGGCACGTCGACTGTATGCAAAATTCGGGTTTGTGCCGTGTCCACCGTTCGGGAACTACCGCGAAGATCCGAACAGTGCCTTTTTTGTTCTCACGCTGTGAACAGTTCTCACGCTGCGAACATTCGGGCAGTGATGCGTTGTACTGCGCTGTCGGCGTTCATGATTGCGGTGTCGAGCACCAGCCGTTCCGTGGTCCATGGCTCGTAGTCTCGATCCAGGATTTCCCGCCACTTAGGTAGTACAAGATCCGGGATGTCGCCGACACGCTGCTCCGCGCGTCGGCGATGCTCGTCGGGATCCGAACAGACAACCTCGACGTTGAGTAAGTTCGCTGAATTATGTTGTGCGGTAGCGAACCAGGCGTTTCGTGTCATCTCGATCGGGTTGACGCATTCGACCACGACCGAGATTCCGAGTCGTAATTGTTCGGCGGCGAGCGCGTACCCGGTGATGTATCCAGCGGTCCCGGACGCATCATCGATACCGCTGCGGGTCAGTGCCTGTTCGATGGTATCGATCCGCACGTAGGGAACCTGGTGATGCTGGGCAAGTGCCCGCGCGATCGTCGACTTGCCGGTGGCCGGCAAACCACCGATCACGACCAGCGTTGCGCGGGCCGACGGCTGGGGTTTGTGTCCGGCTTCCACCATCCTCGAAATGTACGGGGCGTCGTCGATCTACATCGACTCGCCCCGCACTCCTCTCAGTTCGAGATCGCGAACTCTCGAGCTTCGAACGCCAGGTCGTCGGCGGCGGATTCCATCCGAGCCGTCGCACGGTTGGGCGCTGTCAGCACTGCGACAATCGGAACTGCCAACGCCAGCAAGCCGAGAACGAAGACGGGGAAGAGGAAGGAGAACACTTCGAGCCCCTGCGGTGCCGGGGCCGCCGCGTCGTGGACAACCTCGACTGCGGCCATTCCGGTGTAGTGCATACCGACGACGGCGATACCCATGATGATCCCGGCGACAAAACGCAGAATCGTGGACTCGAGCACCATGGTGAACCACAGTGCAGCGGTTCCGGCGACGACTGCGATGAGAACCGACAACGCAACGAAGAGCAGGTCGTAATGGATCTCACCCTGAAAGCGTAAGGCGCGCATACCGGTGTAATGCATGACGTTCACGGCGAGACCGGTCACCACGCCCCCGATCAGAAGCCGAGACCAGCGGAATTCGGTCCCGATGATCAGCAGACCGACAAACACGGCGGCCACCGACATGATCGCAGAGATCACGGTCCATCCGAGGTTGTATCGAATGGGACTTCCGGGGACTGCGAAGCCGAGCATGGCGATGAAATGCATCAGCCAGATGGCGACGCCACCGATCGACAGGGCAGCCATGGCGAGCCATCGCATGCGTGTGGCGGTTGTCGTCGCCGACGCCGAATGCCTGGTGCATGCCAGGCCGACTACCGACCCGACCACGGACACGACGTAGGCGAGCCCGAGCAGCCAGATTCCCATCGAGAAATGGTGCATTTCATCCGACATGCCAGTTCCTTTCGGCGACGATTCGCATCTGGTGATTCATCTAGACGACCGCTTCGGCTGCAAGTCGTTCGAGGGAGTACTCGGTGATGGCGATCAGCGCGCGTTTGGCCGATTCGCGGTTACGGGCGTCGATCTCGATCATGGGAACGCGGTTGGGCAAAGCCAACGCTTGCCGGAGATCGCTCGCCGAATGGATTGGTGCGCCGTCGAAACGGTTGACCGCCACGATGAACGGGAGTCCTCGCGCCTCGAAGAAGTCGACGGCGGCGAAGCTGTCTTCCAGACGGCGCGTGTCGACCAGAATGACCGCACCGATCGCTCCGGTGATGAGGTCGTCCCACATGAACCAGAAGCGGCGCTGGCCCGGGGTTCCGAATAGATAGAGGACCAGGTCGTCGGCGAGAGTGATGCGTCCGAAGTCCATCGCGACCGTGGTGGTGCTCTTGTCGGGAGTGGATCCGAGATTGTCGATACCGTCGCTGGCGTCGGTGACCATTGCCTCCGTGCGGAGGGGGACGATTTCGGAGACGGTCCCCACAAGCGTTGTCTTGCCAACGCCGAAACCCCCGGCGATCACGATTTTGGTCGATTTCACGCGAGACGATGAGTCAGAGTGCCCGAAGTCCACTGAGGGTCCTTTCGATCAGTTCGCGTCGCTCGACTCGAGATGCGTCGCTTCGCAGAGTGGCATGTATTTCCAGTGATCCGGCTACTACGAGGTCGGCAACCAGTACCCGCACGACTCCGATCGGAACACCCAGGTGGGCAGCGATCTCGGCTATCGAGATCCGCTGCTCACACAGTGCGACGATCGACGCACGAATATCCTGCGGTGCAAGATTGTTCGAGACCACGTCTTCGATCGTCGCGATGATCGCTTCGAGCGGGAGGTCGATGGACGGCAGGGTCCGACCTTCGGTGAGCGCGTACGGCCGGACCAAGCTCGGTTCGGCGTCGTCGTACTCGGATTGGTGGTGAGGCATCGGACTCAAATACCCTGCGATGTTCGCGGAGCAATGTCCATGGTTGTCCCGACGCGATCGACGAGAGTCGCCATTTCGTAACCGATCTGGCCGATGTCGCATCCGGCAACGGCGAGGGCGGCAAGGTAAGCACCACTACCGACACCCATGAGAAGTAGGTACCCGTTCTCCATCTCGACGACGGACTGCATGACGGCCCCACCGTCGAAGAGGCGTGATGCACCCGCGGACAGGCTGGCGAGTCCGGAAGTGACAGCGGCCAATTGATCCGCTCGATCGAGCGGAAGGTGTGTGCTCGAGGCCGTCAACAACCCGTCGGTTGAGACGATGATCGCGTGACTCACACCCGGCACGTCTCGGGCAAAAGCCGAAACCAGCCAGTCGAGTGCGCGGGGAGTCTCTTGGGCTCCGACAGTGTTCACTGTTCTCCTTCATCGTTGTGCAACATCGTGGACGATTCGAAAGACTGTCCGCCATCGCGCTGATGGTCGGCGGTGTGCCGACGCCCTCGTTGTACTCCGGATTGGTAACTGCTCCAACCACGTTGGACGTCCGCCGGATTGGATGCATGACGCTGTGTCGAGCCGCCTCCGCCGACGGCGCCAGGAACCAGCCGGGCGCCGCGGTCCCGAATGGGAAGTCCTGAATCGGCGATCTTGGTGACCGGCATTTCGAATGACGTCCGAGCAGCCACCCAGCCTTGATCGGCGTCCGTGGTCCACGAACTGCCGGTGGAAGCCGCTGACGTCTCCGCCGTGGGATCGACGAGCCACTCCGACACCATCCGGGCAAAAATCGGCATCGTGGACGGGGCAGTGGGCGCGCCGTTCGAGTTGCCGTCGCCGGCGCTGTCAGCGCGCGCCGATGATCGGGCAGAGAGCCCGTCACGGGTACGTGAGGAGAAGAACGCCGCAGTATTTGTCGGCGTCGGGGCTGAGAGCCGGTGCCGCGGCGGCGGAGTTGTCGACGGTTGGGGACCCACCGGAATCTCGGGACCTTGTGCCGGCGAGGCGAATTCCGGCGACGGAGTACGAACGGGAAGGGCTGTCGATGCGTTTGTCCCTGCGGGATCGAGCAGAGGAGTGAAGGATGACACCGACGTGGCGGGTGTCGGAATAGTCGGAGTCGAGGTGCTGACCGTCGGTACTCCGCTTGTGCCCGGGGTACGACGCGGTAACCCCGAAGGCGCTGTTGCCGGCGGCGTCGACTGCGGTGTGATCGGGGCGAACGTCTCAGTCCGATCGGTGCTGTTAGCGGGCGTTCGACGCGGGAGATCAGCGAAACTTCTGGTCGCAGGGGGTGCGGATTGGGTCGGGACGGGCTGTGACCATGACGGTGCCGACGGAGCCGACGGTGCGGACTGCGCGATCGGTGCGAACGGTGCAGACGTTGCGGGAGGGGGAGTCCGATCGAGCGTGGGAACGGGTCCGGTTCGCGGCGTGCGGATCTCGGGTGCCCGAGAAGAATCGAGAATCGACGTCGGTAGGAGCACCGTGGCGGTGATGCCGCTGTGTGTCGACGACGTTGCCGTCGGGCGCAGGCGCACAGAGATGTTGTAGCGACGACTGATTCGGCTCACGACGAACAAACCCATGCGACGCGCTGTATCTGCGCTCATCTCGCCGCCGGCGGCGAGGCGTTCGTTGGCATCGAGGATATCGGCAGGTGACATGCCGATACCGAGATCAGCGACCTCGACGATCATGGAGCCGTCGATGGTGCGGGCGGCGTTGATGGAGACGGTGGTCTCAGGTGGGGAGTACCGCAGCGAATTGTCGAGCAGCTCGGCGATGAGATGAACGACGTCCGGGGCCGCATGACCGGTGACGACTCCGGGCGGAATCTGCCCGAGTTCAACGCGTCGATACTCCTCGACGCCTGACACGGCGGCACGAAGGGTATCGCCGAGGGCGATGGGGGCGGTCCTGGCGCGGCGTACATCGGTTCCGGCGAGAACCAACAAGTTGTCGCCGTTTCGGCGCATTCTCGCGGCGATGTGGTCGAGCCGGAACAGATTCTCGAGGCGACGCGGGTCGTCTTCGTCTTGCTCCAACTGTTCGATCAAACCGAGTTGCTGGTCGACGAGGGACTTGTTGCGCCTCGACAGCGTTTCGAACATGTCGTTGACCTGGCGCCGCAGTGTGGCCTGCTCGCCGGCGAGTGTGATGGCCTGGCCGTGCATGTCGTCCACGGCGCGTGCGAGCTCGCCGATTTCCTCGTGGGTGCGGATCGGGACACGGGCAAAATCGAGTTCGTCGGTACTGGCACCTGCGCGAATTCGTTCGATCGCGTCGGGAAGTCCGCGTCTCGCTGCCTGCAGGGCGGCAAAACGCAACCGGCGGATCGGATCGATGAGCGATCGGCTGATGACGAGGGCGATGGCCAGGGCCAGCAGGACCGCGCCGAGCACAATCGCGGTGTCGCGAAGTGCCGCGGTTCGTGCGGCATTGGATTCAGCGGTGACGGCGTCGCCGAACTCGGTGACTGTGGTGTCGGTGAGGCTGTTGTACTGCTCGTTTCCAGATTTCAGATCGGCACCGACGCGGCTCCCCAGAGGAGAAGTCGACGGAGTTGATCCGAGGGCGTTGATCCGGTTCTGAGCCGAGTTGCTCAGGGCCTGGACGGTGTCGTTGGTTCCGTCGATCGTGAGGATGTTGTTCAGAGCGACCAGTTCGGCGCCGGCAGCGCTGACCATCGAGGTGCGAGCCTGCTGGTCCGGATCGCCTGAGCCGAAGAGGATTCGTTGTTCGGCCAAGGCTCGTCGCGCTTCCCAGAGTGCGGACAGTCGACCACCCTGTTCACGCAGGACTGGGCGCTGAGAATGCTCGACGACGCTGGTGAAGGTGCCGGAAAGGGCTCGTGAGACCTCACCGACCCGCGAAACCAGGCGAGCGGGTGCCACCGCGCCGGCGGCGATCTCCTCGGTGATGGAACGGCTCTCGGCCAACGCCGAAGTCACTTGGTCGTTGAGGGCATCGTCGGACTGGAACGTGCGGGCGGCATCGACAAGTTGGTCCATCGCGTCGGAGACTGCTTGCGTGGCACGAGCGGTGTCGGAGCGTGCCGATGCCGCTTCGGCGAGTTCGTACAATGCCGATTCCAGATTGATCGCTGCTGGCACTGCGAGGGCGCGCTCGGACGAGGAACTCAGCTGCGCGGCTTCTTCGAGTTCTGTCTGAACTCGAAGGGCTCCGAGGACAACGGCGACGATCATCGGCAATGCGAGGACAGCGATGACCTTCCATCCCAGGCGCCATTCGCCGATCGACCACCAAGAGGTTGTCGTGTGTGAATCGTGTTTCATGCGGAACATGGCCCCTTCACGTCAACCCCCCGTGGGTCATTGCCCGAACCCCTTCGATCCGGTTTGACCAGAAGGAGTAGTTAGCTGAACGGTAACAGACTGTTCGCTGGCTCGCTACATTCCAGTTGTCTCAACGGATCGACCATGACTATATCGGGATTGTAAGACCAGGTGAAAGGCTAAACGGACAAGTGCGGCGAATAGGATAGCCGAGTTGTTCGATTTGGTAGCTATCTGAACTTTGGTTCGTAAGCGTGAGGGAACTCTCCGCAACGGTGTCTGACTCTGCACCGAACGTCGAGGACAGGTCCGTACGAGGCGGACCCGCGTGTCAGACTGTGGAAACCGCGCCGATGACCGAATCGAACCTTGGAGCCATAGTGGGTGGACCTGCTCGCGATGCGTTGCGCGCGATCGCGGAACTGCTTGCCCCGAACAGCTCGACAGTCATCGACCGTGTGACTCTCGCAATCGACTACCCGGAACGGTATGTCGCAGTACAGAACGAGCTGTACTCACAGAAGCTCGAGAAGCCACACCCCGAATTGGCGTGGTTCGCTCTCGTCGACGCGTTGCACGAACAAGAACTCCTCGTCTGGGTGGACTGGAACGAGGACGCGGGCGAGGTTCTCGGCCAGCTGCGAGAGCTGAAGTCTTCGCCCGCAAGTGCGGGATCGTGGGAGTGGGCAGACAGCCTTGCCGCTGCCTTCGATCGAGCTGCCGGACTGGAATCGCTTCTCGCGCGGGTGGGCGACAACATCGCCGGGGCAGGCGTTTCCGTGGCCTGGCTCGACAGCGACAGCGATACGTTTCTCGTTGTGCTCGTCCCGAGTGATCGAGCCGCAACACTCGTCGAACTCTCACTGACAACCGGGCACAGCGTCCGCGTGTTCTAGCGTCTCAGCGTTTACCGAGGAGACGACGGAATCCCTCGATTCGGTCGCTCAGTCTGGGCGGCGTGCGCTCGGGATCCATCAGCGCGTTTTCAGCGAGCACGTGGTCTTCGCCGTCCACTGTGTTCCGGTCGAATTCGCGCAGACTGCGAGCGTTGGAAGACGCAAGACTGCGAACCGTCGACAACAGTGAGCGCTCACGCAATGCGTCGTCGACTTCTTCCTCGGTGACGTCGAGGTGCTCGCTGAGTAGACGGCGCCTCAAACCGATGATCGAGGCCCGCAACTCGACGTCTGCGGCGTCGTCGGATTCGACGGCGATGTCACACTCCGTATCGAACCCCATCGAACGGTTGTTGAGGTTCGACGAACCGATTCGCAGGAGACGATCGTCCATCACGAGAACCTTGGCGTGGACGTAAATAGGTGCGCCAGAAGAGGTCACGGGATAAAACGCACCGAATCGGTTGTGGATATCGGCGGCCCACAGCAGATGCAACAGGTCGTGGCGCGCCCCGTCCATCGCCTTTTGTTCCAGCCAACCGTCGGCGTTGCGCGGAATGACCAGAACGATCTCCGGTCCGTCGTCCTCACGCAGGCGCGCGGCAATCGCCTCGGCCAGAGTGCGTGAGGCGAGGTACTGGCTTTCGATGTACAGAGTGCGCTTGGCCCCGGCGATGGCCGCGAGATACAGCGCCTCGATCTCACGCACCTCCGTGCGTTCGCCGAGCTCCGGCAATGTTCTGGCGACGGCTACGTCGACAACCCGCAAGGTGGGCGCCAGATTGACGGGCCACGGAGTCGCAGTGCTCTCGACCGGTGTGAGATCCTCGCCGGTTGCGGATTTCCAGCGTGCCCGCGCCAATTCGCCGATGGCCGCCGCCGCATTGCCGTCGACCGCCGTGGTCGCGTCATGCCAAGGGCCGTAACGCCTTCCGCTCGGCGTGATTCGGTAATCGTTTCGGTCGACGTGATCCGAGGTGTCCCAGCGGTCCACAGTCATGTCGATGCCGCCGCAGAACGCCAGGGCGTCGTCGATGACGATGATCTTCTGATGGTGCGCCGCGCCCACCGGGTGGGCGCCGTCGATCTCGAACCGAAGGCGCTCGTCGGTCAACCAGTTGGACACGAAGACAGGAGTCATACCGCGGCCGATTGCGGTGAACGCCCCGATGTTCCATTTGAGTACGAGGATTTCGAGGTCGGGTTTCTCGCGGACCAGCCAGCGGAGGAACATTCCCAACCGGTTGGGGCCGTCGAGCGTCTGCTTGCCTGGTTCGAGTTTGATACGCGTGTCGAAGTCCCAGCCGATCAACATGATTCGCTTTTCGGCTTGCAACATCGCGGACTTCGCATGGTGAAAGTAGTCAGCGGCGTCGACGATGCAGGCAAGATTGTCTGCCGGCTCGATGCGCCAGCAGGTTTCGCCCGGAACAAGAATTCTGTTCATTCGCCGATCCCCAGGTAAGCTGTCAGTTCGCGAGCTGCCGCTTGGCCCGCGCGGTTGGCTCCGATCGTCGAAGACGACGGACCGTATCCCACCAAGTGCACGCGAGGGTCGGCTTCGACCTGCGTGGCGAGGCGTCCTGTCATCGGGATTCCGCCACCCGGCCCTCGTAGGTGCAACGGAGCCAGGTGATCGAGAGAGCTACGAAATCCGGTGCACCACAGGATGACATCGGCATCGATAGCGGTGCCGTCGGCCCACTTCACGCCGTTCGGAAGGATTTCGGAGAACATCGGGAGTCGATTCATCACACCACGCTCACGTGCTGCCCGAATGGCAGGCGTTACGGGGAGGCCGGTGACCGAAACAACGGATCCCGGTGGCAGACCGCGTCGTACACGATCCTCGACCATGGCCACCGCAGCGCGGCCGATGTCCGGCGTGAACGGCTCGTCGCGGAACTCCGGTTCGCGGCGCGTCACCCAGGTGGTGGTCGTGACGCGTGAGATCTCGTCGAGCAGTTGGACGGCCGAGATCCCGCCGCCGACCACGACAACATGTTTGCCTTCGAACTCCGCGGCGGTTCGATAGTCCTTCGTGTGGAGCTGTCGGCCACGAAATGAATCGGCCCCAGGGTAATGGGGAATGAAGGGTCGCTCCCAGGTTCCCGTCGCGTTGATCAAGCCTCGGGCCGCGAACACTCCGTGGTCGGTCTCGATCCGCAGTCGCTCTTCCCTCGGGCACACCACTCGCGTGTGTACCGGGCGGTGGACGGGAAGTTCGAATTGCTTTTCGTACAGTTCGAAGTAGTGGGGGACCGCCACCGATGCAGGCACCTGTTGGGCGTCGGTCCCGGTGGTTTCCGCGAAAGACATTCCCGGGAGGTCATGCACACCGTTGACGGTGCTCAGTGTCAGGCTCGGCCAACGGAACTGCCACGCTCCGCCCGGACCGGACGCATGATCGAGCACCACGAACCCCGATTCGGGTGCGATTCCGAACTTGCGCAGGTAGTACGCGGCGGAGAGTCCGGCCTGTCCTGCGCCGATCACCACCACGTCAACCGGGTGTGGTTGCTGTGCGGCAAGGTCGTCTGTACTCATCGGTAATCTAACCTCCTGATGTACAGAACTTAGCTGCAGAGAAGTATGCGGACGGTATCGGCGCCTCGGAACATCCCTGTGTCGAGCCTTCCAGAAACGAAAGAGAGCGGACATGATCGGGTTCTCCCGTGACGGCAACGTCGTGACCATCGAGTTGCAGCGTCACGAGCGTCGTAATGCGCTCAGCGCGGAACTCTGCATCGCGATACGGGACGCGATGAATGCGGCAGTCGCCGAGCATGCGCACGTCGTCGTCATCACCGGTGAGGGATCGGCGTTCTGTGCAGGGGCAGACCTCTCCGGTGACGTCTACATGGAGGGCTTCACCGACCGCCTGTTCGAGATGCTTCGGTCGATCGACACGGCGCCCATCCCGGTCATCGCTGCCGTCAACGGTCCGGCCATCGGGGCGGGTACGCAGTTGGCCATCGCGTCGGATCTGCGCGTCGTAGCACCGAGCGCTCGCTTCGGAATCCCGGCAGCGACCCTCGGTGTCTCGGTGGACAAGTGGACCATGCGCCGGCTCGCGTCGCTGGTCGGCGGCGGTCCCGCGCGCACCATCCTGCTCGGGATCGAGCAGATCGGCGCTGAGGAAGCCTTCACCCGCGGCCTCGCCAACAAGATCGGAACCCTCGCCGACGCCCAGGAGTGGGCGCACCGCATCGCGAATCTCGCACCGCTGTCCTTGCGGCACATGAAGATGGTCCTCAACGACGACGGGACCATGGAGGAGCAGTCTCCCGAGCAACTCGACGCCCTTCACGCCGCCTGGCTCAGCGAGGATGTCCAGGAAGCCCGCGCCGCCCGCATCGAAAACCGCCCTCCCGTATTCAAGGGAAAGTAAAGCCAGTTGCAGGGTACTCAGGCGCCACGCACGCGGGGCAGATAGTGGCTACGCTCGTCTGAATGAAGAAGACGACGCTTCTCGGAGTTGCTGCAGTTGCCGCGGCAACAGGATGGGTGGCGCGAGCCGCATGGGGAATCCCGACGCAGATCGGGGCATCGCGGAACACGGTGCAGCCGTATGCGGCGATGTCCCCGCGATACCGGGACAGGCAGTTCCACAATTCGGAGCCCAGCAGCACGTTGGTCCCGGGCACCGATGCCGGGATGTTCAAGTCGATGGCTACGCGAGGGTCGACGGGTCGGCCGCGTCAGCCGATTCCGTTGGCCACTCCGCTGGCACCGGCGGTAGCGGGCGACGCGGCGGTGACGTGGTACGGCCATTCGAGCGTTCTCGTCGAGGTCGACGGATACCGTGTTCTTGCTGATCCGGTGTGGAGCGAACGCGTATCACCCTCGGCCACAGTGGGTCCCGCACGAATGCATCCCGCTCCGGTGGCCTTGGCCGATCTTCCGGCGGTCGATGCGATCGTCATCTCCCACGATCATTACGACCATCTCGACATGGCGACGGTCAAGACTCTGACTCGCACACAGACGGCTCCGTTTGTCGTGCCGATCGGTATCGGTGCTCACTTGCGGCACTGGAAGGTGCCCGAGAACCGGATCGTGGAATTGGACTGGGACGAGTCGACAAAAATCGACGAGCTGGTTCTCACGTGCACCGAGGCTCGTCACTTCTCCGGTCGCGGTCTCGTTCGGAACACGACCCAGTGGGCGTCATGGGTGTTCGCCGGTCCGAAGCACCGGGTGTTCTTCGGTGGTGACAGCGGATACACATCACGTTTCGAACAGCTGGGTGAAACCTATGGGCCTTTCGATCTGACGCTTCTCCCCGTCGGCGCGTACGACGTGCGCTGGCCGGACATTCACATGAATCCCGAAGAGGCAGTGCAGACGCACATCGACCTCAACAAGGGCGACGGGTCGCGCGGTGTATTCGTCCCGATTCACTGGGCGACCTTCAACCTCGCGTTTCACTCGTGGTCGGAGCCGATCATTCGCCTCAACGAGTCGGCCGCAGAGGCAGGCACGACCGTGTCGGTTCCGATGCCGGGCGGCAGGATCGACGCGTTGTCGCCCACACCTCCGTCGAAGTGGTGGATACCGCTGGGATGAGCGGGGAAGCGCCGCGGACGTGGTTGCCTTTCGAGTCGAACCCTGATTAGTTGCTCCGGGTGCGTAATCTTTGACCATGGCTCACGAGCACACCAGTTCAGAAGAGACAGCAGTGGCGGTCGCCCCTGAGCGATTGCCGGACGACGTCGACGTCGCCCGCGGTTTGACCGCCGATCAGGTTGCGGCCCGGATCGCGTCGGGGCAAACCAACGACGTGCCGGACCGGGCGTCCCGCTCGGTCAAGGACATCATTCGCGGCAACGTCTTCACTCGCATCAACGCGATCCTGACCGTGTTGTTGGTGATCGTGCTCGCGACGGGCTCGATCATCGACGGCATGTTCGGGTTGTTGATCATCGCGAACAGCGGCATCGGCATCATCCAGGAGATCCGCGCCAAGCGCACGCTCGACGCTCTGGCCATCGTGAGTCAGGCCAAGCCGATGGTCAGGCGTGACGGCGTCGCCGTGGCAATGGCACCCAAAGATGTTGTGCTCGACGACATTATCGAACTCGGATCTGGTGACCAGATAGTCGTCGACGGCGAGGTGGTCAGTTCCGCCGCACTCGAGGTCGACGAATCGCTCCTGACGGGTGAAGCCGATCCGGTTCACAAGGCGAGCGGCCAGCAAGTGTTGTCGGGCAGTTTTGTTGCCGCGGGCAGTGGTGCATACCGCGCCACCAAGGTCGGCGGCGATGCATACGCGGCCAAGCTGGCCGAAGAGGCGAGCAAGTTCACCCTCGTGCATTCCGAACTGCGCAGCGGCATCGACAAGATCCTGAAATTCATCACCTACCTGATGATTCCGGCGGGTGCGCTGATCATCTTCAACCAGCTCTTCACCATCGGCCTGCCGATCCGACCGGCCCTCAACGGCATGGTGGCAGCTCTCGTTCCCATGGTTCCCGAAGGTCTTGTGCTGATGACCTCCATCGCATTTGCGGTCGGGGTCATCCGATTGGGCAAGCGCCAGTGCCTCGTTCAGGAGTTGCCGGCGATCGAGGGTCTGGCCCGCGTCGACGTGGTGTGTGCGGACAAGACCGGAACGCTGACCGAGAACGGCATGCGCCTGTCCGAGGTCGATGTCGCACCGGGCGGATCGGGGGAGGCTGCGGTCAAGTCTGCGCTGAGCGCGATGGCTGCTTCCGACCCTCGTCCCAACGCGAGTGTCCTGGCGATTCGCGAGTCGCTCTCCGACGATTCCGGGTGGGGCGAGGCGACAGCGGTGGCGCCGTTCTCCTCGGCGAAGAAGTGGAGCGGCCAGTCGTACGGCAGTCACGGTAACTGGGTACTCGGTGCCCCGGACGTTCTGCTCGATCCCGACTCGGAAATGGCCCGCAAGGCCGAGGAGGTGGGGTCGAGCGGACTTCGTGTCCTCATGCTCGGCAGCAGCGACCTCCCCGTCGACAACGCCGACGCACCGGGAACTGTCACCCCCGAAGCGCTGGTCGTACTCGAGCAGAAGGTGCGTCCGGACGCACAGGAGACGTTGGAGTACTTCGCCAGTCAGAAGGTGGCGGTCAAGGTCATTTCCGGCGACAACGCG
Source organism: Rhodococcus sp. NPDC055024 (assembly GCF_053608585.1). Classification (NCBI taxonomy): domain Bacteria; kingdom Bacillati; phylum Actinomycetota; class Actinomycetes; order Mycobacteriales; family Nocardiaceae; genus Rhodococcus; species Rhodococcus sp. NPDC055024. Next base: position 286,693 of record NZ_JBSGVT010000007.1, read on the forward strand.
GTTTCCGTCGGCGCCGTTGCGGGGTCACTCGGACTCGAAGGTGGCGACCGTCCGATCGATGCGCGGGAGCTGCCCAGCGATCAGGAAAAGCTGGCGGACACTCTCGACGGCGCAACAACCTTCGGTCGCGTGCGGCCGGATCAGAAGCGGGAAATGGTCGCTGCCTTGCAGTCTCGCGGACATACCGTCGCGATGACCGGTGACGGCGTCAACGACGTGCTCGCCCTCAAGGACGCCGACATCGGGGTCTCGATGGGTTCGGGCAGCCCGGCTACGCGAGCCGTGGCCCAGATCGTGCTGCTGGACAACAAGTTCGCGACGCTTCCGTACGTCGTCGCGGAAGGCCGCCGAGTGATCGGCAACATCGAGCGTGTGTCGAATCTGTTCCTGACCAAGACCGTCTACTCGGTGGTGCTTGCGTTCCTGATCGGCATCACCGGCGTCCTGTCCCAGGTCTTCGACTTCGAACCGCTGCCGTACCCGTTCCTTCCCCGCCACGTCACGATCGCAGCGTGGTTCACGATCGGTATCCCGGCCTTCATCTTGTCTCTGGCACCCAACAACGAGCGCGCGCGAACCGGTTTCGTCTCCCGCGTCATGCGCTTGGCGCTGCCGTCAGGTCTGATCATCGGCATCACCACGTTCATCTCCTACGTGCTGGCCTACCAAGGTCCGGACCAGACGGAAACTCAGAAGATCCAGGCCGGAACCAGCGCGCTCATCACGTTGATCATGATCGCCGTGTGGGTTCTGGCCGTCGTGGCCAGGCCGTACGTCTGGTGGAAGCTTGTTCTGATCGGTGGATCGGTGGCCGGCTATCTGATTCTGTTCGCTCTGCCGTTCACCCGAGAGTTCTTCAAACTGGATCCGAGCAACGTCGCTGCTACGACGCTCGCGATCACCCTCGGCGCGATCGGTGTTGTACTGGTGGAACTCTCGTGGTGGATCAGCGCACGCCTGCACGGGGAGAAAAGGAAGATGTTCGCCACGCCGGACGACTTACCCGGCGAGCATCACCACGCGCACAGCGAGTAGACAGTTTCAGCGCCTGAACATCTGCACCCAGGCAATGCGATTGCCGCCGCGCTTCTTGGCCCGGTACATCGCATTGTCTGCGTGCTCGATCAGTTCGTTGACAGCTCGATCCGGTAAGTCCGTCTCGGGACTCAGATAGACACTGACGCCGGTACTGGCGGATACGGGATAGGGATCGGAGTCGGACGAGACCGCCGAATGTATCTCGGTGGCGACCTGTTCGATATCTCCTCGATCGACTCCGCGCAGGACGACGAACTCGTCCCCACCGATTCGCGCCACCACCGCATCAGGTCCGGCGGCAGCGATGAGGCGGTCGGCGACAGCGGTCAACGCATCGTCGCCCGCGACGTGGCCGTGAGTGTCGTTGAGGCTTTTGAACGAGTCGACGTCGATCAGAAGTGCGATCAGCGCCTGTGTTCGATCACTGCGCAGCAGATGCTGTGCCTCGTCTTGAAGTCCGCGGCGATTGAGCGTCGCGGTGAGGTAGTCCCGGTGGGCATTGCGTGCGTCGTCGGTCAGACGCAGCCAGACGATCTGCAGAATCCAGGCGGTGGAGAAAACCACACCGGCAACCATCAGATAGAGATTCACGACCACCCAGTTGTCGTTGACCGGTTCGGACATCGCCATGGCGGCCAGCGTCGTACAGACGGCAAGAGCCCAGCCGATGTGCGTGATGGCAACGCGTGGACTGTGAACTATCGCCGCGTAGAAACCGATCATGATGAACAGGATGCAGCCGATGGTTCCGACGAAAGCGGTGCGGACAGCGAAGAAAAGAGTGACGGCGAGCCACAGGTCGGCCCAGACGACAAAGGCCACGGATTGTTGCCAGGTGGGCCACGATTCGTTTCGTGCCCAACGGCAACCCGCGTAGATCCCGCTGATGCTTCCGACAGCGAGGACCGACCGCGCCAGGGCAGTGTCGGAACCGAAGCGACTCAACTGCATCGTCGCCGCGATCAGGGCGAAGAGGAAACACCACAGCGCAACCAATTTGCGCCCGGGAACGGTCAGCCCGCGGGTGTCGAGGAATCGGGGGAGCCAACTGTAATCGGTACGGTCTGACCACCACCGAGACAGCAGTTCACGCGTCGGGTGGGGATCGCTCCCCGTCCCGCGCAGTCCTGCATTCAAACCGGGCACCTGTCGATGTCGATGGGCGGTCAATCAGCTATTGGCGGGTTAACGCTACCTCGAGTAGTGCGAGGATCGTGAGCACGGACCTGCTTTCTGGCGCGGAGGCCGTCGAACTGTGAGAATCGAAGGGCGCGGAGGAACGATTCCGCCGAAGGATGTGCGTCAGCACCGGGAGAGGACACGGACATGGGTTTCTTGGACAACGTCAAGGGATTGGTCGAAAAGGGCCAGGAGCTCGCAGCGGAGAACTCCGACAAAGTTCACGACGCGATCGACAAGGTCGCCGACATTGCTGACGACAAGACCGGCAACAAGTACGGCGACAAGATCGACAAGGCAGCCGAGGCCGCCAAGAAGGCTGTTCCCGAAAAGCAGTAAGACCGGATTCGGCAATACCGTTTTTCGGTAACACCGTTGCTCAGGAGCCCGTAACCGAAAAGGTTGCGGGCTTCTGTGCGTCCGCTGGGTGAACTCCCAGGGTCGGCGGGCAGAATGAACGCGTGAACTTCACCTGGATTCTGCTGGTCGTCATTGCCGCCATCGCAGTCACCGGGCTGTCCAATCGACGAAACCTGCAGGCCCCGCTGGTTTTGGTGACGGTAGGTTCGGTCGCATCGTTCATACCCGGTATGCCGCGACCCGAACTCGACCCCCACGTCATTCTCGGTGTGGTCCTGCCGCCGCTGCTCTACTCGGCCGCTCTGAAGTTTTCGGTGGCGACCTTCAAACGCAACCTGGCACCGATCCTGCGTCTCGGCGTCGGAATGGTGTTGGTGACGGCGTTCGTGGTTGCCTTCTTCGCCGAATGGATGGTGCCCGAGTTCACGATCGGCGCCGCCCTCGTGCTCGGGGCCGTGATCGCGCCGACCGACGCCGTCAGCGCGGTGGCGGTCGGTCAGAAACTCGGGCTCCCGAAACGGGTCATCGCCATCCTGACGGGCGAGGGGCTCGTCAACGACGCCACCGCGCTGACGCTCTTCACCGTCGCCGTCGCAGCAGTGACCGGAACGCGAATTGCCACAGATTCGCCCCTGCTGTTTTTCGCGTACGAAGTGATCGGTGGCGTCGTCGTCGGCTTGGTGCTGGCGTTTGTCGTCAAGTTCGTTCGTGCCCGCATGTACGACTCTCCACTCGAAACCGGCTTGGGGCTGGTGCTTCCGTTCGCTGCGTACCTGGCCGCCGAAGAACTGCACGCGTCCGGTGTTCTGGCCGTCGTGGTCGCCGGCTTGGTGATCGGGCACTATTCGACGGATGCGTCGATCATGACGAGACTGCAGGAGCGCTCGGTGTGGTCGAGTCTGGACACTCTTCTCGAGATGTTCGTCTTTGCATACATGGGTCTACAACTGAGCTTCGTGATCGACGATGTTGTCGCCGACGGGCTTCCGGTGCTTCACGTGTTCGCATACGGTCTCGCAGTCCTTGCCGTGGTCATCGTGATTCGGCCTCTGTGGCTGTTCCTGAGTTACTCGCGTGTTCGATTCGGTGTAACCCTGCGCCGCGATCGCGAGAATCAACTGACGTGGAAACAGAATCTGGTGGTCTCGTGGGCGGGCATGCGCGGCGTCGTGACTCTTGCTGCCGCCGGCGGTATTCCGTTTGCGCTCTCGTCCGGCGAGCCGTTCCCCGGACGCGGCGTCATCCAGGCGATCGCGTTCATCGTCGCTGTCGGGACCCTGCTGATTCAGGGTTCGACTCTGCCGTTCATGATTCGCCGCCTCGACGTCGCGGATCCGCACGAGCAGTTGCGCACGCAGGAACAGATGGAGCTGGCACGCAACATTTCTCGCAAGGCCGGTGAGAAGGCGTTGGCCGACGCTGCGGCGCACCCTCCACCGGGGATCGACGGAAAGGAACTGCAGGCAATCGTCGAACGTGTGCGGCGTTCGATGCAGGCGAGGCTTCAACTCCAGGAGGTCGACGAAGACGCCGATCGCGAGGCTGTCCTGTGGAACGCGGGAGCGTTGTTCGACAAGTTCCGGCATCAGTCACTGCGCTCGCAGCGAGTTGCGCTGATCGCCGCACGCGACGACGGCGATCTCGACGACGAGGTATTGCGTACCGTATTGGAAGGACTCGACATCGAAGAGGCCGCAGCCGAGGAACGTGTCAGGCGTCGCCGAGCAGGCAGCGCGGGCAAATAGAGGGGAACACTGCGTATGACGGTTCGGAGTTCGAGAGTTCGCGCAGGCTGGGGAGTACTGGTGGCGAGCGCACTTCTCGTGAGCGTCGCCTGCGGATCGGATGTCTCGCCTGACATATCTGTCACCGACACCGAGACCACCACCACCCCGCCGGTCGAGAACAGTGCTCAACGCGGCGTCGTGTTCGACAGTCAACCTTTCACCAGCACAGCGGAAGTGGCGGCGTCCGGAGCGAGTGCGGTCAAGATCCTTTACGGCTCCACCTCCGGCATCGACGGCCGGGAGACTCAGGTATCGGGAACGGTGTTCACGCCGCCTGGAACTCCGCCGGAGGGTGGCTGGCCGATCGTTTCCATCGGCCATGGCACGACGGGTATTTCGGACGACTGTGCGCCGTCGACGTCGCCGACTCTTTTCGGCACGATCGGCCTGGTCGCACCGTTCCTCGACTCGGGATACGTTGTCGCTGTCTCCGACTTCGAGGGTCTCGGCACTCCGGATCCGCATCCTTACCTGCAACCCGACACCGCGGCGTTCAACGTCATCGACGCGGTTCGAGCGGCGCGCAACGTCGTTCCGGACACCTCGACTCGGTGGGCTACTCTGGGGCTTTCCCAAGGCGGGCAGGCCTCCTGGTCAGCAGCCGAGGAAGCCGAGACGTACGGCGACGGTCTCGAATTCGTGGGTGCGGCAAACCTGTCCCCGGCAGCGGATATCTCACCGATCATCTCGAGTGATTCCGAGGTGAATCTGTCTCTCCCACAGCAGCTGTTGCTCCCGTACGTGCTCGAAGGACTCTCACTCACCCATCCCGAACTCGAACGAACCGACTACGTGCGCGGAGCATTCGAGCAGAACTACGATCTACTCACCTCGTGCCTGACCTCTCGCGCGACCGAAAAGTTGGGCCTAGTCGGAAAGGTCACACCGGCCGACACCCGGCCCGCCACCGCCGAGGACGCGGATCGAATTCACGCGTGGCTCAGCGACGTTGCTCTCCCACGTCAACGGGCGAGCGGTCCCATGTACGTCGTCGTCGGTACAAACGACAACCTCATCCGTCCGGAGTGGACCGAGGCGGCGGTGGAACGTGCCTGCGCCGACGGTGACGTCATCGAGTTCCACGCGCGGCCGGGCGAGGGTCACGCGGACGGCGCCGCTGTGCCGGGAGCTGTTGCGTGGGTCAAGGATCGATTTGCAGGTGTGCCGGCGCCGAATACCTGCGGGTCGTGAATAGATGACGCCGTTGGAGCGAATCCGCGCTCTTGCACTGGCATTGCCGGAAGCAACCGAGCGGGTCAGCCACGGTGAAGCGTCGTGGTTCGTGCGCAAGGCGCCGCAGTTCGTCACCATGGCGGATCACCACCACGACGATCGCGTTGCGATCTGGGCCGCGGCACCCCTTGGGGCGCAGGCAGATTGGGTCAGCCGCGATCCGTCGAGGTTCTTCGTCCCGCCGTACGTGGGTGGCCGCGGATGGATCGGCGTGTACCTCGACGTGCCGAGCGCCGACGAAACCGAGAACGAAAAATTTTGGAACGACGTCGCCGACGTCGTCGAAGATGCGTACCGCACGGTGGCTCCGAAAACTCTGATCCGGAAACTGGACGAGGATTCGCGTTGAGCCCGGCCGTGGTCGCGCTTCTGAGCGTACTGATTCTCGCGGTGGCCGGGGCGCTGACAGCGGTGTGGATGCGCACCAGGCGTGAGGTGACCACTCCCACCGAGCGTGCCGTCCACGCGGCGCTCCACACGGCTTCGCTTGCAGCGCGGCCACTTCGGCGCGGACTCGACAAGGATTCGGCGGCGGAGGCGGCGCCTCACCTACGCGAGCTGACCGCCGGTTCCGGCTTGGGCCTGGCGGACGCGTCGGGAAATCTGCTTGCCTGGGACGGTCGTCACGAAGCGTTGGCCGATCAGTTCCACGACGCCGCCATTCGCGCGATCGAAGGTGAGCGCCGGGTGCTCGTCACCCACGCAGACCTGGTGCGCGGATCGAGCGATCACAGCGTGCGAGCGCTGATCGCGCAACCACTGCTGATCGAGGACATCGGCGTAGTCGGGGTGATGGGAATCGTCACCAGCGAAGATCCGTGGCCGGGGATGCTCGGAGCGGTCACCGAGGTCGCTCGGTACGCCTGCAGCCAGATCGAACTCGCCGACCTCGACGCGTCCCGGGCCCTGTTGGATCGAGCGGAAGTGCGGGCTCTGCGCGCGCAGATCAGTCCCCACTTCATCTACAACGCGCTCAACACCGTCGCGTCCTTCGTGCGGACCGACCCGGCGCGTGCCAGAGAACTGATTCTCGAGTTCGCGGACTTCACCCGGTACTCGTTTCGATCAGCGGGCGAGTTCACCCTGCTCGCCGACGAGCTACGCAACATCGATCGGTATCTGACTCTCGAACGCGCGCGATTCGGGGAGGCGCTGAACGTCCGCCTTCAGGTTGCACCCGAAGTGCTCAACGTGGTGCTTCCCTTCCTTGCTCTCCAGCCGCTGGTCGAGAACGCGGTTCGCCACGGCATTTCGAGTAAGCCGGAGGGCGGCACTGTCAGCATCGTGGCCGCGGACGAGGGACCGGACTGCATCATCAGCGTCGAGGACGACGGAGTGGGGATGGATCCCGAACTACTGCGCTCCGGTTCACTCGACGCCATCGAGTCGGGATCGGGACGACCCAGCGCGCGGGAAGCCGCTCACGTCGGATTGGCCAACGTCGACGACAGGCTTCGCGCCGCGTTCGGAAACGACTACGGACTCGTGGTGGAGACGGCGCCGGGCGCCGGAACGAAGGTCAGTATGCGTGTTCCCAAGTTCAAGCAGGGGATTCACGTCTGATTCTCGCCTTCGATGATCAGGCTGAAACCGTCGTGGGAACATGGACCTGTTGTGAACGAGACTGACACTGATGCCCAGCTGACCGTCCTCGCCGTCGACGACGAGAAACCAGCCCTCGACGAGCTGGCGTTCTTGCTGCGCGCAGAGGGCTCGGTCGCGCACGTTCACACTGCATCGGATGCGACGACCGCGTTGAGGATCCTGCGCGGTGGAAGCATCGACGCGGTATTTCTCGACATCAACATGCCCGGACTCGACGGTCTCGAACTGGCCGGCATTCTCTCCAACTTCGCCACGCCGCCGCCCGTGGTGTTCGTGACAGCGCACGACGATCGAGCAGTTGCGGCATTCGATCTCGGTGCCGTCGACTACCTACTCAAACCGCTCCGGGAGGAGCGTCTCGCTCAGGCCGTTCAACGGATCGTGGGGTTGGCCGGGCGCGCCAAGAGCGAGAGCAAGCCCGAAGCTGCGTCGACCGACGAGGTGATCCCGGTGGAACTGGGCGGTGTCACGACGCTCGTTCAGCGGTCCTCGGTGGAGTGGGTGGAAGCCGACGGGGACTACGCGCGTTTGCACACTGCAGGGAAGTCGCACCTGGTGCGCATCCCGATCTCGACGCTCGAATCACGCTGGGCCGACGCCGGCTTCCTGCGCGTTCACCGCTCCTATTTGGTGTCTCTGGCGCTGGTCACCGGTATCCGCACGGTGGGCAGCGGATTGGTGGTGTGTCTGCGCCCGCACGGCGACAAGCCTCCCGTCGAGCTTCCGGTCAGCCGCAGACACACCCGTGAACTCAAGGATCGTCTGGTTCGTGCGCCCAAGCAGAGTTGGTTGTCGCGATGACGTCGCAGTCCGATCCTCCTCAACGTGAGCGTGTGGTGTTGGCGCAACGCAGCGGCGCTCGGATCGTGCGGACACGGGTGGAGGTGCAGGAACAGACCGAGGTCGGTGACGCCATGATCCGGGGTCTCGTTCGCGCGCAGTTGGGGCTGGCGATCCGCCTTGCGGTCGTCGCAGCCGGGCTCCTGTGTGCCGTACCGCTTCTGACGCACCTCTTCCCGACGCTGTCGGACGTCGCTGTCCTGGGAATCAGATTGCCGTGGCTCGTGATGGGCGGCGCGGTGTATCCCCTGTTGTTGATCACCGGCTGGGTGTTCGTACGTCGGGCGGAACGGAACGAGCAGGACTTCACCGACATCGTGGACGACTGAGCGCGGCGCTGTGGGAGGACAACCTATCCCGGTGTTGACGGTGATCGGCATCGTGGCAGCGGCTGTGGCGACGGTGGCGATCGGTATCTACGGAGTTCGGCTCGCTCGCACCACCTCGGACTTTCTCATCGCGTCGAGGACCGTCAGCGCGCGGTGGAATGCGACGGCCATCTCCGGTGAGTACCTTTCTGCTGCTTCGTTTCTCGGAGTCGCCGGGTTGGTCGCGAAATACGGTGCAGACGCCCTCTGGTATCCGATCGGATTCACCGCCGGATACCTCGCGCTGTTGCTGTTCGTCGCAGCGCCGCTTCGGCGTTCGGGTGCGTACACCGTCCCCGATTTTGCCGAATTCCGTCTCGGCTCACCGCGCTTGCGCAAGCTCGCGATGCTCGTGGTCGCGATGGTGTGCATCCTGTATCTGATTCCGCAGTTCCAAGGCGCGGGCCTGACGCTCAACATCTTGCTCGGTGTTCCCAGTTGGATCGGCGGCGTTGCGGTCGGCGTCATCGTCATCGCCAACGTCGTGGGCGGCGGGATGCGCTCGATCACCTTCGTTCAGGCCTTCCAGTACTGGCTCAAACTGACCGCCGTCGCGATTCCCGCTGTGGCACTGACCTTCTACTTCTTCGGCGATCACCACGACGTCGGCGCGTCGATGCCGCCGACGGTCACCACTGCAACGACGGTGGACATCACCACCGACGTCGTGGTCCAGGTGTCCGAGCCGGTGACGGTCAGCGGTGGCACGGTCGACGGGCGAGCGGTCGAAGGCACCGTCACCCTGGGGCCAGGGGAGCACACCCTCGGTGAAGGCATGTCCATGGTCCTCGACGCGGGAGCCGCGGTCCCCGTCGTCGCGGGAGCGCCTGCACAGAACTCGGACTGGATCACCCCAGGTTGGGGTTTCGGTGGGCCGCACCCGATGTATCAGGTGTACTCGCTGATGCTCGCCACATTCCTCGGAACTCTCGGCCTGCCTCACGTTCTCGTCCGCTTCTACACCAACCCCGACGGTCGGGCCGCTCGTCTCACGTCGCTCGCAGTTGTCGGTCTGGTCAGCGTGTTCTACCTGTTTCCGACACTCCTGGGTGTCTTCGCTCGCCTGTATGTTCCGCAACTTCTGATCACGGGTACCTCGGATGCCGCGGTGCTGCTGCTGCCGGGATCGGTGTTCTCGGGGTGGGGTGGACAACTGCTGGCAGCCCTCGTGGCGTCCGGTGCCATTGCGGCCTTCCTGTCGACGTCGTCCGGATTGCTCGTCAGCATCGCAGGGGTCCTCAGTACCGATGTCCTCCGCGGGCGAGTTCGGGATTTCCGCATTGCCGCACTCCTGGCGGGTGTCGTTCCGCTCGTGCTGTCGCTGGCGGTGGTATCGGTCGACCTCTCGAGAACCGTCGGACTGGTGTTCGCGGTCGCGGCGTCGACGCTCTGCCCTCTGCTCGTGTTGGGCATCTGGTGGCGCGGCCTGACCGCCGTCGGCGCCGGGGCAGGGATGGTGGTCGGCGGGTTCGTCGCGGGAACTGCCGCTACCGTCGCAGTTCTGGGCGGTTTGTCGGAGAACGTCCTCGGTGGCTGGCCGGCGGCCATTTTCGCGTTCCCGGCCGCGGTGAGCGTGCCGCTGGCGTTCGTCACGATGATCGTCGTGAGCAAGGCGTCGGCGAAGCAGGTACCGGCAGATATTGCGCGAATCTTCACGCGGATGCACGCCCCTGAACGGCTCGGAATGGGCTCCGACCGCGAGGACGATCTCCGCCAACCCTGACTTTCATCGCCCAGGGCACCTGCCGTTGGTCGCGCCTGCCTGACCGTTCGGCGCAGCGCGCGACTGCTCAGCGTGTGACTGGCACCACAGCATCTTCATGTGACTCCGATCTCACTAACGTCTGTGCGTAGTTCACTTCACACGCGAGGCGAGGAGCCGGCAGTGTCCACAGCAGAAATCAGTGAGGGGTCGCCGCAAGAGCGACGCACCCCGGATGCCCAGGCATTCATAGACATGCAAGCGAGTCCCGAATTCCAGGAACTCCGAACGCGTCTGCGCAAGTTCGTTTTCCCCATCACTGCATTCTTCCTGCTCTGGTATGCGGTGTACGTCGTCCTGGCTACCTACGCGCACGACTTCATGGCCACCAAGGTTCTCGGAAACATCAATCTCGGCATCATCCTCGGCCTCGGGCAGTTCGTCACCACCTTCGCCATCACCGCGTGGTACGTGAAGTTCGCCGGCCGTGAGCTCGATCCCCGCTCCGCCGCCATCCGCGAAGAACTGGAAGGTCCCGCACAGTGATCACCACACTCGCCGCGTCCGGAACGGACGTAGGAAACCCCGCCTTCAACATCGCGATCTTCCTCGCGTTCGTCGTCGTGACCATGACGCTGGTCATCCGCGCCAGCCGGACCACCAAGAAGGCATCCGACTTCTACACCGGGGGTGGACAGTTCACCGGCCCGCAGAACGGCTTCGCCATCGCCGGCGACTACCTGTCGGCGGCGTCGTTCCTCGGTATCGCAGGCGCTATCGCCGTGTACGGCTACGACGGTTTCCTGTACTCCATCGGATTCCTTGTCGCCTGGTTGGTTGCGCTGCTTCTGGTGGCCGAATTACTCAGGAACACCGGAAGATTCACGATGGCCGACGTCCTGAGCTTCAGGCTCAAGCAGCGTCCGGTACGCATGGCGGCAGCCCTGTCCACTCTGGCAGTTTCCCTCTTCTACCTCCTTGCTCAGATGGCCGGCGCCGGTGGACTTGTGGCGCTGCTGCTCAACATCGACGGCAAAGTGGGACAGTCGATCGTCGTCGCGATCGTCGGTGTGCTGATGATCGTGTACGTCTTGGTCGGCGGCATGAAGGGCACCACCTACGTACAGATGGTCAAGGCGGTTCTGTTGGTCGCCGGAGCCGGCATCATGTTCGTGCTCGTACTGTGGGCAGTGCGCGGCAACTTCTCTCAGTTGCTCGCCAATGCACAGGACATGGTCAACAGCTCCACCACCAAGGGTGTGCAGGGACGCGACATCCTCGGGCCCGGTGCGAAGTACGGGCTCTCCGGAATGACGAAGCTCGACTTCATCTCTCTCGGAATCGCTTTGGTGCTCGGCACCGCCGGCCTGCCGCACGTACTGATGCGCTTCTACACGGTGCCCACTGCCAAGGAAGCTCGCCGCTCGGTGACTTGGGCGATCGCGCTGATCGGTGCCTTCTACCTGTTCACACTGGTTCTCGGCTACGGCGCGGCCAGCATGGTCGGACCGGACAAGATCTTGGCGGCACCAGGTAAGGAGAACGCGGCAGCTCCGTTGCTCGCCTTCGAGCTCGGTGGCACCATCTTCCTCGGCATCATCTCCGCGGTGGCGTTCGCGACCATCCTCGCCGTCGTTGCCGGCCTCGCGATCACTGCGTCGGCGTCGTTCGCCCACGACATCTACGCCAGTGTCATCAAGCGCGGCAACGCAACCGAGGAGCAGCAGGTTCGAGTTTCTCGAATCACCGTCGTGGTCATCGGACTCGTCTCCATCGTTCTCGGCATCATGGCGATGGGGCAGAACATCGCCTTCCTGGTGGCTCTCGCCTTCGCAGTGGCGGCCTCAGCGAACCTGCCCACCCTGCTGTACTCGCTGTTCTGGAAGAAGTTCAACACCACCGGTGCACTCTTCAGCATCTACGGCGGTTTGATCAGCTGCTTGACGCTGATCGTCTTCTCCCCGGCAGTGTCGGGCAAGGCGTCGTCGATGTTCCCGAACTCCGACTTCGCCTGGTTCCCGCTCTCGAACCCCGGCATCGTCTCGATCCCGCTGGCATTCGTCCTCGGCATCGTCGGTACGTACATCGGACGCAACAAGATCGAAGATCCGGCAAAGCAGGCAGAGATGGAAGTTCGCTCCCTCACCGGCGTCGGCGTCGAGAAAGCCGTCAGCCACTAAGAGGGGCAAAGCCCCGTGCGCGTTTCTGGTACCTCTGGTTACGGAAAAGGCGCACGGGGCTTATTGTTCTGCCATGGCAAAGCTCACAGTGAAAATCGACGTTCCACTTCCTCCTCAGGAAGTGTGGGACAAGGCTTCCGATCTCAGCGGCTACGAAAACTGGCTCGTGGTTCACGACGGATGGCGTAGTGAACTTCCCGAGCAGTTGGGTGTCGGCACCGAGATCAGCTCGGTCGTGACCGTGAAGGGCCTGCGCAATCGCGTTCGGTGGACCATCAAGAAGTACGACGTCCCGAAGGCGATCTCGCTCAAGGGAGACGGCAAGGGCGGGGTCAAGCTCGGTCTCGAACTCGACGTGAAGGCAAAGGGCGACGGATCGGAACTTGCGCTGACAGTCGAGTTGGGTGGAGCGCCGCTGTTCGGCCCGATCGGTTCGAGTGTGGCGCGGGCGCTCAAGGGCGATGTGGAGAAGTCGCTGGCCCAGTTTGTTCAGATCTACACCTAGTTTGTCGAGATATACACATAGAGCTACTTCGCCGCTAACATGAGCTAGGATTCTTTTCGGCGGGATAAACCAGGCATCGGCTGGTTATTGGTGCGGGTCCCGCCGGAAAGGATTCGCTCAATGTCGTCTCGTCACGGGTACGGCGCACCACCTGCGTCCATGCCTCGATCCGTGCAGGTTCTGATCGGACTCCTGGCGGTAGTCGCAGTCGGTGGAACCGCAGCATTTGCGGTGACGTTCAAGAGCGTCAGCGACAAAGGAGAACCCGGCGTGGGCGCCGCTGCTGCTGCGACAGCAACCAATTGCGACAACCAGGAAACCGTGCCTGTGGCGGCCGATCCGTCGATCGCCTCAGCGCTCGAAGCCGTCGCCGCTGCCATTCCCGCTGCGGATCTCGGGTGCACGTCACTGCGCGTGACGCCGCAAGATCCCGCGCTCACCGTCGCGGCGATCGCCGACGGTTCGGCGCCCGCACTGTGGATTCCCGATTCGAGCGAATGGCTGGACAAGGTTTCGGCAAGCGGGCAGGAGATTCGCCGGATCAGCAGTTCGGTCGCGTCCACCCCTGTTGTCACCGTCTCGGCGCCGGGTAGCGAGGCACCCGGTGCATGGACGGATGTCCTCGGTGCTCCAGCACTGCACATCGGTGATCCCCTGACCAGTGCCGTCTCCAGTGCGCCGATCGTGGCAGCCTTTGCCGAGACCCAGTCGCGGGGCGGGGACCTCACGTCCATTTCGGCAGCCCTGGTCCCGGTGGCGCAAGCGCAGTACGGAAATCTGAAGGAAACCGGTTCGACCGGACGCATCCAAACCGTGGACGCGGACGGCGGGACCGCGGTGACTACCGAGCAGACCTTCGAGGCTTATCTCGCCGCGCATGCTGACAGTGGACTCGCCGCGTCGGTACCGGCGTCCGGTTCGGTCTTCATGGATTACCCAATGGCAAGTGTGGGCGCAGACTCGTCTAGGGCAGACGAAGCCGGCAAACTACTGGCGGCGGCTCTGACGTCGGACACCGGACGCTCCGTGCTCGCCGGCCTCGGGTTCCGCGGCGCGGATCAGGCCCCACTGGTCGCCGGCGGAGTGGGGAAGGTTGTGCCGCTGGTGCCGTCCGATCCGGCTGTCGTCACCAAAGCCCTGGCGCGGTACGAGATTCTGTCCAGACCATCGCGCGCATTGGCGGTTGTCGACGTCTCGGGGTCCATGGACTACATGCAGGACGGGATCACTCGAATGGCCGCGACCGCGCAGGCCGGCGACATCGCGATCCGAATGTTTCCCGCCAACGCACAATTGGGCCTCTGGGCCTTCTCCGTGGACCTCGGTGACGGGACGGACTACCGCGAACTCGAACCCATCGCCCGTATGGATGCAATGGAAGGCGAGACGGACCATCGGAGCAAGCTACTGTCTCAGATCGACAATCTCTCTTCGATCGTCGGCGGTGGAACAGGTTTGTACGACAGCGTTCTCGCCGCGTATCGGTCGGTGCAACAGTCCTACGATCCGGCGTCGATCAATTCGGTGATTCTGCTGACCGACGGTGCCAACGACGATCCGGCAGGGATCTCGCTGCAAGAACTTCTCGACACCCTGACTCGCGAACAGGACCCGGCGCGCCCGGTGCCGATCATCACCATCGGCGTCACCGATGACGCCGATACCGATGTGCTCGAGCAGATTTCGGCACTCACCGGCGGCAACAGTCACTTCGCTCCGACACCGGCAGATATCCCGAAGGTCTTCGTCGGCGCGATCAGTGGGCGCGCCGGCTGAACTACTCGAGTACGGGTGCGTCCGCGCTGTCCGTGATCCATCCGGTCGCGAGCTTCTCGAGGGTGCCGTCGGCGTAGAGCGCATCCACGGCGGCAGAGACACACGCAGTCAGCGGACTGTTCTTCTCGAGCACCAAACCGAAGAATTCGGTGACCGCGTTGGGCCGCGGAAACTGACCCACGATGACGGACCCGGGGAGTTCGTTCTCGGTGATGTGGAATCCCGTCGGGATGTCGACGACCAGCGCCTCGATCTCACCCGCGGCCAGCGCTGCTTTCGCGTCGTCCGTGGTCGCGAACTCGCGTGGCGCAGTGGTCGGAACAATCGTGTCGGTGATCGCCGCAAGGCTGGTGGAACCCGTCTGAGCGCCCAAGCGGTAGCCCGCAAGATCCGCAAGATTCTTTGCACTAGCGGCTTTGCTTCCGCGTGAGGCGATCACCGACTGCGCCACTGCGTAATACGGCGAGCTGAAGTCGACGTTCTCGCGGCGTTCCCCGGAAATCGTGAACTGATTGGCATCGAAGTCGAAACTCTTGGGGCCCGGTTTCAACGCGTCGTTGAAGGCGACCGTGGTGAAGCGCACCTGCTCGGTGGTGTATCCGAGCTTGTCGACGACGGCGCGGGCCACCGCGCCCTCGAAGCCCTTGCCGTTCGACGGATTGTTGTCGACGAACCACGGTGCGTACGCCGGTGAATCGGTGGCGATGGTCAAGACACCGTCTTCGAGGGTGGTCCCGCTCTGGGGTCCGCACTTGTCCACCGCGGTCGTCGAGGGCAGTTTGGTGAAGGCCTCGGGAACCGTGGTCGTGGTGTCCGCTGCCGCAGGTGCCTCCGGCTGCGACGAACACGAGCCCAACAAGATCGAGGAAGCGAAGATCGCGGTCATGGCAACAGCGCGTCGTGTCATAGGCACAAGGCCATCTTGCCTGTTTGTCCGGTACGGACGTGACGGGGGTCTCGTACGAGAGGTGTTCACGCAGCTGAGCGTCGTAACGCAAGGCGCTCAGACGGCGTCGTCCCACCCCAGACTCCGTGTGGCTCAGCGGTCTCGAGTGCAAAAGTAAGGCAGTCCCGGATGACGGGGCAGCGGAAGCACACCTGCTTCGCGGAACTTTCCCGTGCGGCCCGATTGCGTCCGCGTTCTTCACCCGGCGAATAGAACACCGCCGGGTCCACCGTCTTACAGGTTGCGAACATCCGCCAGTTGTTCTCCACTAACGGCCCCGGGGAACTGCGAACTGTCATCGTGGTCTCCTCTCCCATCGAGAATCCAGTCTCGCCCGTGGCCCTGCGCGGCGGCAGGTTTCCGATCCACCAGATTTCTACTGCCATACGCAGCGGTATCCAGACACAGCGGTTTCCAGCACAATGAGGAAATGGCAACGACTGATCGGGGTCAGATCACGCTCGACGGCACAACGGTGTCCGTGACCAATCTGGGCAAGATTCTCTACCCCGAGAGCGGCACCACGAAGGCCGAAGTCATCGACTACTACACCCGTATCGCCGCAGTTATGCTTCCGCATGTCGTCGGTAGACCGGGCACTCGTAAGCGTTGGCCCAATGGTGTGGACGGTCAGTCCTTCTTCGAGAAGAACCTTGCGTCGTCTGCGCCGCCGTGGCTTACCCGAGCGTCGCTGCAACACTCGGATCGTGTTGTCACGTATCCGATCTTCGATTCCGTTGCATCGCTGGCGTGGTTGGGGCAACAGGCGGCACTCGAATTGCACGTTCCCCAATGGCGGTTCGACGGTTCCGAGCGTGGCCCGGCGACACGACTGGTTTTCGATCTCGATCCGGGTGAGGGCGTGGGGTTGGCCGAGTGCGCCGAGGTGGCGAGGTCGATTCGAGATCTGGTTGGAACTCTGGGGTGGACTGCCTATCCGGTAACCAGTGGTAGCAAGGGAATCCACCTCTACGTTCCGCTGGATCGAACTTTGGACGGCAGTGGTGCGTCGACTGTCGCCAAGCAGATCGCTACCGGACTGGAGAAGCTTCACCCGGATCTCGTCACCGCAACGATGGCTCGAAATGTCCGGGCCGGCAAGATCTTCGTGGACTGGAGTCAGAACAACGCCGCCAAGACCACCATTGCGCCGTATTCGATGCGCGGTCGCGATCAACCCTATGTTGCCGCGCCGCGTAGTTGGGACGAACTCGACGATCCGAAGCTGCGCCACCTGCTGTTCGACGAGGTTCTGGAGCGCGTCGAATCAGAAGGTGATCTGCTGCGCGACTTGGATCCGCCCGTCTCGACGGCTGTGGCCGACACGTTGACGCACTATCGCAACAAACGATCGGCTGATCGGACGCCCGAGCCGATCCCGGCTGCGGTGGACAAGGAGACAGCGGGCAATACCTTTGTGATTCAAGAACATCACGCCAGGCGATTGCATTACGACGTACGTCTCGAGCGGGACGGTGTGCTCGTATCCTGGGCAGTCCCGAAGGGTGTGCCGACCAGTGCCGGAGAGAACCGGTTGGCCGTGCACACCGAGGATCATCCGCTCGAATACGCCACCTTCTCGGGCACGATTCCGAAGGGGGAGTACGGCGGCGGTTCGATGACGATCTGGGATTCCGGAACATACGAGACCGAGAAGTGGCGTGACGACGAGGTGATCGTGCGCCTCCGTGGGAAACGGGTGCAAGGACGGTTCGCGTTGATCCGGACAAAGGGTGACCAGTGGCTGATGCATCTGATGAAGGATCAGAACGCGAGTTTCGGAACGGAGTTTCCCAAGAATCTCGAGCCGATGCTCGCCACCGCTGGAACGCTCGAGGGTCTCGACCCGCAAGAGTGGGCTTTCGAAGGAAAATGGGACGGTATTCGGGTGATTCTCGAATACCGTTCGGGCACAATGTCACTCCGTAGTCGCGCGGGTAACGACAAGACCCGAGACTATCCAGCACTTTCCGGGTTGGCTGAGATCCTGGACGGCCATGACGTGGTTCTCGACGGAGAAGTAGTGGCGTACAACGACGTGGGTGTCTCTGATTTCGGTCTCCTCCAGCGCGGCGGGGATCCAGTTTTTCTGGCCTTCGATCTTCTGTACCTCGACGGAGTGTCTTTGCTGCGGAAGTCCTATTCTGATCGCCGTACCGTATTGAATGCATTGGCGGGCAAGGTCGGTGAACTCGAGGTGCCCCCACAAATCGAGGGAACGGCGGAGAACGCGTTGGAGGTGAGTACCGATGCCGGGTGGGAAGGGATTGTCGCCAAACGTCGTGCATCGGTCTACCTTCCGGGTCGGCGGGGGTCGAGTTGGATCAAGGTGAAGAACTGGCGCACCCAAGAGGTGGTGATCGGTGGGTGGCGCACCGGACAGGGCAATCGAGCGCAGGGAATCGGCGCGCTGCTCATGGGTATTCCGGGCGAGCACGGGCTGACCTACGTGGGGCGCGTCGGGACCGGCTTCAGTGATCGCGACTTGGAGTCAATACTTGCGATACTGGAACCGCTGCGTCAGAAGGAAAGTCCGTTCGAAGAGGAACTGCCCGCCGACGACCGCAAGGGAGCAGTGTGGGTGAAACCGGAACTCGTCGGTGAGGTGCGATTCATGGATTGGACGAAGACCGGGCGTCTGCGTCATCCGAGTTGGCGGGGTCTGCGGGAGGACAAGAAGCCGGGCGGTGTGGTGCGGGAAGACGTGGTGCGGGAAGCAGCACAATGACGGCCAACGCACCGATGAACGCGACTGCAGCACAGATTTGGATTCCGGTACTCATCGCCGAGGTGTAAGCCTGGTTCGCTGCGTCGGTCAAGGCACTCGCTGGGGGAGCGCCGGCATGGATCTGCGCCAGATCGGCTGTGGAAGTGTCGACTCCGGGTTCGAAGCGGGACCGGAAAACAGTGGCTACGACCGTCCCGATGACAGCGACGCCCAGAACTCCACCCAACTCCCGTACGACACTGTTGATCGAACTTGCCATCGAAGCCTGCTGGGGCGCAACCGAAGACATGGACGCAGTTGTGGCCGGAGCCATGACCAATCCCATCCCCGCGCCGACCAGCGCCATGATCGCAGCCAGGATTCCGAACGGTGCGTACCTATCCGCTGCGATCGACAAGACCAACAGTCCCACGGACATGACTGCGAGGCCGCTCGCGATCGAACAGCGCACGCCGAATCGGCCGACCACACGATCGCTGCTGGAGGCGACAGCCGCCATCACTATCGCAAACGGAACAGCACCGACGCCGGCGACCAATGGACCGTAGCCACGGACTAATTGGAGGTATTGCGTGTACGTGAAGAGAACTCCGAACAGGGCGAAGAACGTTACGGCCAAGATGGCATTGGAGATGCTGAACACTCGACTGGTGAAGATACGCACGTCGGTCATCGGCGCCGGGGTCCGCAGCTCCCACCAGACGAATCCGGCGAGAAGTGCTGTTGCGCTCACGATCTCCAGAAGCGTGACGGGCGAAGACCATCCGCGAAGGCTTGCCTGAGTGAGGGCATCCACCATCAAAGCCAGTCCGCCGGCGGACAACAGGAGCCCGGGGATGTCGAACGAACCCTTCGTGATGTCTCTTGCCGGGGGCACAAGAAAAACCGTCGCGGCGATCACACCGGCGACCAGTGGGAGGTTGATCCAGAAGACACTGCCCCAGTTGAAATGTTCGAGTAGTACGCCACCGGCTACCGGACCGATCGCAATTCCGAGTCCGGCGGTTGCAGACCAGATGCCTATCGCCCGACCTCTCTCGTGCGGGGCGAACATCGCGACGACAAGTGACAGCGTCGCGGGCATGACCAGTGCGGCAGCTGCTCCCATCACTGTTCTCCACCCGATCAGCTGCAACGACGTGTGAGAGAGGGCGGCGCAGGCAGACCCGAGGGCAAAAAGCGTGAGGCCGGTCAGAAGTATTCGCCGGTGACCGAATCTCGCGCCCAGTCCACCCGCCGTGATGAGCAAGGCGGCGAACGCCAGTGTGTACGCGTTGTTGATCCATTGCAGGTCGACGGTGGTGGCGTGCAGTTCGCGGGCCAGGGTGGGGATGGCGGTGTTGAGGACGGTGTTGTCGATCGTGACGACGACCAGGGATGTACAGAGGGCGCCTAGTGCTGCCCATCGTCGCCGGTCAGTGGGTTCCAGAGAATTCATCATGTCCTTACGAATGTAACCTTACGGATGTTTAGTGATGAGAACGTACCGCTTCGCCTTACATGTGTAAAGTTTGTCTGGTGAGTCATAGTCCCGAGGAAGCCGATGAAAACGAAACCAGTGGTTCTCGGAGTTCTCGCGCCCGAAATCCGCGAGGAAGCGGAGCACGACTGCGCGGAGAGATCGTTGCCGCAGCGGCGACGCTCATCGCCCGGACCGGATCGGATCAGGCGGTGACGCTTCGATCGGTCGCTCGCGAGGTCGGGATCTCTGCCCCTTCGATCTATGGACATTTTTCCGATCGCGACGCCATTGTCGAAGCGGTTGTCTCCGAATCGCTGGAGCAGTTGCATCTCGCAGTGGCCGACGCGGTGGCCGCGCATCCCGACCCCGTCGAGGGCCTGTACGCCGGTTGCTCGGCGTACGTCGAGTTCGGCATTTCCGAGCCTGCTCGGTATCGGGTCTTGTTCGGGTGGTCCAGGCCGAAAGGTCAATCACCACAATCGGATACGCGAGGGCTGGCTGCGTTCAACACTCTGGTGACCAACCTCGACGCGTGTGTCACCGCTGGGAAGTCAAACAGCACAGACACTTTTGTCGATGCCGTGTCGATCTGGACCTCGCTGCACGGGCAGGTGATGTTGCGTGCCGATCTCCCGGAGTTCCCGTGGCCGTCGACGGATACCGTCAGTGAGATGGTGAGGAGCCTTGCGCGGCTTGTGAACTGACGCGGCGGCCGTTTGTCGATCGGCAACCCTGTTAGGTCTGCTCGAGCATCGTGAGATAGGCATCAAGTTGAGCTGCGCCGGCAAGTAGGTTGCGACTGCGCGAGGTCAGCCGGTCTTGCCAGGAGTCGAGGAACGCCGCCAATGTGTCCGCTCCGCCGGCCTCGCGCAGCGAATCGACGAATTGGGTGACCCGCGACAGTCGGTAGCCGCCGCGTCGCAGTTGCCTTGCGATCTCGGCGTCGCGCACACACTCCGGCCCGTATTCGCGATAGCCCGTTGCCTGTTCGCGCTCGGGGCGCAGAATGCCGTGTTCTTCCCACGTGCGCAGTGTCGCCGGATGAACGCCGAGACGGCGCGCGAGTTCACCCACCGTCAACGCTGGTCCGTGCACCAGTGCCGGCGGAGTGGTGGACAGCGTCCCCAGGGCTGTGGCTACCTCGGTGCGTGTGCCGCGCTCGGCGAGCAGCGCCACGTGCGCACTGTCGATCAGGCGGTAGGCGGACTCGGTGTCGCCCTGATTGGTCGCCCGCATGATTTCCGTAGCTTGCTGGTGTCCGTGACCGCTGCGCAACGCGAGGAAAGAACGCAGGGCCTGCGCGTGCAGAGGCGTGTATCGCCGGTAGCCGGTGTTGCTGCGCTCGGTCGGAGGGAAGATGCCGGCGTCGTCGTAATTGCGGATCGCCTGTGCGGACAATCCGTGTTCACGGGCAAGGTCGATGGGCCGCACTGAACACCTCCGATTGAGGCTTTCAGCGATCTGCCCCAGGTAATTGCTGTGAAAGTTTCACTCGAATATTCAACGATACTGTCGAAGGCAGTCCACCTTCGAAAGGGATATCCATGTCTACTGCCCCGGCACTGAGTGAGATCGGCCGCCAACTCGAAGATTCGGCAAGTCTTGGTCGCGTCGTCGACGAACTGCTCGCAGCGCGAAGCGAGGCGCCGACTCTGTTCGCCCTCGGCGAGCCGACTCACGGGATCAAGGCTTTTCCGTTGCTGCGCAACGAACTTCTCGGCCAGCTGGTCGAACGAGGGTATCGGTCGATTGTGCTCGAAACAGATGTCTTTGCGGCATTCCTTGTCGATGACTTCGTGAGCGGGGGAGAGGCGGACATCGAGACAGTCCTCGCCACAGGCTTCAGCCACGGATTCGGCGCAGTACCGGGAAACCGCGAACTCGTCGAATGGCTACGCGAGTACAACCACGGCCGCGCTCCGGCCGACCGAGTTCGCTTCTACGGCTTCGATGCTCCGGTCGAGTATTCCGGCGCACCGAGCCCACGCCGCGCACTGTCAGCGGTAGGTGACTTCCTGCCCGCCGCGTTGCGGCCCCACTCTCTCGACGACGTCGACCTTCTGCTCGGGCAGGACACCGACTGGACCAACCCGGCGGCGATGTTCGATCCGGACGCGTCCATCGGTGACTGCGATCATGCCCGCCTGCTGCGCATCATTGCGGACGACCTCGGCAGCATTCTTCGGCGCGCCGCACCCGTGCTGCGGCCTGCCGACCCGGGCGCGTACGACCTGGCTCTCGCACACGCACGCACCGCTGTAGGACTCCTGCGGTACCACGCCGCGATGGCGCGTCCCGCTCCTGATCGCATCGGAACCCTGCTCAGCCTGCGCGCCGAGATGATGGCAGAGAACCTGCTGGCCGTCGTTGCCCAGGAGCAGCGACGCGGGCCGAGCCTCCTGTTCGCCCACAACGCTCATCTCCTGCGAGTGCAGTCCGAGATGCCGGTCAGCGAGGATGTGGTCAGTTGGGGGAGCGCCGGTTCACTTGTCGGACTTGCCCTCGGAGAGCGTTACGTATTTGTGGCAACCGACGCCAACCCCGACAGTGATCCGGGCACTCTGCAAGGAGCGTTGGCCGACGCGACCACCCGCCGGGCCCTGTTTCCGACTCCGGCCCTGCGAGCCGCGCTTGGCCCGTCGATCGCCGCGGGCGAGGCGATCCTGCCAGGCCACCTGCCGCTGAAACCGTCGGAGTTGGACGGCGCCGACGCGGTCATCTTCGTCGCGGATACCGACGGGCAGCGTCATCGGTACTGGTAGTGATCAGTTCTGGAAACAGCGTTAGGGGCAGAGAGCATGCGAGAGCATCGCGACGGTGTCCGGTTGGTCCTTCGGCGTCGACGTCAGCGTCACGGTGAATGCACGATCCGGCGTCGCACCGGACAACGTGTAGTACCCGTAGATCCCGCCACTGTGGCCGGTATAGGTGACGCCGCAAGGAAGTTCGGTGACGCTGACGCCCATCCCGTACCCGAGCCCCTCGGCTTCGGTGGCGGCGACCTGCCCAGTGGTCATCGCGGCAAGCTGCGCGGCCGGCACCACCTGCCCGTCGAGTAGTGCCCGCCAGAAGACGTTCAGGTCTGTGCCCGTCGACACCATCGCTCCGGCAGACCAGGGGATCGACGGTTCGGTCCGGGAAACATCTGTCAGGCCCCCTCCCAGGTCCTGATAGCCCGTCAGGTGATCGCCCCTGATGTCGCGTTCGCCGGCCGGCGGGAGGTACGTGTCTCCCAGATGCAGCGGGTCGAGTATCCGAGACTGAAGTTCATCGGCGTAGCTGCGGCCGGTCACGGATTCGACGAGCATCCCGAGAACGATGTAGTTGGTGTTGGTGTAGACGAACGACGTTCCGGGAACGAATTGCGCCGGTTTGCCGAGGGCGATGGCGACCGCAGCGGAAGGCGTCAGCGTTCGGTCCTCGTTTGCAGCAATCCATTCGTCGGCTCCGGGCTCACCGGCGAACTCGGGAAGGCCGCTGCGGTGTTGAAGCAGCTGCCGCACGGTGATCGCGCTGCCGTCCGTGCCGCTCCCATGTATCTGCCCCGGAAGGTACTGCTCGATCGGTGCGTCGAGGTCGACCTTGCCTTCGGCCACCAACTGCAGAACGAGCGAAGCTGTGAATGTTTTTGTCACACTTCCGATCCGGACGCGATCATTCTTGCCGATCGAATCGCCGTTTGTCCGGTTGGGCACCCCGCTGGTCATGACAGCCGTTGTGGTGCCGTCGTCGAGTGTTGCGATCGACCCGACGACGCCCGAGCGGGTGAGTCCGTCGAGATCCGATTGAATCTCCACAGCGCGCTGGAGCGTCGAGCAACCGACGAGTGCCGTGGTGGCTCCGATGATGACCGCGGCGACGAGCAGGTATGGGCGCATGAGTCGAATCTATGGACCTTGTCGTGCCGCGGGATCCAGGAAATCCCCCATCATTCCCTGATCTTCTGCCGGGCCGGGACGTAAGGCCCGTTTGTTCAAAACTGACAAATCGGATCAATCATTCCTGTCCGAACACCACGTCTACGCCGTTAACATCCGAACGAAGTGTTTGTTTTCACGTGTCTTACCAGTTCACGGCTATCGAGGTGCGCTGCCGCGCGCCGAAACGACTCCCACGAAGGACGGATGCATGAAGAAGTCGACACTCCGCACGGGAACGGTCGCGGCTTTGCTGACCGGAAGTGTTCTGTTGCTCTCCGCTGCCCCTGCTTCGGCTGACCCGGGAAGCCTCGGCAGCGGCGGCAGTAGTGGGAGTTCCGGCAGCCTGGGGAGCGCGGGCAGCATCAGCAGCGGTTCAGCCGCCCTGCCCATTCCGAGTCCGGCAGGTTTGATCGCGCTGGCAGCGGCGAGCACTCAGACCGGAAAGCCCTATCAGTGGGGCGGCGTCGGGCCGAACTCGTGGGACTGCTCCGGGCTGGTGCAATGGGCGTTTCGGCAGGCCGGCGTGAATCTGCCACGGACCAGCCAGCAGCAGGCCAACGTCGGACAGCCGGTTCCGCGGTGGGCCCTCGCTCCCGGCGACGTCATCACGTTCTATCCCGGTGCGACGCACGTCGGTATCTACGCTGGGTTCGGAATGGTGTTCAACGCCTACGGTGTTGGTGTTCCGACCGGACTGACGCCCCTGGCGGATCTGCCGATCAACAACATCCGCAGGTTCTAGAACCTGCACAGAACCTTCACAAGTCCTCCCAGGTTCATCCACGAGGGCCGAATACAGTCAGTTCCATGAGTCAGCGAAGAGTGCTCGTGGTCGACGACGAGGTCAGCATCTGCGAGTCCATCGCGGCGAGGCTGCGTGCCGAGGGCTACGACGTCGAGCTGGCGTTCGACGGCCCGAGCGCGGTGGCCCGCTGCGAGCAGATGGATGCCGACCTGGTGGTGCTCGACGTCATGATGCCGGGGTTCGACGGCCTCGAAGTGTGCCGCCGCATCCAGGCCGTGCGCCCGGTGCCCGTGCTGATGCTGACCGCTCGCGCCGATGAAACGGACATGCTGATCGGTCTCGGTGTGGGGGCCGACGATTACCTGAGCAAGCCGTTCAGCATGCGTGTCCTCGTCGCTCGGGTGCAGGCGTTGCTTCGGCGTGCTGATCGTGCGGAGCATGCCGCTCGTCCGGTGGCCGACCTCCTCGAGTTCGGTGACGTCGTGATCGACTTGACCGAGCGTCGAGTGCGCCGTGATGCGCAAGAAGTCCACCTGACCCGCACCGAATTCGATCTCATCGCCTATCTGGCGGAGCGACCGCGAGCCGCGATCCCACGGGAGTCGCTGCTCGAGGAGATCTGGGGCTGGGGCGAGGGAGCGGGTAGTCGGACCGTCGACAGCCACGTCAAGGCGTTACGACGCAAGCTCGGACCTTCCGTGATCCGGACTGTTCACGGCGTCGGGTACGCCTGGGACGTGCCGAGATGAGCGGCGTCGACCGACTCTTTGCGCGGTGGCCGCGGCCACTGGACCCGATGCGATCCTTCAAGGTGAAGGTCGGGCTCTTGGTTGTCGCAGCACTGTTGTTCGCCTCCGGTGGGTTCTGGCTGACGTCGCAACAACCGTTTCGTTTCGCCCTGCTGACGGCGTTGGTTGTCGCTCTCGGAGTTACACAGGTGCTCGCACACGGGATGACGTCACCGCTTCGCGAGATGACGGCCGCGGCGAAGGCGATGGCGCGCGGCGACTATTCGCGGCGTGTGCGAGCGACTTCCCGCGATGAAGTAGGCGAACTCGCCCATGCGTTCAATCGGATGGCCGAGGACCTCGGGGCCGACGACCGGTACCGCCGCGAGCTGATCGGCAACGTCTCCCACGAATTACGCACGCCCATCACCGCTTTGCAGGCCATGCTCGAAAACGTCGTCGACGGTGTCGAAGAACCGGATCCGGCGATGATGAAGTCGGCGCTGCGGCAGACGGAACGACTGGGCGCGTTGGTGGCCGACCTTCTCGACCTCTCGAAACTCGAGGGCGGCGCAATGCCGTTGAAGCGCAGCCGTTTCGAGGTCGAGCCATTCCTATGCGAGCTGTCGAGTGTGAGTGCGGGCGACATCGAGATAGACGTGAAGCCTCCGCAATTGTCCGTGGTAGCCGATCCGGATCGCCTCCATCAGGTGGTGACCAACTTGGTGGACAACGCGGTTCAGCACGGGAACGTCGACACCAAAGTTGCCATCCGAGTGCGTTCCGGCAGCGCGGGGGAGTTGGTGCTCGACGTCCACGACGACGGCCCCGGCATCGAACCACAAGCCCGAGAGCGAGTGTTCGACCGCTTCATCCGCGGCGGATCGACAGACGGGGGCACCGGGCTCGGCCTCGCGATCGCGAAGTGGGCGGTCGAATTACATGACGGCAGGATTGCGGTCGTCGATGCCCCGTCGGGATGCTGCATTCGAGTAGTGCTGCCGCAGAACTGAATCAAAGTCCCTGACGGGATCGAGAGATCTCGCGATGGCGCATGCCTTCATCGGCATTCGTCTGTACTTCCGAACCTGAAAATTTGAACCAGAAACATAGGAGATCACATGAGCGCTCCGATAGTAATTCCACCGAAACCGCCGATGCCAGCCGTAAAACCCAAGCGTCCCAGCCGGTTCTGGCGCCCCGATCGAACGTCGATGGCCACCCGCTCGATGCTCGTCGGCGCGGCCGCAGTAGGGGTGCTTGCGGCCCTGATCCTCGATCCAGGGTTCGTCAGTATCGCGTACGTGATCGTGGGTGTCGGTGTGGTGATCGTCTTCGGGATCTTGACGCCGCCCCGGATGACCGTGACGCAGTGGGTCGCCGCCATCGGGATGCTTGCGCTATTGGGTGTTGCCGCCGTTCGCGGTGCGGAGTGGTTGGTGTTCCTCTGCGTCGTAGCTGCGTGGGTTCTGTTCACGTGGACTCTGATCGGTGGGCGGACGTGGACCGGGATACTCCTGGGAACGGTGGCACCCTGGCGGGCGCCCCACCGGACGGTGAACTTCGTTCGTCGTCGAAAACTCGCTATCCGCTCTGCTCCGCGGGTGCCGGCGGTGCGAGTTGTCGTCGTGAGCGCAGTGTCTGTTGTCCTCCTGCTGATCTTCGGATCTTTGTTCGTGAGTGCGGATCCGGAGTTCGCGAAGATCTTCGGTGGCTTCGCTCCTGCCATCTCGGTGTCGAACCCGGGGGCACGGATCTTCGCCGGCGTCGTGATGGCGTTCGGCACACTGGTTGCGGTGTATCTGCGTCGTAGAACGCCGACGGTGGACGCATTTGCGCCTGCGCCGGCGACGCCGTTGCCGATGTGGGAATGGGCGGTCCCGCTCGGCGTGCTCAACGTCCTGTTCCTCGGTTTTGTTGCAGTGCAGACAAAGACACTGTTCGGGGGAGACGAGCACGTTCAGGTGACCGACGGACTGACCTATGCGGACTACGCACGTGAGGGTTTCTGGCAGCTCATGGCAGTAACCGTGCTGACGCTGCTCGTCATCGCCGTCGCGGTGCGGTTCATCGACCGTCGCGATGCTGGATCGAGGCGTCTGGCCCGCGGTCTGTTGGGTGCACTGTGCCTCTTCAGCCTGGTGATCGTGGCATCGGCCGTGCACCGGATGTGGTTGTACGAGAATCAGTACGGTTTCACGGTGCTGCGGGTCAGCGTCTTCGCGACAGAGTTGCTTCTGGGATTCGTGTTCGTGCTGTTGCTCGTCGCGGGTATCCGGATGTCCGGGAAGTGGCTACCCACAGCTGTTCTCGCCACCTCTGCCCTTGCTCTGCTGGCATTCGCGGTGTTCGACCCCGACGCGTACATCGCGCAAAAGAACGTGGAGCGGTTCGAGGGCGGTAAGAGCATCGACGTCTCCTACCTGCACGGGCTCTCCGTCGACGCGGTGCCTGCTTTGGATCGTCTACCGGAACCGCAGCGCTCGTGTGCGTTGAGTCGATATCGATTCGGAGTGCCGGGTAACAGTGCGCCCTGGGAGTTCAACGCGGCGCGTGAGAAGGCCCGCGACATCGTGGAGACTCGCCCAGTGGGGCCATGCCTGCAGATGTACACGGTCGGATAGACGCAGAGCGATTGTGCAGCCGCGCGGCAGATATAGCGCGCGGCTGCACAATCGGCGAGCGTCGCCTGTTCGATCAGTGCACGGCGAGTGAGATTTTCTCCCGTTCCGCCGCGGACACCACGTCGCGGGTGGAGCGCAAGTCGATGGTCAGGCTGTGCAACGTGCCGCCGTAACGGAAGGTGCCGTGCTCGGCGAACTCCTCCGAGACCGGGCTTCCCCGGTTGATGCCGACGTCGAGCTGTTCGTTCATGCTGAAGATCGCCCGCGTGGTCTTCTCGATCCGTCCCTCGGAGACCACCTCGCCGTCAACGCTCAGGGTGGCGATTCCGCCCTTGCCGATTCCGCCGCCGTCGTACTCGAAGTGAATGGACAGCTCGCTGGCGTCGGCACTCAGCTGACCCGGTCCGCGAACGTAGGTTCGGCCTCCACCGCTGAAGTTATAGCAGTAGACCGGGACGGAATCGATTATGTACAAAGCGAATCCGCCGAACCGGCCGCCCAGGCTGACCAGCATGCCGTCGGCGACGCTCCCCAGACTCGCGGTCAGCGTGTACGAGCGGTTGAAGAACGTCGGTGCAGCCTTCTCGACCAGGCCGTTCATGTGCGGGTACAGCGTGAGGGTCTTGCGGCCCATCATCGGATGTGGTGGTCGTGATTCCGCGGTGGCGTGACGGCCGACCGTTCTGTCGTCCAGCGGCAGTACTTGATATTTGGCGGCCTCGACGAGGAACTTGTCCTTGAGCCTGGCAAGGATCTCGGGATGCTCGTCTGCAAGATCGCGGGCCTGCGACCAGTCGACCGATGTGTCGTACAGCTCCCAACGGTCTTCGCTCATCGGGGTGAGCTCGAGGCCGTGAGTCGCCATCAGCCAGGGTGCGCGGTGCGCGGTGACCGCGGTCCAGCCGTGATCGTAGATTCCGCGATTGCCGAAGATCTCGAAATACTGTGTGGTGTGGCGCTCTTCGGCGTCGGGCTCGGTGAAGGTGTAGTTCATCGCCACACCCTCCATCGGTTTCTGGGTGACGCCGTCGACGCTGGTCGGCGCCGGAATTCCGGCAGCTTGCAGTATTGTCGGCGTGATATCGACGCAGTGATGCCACTGTTCCCTGATTCCGGGCTTGTCGATCCCCTTGGGCCAGTGGGCGATCAGGCCGTTTCGGGTACCGCCGTAATGGGACGCAACCTGCTTGGCCCACTGGTACGGGGTGTCGAGGGCCAGAGCCCACGACGCCGGATAGTGTGGGTAGCTGGTTTCGGTCCCCAATTCGTCGTAGCGCGCCAGCACGTCGGATGTCGCACTCCTGTAACCGTTGAGACCGGCGAGGTAGTTGAACGAGCCCTCCATTCCGCCCTCCGCGGAAGCGCCGTTGTCACCCATCATGTAGAGCACCAGGGTGTTGTCGAGGACGCCCATATCCTGCAACCGGTCGACGAGCCTGCCGACCTCGTCGTCGGTGTGCTCGAGGAACGCCGCGTACAACTCCATCAGACGGGCCGAAACCTTCTTCTGGTCGTCGTCGAGTTCGTCCCAGTGCGGGAGCCCCGGAGCCCACGGGGCCAACTCGGTATCAGGAGCGACGACGCCCAGTTCCTTCTGCTTTTCGAGGGTGATCTCGCGTTGGCGATCCCATCCGTGATCGAATTCGCCGACGTACCTGTCCAGGTAGCTGTCCGGAACCTGAAGTGGGGCATGGCAAGCGCCGAAGGGGAGATAGCAGAACCACGGCTTGTCGGGGTCCATCGTATTGATGCCCTCGACCCATTCGATCGCGTGGTCGACCAGGTCCTCGGACAGGTGGTATCCCTCCTGTGGTGTCTTCGGCAAGTCCACCATGGTGAAGTCCTCGTAGAGCACTGGCGTGAACTGGTCGGACTCGGCGCCGAGGAAACCGTAGAACTTGTCGAAACCCTCACGGACCGGCCAACGATCGAACGGCCCGGCGGCGGTTGTCTCCCACGTCGGGGTCTGGTGCATCTTGCCGAAAGCGCCCGTCGCATAGCCGTTCCCCTGCAAGACGCGGGCAACTGTCGCTGCGGAAGCGGGCCTGGTCCCGTTGTATCCCGGTGCAGCGTTAGCCATTTCGGAGATGACTCCCATGCCGACACTGTGGTGATTGCGCCCGGTCAACGTGGCAGCGCGCGTCGGTGAGCACAGAGCGGTGGTATGGAATCGGCTGTATTTCACGCCGGTCTCGGCCAAACGCTCGGCGGTGGGTGTGCGGCACGGACCGCCGAAGGCAGAGGGCGCCCCGAATCCGACGTCGTCGATCATGATCAGCAGCACGTTCGGCGCACCGGCGGGTGGGCGAAGCGGTTCCGGGCGGGTGTACGGGGGATTCTGATCGGGGTAGTACACGGCGGCCGCGACGTTCGGCGTCTCGGGGATGATCGGGATGGAATGGCGATTCACCAGCAGGCTCCTTGGCGTGTGCAAAACCGGGTCGATTAAGCAGTCGTCTTAATTTGTAAGCGTATCGGCCCGGATTCCGTTGACGCCGTAAGTCTCGCTGACTGGGACAATCACCCCCGTGAGTGGTTAAGGAGTCCCTGCACTCCTTCATCGCGCACAGGGGTTGGGGCTTGCGGAATTAAGACAGTGACTTATATGGTCGGTGCATGCCCGCCTCGTTGGATGCCAAGAACGCCATGATCGCCGTCGCCGAGCGGATGTTCGCCGAGCAAGGTATTCACGAAGTGTCCATGAGGGACGTGGCGAGTGCGGCCGGGCAGCGAAACAACTCTGCGGTTCAATATCACTTCGGTGGGCGAGACGGTTTGGTGCTGGCAGTATTCCGCCATCGGATGGATCAGATCAATGCAGCGCGACTGACGTATCTCGACGACATCGACGCCAATGGGCGGACTGACCTGGTCCGCGCGTTGGTCGAAGCTTTTCTGTATCCGCTGGCCGATTTCATGGCGACGGTCGACGGTTCCAACTATGCGAGGTTCATTGCCAGAATCTCTCCGTCGGTGGATACACAGAGCGCCGAGTTCCGCGAGGTCAGCGAGGGGATCAACGAAGTTGTCGGCAGACTGACGAGGGCCTTGCCGCATCTGCCCCGCCGCGTCGCGGTCGAACGGATCGACCTGTCGTTCAACATGAGTGTGTCCGCGCTGGCCATATTCGAGCAGCGCCGCCAAGACGAAAATCCGGTTGTGCAGGCGGATTTCGATACGACGGTGGACCATCTGGTCGATCTCGCGGTGGGAGCCCTGACTGCACCCCAAAGCACACACAAGCGCACACGAGCACAACGGGTGCACGCGTCGACTGACGTGTGACCCTTCAGGACACGACAGGACGGAGTCATATGATGGCGACCCTTACATCATCACGCACAGTTCAAATCGGCAATCACACAATCGAATTCGGGCCACGCGGAATGCGGCGAAATCCGGAAGGCGTTGAATCGAACCCGTACGAGCGGTTCACTCTGACTCCCGTCACACCGTTCATCGGTGCCGAGATCAGCGATATCGACTTACGTGATCCATCGGAGGATCAGATCGAGGATCTACGTCGGGCCCTACTCGAATGGAAGGTGGTCTTCTTCCGCGACCAGCCGATTTCGAGTCTGAATCATCGTGACTTCGCCGCCCATTGGGGCGAACTCGAGATTCATCCGCTTCTCCCGCAGGGAGAGGTCCCGGCCGTCGTCAGATTCGAACGCGGAGAAGACAGTCCAGGCACCGAGAACATCTGGCACGTCGACGTCACCTGGACCAAGGCACCGCCGCTCGGTTCGGTCCTTCGAGCGATCGACGTGCCGCCGGCCGGCGGTGACACGTTGTGGGCAGATATGGGAAATGCTTTCGACTGCCTCCCGGACGAGATCAAGGACTTGATCGAGGGCAAGGACGCCATCCACGATTTCGTGCCGTCCTTCGGACGCGGTATGAGCCCGGAGAAGTTGGAGCAGATGAAGGAGCAGTACCCACCGGTTCTGCATCCGATGGTCCGTAAGCATCCGGAAACCGGGCGTAAGACGCTGTTCGTCAACAGCCTCTTCACCACCCACATTCCGGACATGGATCCTGCCGAAGGCAACGATCTGCTCAACCTGTTGTTCGCGCAGGTCAAGGTCCCGGACTTCCAGTGCCGTTTCAAGTGGGCGCCGAATTCCATTGCATTCTGGGACAACCGGGCGACACAGCACTATGCGGCGAGCGACTACTTCCCTCATCGCCGCGTGATGGAGCGGGTGGCAATCCTCGGAGACGTGCCCTTCTGATCTACGTCTGCGGAATGCGGATGATGCACCGAAAGCCGACGTGGCAGGTCGAGGACTCTTCGGACTCGCCCTGCCGCGCGGCAGGGCGGTACCGCAAGCAGTAGTTCGGCGCACACAGATGTGAGCCACCCTTGATCACCCGTCGTGCGTAGGGTTCGCCAGCCAAGACCTCGGTGGCGAACTCCGCGCGGGGATTGCGCGGAATGCAGCACGAAGAGGCAGGCGCGACATTCTTCGAACCGTGGGCGTGGTCGGACGTGTAATGATCCGCCGTCCATTCCCACACGTTCCCGGCCATGTCGAGCAGCCCGTAGCCGTTGGGCCGGAACTTTCCGACCGGCGCGGTGCGCTCGTACCCGTCCTCGAGCAGGTTCTCCCAGGGGAACTGGCCTTGCCAGACATTGCCACCGGGCCGCCCTCCCGGTGAGTCGTGATCGCCCCACACGTAGGCCTGGCGATCGAGTCCACCACGGGCGGCAAACTCCCACTCGGCCTCGGTCGGGAGTTCCTTGCCGGCCCACGCGGCGTAGGCCTGGGCGTCGAAGTACGACACGTGGGTGACGGGGTGCCGTTCACGTCCCCCGATGTTGCTGTCGGCGCCCTCGGGATGGCGCCAATCGGCGCCGGGGGTGAACGACCACCACTGGGTGTAGTCGTCGAGTGAGACCGGGCCGGGTGGCGAATTGAAGACCAACGATCCCGGAACGAGGAGGGCTGGATCGGCATCGGGATAGTCGGCAGGATCCGGGGCGATTTCCGCAGTGGTGACGTGGCCGGTTGCCTTCACGAAGCGTCGGAACTCGGCGACCGTCACCGCCGTCGTGTCCATCCAGAATCCGTCGACTGTGACCTGGTGAACTGGGCGTTCTTCGGGATAGAAGTCTTCGGAGCCCATCCAGTACGTTCCACCCGGGATCAACGACATGTTCTTCGGGGGAGTAGTCGTGGAGTGAGGCATCGTCATGAATTCAAGAATGGCACGTTGGTCGCGCCGGTGTGGGGAGAGTCCCACCTGGTGCCCTCGGCAGGATTCGAACCTGCGACCCTTCCTTTAGGAGAGGAATGCTCTATCCCCTGAGCTACGAGGGCGGGGAGCATACCGACAAGCGCTGAAAACCCTGTGCTGCGGGGGTTTTCGCTTCCCGATACTGCCGTTGCATCTGCTCGACCTGTCGGCACGAAGCCCCAGACGTCACAGCTGCGCTAGCCAGTGTAGCGGCCCGCCGACGCGGTGGCGAAGTCGACGGTGTTATCGCGTGCAAGGTGCCGGCCGAACCGATCGCACTGATCGCAATGGTGGTCACCGCCGAGCAGGCGCGGCATGGTGCGGGAATGACCCGCAGAATCCGCTTCAACGCCTTTGCCATGAACTGCGTCGCCCACCAATCGCCAGGTCTGTGGCGCCACCCCGAGGACCAGTCGTCCAGGTACACGGATCTGACGTACTGGACGGAATTGGCGAAGCTCCTCGAGCGTGGACGATTCGACGGGCTGTTCCTGGCCGACGTGTTGGGAACGTACGACGTCTATGGCGGGAACCACGACGCAGCGCTGCGGCAAGGCGCGCAGGTGCCGGTCTCGGACCCACTGCTGCTGGCGTCGGCGATGGCTGCCGTTACCGAGCACTTGGGCTTCGGGATCACCGCTGGTACAGCTTTCGAGCATCCATACCCGTTCGCGCGGCGCTTGAGCACCCTCGATCACCTGACGAACGGGCGAATCGGGTGGAACGTGGTCACCGGATACCTCCCGTCGGCCGCACGGAACATGGGCGAGGACGACCAACTCCAGCACGACGATCGCTACGACCATGCGGACGAGTACCTCGAAGTTCTCTACAAGTTGTGGGAAACGTCGTGGGAAGACGATGCGGTGGTGCGGGACAGAAGCACCGGGGTCTACACGGACCCCTCCAAGGTTCATCCGATCGAGCACGAAGGCAAGCACTTCACGGTTCCGGGCATCCACATCTCCGAACCTTCTCCGCAGCGGACGCCGGTCATCTTCCAGGCCGGCGCGTCGCCTCGCGGGGTTCGCTTCGCCGCCGAGAATGCCGAGGCGATTTTTGTCGGTGCGCCGACCAAGGCGATTCTCAAAGACACCGTCACCCGAATCCGAGACGAGCTGACGAAGGTGGGCCGCGATCCGTACTCGGCCCGGATCTACACACTGTTGACGATCATCACCGACCGAACCCCCGAGTTGGCCCAGGCGAAGCTCGAGGACTACCGCAGCTACGCGAGTAGTGAAGGTGCACTCGTTTTCACCTCGGGGTGGATGGGAATCGACCTCTCCGGATACCGAGCCGACGAGCCGATCGGAAACGTCGAAAGCAATGCCATTCAATCCGCGG
Organism: Rhodococcus sp. NPDC055024; assembly: GCF_053608585.1. Classification (NCBI taxonomy): domain Bacteria; kingdom Bacillati; phylum Actinomycetota; class Actinomycetes; order Mycobacteriales; family Nocardiaceae; genus Rhodococcus; species Rhodococcus sp. NPDC055024. Next base: position 321,007 of record NZ_JBSGVT010000007.1, read on the forward strand.
TCGCATCGTTTCGTCAGGCCGACGAGAAGGGCCGTGAATGGACGGTGGGGGACATTGCTGAGTGGGCGGGTATCGGCGGGCTCGGCCCGATCGTTGTCGGATCCGGCGCGGAGGTCGCGGACGAGTTGCAGGAGTGGGTGTCCGAGACCGACGTCGACGGTTTCAATCTCGCGTACGCGGTGACTCCTGGAACCTTCGAAGACATTGTGGAGCATGTGATTCCGGAGCTGACCAAACGAGGTGCCTACCAGAGCGGCTACGACGAGGGAACGCTGCGCAACAAACTGTTCGGGCGAGGGGACAGGTTGCCGCTCGAACACCGAGGCCGGAGTTTCGACCGGATCCGCACTGCCGGCTGAGCGGGGACTTCAGGACCAGCCGGACCCGGGTACGTGGACCGAGGTGGTGAGGTCGATCGCCTCGATGTCCGAAGACCTCAATTCCTCACCGCACACACTGCACCCGAGCCTTGCTTCGAATCGCTTACTGCAAGCTTTGTGATGGAGAACGATGTCCGGGCCGTCCGCGGATCTGAACCAACGCTGACCCCAGGAGATCATGCACATCACGACAGGGAAGTAGGCCGTCCCCTTGGCGGTGAGTCGATACTCCGACCACTGGGGACGATCCGGAAGCGGCCGCGTTTCCATCACACCGATCTCGGTGAGGTGCTTCAAACGATCCGCGACTATCGCCGGTGGCGCGCCGGTGATCTCGGCGAACTCTCCGTACCGGCGCGCGCCTCGGAATGCCGCACCGATGATCGCCGCTGACCAGCGATTGCCGACGAGTTCCATCGTGTGAGCCAGAATCTCCGGTCGGCGTTCGGACTTGGTGGAGCGTCGCCGCGATGTTGCTTCGGGGACACTGCGTGAGAAGTCGCCACTCGGGCCCATTTCGGAGTCCAGAGACCGCACGTCCACGTCCTCGCCGCACTCCTTGCAACGCAGGATCGGGGTGAAGTCGTTTCCGCATGTGCTGTGTCGCAGTGGTGGTAGCGGCGCGGTTTCATTGGGCGCCCACTGCTTCTCCCACGACCACATGGTGATGAGGACGGGCCAGATCGACTGCCCTTTGCGAGTGACCGAGTACTCGTGCCGTGGCGGGTTCTGCTGATACTCACGACGCTCGAGCATTCCGCCTGCCGTCAGGATTGCCAACCGTGCTGACAACACGGAGTTGGAGATTCCCCCCAGTGCCAGCCAGTCGTTGTAGCGCCGCGACCCCAACAGGGCGAACCGCAGAATCCAGAGGTTCCACTCGTCCCCCAACAACCCGAGCGTGACGGCCAGTGCGTTGGGTCCGCCTGCGGGCAACTCGGTGACGCCCGCCGACGCGGTGGGTGTCGAAGAGTCGGTTGCATTCACTCGTACCACCCCGAAATCATAGGCCGTGAACCCAGCCGCACCGCGAGAGCGTACCTAGTGGTCTGCAGAAAGAGTCGGGAATCACTCGGTACGGGCAATGAGTAACGCTTCCTGAGTGATCTGGCAGATCTGGAGTCCGGATGGATCGAAGACCGCGGCATTCACGACCGCTCTGCCGGCATGAGCTGTGGGGGTCGAATGCTCGAAGAGCAGCCACTCGTCCGCTCGCACGGGGCGCTGAAACCACATCGTGTGATCGAGGGACACTCCCGTCCAATCGGTGTCGAGCGAGTGCTCCTGCCCGATGTCGTATCCATGCGGAGTCAAAGCGGTGGCCATCAGCATCAAATCACTGGCATAAGCAAGAGCAGCGACGTGAATCAGTGGATCTTCGCTCAGTCGCTGCGCCGAACGCATCCAGATGTTGCGCGGAGGCGCCGCCGAATGTGTCGTGGGGGACTGCGAATCGAGTGGGGACACACGAATCTCGATGGCGGAGAACTCCTCCCATACTTCTCCCAACCCGCCGTCCGCCTCGGCCAACTCTTGCAACGTCACGCACTCTTCGGGTGGGAGTGCTGCGGGGACGGCTCGACTGTGAGTGATGCCCTCGTCGATCGAGGAGGCCGAGACCGTCGAACGGCAGACCAGTCGTCCGCCCTGGTGGACGTCGACGCCTCTGGTGGACAAGCGCTTTCCGTCGCGAAGACGATCCACCGAGAACTCGGTCGCGCACTTCGTCGACCCGGGGCGCAGGAAGTGCGTGTGGACGGAACTGATCGCTTTGCCGTCGGTGACCGTGTGTCCGGCCGCGAGAATCGACTGCGCGACCAGTTGGCCGCCGAACAACTGAGGAAGCCGAACACCGTCGTTCGACCCTTGCCACCGGTCCGGGCCGGTCGATTCCAGGTCGAAGACGTCGGCGAGGCCACTCGTGGGGGCGGTCATGACGCGTGGTTTCGTGCCGGGCGGGGCGGACGGGGAAAGAATCCGCTGGTCCGGGCGACGTAATCGTCGTAAGCCTGTCCCTTGCTCTTGCGCATGCCACGTTCGAGCAACGCCTTACCGCTGTAGCTCACCAGCAGTTTGATCATCACGATCGGCGAGATGATCGTGATCAGCGCCAGTGGATCACCGAGTGCGAGGAGGAACAATCCGACCCAGACGCACGCATCGCCGAAGTAGTTGGGGTGCCGAGTCCAGGCCCACAATCCACGATCCATCACCTTTCCGGTATTGGCAGGATCAGCCTTGAAGTGGGAAAGTTGGTAGTCGCCAACCGATTCGAAGGCGAAGCCGATGGCCCAGACGGCGATACCGATCGCGCCGACGACGCCGAGGGCACGAAACTCGTACATCGCGAACTGGACGGGCAGCGACACCACGAGAATGAGGACGCCTTGGAGTCCGTAGATCTTCCGAATCAGGAACGGAACCAACGGTCCCTGTTGATGTTTGAGCAGGGCAGTGTAGCGCTTGTCCTGCCCGTGCCCCCGGTTTCGGAAGCCGATGTACAACCCCAGTCGCATCCCCCACACCACGGTCAGTGCAAGGACAACGAGGCGACGCGGATCGTTTCCTTCCGATCCGATGGACGTCAGGTACGAGACGACGGCGACGACGGCGAAGCCTGGCCCCCAACAGATATCGATGATCGAGTGATTGTTCATTCGGATGGCGACGGCCATCACTGCGGCGATGAAGAGGAGTACGGCGAGTGCACTCACTCCGAAGTTCAGCGCTAGATCGCCCAGTGGGATGTCGGTCATGCGTGCGCCTTCCGATTGTGGTGGTCGAGCAGTTCGGAAGCGAAGTCCGCGAAGGCTTCCTGTGCGCTCGGATAGGTGTGAGGTGTGCCGAGTCGACTGGCTACGAGCAGTGCATCGAGCGCCGTGGCATCGAGTTCGGTGGTGGTAGGCAAGAATTCGGTCGAGCCCTCGACGGCGTCGGCCGAACGCACGCCGTTGCCTGCCGTGACGATCACCTGACCGTTGGTAGTGGACTCGGGATCGACAAGGGCGGTGATAACCGGTGCGACCAAGTCGGCTCCCATGATGTCGATGAATTCGGGGTTCATTCCGGATTCGGTCATCTGCGTAGTGGCGTAGGGAAGAAGGACATTGGTGAAGACGTTGCGGTTCGCACCTTCTGCCGCTGCGGTGCGGCCCAGGGCGATCACGGCTCCCTTGCTTGCGGCGTAAGCAGATACGGTGGGCTCACCGTGCAGTCCGGCGGTCGAGGCAATCATCACGATGCGTCCGAACCCGGCTTCGCGCATCACGCGGGAGGCTTCGGCTGCAACCAGTGCGGTCCCGACGACGTTTGTCGTGATGACGGTACTGAGGTTCTCGGCAGTGGTGCGGTGGAGCATCTGCGGACCGCTGACCGCGGCGCTGGTGATGCAGAAATCGAGTCGTCCGAACCGAGTGAGAGCGTCGTCCACCAACTTTCGGCCGACGTCGGGGTCGGTGACGTCGTCGTGGTTGGCGACGGCCTGTCCACCAGATTCGAGGATTTCGTCGACAACCTGATCTGCGGGGCCTCGGCCGCTCGAATCGAGTGTGCGATTTCGATTGTTGACGATCACCGTGACGCCTCGGCTTGCCAGATGCAGCGCGACGGCACGGCCGAGGCCCTTGCCACCTCCGGTGACGACGGCAACGCGACCGGAGAGTGCACTGGCGGTCATGAGGCGATCCGTTCGACGAGCACGGCAACTCCGACGCCTGCGGCGCCACTGACCGCGGCCACGCCGTATCGCCCGTCGCTTCGAACCAGTTCGTCGACGCACGCGCCCACGAGAATTGCTCCGGTAGCGCCGAAGGCATGGCCCATCGCCATCGTTCCGCCGTTGGGGTTCATCCGGTCCGGCCCGGCGTCGAGATCGCGACGGAACCGCAGGCAGAGCGCGGAGAAGGCTTCCGCGAACTCGAACACGTCGATGTCCTGCGGACGCAGTCCGGCTCGCGCGATGACGGCCTCCACGGCGCTCTGACCTGCCGTGAGCATGAGAACCGGATTCACCGATGTCGACGCGGACCCGATGATCCGTGCGCGAGGTGTCAAACCGGCTCGGGCAGCGGCTTTCTCGGACCCGAGGAGCAGGAGTGCCGCTCCGTCGGCCATGGCGGGAGAGGATCCGACGGTGTGCAGGTGTTCGATCTTTCCGACCTCTGGGTACGCGGCGAGCGCGAGAGCGTCCTGACCTCCGGCGCCGAGTCCTTCGAATGCGGCCGGAAGTGCGGCGAGTCCCTCTGCGCTCGTGTCTGCCCTGACCAGTTCGTCGTGCGCGATTCCCGCCTCACCGTTTCTTCCGGGAACAGGTACAACCGACCGCTCGAACGCCCCGTTGCGCCACGCTTCGGCAGCCTTGTGCTGGGTTTCGACGCCGTAGGCATCCAACTCGTCGCGGGAGTATCCCTCGATCGTGGCATTCAAGTCGGCGGCAACACCCATATGGATGGAGCCGATCTGCGCGATAGTCGCCGGGTCGGTCCACAGCGGTCCGCGATCACTGAACATCGGGGTGCGGGAGACGCTTTCGACACCGCCAGCCACGACGAGGGAAACATCGTCGCTACGGATGCGGGCTGCGCTCTGGCCGACTGCGTCGACTCCGGATGCGCAGAATCGGTTGAGAGTCGCTCCAGGAACGGAGTCGCCCCAACCTGCCAGCAGTGCGGCAGTTCTCGCGATGTTCGCGCCCTGCTCGTCCACCTGTGATGCGCAACCGAGAACTACGTCGTCGATCTGTTCTGCGGCGAGGTTTGTTCGACCCTGCAGAGCCTTGGCCAGGTGGACCACAAGATCCACGGGGCTGTGTTCGTGGAGGGCGCCTCGCGCCGATGCTCGACCGCGCGGCGTGCGCACATAGTCGAGGACAAAAGCATCAGTCATTTTCAACCCTTCAATTAGTAGAGTTACTCTGCTAGTTGTAGTACGGTTGCGATGAAATTACAACCGCCGATACACGGGTATCTCGGTGACGTCACCGAGGCCGGATCGGCAAGGGGAGAGGTCATGACTGTTTCGAACATTTGGATTCTCGGCGGGTACCAATCCGACTTCGCACGAAACTTCACCCGTGAAGAACTCGATTTCGCGAACCTTGCCGAAGAGGTGGTGAACCACACGCTGGCCGCGGCGAAGGTTCCTGCCACCGACATCGAGGTGATTCACGTCGGTAATGCCTTCGGCCAGTTGTTTGCCGGCCAAGGTCAGCTGGGTGCGATGCCCGCCACCGTCCATCCGGAACTCTGGGGTGTGCCCTCGTCCAGACACGAGGCGGCATGCGCATCGGGCAGTATCGCGGTCCTCGCCGCAATGGCAGACCTGCGTGCCGGCAATTACGACGCCGCTCTAGTGATGGGTATCGAGCTGGAGAAGACAGTTCCGGGTGACGACGCAGCGGGTCACCTTGGTGCCGCAGCCTGGGTAGGACATGAAGGTCGGGAAGCAAAATTCATGTGGCCGTACATGTTCGATCGTGTGTCGAAGGAGTACGGGCGCCGTTACGGGATCGACGAATCTCACCTTCGCGCGATCTCGCAGATCAACTTCTCGAACGCGAAGAACAACCCCAACGCACAGACACGCGGTTGGTCGGTGCCCGATCTGCTCGGAAATGCGGGTGGTGACGACACCACCAATCCTGTTGTGGAAGGTGGTGTTCGACGATTCGATTGCAGTCAGGTGACCGACGGTGGTGCCGGGGTGGTGCTGGTGACGGACAAGTACCTTCGTGAGCACCCTGGTGCCGCGGCGACCCCTCTGGCTCAGATCGCGGGCTGGGGCCACCGCACCGTCGGTTTAGGCCTCGAACAGAAACTGGCGCGTGACGCGGAGAATCCCTACGTGATGCCACACGTTCGGGATGCGGTGATGGACGCCTTCTCCCGGGCCGGAGTCGATCTGACCGGGATAGACGGGATCGAAACACATGATTGTTTCACCGCGAGTGAGTATCTCGCGATCGACCACATCGGTCTGACGGCGCCTGGTGAGTCCTGGAAAGCCATCGAGAGTGGAGACATCGCCATGGGCGGCAAGCTGCCGATCAACCCGAGCGGTGGTCTGATCGGCGGCGGTCATCCGGTGGGTGCCAGCGGTGTCCGCATGCTTCTCGATGCGGCCCATCAGGTGACGGGAACGGCCGGCGGCTTCCAAGTCGAGGGCGCACACCGGTTTGCGACGCTCAACTTCGGCGGAAGTACGGCCACCACCGTCAGTTTTGTCGTCGACGCCGTTTCCTGAATTGCAGCCAAGCCTTTCCCCATCAGTCGAAAAGAGAAATCCATGGACGTCGAAATCGTAGGCAAGTTGTTGTCCACCCTTCCCGCCGATGACGATCACCCGTATCGCACCGGTCCGTGGCAACCGCAGACCACCGAGTTCAAAGCGGACAACCTCGAAGTTGTGTTCGGAGAGGTTCCGAAAGACCTCGACGGTGTCTACCTGCGAAATACCGAGAATCCGCTTCATCCCTCGATGAAGGCATATCACCCCTTCGACGGCGACGGCATGATTCACATCGTGGGCTTCCGCGACGGAGAGTCGTTCTACCGCAACCGATTCGTGCGTACGGACGGCTTGGCGGCCGAGCAGGATGCCGGCGCTGCGTTGTGGGCAGGGCTCGCCGAGTCTCCCAAACTCAGTCGCCCCGAGGGAGGCAAAGGTGCACGCACCCGGATGAAGGACGCGTCCAGCACCGACGTCGTAGTTCACCGGGGAACCGCTCTCACCAGCTTCTACCAGTGTGGGGATCTGTACCGCCTCGATCCGATGTCGGCGGAGACACTCGGAAAGGAAAGCTGGAACGGCAAGTTCCCCTTCGAATGGGGTGTGTCCGCGCACCCGAAGGTGGACGACAAAACCGGAGAAATGCTGTTCTTCAACTACAGCAAGGAAGTGCCGTACATGCATTACGGCGTCGTGGACTCGGCCAACGAGTTGGTCCACTACGTCGATGTCCCACTTCCAGGTCCGCGCTTGCCGCACGACATGGCCTTCACGGAGAACTACGCGATCCTCAACGATTGCCCCCTGTTCTGGGATCCGGTTCTGCTCGAGAAGGGCGCGCACGTCGCGAATTTCCATCCCGAAATCCCGCTGCGTCTCGGAGTCATCCCACGCCGCGGAAACACCGCTGACATCAAGTGGTTCGAGGCCGATCCGACCTACGTCCTGCACTTCGTGAACGCCTACGAAGAGGGTGACGAAATAGTTCTCGACGGTTTCTACCAAGGTGATCCGGAGCCGTCGGACAACGGCATGGGCAATCAATGGGAACGCGCCTTCCGCTTCCTCGCTCTCGATCGCATGCAGACCCGGCTGCACCGCTGGCGATTGAATCTGGTCACCGGAGCTACGCGTGAAGAGCAGCTCAGTGACTCGATCACCGAATTCGGCATGATGAACGGGAATTTCGCGGGCGAGAAATACCGGTACGCATACGCAGCTTCGGGTAAGCCGTCGTGGTTCCTTTTCGACGGATTGGTCAAACACGACCTGCTGACGGGCAACGAGGAACGTTTCTCCTTCGGTGACGGTGTGTACGGCAGCGAGACTTCGATGGCGCCGCGCGTGGGTGGTACCGCTGAAGACGACGGCTATCTCATCACGTTGACCACTGACATGAACGAGGATGCGTCCTACTGCCTGATCTTCGACGCCGCCCGCGTCGGAGACGGTCCTCTGTGCAAACTTCGCCTTCCCGAGAGGATTTCGAGTGGTACGCACTCGACGTGGGCTCCGGGGGCCGAGCTCCGACGCTGGCAGAGTGCCGACACCGCAGCCGAAGCGGTCGGATTCTGACGGCCACGCCCGACTCGGGCTCCTGGGAGATCTTGCGGCAGGTGGTGATCGGCGCACGAGACCTGGAGAAGACCGGTCGGCAACTACGTGAAGCGCTGAATCTCGCTGCCGGATTCGCGGATCCGCTGCTCGAAGACATCGGTTTGGCCGACGAGACCCTGGCCGTCGGGCCGCAAGCCTTTCTGGAGATCGTCGCACCGCTCGACGAGACTGTCTCGCTGGCGAGATGGATCCGAAAGGGCGGAGGGGAGGGCGGTTATGCACTCTCGATCCAGGTATCGAACATCGAGCCCTATCTGGAACGTGCAGTTGCGGCCGATGTTCGGACAGTGGCCGATCTCGAGGCCTACGGTCACCGGATCGTCCAGCTCCATCCCGGTGATCTCGGACTGCTCGTAGAACTCGACGAGATTCCCGACGCCGACGAGTGGTTCTGGGATGAGACGGAGAAGGAGGTTTCGGTCGATCCATGGGTCGACGACATCCTCGGCGTCGACGTGTCCTCTCCCGATCCGGCCAAGACGGCGGCACTGTGGGCCGAGGTGTTCGGAAAGAAACCGGTTTCGAGGCAAACACTCTCGATCACGCTGGGATCGCGCGTCGTGTCGTTCGTTCCGGGGGAGCGGTCGATGCTCAGTGCAATCGATCTGGCGGCGTCGAGCGGCGCGTCTGCCGTCGAGCCCGGTCTGAGTCTCGGCGGCGTCGAGTTCCGGATTCACCCACGCTGAGCTTGCCCTATATCGAACGACAGAAATCGGGGCCGATCGCTCGAAGCGATCG